>NZ_BOPO01000116.1 GCF_017312725.1 Actinocatenispora comari | reverse complement strand
CCGCGGCCCGACTCGGCGCCGCCACCGCGGCCGGGCTCGGCGCCGCCACCGCGGCCGGGCTCGGCACCGCCACCGCGGCCGGGCGCGACGAGGCCACGACGCCGCCGCGGCTCGACGGCGTCGGGCTCACCGATCTCGGGCTGCACCGGCTGCGCGGCTTCGACGACCGGACCCGGCTGTACCAGATCGTCGCGCCCGGCCTGCCGCAGGACTTCCCCCGGCCCAAGACCGTGGACGACCGGTGCCACAACCTGCCGGAGCCGCTGACCAGGTTCGTCGGGCGGGCCCGGGACCGGGCCGAACTGGCCGCGCTGGTCCGCCGGCACCGGCTCGTCACCGTCTGGGGTACCGGCGGCGTCGGCAAGACCCGGCTGGCCGTCGAGGTGGCCCGCGACCTGCTCCGGCCGGTACAGCCGGTGCCGCCGCACGGCGCGACCGATCCGGCCACGGACCGGCTCGCCGACGGCGCCTGGCTGATCGACCTGGCCGAACTCGGGTCGAGGCACGCCCGCGACCGGTCGGTGGCCGGCCTGCTGGCAGCGGAGCTGGGGCTACGGCCCGGGCCCGGTCAGCGCGCCATCGACGTGCTGATCGAGCATCTCCAGCCGCGCCGGTGCCTGCTGCTGGTGGATACCTGCGAGGTGGCGCGCGGCGCGGTCCGCGCGCTGCTGGCCCGGCTGCTCGCCAGCTGCCCGCTGGTGCGGGTGCTCGCGACCAGCCGCACCCCGCTCGGCGTACCCGGCGAGATGCTCTGGCACCTCGACCCGCTCGGCCGGGTGGAGTCGACCGAACTGCTGGCCGACCGGCTTGGCGCCCCCGGTGACGGCCGGTCCGGGGACGGCCGGGCCGGCATGTCCAGCGACGGTCGGGCCGGAATGGTCGGTATGTCCGGTGACGGTCGGGCCGGTGGTCTCGCCCGGCTGGCCGGGCAGCTCGCCGGGCTGCCCGCGGCGCTGGAACTCGCCGTCCCGCGGTTGCGGGCGCTACCGGCCGCGGTGGTCGCCGACCTGCTGGGCGGCCCGGACGCCGACCCGGACGCTGTGCTGGGGGCGGGAGCCCCGCCGGCGGACCTCGACTGGCCGATGGACCCGCGCCAGCCGGCGAACCTGGACCGGCCCACGGGCCCGGACGGGCGGATGGACCCGCGCCAGCCGGCGAACCTGGACTGGTCCGCAGACCGGGACCAGCCTCCGAGCCTGGGCTGGCCGCTGGACCCGGACGGGCCAGCGGCCCCGGACGGGTCGCCGGGCCGGGACGGGTCGGCGGACCTGGACGGGTCGCTGGGCCGGGACGGGTCGGCGGACCTGGACGGGTCGCTGGACCGGGAGGGGTCGGCGGACCTGGACGGGTCGACGGACCCGGATCGGCCGGTGAGCCGGCAGCTGGCCGGGGACGGCGTCGGGGTGCCGGACCGGCAGGTCAGCCTGAACGCGAACCTCGCCTGGTCGTACCGGTTGCTGTCGCCGCCGGCGGCGCGGCTGCTGCGCTGGCTGGCGGCCTGGCCGGGGGCGCTGGACCTGGCCGCGGTGGAGTGGTTGACCGCCGACTGGCTGGATCGCGGTACGGCCTGCGTCGCGATCGCCGATCTGGTGGACGCGGCGCTGGTCGAGGTGGACCTGACCGCGACCAGCGCGACCTACCGGCTGCTCGACCCGGTGCGGTGGCCGGCGCGCCGGTTGGCGGTGGCGCACGGTGAGGCCGGCCGGGTCAGGGCACGCCACCAGCTCTGGCAGCGGCAGATCGCCTGGGTACCGACGCTGCAGCCGCTCGGCGAGCCGGTCGCCGGCTGACTGCCAGGGGCGCCGGGTGACCGTCGAGTCGGGCCGGCGAGGTCAGGTGTCGAGCAGGGTCGCCGGATGCAGTGTCACCGGGAACGGGTGTTCGACGGTGAGCTGCTCGTCGCCGGTGACCTCGCCGACCTGCTCGTACCGCCCGTCGACCAGCTCGAGGACCCGGATCGTCTCCCTCTCCGGGTCGACGATCCAGTAGGCGGCGACGCCGGTGCGGGCGTACGTCTCCAGCTTGACGGTCAGGTCCTTGCGTTTCGTCGACGGCGACAGCACCTCGACCGCGAGCCGCAGCGGTCGCTGGATGTTCGTCTCCCCGACGTCCTCCCGGTGCACCACGAGCAGGTCGGGCTGCGCCGAGTTGAACCGGTCGGGCTGGTAGTCCAGCGGCGCCACGAGGACCTTCAGGTCGCGCGGGCAGGCGGCGTGCAGCAGCGCCAGCAGCTCGACGACGGCACTCTGGTGGGCCGGCACCGGGGCCGGGCTCACGACGAGCATCCCGTCGAACAGCTCGTACTGCAGGCCGTCGTCGGGGAGTTTGGCGAGGTCGTCGACGGTCCAGGGACCGGTCGGCGGCAGCACCAGGCCCGCGGCCTTGAGGTCGCCTTCATCGCGCATCGCCGGCATGGCCATCATGATGCTCCTGTTCGTGTCGGTGGGCAGCGGTCATGCGGCAATGATGGTCGCTTGACCCGACGACGACCGAGTTGTCCACAGGTCGCGGCCCCGTTGTCCACAGGTACGGCGGGGCGGCTTGCGGCCCCGCCCGATGTGAGGTAGCGACCCGGTTCCGGGGGTCTCCGACAGCGCGTAGAAGGACCTGCCACAATGGCGGAGTTGTGACCTCAGCTGACTCGACGGCCGGCGCCGGCTACCCGAGCGACGCCCCCGTTTCCCAGGACCTGTTCGATCGTGCCCGCGCCGTGGTGCCGGGCGGGGTCAACTCACCCGTCCGCGCGTTCCAGGCGGTCGGCGGCACGCCCCGGTTCGTGGTGCGCGGCTCCGGGCCGTACCTGTTCGACGCGGACGGCCGGCGCTACGTCGACCTGGTCTGCTCGTGGGGGCCGCTGATCCTCGGGCACGCGCACCCGAGCGTGATCGAGGCGGTGACCACCGCGGCCGCCGCCGGTACCAGCTTCGGTACCCCGACGCCCGGTGAGGTGACGCTCGCCGAGGAGATCGTCGCCCGTACCCCGGTCGAGCAGGTGCGGCTGGTCAACTCCGGTACCGAGGCGACGATGAGCGCGATCCGGCTGGCCCGGGGCGCGACCGGCCGGACCAAGGTGATCAAGTTCGCCGGCTGCTACCACGGGCACGTGGACGCGCTGCTCGCCGCGGCCGGTTCCGGCGTCGCCACGCTGGCCGAGGCGGCCGAGCGCGCCGGGGCCGCCGTGCCCGACTCGCCCGGGGTGACCGGGGCCGAGACGGCCGACACGATCGTGCTGCCGTACAACGACCTCCCGGCGGTCGAGGCCGCCTTCGCGGCGAACCCGGACACGGTCGCGGCGGTGATCACCGAGGCGGCGGCCGGCAACATGGGCGTGGTCGCGCCGCGCGACGGGTTCAACGCCAAGCTCGCCGAGCTGGCCCACCGGTACGGCGCGCTGCTGATCGTGGACGAGGTGATGACCGGGTTCCGGGCCGCCCGCGGCGGCTGGAGCGAACTGGACCCGGCCGACGCCGACCTGTACACGTTCGGCAAGGTGATGGGCGGCGGGCTGCCGGCGGCGGCGTTCGGCGGCCGGCGCGAGATCATGGCGCAGCTCGCCCCGAACGGCCCGGTCTACCAGGCCGGCACCCTGTCCGGTAACCCGCTGGCCTGCGCCGCCGGCCTGGCCACCCTGCGCGGCTGCACCCCCGAGCTGTACCAGCAGCTCGACGCCACCGCGCACACCATCGCCGAGCTGGCCGACAAGGCGCTGACCGGGGCGGGCGTGCCGCACCGGGTGTCGTTCGCCGGCACCATGTTCTCGGTGTTCTTCACCGACGCCGAGGTGCGCGACTTCGCCGGCGCGAAGCGCCAGCACACCGCCGCCTACGCGGCGTTCTTCCACGCGATGCTGAACCGCGGCGTCTACCTGCCGCCGAGCGCGTTCGAGGTGTGGTTCGTCTCGGGTGCGCACGACGCCGCCGCGGTGGAGCAGATCGCCGCCGCCCTGCCGGACGCGGCCCGCGCCGCCGCCGCAGCAGCGGACCTGGACACTCCGTGACCCCCGATGTGCCCACCGAGCCGGAGCCGACGATGCCGCTGACCACCACCGTGCACCTGCTACGGCACGGCGAGGTGCACAACCCGGAGAAGATCCTGTACGGGCGGCTGCCCGGCTACCGGCTGTCCGAGCGCGGCGAGCGAATGGCCGACGCCGCCGCCGCGGCGCTCGCCGGCCGGGACGTGACGTACCTGGTGGCGAGCCCGCTGGAGCGGGCGCAGCAGACCGCGGCGCCGATCGCCGAGACGCTGCACCTGTCGATCGACACCGATGCGCGGCTGATCGAGTCGGGCAACTGGTTCGAGGGCAAGCGGTTCGGGGTCGGCGACGGCGCGCTGAAGAACCCGTCGGTGTGGCCGAAGCTGCGCAACCCGTTCCGCCCGTCCTGGGGCGAGCCGTACCTGGAGATCGCCCGCCGGATGACCGCCGCGCTGCACGACGCGCGCGACGCCGCGGCCGGGCACGAGGCGGTGTGCGTCTCGCACCAGTCGCCGATCTGGCTGCTCCGGCGGTACGCGGAGGGTCGCAGGCTGTGGCACGACCCGCGCAAGCGGCAGTGCGGTCTGGCCAGCCTCACCTCGTTCCACTTCGAGGGCGACCGGCTGACCGGCATCTCCTATTCCGAGCCCGCGGCCGATCTGGTGGCGTCCTCGCCGGTCGCCGCCGAGCACGGAGCCTGAGACCATGCGGTCACTGCGTCGACTCGCCGGGCGGCTGGGCATCGCCACCGCCGTACTGGCGGCCTGCGCGCTGCTCGCCGCCGGCTGCTCGACCGGCAGCGGCGCGGTGAACCAGCAGAACGGCGGCCAGAACCGGTACGTCGCGGGTGACGGCAAGTCGCAGCAGTTCGACCCGGGCGACCGGGACAAGGCGCCGAGCGTGTCGGGCACCCTGCTGGGCAGCGGCAGGACGCTGTCGCTGGCCTCGCTGCGCGGGCACGTCGTGGTGATCAACTACTGGGCGTCCTGGTGCAACCCGTGCGCGGCCGAGGCGCCCGACCTGGAGCAGGTGTACCAGGCGACGAAGGGCCAGGGCGTCACGTTCGTCGGGGTGAACATCCGGGACCAGCGGGACGCCGCGAAGGCGTTCGTCCAGGGCCGCGGGATGACCTACCCGACCTGGTTCGACCCGGCGGGCAAGGTCGCGCTGGCGTTCCGGGTGGTCCCGCCGAACACGATCCCGGCCACCATCATCGTGGACGCCAAGGGCCGGATCGCCGCCGTACAGCGGGGCGCGATCCTCGCCGACAAGCTTCGGCCGATGGTCGAGAAGGTCGCACGGGGCGACTAGTGTCCTACGCCGAAAGTTCGCTCACTTTCTGCCGGCCTCAGCCGCCCGCTGCCGGCGTTGTCGGCACGCCCGCATACAACACCGGTATGCGGGCGCACCTCCGCCTTGGCAGCGAACCCCTGAGGCTCGCCATAAAGCAACCAACTTCCGGCGCAGGACACTAATGGGTGCCAGCTTCGCGCACGTCGCCGCGTCCGGACCGCTGCTGCTGGCCCTGGCGGTCAGCCTGGTCGCCGGCCTGGTCAGCTTCCTGTCGCCGTGTGTGCTGCCGCTGGTCCCCGGCTACGTCTCGTACGTGACCGGTCTGGCCGGCGCCGACCTGGACGCGGCGCTCGGTACCGACCCGCGCGGCCGAGCGGTGCCCCCGTCCGGCGGCGAGGCTGCCCCGGCCGAAGGGGCGGCCGCCGCGACGGGGGGCGTGGCGGTGGCGGCGCCTGCCGCGGCGCGCAGCCGGGCCCGGGTGCGCGGCCGGATCCTCGCCGGCGGGCTGCTGTTCGTCGCCGGCTTCACCGTGGTGTTCGTGCTGTCCGGCGTGGTGGTGGCGAGCCTGGGCAGCGCGCTGCTGGAACACCGGGTCGCGGTGGAACGGGTGATCGGTGCGCTGGTGATCGTGCTCGGGCTGGCGTTCCTCGGGGTGATCCCGGGCATGCAGCGGGAGGCCCGGATGCACCGGGTACCGGCGGCCGGGCTGGTCGGTGCGCCGGTGCTGGGCGCGGTGTTCGCGCTCGGCTGGACCCCGTGCGTCGGCCCGACCCTCGGCGCGGTGCTCAGCCTGGCCGCGGTGCAGGGCTCGGTGGGCCGCGGCGTGCTGCTCGCGGTCGCGTACTGCCTGGGGTTGGGCATCCCGTTCCTGGTGTTCGGGCTCGGGTTCCGTCGGCTGTTGCAGGTGTTCGGGGTGATCCGGCGGCACAGCGTCTGGGTGACCCGGATCGGTGGCGTACTGCTGATCCTGGTCGGCGTGGCGCTCGCGACCGGCGCCTGGGACGCCTTCACGATCTGGCTGCAGGTTGAGGTCGGCGCCGGAAGGGTGAGCGTGTAGATGGCCACGACCGAGGAGACCGAGACGCGGGTCGAGGAGAAGAACCGCGCGCCGGAGCAGCTGGCGGAGGCCGGCCGCGAGGACGAGAACGCGCTGTCCAGCCGGCCGGCGGCCGACTCGGCGCGGCGGGTGGCCGGGCACGGCGTGCTCGCCACCGCGCGGCGCTGGTGGCGCCAGCTGACCAGCATGCGTACCGCGCTGCTGCTGTTGTTCCTGCTCGCGGTGGCGGCGGCGCCCGGCTCGCTGCTCCCGCAGTACAACCTGAACTCCGACAAGGTCGACACGTACTACCAGCAGCATCCGACGCTGGCGCCGATCCTGGACAAGGCCGGGATGTTCGACGTGTTCTCGTCGCCCTGGTTCGCCGCGATCTACCTGCTGCTGTTCGTGTCGCTGGTCGGCTGCCTCACGCCGCGGATCCGGGTGCACGTCCGCGCGCTGCGGCGTACCCCGCCGGACGCGCCGCGGCAGCTGTCCCGGCTGCGCGTGCACCGGGAGTTCGGGGTCGAGTCGGAGCCGGAGCAGGCGGCGAAGCTGGCGCAGAAGAAGCTGCGCGGCGCGCGGTTCCGGTCCGCGCTGCGCCGGCACGACGACGGCAGCGTGACGGTCAGCGCGGAGAAGGGGTTCCTGCGCGAGACCGGCAACCTGCTGTTCCACTTCTCGCTGGTCGCGGTGCTGGTCGGCGTCGCGTACGGCGCCGGCTACGGCTGGCACGGCGGTCGGCTGATCATGCAGGGCGCGGACAACGGCTTCTGCAACACGCTGCAGCAGTACGACGAGTACAGCCTCGGGTCGCGGATCAAGGGCAGCGACCTGCCGCCGTTCTGCCTGACCATGACCGGCTTCCACGCCAGCTTCCAGGCCAACGGCCAGCCGCTGCACTACTCCGCGGACATGACCTACGAGGTGCCGGGGCAGGGCGGCTCGCACAAGTACAACCTGTCGGTGAACCATCCGCTGCGGATCAACGGCGCCTCGGTCTACCTGGTCGGCAACGGCTATTCGCCGGTCATCCGGTACACCGACCGGTACGGTCGGACGCAGACGACGACCTCGCCGTTCATCCCGCAGGACGGCAACTTCACCAGCAACGGGGTGGCGCTGTTCCCGGACGCCAACGTCGATCCGAAGACCGGCAAGCGCAACGTCGACCTGCAGATGGCCTTCCAGGGCGTGTTCTTCCCGACCACGGCCAAGCAGGGCGGCCAGGCGTCGACGTACCCGGGGTTGCGTGACCCGGGCCTGATGCTGTTCGCGTACCGCGGCAACACCGGTACCGACGCCGGCATCCCGCACTCGGTGTACACGCTGGACCAGAGCCAGATCGACAACGGCCAGCTGAAGGAGGTCGGCAAGCCGCGGCTGCTGCGGCCCGGCCAGAGCTGGACACTGGACGACGGTACGAAGGTCGAGTTCGTCGGGGTGAAGCGGTGGGCGACGCTGCAGATCCGGCGCGATCCGGCGTCCCGGATCATGCTGATCGCCGGCATCGCGATGCTCGCCGGGCTGCTCGGGTCGCTGAGCATCCGGCGCCGCCGGGTCTGGTTCCGGTTCACCCCGGACGGTGCGGGCAGCGCGGTGAGCGCCGGCGGCCTGGCCCGCAACGAGTACTCGGGCTTCGCCGACGAGTTCGACCGGTTGGTGGCCGCCGCCGGCGGTCCCTCCCGAACCCGAGGCGCCGCCGACGACGCGGTGGACCCGCCGGGCGGCGCCGACGGTGCGGCACGGACGACCGCCGCCGACGGCGCCGCGCAGACCCGGACCGGCGCCGACGGCGCGGCGCAGGGACACCCCGGCACCGACGGCACAGCGCAGGCAGAGACGAGCGCCGAAGGCGCGCAGGCACGAGGAAAGGACTGACGGTCGTGTACTCCTCGATCTCCGACGGCCTGATGGTGGCGGCGGTCCTCGGCTACATCGTGGCCATGGTCGGCTACGCCATCGAGTACGCCTTCGGTCGGCAGGGCGTGGTCGCCCGCATCGCCGCGCGCAAACCGCGGCAGGCGGCGAAGGTACTGGTCGCCACGGACGGCACCGAGATCCCGGTGGTCGCCGACGGCGAGGACGACGAGGTGGGCCACCGCCCACCGGTGGACGCCGGCCGGGCCGCGATGATCGGCCGGATCGCCCTGGCCGTGCAGACGGTCGCGGCCGTCGCGCACGCCGCCTGCCTGGTGTTCCGTTCGCTCGCGGCGCACCGGGTGCCGTGGGGCAACATGTACGAGTACGTGCTCACTGCGTGCTTCATCGCCACGGTGGCCTGGCTGGTCGTCGCGTACAAGCGGTCGTCGGTGCGGCACCTGGGGCTGTTCGTGTCGCTGGTGGTGGCGATCCTGCTCTGCCTGGACGCCGCGAAGCTGTACGCCACGGCGGGGCCGCTGGTGCCGGCGCTCAACTCGTACTGGCTGATCATTCACGTCAGCGCGATGACGGTGGCGTCCGGGCTGTTCATGGTCGGCTTCGTGACCATGTCGCTGTACCTGATCCAGGAGCGCCGGGAGCACGCCCTCGCGGTGGAGGCCAGGGCGCAGCGGATCGAGGGCGACGACTACGTGGAGCGGCCGCTGCGGTTCCCGTTGACGCTCGGCGAGCGGTTGCCGGCGGCGGAGAGCATCGAACGGCTCGGCTTCCGGCTGCACGCGCTCGCGTTCCCGATCTGGACGTTCGCCATCATGTGCGGCGCGATCTGGGCCGAGCACGCCTGGGGCACCTACTGGAACTGGGACCCCAAGGAGACCTGGTCGTTCATCGCCTGGGTGGTCTACGCGGCGTTCCTGCACGCCCGCGCCACCCCGAGCCTGCGGGGCCGCTGGTCCGGCTGGATCGCGATCGTCGGCTGGGCGGTCATGATGGTCAACCTGTTCGGCGTCAACTTCGTCGTCACCGGCCTGCACTCCTACGCCGGCGTCGGCTGACCCCGGTACCGCTTCGAAGGCCCGGCGCTCGTGGAAGCGCCGGGCCTTCGCCGTTCAGCGGCACACCGGTGGGAACTGGCGCGCCCCGGTTCCTTCATCCGGTGTTGAGGTGGCCGGGAACCTGCCCGGCGTGGGGGCGGTACGCGACAGCACGGGCCCGCCCTGCTTGATGCCTCCGGCAGCCTGGTCCGCCGTCACCAGCACCCTCACCGCGGCCCAATGACGAAGGGCGGCCCCGGTCGATGACCGGGGCCGCTCGATGACCGGGGCCGCTTGATGACCGGGGCCGCTTGATGACCGGGGCCGCTTGATGACCGGGGCCGCTCGATGACCGGGGCCGCTCGATGCTCCGTCGTTCTCAGTCGAAGACCTCGTCCAAGGACGTGGCGGTGACGGCGCTGCGCGCCCACCGCTTGAGCTGGGTTGAGTCCGTGCACTCGACGATGCGGGCCCGGATGTCGTCTGGAACGTGCCAGCCCCGTGCGTCGAGCACCTCGATGAGCAGGGTGGCTTCGCCCCTGGCCTTGCCCTTGGCCTCGCCCTTGGCCTCGCCCCTGGCCTCGCCTTCGGCGAGGAGGCGGCGGGCGTACTCGCTCTGGTACTCGAAGGTGTGTGTGGACATCAGTTCCTCCAGGTAGCGGCGGCCTGTCTCGGACAACGCCGCGAACAGAATGTCAATGTAGCGCCTTGCCAGGTCGGGATCGATCGTGTCGAGCGCGACGGTCGCAGCATCGAGGGCTCGTCGCTGGGCCGGCCCGGCGGCGTGGGCGATGCTGGACAGCACGGCCAGATCGGCGGAATCGGGTGAGACAGGGATCTGGTGGGGACCGGCCACCAGAGGCTGCAGCATCCAGCCGGGGTGCCCCAGCTCGATGGGCTCGCCGCACCAGGCGGCGGCGCGGACGTCGGGGCAGACCACGAGCAGTACGACAGGACACTTGAGTCTTGCCCTGAGCGTCGCCAGGTAGACCGGCCAGCTCCACCGTTTGGCCGGGTCCTGCCGCAACTGGATCTCGACGACGACCGCCAGGACGGGCTGGTCGGTCTCGCAGAGTGTCACGACGGCGTCGGCACGATATTCGGTGTGCGGGAGCTCGTTGGCCTCCGCTGCGTCGAGTCGGGCGTGGTGCCACTCGGGCAACTTGGTGCCGAGAACGTCGCCGAGCAGTGCGGCGGCGAGCGACGGGGTGTGGTGAAACATCTCGATCAACGCTTCGTGCTTGACGGAGGGCATGAACGTGACGTTAACGACGAGACATGACAAACATGGCCACCGAACGTGCTGCCTGTCAGGGTTTGTCGTATGGGCTCGATCACTGTCCGCAGCCAACCGTGATCCGGCCTGGCTGATCGTTGGTGGGGCGGGTGAGCCGGAACGGCGCCCCGGCCTGGCTGGCCGGGGCGCCGGGAGTGATGCGGGTGGTCAGTGGTGGACGTGGAGCCGGACGGTGACGGTACGGGTGGGGACCGTCCAGGTTGCGGTGTCTACTGTGGACATGTCGATGGCGAGGTACTCGCCGGTGTCCTGGGCGCCGGTGGGCAGCGACTTGACGTGCAGCCCGTACGGCGGGGTGTCGGTGGTCAGGCCGTCGATGCCGAAGTCGTTGTCGTTGCTGATGACCAGGGTGCGACCGTGGTCGGTGGTGGCGACGCCCTCGACCTTGTCGTGGCCGAAGAACTGACCGTCAGCGCCGAGTGAGGTGGTCAGCGCGCCGAGGTCGAGCCGCAGCGTGCTGCGCACCGGGGTGATGCCGGCGGTGGCGAGGATCGCGGCGGTGTCGGCGGTGTCGTGCCGGCCGGCCAGCTGTTCCAGCGACTTCCCGTCGACGGTGAGGCCGAGATCGGTGTCGTAGCGGGCAGCCGGGACTGTCGCATGTGGACCGATGTCGTTCGCGCCGGTCAGGTCGATCTGGTAGAGCTTCTTGTTCGCGCCGGGCTCGACGTCACCGTCCCGCTCGTCGACCAGGAACCTCGTCGCCGACAGTGCGGTGATCTCGCTGACCGCGGTGCCGGTGTCGTCCGGATCGTGCAGCAGGTACGGGTACTCGTGGCTGACGCCGGTGCGCAGGTCGTAGGTGACGATGCGGTCCAGCGCGACGTTCTTCACCTTCTCGGTGAGGTCCGGCTGGTGCAGCGCGGACTGCATGATGCCGACCAGCGTGCGCCCGTCCGGGGTGATGGTCAGCCCCTCCATGCCCTTGTTCGGCTCCCGGTGCTTCAGTTCCGCCGGCAGGCTCCCGTCGTACGGGGAAAGCCGGCCGAGCTGCCGCCCGGTGGCGTCGAAGTGGGTGACGAACGGCCCGTACTCGTCGGAGATCCAGAACGTGCCGTCGGCCGCGGCGACCAGCCCTTCCGGGTCGTACCCGTACGGCGAGGGGGCGAGGGTGTCGCCGTCGAGGTCGGTGATGGTCTCGCCGGTGTCGGCGACCGTGTTCACCCGGCCGTTGTCGGGGGTACCGTCCGCGGCGCGCAGCGTGATCGTGCGCAGCCGGACCGCCTTTCCGTTGCGCAGCTTGAACTTCCCGATGCTCGGCGCGAAGTCGGGCAGCGGCTCGACCTTGCTGCCGTCCGGCCCGTCCACGTTCGGCCCGCGGTCGGTCAGCCCGTAGTACTCGTCGCGGTGCCCGGGCACCGGTGCCAGCGACGACCCGTACGACTCGCCGCTGATCGGCACGCCGCCGATGGTGGCGAGCGCCGGCACCTGCTGCCGGTAGAGCGAGACGGCGTCGCTCGCGGTGTACGTGAAGCTGTCCGTCCCGGTGAACCCGGCGTCGGCGTGGTAGCGCAGCTCGCCGTCGGCGCCGACGCGCACGGTGCCGTGCGCCGGCTGGGTGTACCGGACGGGCTGGCCCTGCGCCGCCACCCGCACCGTGTGCCCGGCCCGTACCTGGTAGCTCCGGCCGGTGGCGGGGCCGGCCCAGGCGCTGGTACCGACGCCGAGCACGGCCACCGCCGCGGCGAGACCGGCCATCGTCTTCCGCACGTGTCCTCCTTGGTCACGAGCCGGCGCAGGATCCTCCGCCGGCAACCGAGGGACATCGTGTGCCGGCACCGGTGTACCGCGGATGACGGCGCGGCGAAGCTCCGTGGAACACGCGCGCGCAACCGCCCACCGGATATCGGTCGTGCCGCCGGGCCGGCGCGGCTACGGTGACCGGTCGTGGACGTGATCTTCCTGAACGGTGGCTCCAGCTCGGGGAAGTCGAGCATCGCCCGGGCGCTGCAGGCGGCGTTGCCCGAGCCGTGGCTGACCTTCGGCGTGGACACCTTCGTGGCAGCACTGCCGGCGGCCGGCGGCGGCATCGAGTTCGGTCCGGACGGCGGGATCGTCGTCGGCCCGGAGTTCCGCCGGTTGGAGGAGACCTGGATGGCCGGCCTGGCCGCGATGGCAGCGGCCGGCGCGCACCTGATCGTCGACGAGGTGCTGCTGTCCGGCGGCGCCGGACAGCAGCGGTGGCTCGCCGCGCTGGCCGGGCTCGACGTGCTGTGGGTGGGCGTGCGGTGCGATCCGGTGGTCGCGGCGACCCGGGAGGCGGCCCGCGCCGACCGGATCGCCGGGATGGCCGCCGACCAGGCGCTCCGGGTACATGCCGGAATGTCGTACGACCTGGTCGTCGACACGACCGCCACCGACCCGGCCGCCTGTGCCCGGCACGTCGCCGCCGCCCTCGCCTCGGCCGGCTGAACGGTTGCCACACTCGGCAGTGGTCGTACGACCACCGAGCCGCCGCGCTCGCCTCGACCAACCGACGAGCGGCACTGCCCCGAGCAGCACTGCCCTGAGCGGCAGGGGCCCGAGCGGCAGTATCCCGAGCAGCACTGCCCCGAGCGGCAGGGGCGCGAGCGACAGGGTCCCGAGTGGCAGGGTCACGAGCAGCACTGCCCCGAGCGGCAACGCCCTGAGCAGCGAGCCCCGAGCAGCGAGCCCCGGGTGGCGGGTCAGAAGTCGCGGGCGGTTTCGGTGGGCAGCCGTGGATGCAGCCGCTGCAGGTGCAGCCGGCGGGCCAGCCGGATCAGCGGCCGGACCAGCATCTCGATGCTGCCGACGACGAACAGCGAGATCGCCAGGCGCTCGTGCGCCGGGTAGAAGAACAGCACGCTGCCGACGAGGAACCAGCAGCCGACCAGGATGTCGTTGAGGATGCTCACCACCTCGTACCGCTGCCGGATGGTCAGTTCCTCGCGGCCGATGTGCAGCACCAGCGGCGGCTTGCGGTCGTGGCTGGGGTTCGGGTCGAGCGGCACGGTCGACTCCTCTGCTGCGTCGGGACTCGTCCGCGTGGCCGGGCGGCGGCCACGCCCTCACAGCCTAGGGGCGACGGCGGGCCACGCGACGGTGAGTTCGCCGCGCCGCCAGCGGTCGGGTTCCTTCTCGATCGGCCAGCCGGCCGCCCGGGTGGCGGTCACCGCCGCCGCGAACCGTTGCCGTACCCCGAAGTCGGCGTACGGCGCCGCGTCCCGCCAGCAGGTGTCCAGTGTGGACAGGAAGGCGTGCACGGGCTCGCCCGGTACGTTGCGGTGGATCAGCGCCTTCGGCAGCCGTTCCGCGAACGACGCCGGACTGTCCAGAGTGGACAGTCGAGTGGCCAGGGTGAGGCTCGCGGGCCCGGCGCCGGTCAGCGTCACCCAGCAGGCCAGTCGGCCCAGCTCGTCGCAGGTACCGTCGATCGCGGCACCGCCGGCCGCGAGCCCGCGCCGCAGTGCCGCCCAGGCCGCCGGCACCTCCCCCTCGGCGTACTGGCGGAGCACGTTCAACGCGCGCACCAGCACCGGCCGCAGCCCGGCCAGCTCGAACCCGCCGCGGCGGAACTCGACCCGCGGCGGGTCGGCCGCCGGTGCCGCCGCCGCCACCCGGGCCGGGTCGATCTCCAGCCCGACCACCCGCACCGCCGGCGCCACGGTACGCAGCCGGGCGGCGAGTTCCAGCGTGGTGACCGGCGAGGCGCCGTACCCGAGGTCGACCACCAGCGGATCGTCGGCGCCGCGCAGCAGCCGGCCGTACCGGTGCGCGAGGTACCGGTCGACCCGGCGCAGCCGGTTCGGGTTGGTGGTGCCGCGGGTGATCGACCCGTACGGCCGCTCCGGCACGTCAGCCGCCTGGCGGACCGTCGGCGCACCGGGCGACCAGCTTCGCCGGGTCGGCCCGCCCGGCCGACCGCGTGACCGGTGCCGGGTCGGTTCGCGCGGCCGGGCACCGCGTGACGGGCGCCGGGTCGGCTCGCGCGGCCGGGCACCGCGTGACCGGCGCTGGGTCGGCTCGCGCGGCCGGGCGCCGGGTGACGGGCTTGGCCGGGCTGGCGCGCTCGGCCGTACCCGACCCACCGGTCCGCGACCCGGGCGTCATCAGCCGATCTTGCCCTTGATCACCTTGTGCTGGGCAGCCTGCGCGAGCGGGCGCACCACCAGGCGGTCGATGTTGACGTGCTGCGGCAGCTCGACCGACCAGCGCACGCACTCGGCGACGTCGTCGGCGGTGAGCGGTTCGGCGACCCCGTCGTACACCTTGGCGGCGCGGTCGGCGTCGCCGTGGAACCGGGTCAGCGAGAACTCCTCGGTGGCGACCATGCCCGGCGCGATCTCGACCACCCGTACCGGTCGGCCGGCGAGTTCCAGCCGCAGCGTCTCGGCGACCGCCTGCTCGGCGTGCTTGGCCGCGGTGTAGCCGGCGCCGCCCTCGTACACCCCGTACGCGGCGGTGGAGGTGATCATGACGATGGTGCCGCGCCGGCTGGCCACCAGCTGCGGCAGCAGCGCGGCGGTGACCCGCTGGGTGCCGACGACGTTGACCCGCCACATGGTGTCCCAGTCGGCCAGGTCGGCGGACTCGACCGGCTCCAGCCCGTACGCCCCGCCGGCGTTGTTGACCAGCACCCGCAGCTCGCCGGGCAGCCCGGACACCGTGTCGGCGAGCGCCGCCACCTGCGTCGCGTCGGTGATGTCGCAGGTCACGGCGGTGCCGTCGAGCTCGGCGGCCAGCGCGGTGATCCGGTCGGCCCGGCGCGCCGCCGCGACCACGTGGTACCCGGCGGCCGCCAGCTGGCGGGCGCTCGCGGCGCCGATCCCGCTGGACGCGCCGGTCACCACGGCCAGCGGACGGTTCGTGTCAGCCATGATCCCGATCCTGCCATGCGAGATCCGTCACTGACGGGGCCGGGTAGTTCGGTGATTGTCGTATCACCGGGCAAAGATGGGTACGGGGGAGCGAAGGAGGACTGATGGTCTCGCGCGGCACCCCGAACATGCACCTGTGCGCCGGGCCGGGCCGGGCGGAGCTGGACCGCCCGCACCGGGTCGCGCTGCTGTCCATGCACACCTCACCGCTGCACCAACCGGGTACCGGCGACTCCGGCGGCATGAACGTGTACATCGTGCAGGCGGCGAAGCGGCTCGCCGCCCGGGGCGTCGCGGTCGACATCTTCACCCGGGCCACCGCCAGCAGCGAGCCGCCGGTCGCGCAGCTCACCGACGGGGTGCGGGTGCGGCACGTGCCGGCCGGGCCGTACGAGGGGCTCACCAAGACCGACCTGCCGGCGCAGCTGTGCGCGTTCACCGCCGGCATCCTGCGCGCCGAGGCCGCCCGCCCGGCCGGCTGGTACGACCTGGTGCACTCGCACTACTGGCTGTCCGGGCAGGCCGGCTACCTGGTCGCGGACCGCTGGGGGGTGCCGCTGGTGCACACCGCGCACACCCTCGGCCGGGTCAAGAACGCGCAGCTCGCCGTCGGTGACCAGGCCGAGCCGGCGACCCGGATCATCGGCGAGGACCAGGTGGTCGCCGAGTCCGACCGGATGGTCGCCAACACCGCCGCCGAGGCCGACGACCTGATCCGGCGGTACGGCGCGGCGCCGGACCGGGTGTCGGTCGTGCTGCCCGGCGTCGACCTGGAGTGCTTCACCCCCGGCGACCGGTTCGCCGCGTCCGGCCCGGACACCACCGCCGACCTGCGCCGCCGGCACGACCTGCCCACCGACGCGCTGATCGTGCTGTTCGTCGGCCGGATCCAGCCGCTGAAGGCGCCGGACGTGCTGCTGCGCGCGCTGGCCCGGCTGCGCGATCGGGAGGCCGCGCTCGGCCGGCCGGTGGTCGCCGTGGTGGCCGGCGGCGCCAGCGGCAACGCCACCGCCCGCCCCGACTACCTGCACGGGCTGGCCGGCGAGCTGGGCGTCACCGACCGGGTCCGGTTCCTGCCGGCGCAGCCCGGCCCCCGCCTCGCCGAGCTGTACCGGTGCGCCGACCTGGTCTGCGTGCCGAGCCACAACGAGACGTTCGGGCTGGTCGCGCTGGAGGCGCAGGCCTGCGGTACCCCGGTGGTCGCGGCCGCGGTCGGCGGCCTGACCACCGCGGTCCGGCACGGCGAGACCGGCGTGCTGGTCGACGGGCACGACCCGGGCCGCTGGGCGACCGTGCTGGGCGACCTGCTCGGTGCGCCGGCCCGGCGGGCCGCGCTCGCGGTCGCCGGGGTCGGGCACGCCGCGCACTTCTCCTGGGACCGCACCGCGGACGGCCTGCTCGACGTCTACACCGACGCGATCGGCGAGAACCGCCGCCGCACCCGCGCCTGCGCCTGACCGCCGGGCCTGCGCCCGGTCCGGCGCCGCGGCGTGCTGTGATGACGGGATGACGGACGCCGAGATCACCGAGCTGATCGAGCAGAGCCTGGCCGCGGCGGAGCTGGACTGGGAACCCACCGGCGCGGCCAGCTACGCGGTGACGCTGCCGGGCACGCACAAGCTGAAGACCACCTGCAACCTGATCGTCGGCCAGCACACGCTGCGCATCGAGGCGTTTGTGATGCGCCAACCGGACGAGAACCGCGAGCAGCTCTGGGCGTACCTGCTGCGCCGCAACGCCCGGATGTACGCCGTGTCGTTCGCCATCGACACCGTCGGCGACGTGTACCTGATGGGCCGGGTACCGCTGACCGCGGTCACCGCCGACGAGCTGGACCGGCTGCTCGGCTCGGTGCTGACCTACGCGGACGAGAGCTTCGACGAGATGCTGGAGATCGGCTTCGGCTCGGCCATCCGCCGCGAGTGGGAGTGGCGCGTCAAGCGCGGCGAGTCGCTCGCGAACCTGCGCGCCTTCGCCCACTTCGCCGACCCCACCCGGCGGGGCTGACCGGTTCGTCAGTCCGGCACGGGGTCGTGGTGGATCTGTTCCGGTGGGACCTGCAGGCGGGACAGGACGCGGTCGAGGGCGTGCACCAGGCCGGGCGGGCCGGACAGGTAGACCTCGTGCTGGTGCCACGGGCCGGTCGAGGCGACCAGCTCCGGCAGCGCACCGCGCGGGCCCGGGAAGTCCGGGTCGTCGGTCGCCACCGGTACCAGGGTGAACGCCGGGTACCGCTCGGCCAGCTGCGCCAGGATCGGCAGGTTGTACAGCTCCTGGGTCTGCCGGGCGCCGAACACCAGCCGGACCGGCCGGCCGGGCTGGGTGGTCAGCACCTGCTCGACGATGGCCCGGCACGGCGCGAGGCCGGTCCCGCCGGCGACCACCAGCAGCGGCCGCTCGCCGGTCGTCTCGATCACCGCCGACCCCATCGGCGGGCCCAACCGCAGCGTCGAACCGACCCCCATGTCGTGCACCAGCGCGGTCGACACCTGGCCCAGGTCGATCGCCCGGACGTGGAACTCCAGTACGCCGTCGGGTCGGGGCGCGGTGGCCATCGAGTACGGCCGCCAGGCTCGCGGCACCGCCGGCACCTCGATCGTCGTGTACTGCCCGGCGCGGTAGCGGTAGGCCACGTCGGTGCGCACCTTCATCACCGCGATGTCCAGGTACGGACGGTGGTGCGCGACGATCGTGCCCTGCCAGTACGGCGGGTCGGTGGACGCCGCCTCGGCGGACTGCATCACCGCCGCGGCGAAGTCGTACGCCCGCAGCCAGGCCTGCTCGTACTCCGGCCGCCAGCCGGCCGCGGCGTGCTCGCGCAGCGCGCCGACCAGCGCCTGCCGGACCGCGTCGTAGTGCGCCGGGCGGATGCCGTACTTCCGGTGGTCACGGCCGAGCTGCTCCAGCCACTCGACCAGCCGGGGCAGGTCGGACAGCGCCTCGGCCAGCCCGATCAGCGCGTTGAACAGCCGGTCGCCGTCGGCCCGCAGCCCGGCCGGGAACAGCCCCCGCAGGTACGGCCGGCCGAGGAACAGCTGCGCGTAGAACGAGCGGACCACCTCGTCGGCGGACGAACCGATGGTCTCCAGGCTCGCCACCATCAGCGCCTGGTCGCCCTCGCGCTCCGGGTACCCGGTGGGCCGGCGGGCGGTGACCGGCGCGGTGCGGCGCCCCTCCTCGCGCAGGGACCGACGCAGCTGCATGGCGTGATGCAGCGCGAGCAGCTGCTCGTAGTCGGAGCTCGCGTCGGTCATGATGTCCTTCGGTGGCAGTTGTCCGAATCCGGATAGTGTCAGGAAACTGGCCGTGATGTAAGGCCGGACGGTTGGTGACGGCCGGTTCGGCGGGGGTTTTCGCCGGTCACTACATTGCTCCTCGTCGATGCCGTCCGCCAGTTCGGGTACCTGCGGGTAGCTTTCCAGATCGCCGTGGGGCCCGGCCGGTCGGCCGGATGCGACATACTGCGATCCGTCCCGATCCGGCAGCAGCGTGCGAAGGTGCCCATGTACTCGCAGACCAACCCCGTCCACCAGGAACGCTGGTTACCGGTGGAGGCGCTGGAACAGAACCCGCGGCTGCTCGACGACTACCCGCACCGGTACGTGTTCGTGGTGACGAACAGCGCGCACGAGATGACCGACCCGACCAGCCGCAGCCGGATGGTGGCCGCCCGGCTGTTCTGGGCGGTGGAGGCGCTGGAGGCGCAGGGCTGGGAGCCGGCCGCGTGGGACCTGGACGGGACCGCGGTCGGCGTGGTGATGCGCCGGGTCGGCGGCGGTGGCACGTCGTACCAGCTGGACGGCGCCACCCAGTGGAGCTGACCGCTCGGTCCGAGCCGGCCGCGCGGTCGTGCCAGCCATCCAGTGGACCCGACCGGCCCCGCTGCGGTCGCCGCGGCCCGGCGCGCAAAGATGGGACGGCGAGCGGTCGCGACGCGAGGGAGTGCGCATGAGTGTGGGCAAGCTGGTCCTGGTTCGGCACGGCGAGAGCGAGTGGAACGCCAAGAACCTGTTCTCCGGCTGGGTCGACGTCGACCTGAACGACAAGGGTCGGGCCGAGGCCACCCGAGCCGGCGAGCTGCTGCGTGAGCACGGCATCGCCCCCGACCTGGCGCACACGTCGGTGCTGCGCCGCGCCATCCGTACCGCCGAGATCACGCTGCACGGGGTCGACCGGCACTGGATCCCGGTGCGCCGGTCCTGGCGGCTGAACGAGCGGCACTACGGCGCGCTGCAGGGCAAGAACAAGAAGGAGACGCTCGCCGAGTTCGGCGAGGAGCAGTTCATGATCTGGCGCCGGTCGTACGACACGCCGCCGCCACCGATCGCCGACGACGCCGAGTACTCGCAGGCCGGCGACCCGCGCTACGCCGCGCTGCCGCCGGAGCTGATGCCCCGCACCGAGTGCCTCAAGGACGTGCTGGAGCGGTTCCTGCCCTACTGGTACGACGCGATCGTGCCGGACCTGCGCACCGGCGCCACGGTGCTCGTCGCCGCGCACGGCAACTCGCTGCGCGCCCTGGTCAAGCACCTCGACCAGATCTCCGACGACGACATCGCCGCGCTCAACATCCCCACCGGCATCCCGCTGGCGTACGAGCTGGACGACGAGCTGCGCAAGGTGAAGTCGGAATACCTGGACCCGGAGGCGGCCGCCGCCGGCGCGGCCGCGGTCGCCAACCAGGGCCGCTGACCCCCTCCCGGCGCGGTCCGCCTCGGACCGCGCCGGCCGCTCCGCCGGCGACCGACGGCGGGCCGGTGGTGGTCAGGTCGGCATCCGGGGGCCGGTGCCGGTGGAGGCGCGTACCACCAGCTCCGGCGGGAAGACGAAGTCGGCGTGCGTGGTCGGGGTGCCGCCGATCTCCTCCAGCAGCGCGTCCACCGCGGCCAGCCCCATCGCCTCGACCGGCTGCCGGATCGTGGTGAGCGGCGGATCGGTGAACGCGATCAGCGGCGAGTCGTCGAACCCGACCACCGACACCTCCGCCGGTACCGACCGGCCGCGGTCCCGGGCCGCGCGGATGGCGCCGAGCGCCATCAGGTCGCTCGCGCAGACCAGCGCGGTGGCACCGCGGTCCAGCAGCGCGTTCGCCGCCGCGGTACCGCCCTCGACCCCGAACAGCGAGTGCTGCACCAGCTCCGCGGCCTGCTCGCCGGTCGCGCCAAGGGTGTCGCGCAGCGCCGCGGTGAAGCCGTCGATCTTGCGCTGCACCGGGACGAACCGGCGCGGCCCGACCGCCAGCCCGATCCGCTCGTGGCCCTGCCGGGCCAGGTGCTCGACCGCGAGCCGCATCGCCGCCCGGTCGTCGGCCGAGACGAACGGCGCGTTCAGCTCCGCCCGGTACCCGTTGATCATCACGTACGGGACGCCGCGGGAGCCGAGCCGCTCGTACCGGCCGAGGTCGGCGGTGGCGTCGGCGTGCAGGCCGGAGACGAACACGATGCCGGTGATCTCGCGTTCCAGCAGCTGGTCGACCAGCTCGTCCTCGGTGGAGCCGCCGGGCGTCTGGGTGCACAGCACCGGGGTGTACCCGTACCGGGTCAGGGCCCGCTCCACGACCTGCGCGAACGCCGGGAAGATCGGGTTGTTCAGCTCCGGGGTGATCAGCCCGATCAGGCCGGCGCTGCGGCGGCGCAGCCGGGCCGGCCGCTCGTACCCGAGGACGTCGAGGGCGGCGAACACCGCCTGCCGGGTGGCCGCCGCAACGCCGGGCCGGTCGTTCAGCACCCGGCTGACCGTCGCCTCGCTGACCCGTGCCTGCGCCGCGATGTCGGCCAGCCGTGGAGGATGCACGCCTCGCGACTCTACCGACCGGTCGTGCTACTGGGTACGGCCGCTGCTGACCCGGCTGGCCGGCGGCGCGCTCGCCGGGGCCGCGCCGCTGACCGGCCGGGTGCGCCGGGATCGAGCCCGGCGCAACGCTTCCGGCGCTGCGCCGGCTCGCCCCGCGGACCCGGTTCGCTGGGCGCGCCGCGCAGGAGCAGGGGTTGCAGCAGGCCCCCCAGCGCACCGGCTCACCGCTGGCCTGCTTCGCCGCCCTGCTCGTCCCGGTCAGCGTCGCAACCACGTGACGCCGGCGCTGCGGGTGTTCCGTACGCCGCTCGCGGAGCTCCCCGAGCCGGCTGACCGTACGGCGGGGTCGCCGTACGGTCAGTCCGGGGTCATCCGGTGGCCGACACGTCGATGGCCACCGCGTCGGTCGGGGCGACGGTCACCTGGGCGGTACCGTCCGCGCCGACGGTGACGGTGGGCCCGGTGCAGCCGCCGCCGGACGCGGCGCCGTGGACCACGTCGCAGTAGGTACCCGCCGGCAGACCGGTCTGCAGCGTCTCGGTCATCGTCCCGGTCTCGTTGTTGATCGCGACGAAACCCTTGCCGCCGCGGCCGAAGGCGATCCGGCTGCTGCCGTCGTCCCACCAGTTCGTCACCGGGGTGCCGGCGACCGCGTTGTGGAAGCCGACCATGCCGACCACCTGCGGGCGCCGGTGCTCGCACACCCAGCCGTTGTCACAGTCCACTGTGGACACCATACCGTCCGGGCCGGCCGGCGGCGACTGGTCGCCGCTGTCGAAGGCGAAGCTGGACATCACCTTCGGCGTGCCGTAGTCCCAGCCGAGCAGGAACACGTCCGCCAGCGTGTACCTCGCACCGTCCTGGTAGGACAGTGTGCTGCCGTTGCGCTGGGTGTCCCAGTTGTCCACGAAGGACACCGCGAGGTTGCTCGGCTCCATGCCCTTCGGGTCGGCGCTGGTGCCGAGCCCGGCGAGGTCGGCCAGCCGGCCGTCGAACGCCGACTTCAGGCTGGTGCCGTACCGGAACTCCAGCAGGTTGCCGGTCCCCTCGTACTGCGACGGCTGCACCGCCTCGCCGGCGCCGTAGCTGACCTCCTGGTAGATGTAGGTCCAGCGGGACAGCCTGGTCTCGATCGCCTTGATGTCGTCCGGGCTCACGTGCTTCGCCGCGTCGAGCCGGAACCCGTCGACCCCGAGCCCGAGCAGGTCGTTCAGGTAGTCGGCGAGCTTGCCCCGCACGTAGTCGCTCTCGGTGCGCAGGTCGGCCAGGCTGACCAGCTCGCACTCCCGTACCTCGGTCGCGTTGCCGTAGTCGTGGATCTGCCCGTCCGACTCGGGGCAGTCGCCGGGGTAGTGGTGGAAGTCCTGCGACCCGTACAGCCCCGGATAGTCGTACTTGTCGGGGAACGTGCTGCCGCCGTAGCCCGTGTTGCCCTGCCCGGTCATGTGGTTGAGCACCGCGTCGGCGTAGACCCTCACCCCGGCGTCGTGGCAGCTGCGCACCATCGCGGCGAACTGGTCCCGGGTGCCCATCCGGCTCGTCAGCTGGTAGCTGACCGGCTGGTACACCTCCCACCACGGGTGGCCGTCGACCGTCACCGACTCCTGCGGCGGGGACACCTGCACGGCGCCGTAGCCGTCCGGGCCGAGCACGTTCGTGCACTCGTCGGCCACGGAGGTCCACGGCCACTCGAACAGGGTGGCGATCACGTCGCGCCCGCCGGCGTCCGCGGCCGCGTACCCGCCGGACCCGCCCGCGTCCTGCCCGGGCACGGCGGTACCGGCCCGCTCGGGCGAGGTGTCGGCGTGCGCCGCCGCCGGTACGGTCAGCGACGCGGCCAGCGCGGTCACCGCCACCAGGCGGGTGAGTACCCGCGTTCTGCTCCCCATCGGACCTCCGTCCCGCCGGCGCGTGGCGCCGGCCCTGGGCGTGTCGGGCTCCGGCCGCACGGGCGAACCGGCAAGCACGCTCGACCCGTACGTCGGATTTCGTCCGATAAGACCCTGCTAGCCCGACAACACCCCTGTCAACCCTTCCACCGCAAGATTCAGAAAATCCTTGCACGAGCCGCACGGCGTTCCACCGGGACCGACCCGGAGGGCGCGACCCTCAGCCGAGGGTGCGGGTGAAGAAGTCGACGGCGGCGGCGGCCACGGTCCGGCGGGCCGGGGCGCCGGCCTCGTTGTCGGCGAGGAACGCGTAGTGCTCGACCGAGTCGCCGGCGCTCTGGTGCGTCGCGCCGGGGATGAGCGAGGCGTACCGGAGCGCGTACTCGGGCGCCGGGGTCTGGTCGTCGGCGCCGGCCGACCAGATCGACACCGGTTCCTCGATGTGCCGCAGGCTGTCCGTGTCCAGGGCCGGAGCCATCCCCGGGCAGATCAGGAACCCGGCCCGGGCCCGCGCGTCCCGGTAGTTGCGCCCGCAGTGGTCGATCCACTGGTCCAGGTCGGCCTCGGTGAGCCGGGACTTCAGCTCCTCGACGATGTTCGGGTACTCCGGGTTCGGCGCCGAGGGGATCCGTTCGTGCACGACGTCGCTGTAGATGCCGCGGTCGATCCGGGCGCCGAGCAGTGCCGCCGCGGTGTAGCCGCCGGCCGAGTACCCGGCCACGCCGACCGGCCCGGTCTCCTCGTGCGCGGCCACCTCGGACAGCGCCACGGTCAGGTCCAGGGGCCGGTCCCACCAGCAGGCGAACGCCTCCGCGACGTACCCGGTCGGGTAGCTGTTGCCGTGGTGGTCCACCCCGACGGCGAGGAAGCCGGCCGCGGCCAGCGCCTCCGCCAGCCAGGACAGCGTCTCGGCGGCGCCGCCGCTGCCGTGCGAGAGCAGTACGGTGCCGCGCGGCGTGCCGGCGGGGCGCCACAGGTACGTGCGCACCGGCCGGGGCGCGTCGTCGCGCCAGGCCGGGCGTACCGGATCGGTGAGGTCGAGGACGTCGGGCGTACTGGCCGGGGGGATCGCCATGCGGCGGATCATACGGCCTGGCTCGGAGCCGATCGCCGGCCCGTCGCGGCCGGTCAGCGCGCCGCCGCGAGCTGTTCACCGCCGCTCCGACACCGGTTCACCGCGGCGGCACCCCCAGCATCGCCGCGGTGAACCGGTGTGGGCGCGTGGCCGGCGTGCCGGCGGCGGCCCGGCCGCCCGCTCGGCGGCGGGCTTCGGGCCGGCCGCCAGCCGGCGTGTTCGCCGGCGCCGGGCCCGCCAGCCGGCGTGTTCGCCGGTGCCAGGCCGGCTAGCCGGCGTGTTCGCCGGTGACCAGGTAGATGACCTGGGTGGCGGCGTTGACGGCGTGGTCGGCGTACCGCTCGTAGTAGCGGCCGAGCAGCGCGGCGTCGACCGCGGCCTCCGCGCCGTGGCTCCAGCCGGCGGCGAACATGATGCCGAACATCCGGCGGTGCAGCTCGTCGAGCTCGTCGTCGTCCCGGTCCAGCTGCGCGGCGAGGTCCGCGTCGTGGTCGGCGACCACGGCGCGCATCTTGTCGGCCATCCGTACCGCGGTGTCGGCCATCGACGCGAATACGCCGGCCAGCTCGTCCACCACCGCCCGCTCCGGGTACCGGCGGAGCGCCGCGCGGGCCACGTGCCGGGCCAGGTTGCCCATCCGCTCCAGGTCGGTGGCGACCCGCGGCGCGGTGAGCAGGGTACGCAGGTCGGCGGCGACCGGCGCTTGCAGCGCGACCAGTTCGTAGGTGCGCGCCTCGACCTGGTCGCGCTGGGCGATCAGGTTCGGGTGGTCGGCGAGCACCGACTCGGCGGCGGCCCGGTCGGCGCCGAGCAGGCCGGCGGTCGCGTGCCGCATGGCCGTACCGACGTGCTCGGCCATGGCCGACAGCAGCTCGCCGACCAGCGCCAGCTGCACCTGATACTCGTCTCGCATCGTCCCCCCTGACGTCTGTGCGGCTCCGACGGTAGGCAGCCGGGGCGTACCCGCGGTGAACGGTGGTGAACGCCGCCTTCCCAGGGTGTGAACATTCCCCGAACCACGCCGGGTTTGTGGTGAAATGCTCCTTCACCTGGGCGTTACCCGGCCTACGATCGCCGCGTGGACTGGGCAGCACTCGGCGTTGGGGGGCTCGTCGGGCTGCTGGTCGGCGGCCTCGGCGCGATCGCGGCCCTGCGCGGCCGGCACGGTCGGTCGAGCGCCGCCGCATCGGGGGAGGCCCCGTCGAATCAGCCGGCACCGCCGGACCGGGAGGCCGCCACCGTGCCGGAACCAGTCAGCCGACCCACGCACGCCGCGCTGGTCGAGGAGAGTGTCGCCGCCCTGCGGGTCGGCCTCGTCGTACTCGGCTGCGGCGGCGAGGTGGTCCTCGCCAACCCGGCGGCGCGCCGGCTCGGGCTGGTCCGCGCCGAGGCGACCGGGCTCGCCCCGCACTCGGTGCTGCGCACCCTCGGCGGCCGGGTCACCCAGCCCGGCCAGCAGCGCGACGTCGACCTCGAACTCAACCGGCGCGACCTGCCCGGCGCCGCCGCCGACGGCCCGGACCGCACCGGTGTCCGGGTGCACCTGGTCGGGTTGACCGGCGGGTACGTCGCGATGGAGGCCGAGGACGTCACCGAGGCGCACCGGGTCGCCCGGGTCCGCCGGGACTTCGTCGCGAACGTCAGCCACGAGCTGAAGACCCCGGTCGGCGCGCTGCAACTGCTCGGTGAGGCGCTGGTCGACGCGCTCGACGACCCGGAGGCGTCCCGCCGGTTCGCCGAACGCATCGCGCACGAGTCGTCCCGGCTCGGCCGGCTGGTCACCGAGCTGCTCGAACTGTCCCGGCTGCAGGGCGCCGAACCGCTGCCCGACCCGGTACCGGTGGCCGCCGACCGGCTGGTCGCCGAGGTGCTGGACCGCACCCGCACCACCGCCCAGGCCAAGCAGATCTCCGTGGTCGCCGACGGCGAGCACGGGCACACCGTGTACGGCAACGAGACGCAGCTCGCCACCGCGCTGGCGAACCTGGTCGAGAACGCCCTCGCGTACTCGCCGGAGCACACCACCGTCACGGTGCGCACCGACCACCGGGCCGACACCGTGCTGCTGTCGGTGATCGACCAGGGGATCGGGATCGAGCCGCGCGACCTGGACCGCATCTTCGAGCGGTTCTACCGCGCCGACAAGGCACGCTCGCGGGCCACCGGGGGTACCGGGCTGGGCCTCGCGATCGTCAAGCACATCGCCACCAACCACGGCGGCCGGGTCGACGTGACCAGCACCGTCGGGGTCGGCTCGACGTTCACCCTGCGGCTACCCGGCCGCCCGCCGGCCGACATCGCGGTGGAGCACAACCCGGGTGAGATCGCCGAAGACATCGGACAAGCAGAGGTACAACCCGGCGCGCCCGCCCGGCGCGCGTGAGAGAGGACAGCCGTGACCCGCGTACTGGTCGTGGAAGACGAGGAGTCGTTCTCCGACGCCCTGTCGTACATGCTGCGCAAGGAGGGCTTCGAGGTCTCCGTCGCGGCCACCGGCACCGAGGCGCTCACCTCGTTCGAGCGCACCGGAGCCGACATCGTGCTGCTCGACCTGATGCTGCCGGAGATGTCCGGCAGCGAGGTGTGCCGGCAGATCCGGCAGCGCTCCAGCGTTCCGATCATCATGGTCACCGCCCGCGACGCGGAGATCGACAAGGTGGTCGGCCTCGAGATCGGCGCGGACGACTACGTGACCAAGCCGTACTCGCCGCGCGAGCTCGTCGCCCGCATCCGCGCCGTGCTGCGCCGCCGGTCCGAGCCGACCGAGGCCGAGTCGCCGACGCTCGCCGCCGGCCCGGTACGGATGGACGTCGACCGGCACGTGGTCACCGTCGGCGGTGACGGGGTCTCGTTGCCGCTCAAGGAGTTCGAGCTGCTGGAGATGTTCCTGCGCAACGCCGGCCGGGTGCTGACCCGCGGCCAGCTGATCGACCGGATCTGGGGCGCCGACTACGTCGGCGACACCAAGACGCTGGACGTGCACGTGAAGCGGCTGCGGGGCAAGATCGAGCCGGAGCCCTCCAGCCCCCGCTACATCGTCACCGTCCGCGGCCTCGGCTACAAGTTCGAGTCTTAGGGTCGCCGCGCCGGCCCGATTCGTCCGCTGGCGGCGTTGTCGTCGGCTTGTGTGCTGACGCACACGGCGCCTCCTCCGCCTTGCCAGCGAACGAATCGGACTCGGCTCGCTGCCGTGACCTCACATCACCGCGGGATCAAACCAGGTAAACCAACAACGGTGTCCGGTCGGCTTCTCGCATCGCGGTCGGGCGGTGCGGACGATTGGCGTGCTGGAGCGTGACCGCATAGTGTCGGTGCTGGCCCCGGGCCGGTGCCGGGCGGGGTGCGCGTGACGGCAGCGCTGCCGGCCGCGCAGCCGTCGGTGGCTGCCGGACGGCCGGCCCCTCGACGAGAAGGACAACACGGACGAGGGGAACGCGGGTGACCGCTTCAGACGACACGCTGGCCGACGTCTACGCCGAGGTGCTGCGCCGCAACCCGGGTGAGACCGAGTTCCACCAGGCCGTGCACGACATGCTGGCGAGCCTCGGCCCGGTGGTGGCCAAGCACTCGAAGTACGTCGACGCCGCGGTGGTGCGCCGGATGTGCGAGCCGGAACGGCAGATCATCTTCCGGGTGCCGTGGGTCGACGACGCCGGCGAGGTGCAGCTCAACCGCGGCTTCCGGGTCGAGTTCAACTCGGCACTCGGGCCGTACAAGGGTGGGTTGCGCTTCCACCCGTCGGTCTACCTGGGCATCGTGAAGTTCCTCGGGTTCGAGCAGATCTTCAAGAACGCGCTGACCGGGATGCCGATCGGCGGCGGCAAGGGCGGCTCCGACTTCGACCCGAAGGGCCGCTCGGATGCCGAGGTGATGCGGTTCTGCCAGGCGTTCATGACCGAGCTGTACCGCCACCTCGGCGAGTACACCGACGTGCCGGCCGGCGACATCGGCGTCGGTGGCCGGGAGATCGGTTACCTGTTCGGCCAGTACAAGAAGATCACCAACCGGTACGAGTCCGGGGTGCTGACCGGCAAGGGGCTCAGCTGGGGCGGCTCCCAGGTGCGTACCGAGGCGACCGGGTACGGCACCGTCTACTTCACCAAGGAGATCCTGGACACCCGCGGCGACTCCTTCGACGGCAAGCGGGTCGTCGTGTCCGGTTCGGGCAACGTGGCGATCTACGCGATCGAGAAGGTGCACCAGCTCGGCGGTACCGTCGTCGCCTGCTCCGACTCGTCCGGCTACGTGGTGGACGAGAAGGGCATCGACCTGGACCTGCTCAAGGAGGTCAAGAACGTCCGCCGGGCCCGGATCGCCGAGTACGCCGTGGCGCGCGGCGGGTCCGCGCGCGTCAGCGACCGCGGCTCGGTCTGGCAGGTGCCCTGCGACGTCGCGCTGCCGTGCGCGACCCAGAACGAGCTCGACGGTCCGGACGCGACCGCGCTGATCGAGCACGGTTGCCGGGTCGTGGCCGAGGGCGCGAACATGCCGTGCACCCCGGAGGCGGTCCGCCGGTTCACCGAGGCCGGGGTGGTGGTGGCGCCGGGCAAGGCGGCGAACGCCGGCGGCGTCGCCACCAGCGCGCTGGAGATGCAGCAGAACGCCTCGCGCGACTCGTGGAGCTTCGAGCACACCGAGGAGCGGCTCGCGGTGATCATGCGCAACATCCACGACCGCTGCCTGGAGACCGCTGACGAGTACGGTGCGCCCGGCAACTACCTGGCCGGCGCCAACATCGCCGGCTTCATCCAGGTGGCCGACGCGATGCTCGCCCTCGGCATCATCTGAGCCGAGGGTCGAGCTACTTCTTGCGGCGCTTGGGCGCGGCGGTGGTGGCCGGGTGTTCGGCGACCAGGCCGCGCTTCGCCCGGGCGGCGCACAGCTCGGCGAGCCGCCCGTACGCCTCCTTGCCGATCAGCTCGGTCAGCTCCGGCTCGTACGACTGGTAGACGGCCTCGCCGCCGGTGTGCGCCTCCGGCGACGAGGTGCACCACCAGTGCAGGTCGTGGCCGCCCTCGCCCCAGCCGCGCCGGTCGTACTCGCCGAGCGTGTCGACGAGCACCCGGGTGCCGTCCGGCCGGTCCTCCCACTCCTGCAGCCGCCGGACCGGCAGCTGCCAGCACACGTCCGGCTTGTACTCCAGCGGGTGCACGCCGTCGCGCAGCGCCTGGGCGTGCAGCGCGCAGCCGTACCCGCCGGCGAAGCCGGGACGGTTGTGGAAGATGCAGGCGCCGTCGACGACCCGGGTCTTCCGGCCGTCCGCCTCGCCGTCGGTGCTGTCCACCTCGGTCCAGTTCTTGAACCCGGTGGTGTGGTGCTGCCAGGTCTCCGGGGTGAGCTTCTTGACCGCGGCGCGGACCCGCTTCTCGTCGTCGGCGTCGGTGAAGAACGCGCCGTGCGAGCAGCAGCCGTTCTCCGCCAGCCCGGCGACGATGCCGTGGCAGCCGGCGCCGAAGATGCACTGCCAGCGCGACAGCAGCCAGGTCAGGTCGGCGCGCACCACGTGCTCGTCGTCGGTCGGGTCGGTGAACTCGATCCACTCCCGGGGAAAGTCGAGCGGGACCTCCCGGCTCCGCGGCTCGTCCGGGTCTTCCACCGTCACCTGCACCAGAGCGCGTTTTCCTGCCACGACGGCAAGCCTACGCAGCCACCGGCCGGACCGGCGAACCTACCCGCGGACGCGCCGGCCCGGCCTGCCGCCGTACTCAGCCGTGCGTGACGGTCAGCGAGTAGAACTTGACCTTCGCCCCGTTGCTGGTGCTGTCGGATGCCGACTGGTTGTAGTCGCCGGCCTTGAAGTACTGGTGGTACCGGTCGAACGAGCCGGGGATCGGGTAGCTCGTGGTGTCGCCGTCGATGGTCAGCTGCACGGTGTCGCCGCCGGTCACGGCGATCCGGTAGGTCCACTGGGTGCCCAGCGGCACGTTGCCGACCGGGTGTCGGGTCTGCCCGCCGTCGGGCGAGTTCTCGGTGCCGAGGGTGATGTCGCCGTTCGGCGCGTAGTAGAGCTCGACCAGCGGCTTGGTGGAGTCGCCGCCGCTGCCGAGGTGGATCTGCCCGACGCAGACGCTCCTGGTCACCGACACGATCCGCAGCCGCGCGTCGAGCCGGTGGGTACCGGGCAGCGACCAGTCGGCGGCGCTGCCGTCCCGGTTCATCTCCCGCAGCTCGCTGCGCGGGTAGTGCGAGTGCGGGGTGGTGACGCCGGACTCGGGGTCCCAGAACGTCATCGAGCCGTCGTGGGAGTCGGTCCAGAAGTACGCCGGATTGCTGTACCCGTCGTCGCCGACCAGCTGCGACGACGGGATCGTGGTCGGCGATCCGGGTGCGCCGATGGGCAGTTGCAGCTCCCACACCGACAGGTCGAAGTTCCCGCCCGGCGGTACGTCGGTGCGCAGGTTCGGCGGCACGGACTCACCGTGCCACGGCGCGGCGGTCGCGGTGGTGCCGGGAACCGTTGCCAGGACGGCGATCGCGACGGCCAGGGCGGCCCGGCGGGCGCGGCGGTGGGTACGGCGCATGTCTCCTCCAGGTACCGGACACGGGCGTTTCGGTCTTGTTCCGGCATCGTTGGACAACAGGTGCCACAAGTCAAGACAGCGTTCACGGATGTGAATCATCCGCACCGTTCGCGCCGGTACGGCGGCGGTGCGGGCCGACCCGCTAGGGTTCGCACTCGTGCGGCTCGGAGTGATCGACGTCGGGTCCAACACCGTGCATCTGCTGGTGCTGGACGCCCATCCGGGTGCCCACCCGTGGCCGGTGACCTCGATGAAGTGGACGCTGCGGCTGGCCGAGCAGATCGGCCCGGGCGGCACCCTCACCGCCGCCGGCGCCGACGCGCTCGTCGACGCGGTACGCGAGGCGCACGCCGAGTCCGAGCGGATCGGCGCCGACGACCTGCTCGCGTTCGCCACCTCGGCGGTGCGGGAGGCGACGAACTCGGCCACGGTGCTCGACCGGGTCCGCGCCGAGGCCGGCGTCGACCTGCAGGTGCTGACCGGGGTGGACGAGGCGCGGCTGACCTTCTTCGCGGTCCGGCGCTGGTTCGGCTGGTCCGCCGGCACCCTGCTGGTGCTCGACATCGGCGGCGGCTCGCTGGAGGTGGCGTGCGGCATCGACGAGTCGCCCGACGTCGCCCTGTCGGTACCGCTGGGCGCGGGTCGGCTCACCCGGGAGTGGCTGTCCGCCGACCCGCCCTCGGCGGCCGAGCTGGCCGGGTTGACCGAGCACGTCGGCGGGCTGCTCGACGACGTGCTCGCCGAGCTGGGCTCGGTGCGGCCGGACCGCGCGGTCGCCACCTCCAAGACGTTCCGCAGCCTGGCCCGGCTGGCCGGCGCGGCACCGTCCGGCGCCGGCATCCGGGTGCCGCGCAGCCTCACCCGTACCGGCCTGCACCAGGTGCTCGGGTTCGTCCGGCGGATCCCGTCCGCGGGGCTGGCCGAGCTCGACGGGGTGAGCGCGGCCCGGGCCCACCAGCTGCTGGCCGGCGGCGTGGTGGCCGAACAGGCGCTCAGCCGGCTGGAACTGGCCGCGGTCGATCTGTGCCCGTGGGCCCTGCGTGAGGGCGTGATCCTGCGCCGGCTCGACTGGCTCCGCGGTACCTGACCGCGGTGTCCGGTGATTCCGCAGGTCAGCGTGGTGAGGGTGCCGTGTCGGAATGGTCTACGGAGGGTGATGATGCCGCTCGCGGCGATGGCGATTACGCTGTACCGGTGACATCCGACGCAAAGCACAGTCGGCACCCGGTCCCGGTCCTGCTGTCCACCTCGGCGGTCTATCCGGAGCCGACGGCGGTGGCCTTCGAGCTGGCCGTGAAGCTCGGGTACGACGGCGTCGAGGTCATGGTGTGGACCGACGCGGTGAGCCAGGACATCGGCGCGCTGCGCGGCCTGGCCGAGCACTACAACGTCCCGATCGGCACCGTGCACGCCCCGTGCCTGCTGATGACCCAGCGGGTGTGGAGCCCCGATCCGTGGGAGCGGCTGCGCCGCGCCGCGGTGATGGCCGAGGAGCTCAACGCCGGCACCGTGGTGGTGCACCCGCCGTTCTTCTGGCAGCGGGAGTACGCCCGCACGTTCTCCGCCGGGCTGGACAAGCTGCGTGCCGCGCACCGCGGTGTCCGGTTCGCCGTGGAGAACATGTACTGGGTGAAGATGGCCGGCCGCCGCTTCGTGCCCTACTCGCCCGACTGGGACCCGACGGTGGTCGGCTACCACGACTACACCCTGGACATCTCGCACTGCGCGGCCGCCGGCGCCGATCCGCTGGCGCTCGCCGACCGGATGGGTTCGGCGCTCACCCATCTGCATCTCGGTGACGGCAACTCACCGGGTCGGGATGCGCACCTGATTCCGGGCCGCGGCACGATGCCGTGCGCCGAGGTGCTTCGCAAGCTCGCCACCGACGGCCACCTGCAGTCGGTCGGCGTCGAGATCGCCACCCGCAAGATGGACCGGGCCGGCCGGGAGGCGGCGCTGGCCGAGACGCTCGCGTTCGCCCGGACCCATCTGACTCTTCCCTCCACTGCCGACGTCTAGAGGCTTACCCCCATGGCGGTTACCGGACGGGCCAGGCCGCGCCGCGACCTGGTGCTGCAGGGCAGTCCAGCATGGCCGGAGATCTCGGCCATGCTGTCCGACGGCGCGGTCTCGGTCGAGGTGTTACCGGTCGATCCGGCGGCCGGCGAGCGGTGCCTGCGGCAGATCGGCGCCACCGCGGACAGCTGGCTCGGCGCGATGGCCCTGCACACCGGCGGCGCGCTGGTCGACAACGGCTGGCTCCGGGTGTACGGGGGCGGGTGCCCGCAGCGCCGGCTGCCCGACCTGGCAGCGGTCAACCCCGATCCGGAGGCGGCCGGTCACCTGCTCGTCGGTGCCGACGTGCTCGGCGGCCGGTACGTGATCCGCGGCCGCGACCCGGAGTCCACTGTGGACACCGTGGTGCTGCCGGGTGAGCCGGGCGAGATCTGTTACCTAGGGCCGGACACGCTGCGCTGGGAGCCGCTGTCCTGGGCCTACCGCGACTGGCTGTCCCTGCTGGTCGGCGGCGCGATCGTGGACTTCTACCACGACCTGCGCTGGCCGGGCTGGGAGGCGGAGGTGTCCGCGGTGCCGCCGGACCGGCTGCTGTCGCTCTACCCCCCGGTGTACACCAAGGAGGGGCGGGCGCAGCTCGCCGACTCCGATCGCGAGGCTGTCGGCGCCGAGGAGCTCTACGGTCTGCTCGACGAGCTGACCGCCGAACGCGCCGCCCGCCACTGATCACCCACCGCCCGCGCCCGATCGTGGTGTGCCGGGTCGCGGCGATCGCTGCCGGCCGCGTACCACCGTGCTCAGCCGGCGCGACGGGCAGCGCGCGGGACGCGGGTCAGCCGACCGCGGCGGCGCGCTTGCGGGCGCGGTGCGCGGCGACGTGCGAGCGGGTGGCGCAGCGCTCCGAGCAGAACCGGCGGCAGTTGTTCGACGAGGTGTCCAGGTAGACGTTGCCGCAGTGCTCGTCAGCGCAGACGCCGAACCGGTCGCTGCCGTTCTCACACAGCCACACCGACAACCCCCAGACCGCGCCGGCGATGTGCTCGGCGCTGGCGGTGGAACCGCGGCCGGTGACGTGCACGTGCCAGGACTTGCCGTCGTGTCCGGAGATGTGCGGCTGCACCGGATAGGCGACCAGCAGCGCGTTCAGCTCGTCGACGGCGTCGGTGTCGCGGCCGCCGGCACCGAGCTCGAACACCCGTCGCAGCCGCTTGCCGGCGCGCCGCACGGCGACCAGGTCGCGCTCGCCGGCCTGCTGTGCGGCCCGGGTGTCCGGACCGAAGGCGACCGCCGGATCGACCGGGTCGTCGGCCGGGAGGTTCGCCAGTGTGACCGCCGTCTGCGCGTACGCGTCGAAGTCCACGGACCTACGTTAGACAAAATCGCGGTCCGTAACCAACCGGCGGGGCACCGTACGGGCATTCCTCATACCCGTCCGTGATGTTCCCACCGGGCGGCGGGTGAAACGGCCCTCCGATCGCAGTGCCGCGGATGCCGGGGCAGCAGGATCGGGCAAAAGCACGGCAACAGCGGCCATGTCGTTGCGCGGGGCCGGATCCTAGCCTCGATCCCGAACAACATCCCTGGACAACCGGGTGATCCGGGCCCGCGCCGGCCGCTTCCTGCCGCCGCCACGCCGGGTCGCCCGGCAGCGTCCGCATGCATGCGTACGGAGGGCGGAGGTGTCGGCCATGCCAGGGTCCGCGGCAACGTCTCGCGCGCCGGGTGGTGCTCCGGCATCGCCGGGTGCCGGTTCCGGTACCAACCGGGTCGTACCGGCACGCACGGTACGGGCGTCCCGCCGTGCCGGTGGCGCGCGGCGGCTGCGCGAAGCGGCCACCGCGTACGCGTTCCTCGGTCCGAGCCTGTTCGGAGTGCTGGCGTTCCTGCTGGCGCCGGTGGTGATCGTGGCGGTCGTCAGCCTGTTCAGGTGGAGCATGCTGGCGCCGCCGGAGTTCGTCGGGCTGGCGAACTACCGGCGGATGGCCGGTGACGGCACCGTGTGGCACTCGGTCGCGGTGACCGCGCTGTACGTGCTGATCGCGATCCCGACCCAGACGGTCCTGGCGCTGCTGCTCGCGATCCTGCTGAACACCAGGTTGCGCGGGATCCGGTTCCTGCGGGCGTTCTTCGTGATCCCGTGGATGGCCACGCCGGTGGTGATGGGCGAGGTCTGGAAGTGGATCTTCTCCACCCAGAACGGCGCACTGGACAGCTTCCTCGGCCTGTTCGGGGTGGATCCGATCGCCTGGCTGTCGTCCGGTACCTGGGCGCTGCCCGCGGTGGCGGCGGTCGGTGTGTGGGGCGGCACCGGCTACACGATGCTGTTCTTCCTGGCCGGTCTGCAGGGCATCCCGGAGCACCTGTACGAGGCGTCCCGGCTGGACGGCGCCGGCCGGGTGCAGCAGTTCTTCGCGATCACCCTGCCGCTGCTGCGGCCGACCATGTTCTTCGTGCTGGTCACCAGCATCATCGGGTCGTTCCAGGTGTTCGACACGGTGTTCGCGATGACCAAGGGCGGCCCGGACGACGCGACCACGGTGCTCAACTTCAAGATCTACGCCACCGCGTTCCAGAACTTCGACGACGGGTACGCCTCGGCCCTGGCGATGCTGCTGTTCGGTCTGTTGCTGCTGCTGACGCTCGCCCAGGTGCTCTATTTCCGCAAGCGCACCACCTACGACTACAGCTAGGAGCGGCGACGATGAAGGCGACCGCGCGGGTGGCGGTGTACGCGGTGCTGGTGGTCGGCGCGTTCGTGTCGGTCTTCCCGTACCTGATGGTGGTGTTCACGTCGCTGAAGACGGCGCCGGAACTGAACTCGACGGCGCCGTGGCTGCCGGCGGTCCCGGGCACGCTGGACAACTTCGTCTCGCTGTTCGACGGCTCGATCGCGAACGTCTCGTTCGTCGCGTACCTGTGGCACACGGTGCTGCTCACCGTCGTACTCACGGTGGGGCAGCTGGTGTTCACCACGTTCGCCGCCTACGCCTTCGCGCGGATGCGGTTCCCCGGGCGGCAACTGCTGTTCTGGGCGTACGTGGCGACGCTGATGGTGCCGAACGTGGTGACGATGATCCCGCTGTACCTGATCATGCGGCAGATCGGCTGGGTGGACACCTGGATGGGGCTGGTCGCGCCGTACGTGCTCGGCTCGCCGTACGGGATCTTCCTGATGCGGCAGTTCTTCCAGACGCTGCCGGCCGATCTGGAGGACGCGGCGCGCATCGACGGCGCCGGCACGATGTCGATCCTGCTGCGGGTGATCCTGCCGCTGAGCAAGCCGATCCTCGGCACCCTGACGATCCTGACCGTCGTGTTCTCCTGGCATAACTTCCTCTGGCCGCTGATCATCAGCTCGTCCGACTCCACCCGGGTGGTGACGGTCGGGATCGCGTCGCTGCAAGGCAATCTCGGCGCCGACTACAACCTCATGATGGCCGGCAGTTTCGTCGCGCTGGTGCCGCTGATCGTGGTTTTCCTGCTGTTCCAACGTTCCATCGTGCGCTCGGTCGCCCTCACCGGCCTGAAGTGACCGCGCAGCACCCATCTTCGTTCGTTCGTACGACCCGAGGAGACTGCACCATGCACGGATGGCAGAGGCGCTCGGTGCTCACCGCGATGACCGGCGGTGCCGCGGCGCTGGGACTGGCCGCCTGCGGCGGCGGCGCGAGCGGCGGCGGCCAGGGCAGCGGCAAGGGCACCGTGGTGTTCCGGATCTGGGACGAGACCCAGCAGCCCGGCTACGAGAAGTCCGCGGCGGCCTTTCACGCGAAGCACCCCGACATCACCGTCAAGGTCGAGCAGCTGCCCTACCCGCAGTACTGGTCGAAGCTGACCACCGAGGTGGCCGCCGGCAAGGGGCCGGACATCTTCTGGAACACCGTGTCGTACTTCCCGGAACTGGTCACCCAGGGGGTGCTGGTCGACCTCTCCGACCTGATCAAGCAGGACTCGGTGGACACCTCGGCGTTCTACCCGCAGGTCGTCGACTCCTACAAGTACCAGGGGAAGCTGTACGGGATGCCGGCCGACTTCGGCATCACGGGGATGGTGTACAACGCGGACCTGTTCAAGGCGGCCGGGCTGCCGCACCCCGGTCAGCTCACCTGGGCGCCGGACGGGTCGGGCACGCTGCTCGCGTTGGCACGCAAGCTGACCGTCGACCGGAACGGCAAGCACCCGGACCAGGCCGGTTTCGATCCCCAGCACGTCAAGCAGTGGGGTTTCTGCGCCGAGAACCACAACCAGACGCAGTACCTGAACTGGATCCCGCAGAACGGCGGGACGTTCATGGACAAGCCGTTCGGGAAGTTCACCTTCGACCAGCCGAAGGCGATCCAGGCGCTGCAGTGGCAGTCGGACCTGATCAACAAGTGGCACGTGGCGTTCCCGCCGTCGGCCGGCTCCGCGCTGGACCTGTTCAACCGCGGTCAGGTCGCCATGTACCCCTGCGTCAACGCGATCCTGCCGTTCATCGCGCCGAAGGTGAAGTTCACCGTCGGCGTGACCAACCTGCCGTCCGGGCCGAAGGGCGCGGCCAACAACGTCAACGGGCTCTCGTTCGCGATGGCCAGGACCGGCAAGAACCAGAAGGCTGCCTGGGAGGTCGTCAAGTGGTTCGCGTCGGCCGAGTCGCAGCACATCATGGGCTCGGGCGGGTACGTCTGGCCGGCGCTGAAGTCCGAAGGGCAGTCCTACCTCGACTACTGGAAGGGCAAGGGGCAGGACTTCGGCCCGTTCCAGCAGGCGGCGACCGGCCCCACCACGTTGCTGCCGGAGACGCCGGTCTGGAACGCCTGCGAGACCGCGATCGACAACGCCTTCCAGCCGATGTTCCAGGGCGGCAAGCCGGTCCCGGCGACCGCTCGCAGCCTCGTCGGCAAGCTCAACCAGCAGATCGCCACCAAGTGACGGAAGATCACCACCAAGCAAAGGTAGTCGCGCATGCCGACCGACCCGGTCACCCTCACCACCGCGCCGCCACCCGTGGATTCGCTTGACGTACAAGGGATCCGACTGCACGTCGAGGCCGACACCGGCAAGCCGGTGGCGAAGATCGCCACCGTCGCGCCGGACGTGCTGGAGATACACGTGACCGCGCCGCCGGGCGCCGGAAGCCTCGACCTCGACTGGGACGTACCGGTGGACGACGCCACCGTGTACTGGCAGCCGGACTACGCGCAGCGCCGGCACCTGCCGGCGGAGTGGGGGTCCCGGCGGTCGGTGAGCCTGCTGCGGTCCGCGCCCGTCGGCGCGCTCGTCGACGCCGCGGACCGCAACGTGGCCTGCTGGTCGCTGTCCGAGACCTCGCACCGGATCCAGGTCCGGCGCGAGGGGGTCCGGGAGGAGTCGGCCCGGTTCCGGTGCACGGTGAGGATCGCCCTGTCCGGTACCGAGGATCCGGTGGTGCTGCGCGTCGACCGCCGCCGGCGGGCGTACTGGTCGGTGCTGGCCGACGTGGCGGCGTGGTGGGACGCACTGCTGCCGGAGCCGCCGATGCCGGCACCGCCCGCCGGTCGCGCGCCGACCTACTGCACCTGGTACTCGATGCACCAGGAGCTGACCGCGGACCGGGTCGAGCGGGCCGCGGCGGACGCCCGCTCGCTCGGGTTCGGCTCGCTGATCGTCGACGACGGCTGGCAGACCGACGACACCTCCCGCGGCTACTGGTACTGCGGCGACTGGGAGGTCGCGGCCGGCAAGATGGGCGACCTGACCGAGCACGTGGCGCGGGTGCGGGCGGCCGGGCTGAGCTACCTGCTGTGGCTGGCGCCACCGCTGCTCGGCCGGCGCAGTCCGGCCCGGGCCCGGTTCGCCGACCGCACCCTGGGCTCGCTGTCCGCGCAGGACGCCGACATCCTCGACCCGCGGTACCCGGAGGTGCGGGCGCACCTGACCGACGTGTGCGCCCGGCTGCTGGACTCGACCGACGTGGACGGGTTCAAGCTCGACTTCCTGGACGCCTGGCTGGTCGCCGACCCGCCGCCGGCCGGGGCCGGCACCGACGTACCGGACGTGGAGAGCGCGGTGGCGCGCTGGCTCACCGAGCTGCGGGCCGAGCTGACCAGGCGCCGCTCGACGGTGCTGCTGGAGTTCCGGCAGAACTACACCGGGCCGGCGATGCAGCGCTACGGCAACCTGTTCCGCGCCGCGGACTGCCCGATGGACATCGTGGACAACCGGACCCGGACACTCGACGTACGGTTGCTGCTGCCGGGTCGTACCGTGCACTCCGACCCGATCCTGTGGAATCCCACCGGATCCGCCGTGTACGCCGCGGAACAGTTGCTGTGCGCGCTGTTCAGTGTGCCGCAGGTGTCGGTGGAGCTGTCCGAGCTGCCGGCCGAGCACCGGCGGATGCTGTCGCACTGGTTGGGGTTCCACACCGCGCATTCGGACACCCTGGTCGTCGGGGCGATCGAACCGTCCCGACCGGACCTCGCGTACCCGGTGGTCCGCGCCCGGGGCGACGGCGAGACGATCGTCGCCGCGTACGCGAAGCTGCCGGTCACCGTTGACGACACCGACCCCGCGACGGTGATACTGGTCAACGCCACCGGCTCGGACGGACTGCTGGTCGACCTGACGGCGGCGAACGGTGCGCGGGTGACCGCGGTGCGCGACCACTGCGGCGATCCGGTGCCGCTGCCGGCGACGGCGTTGTCGCCCGGCCTGACCCGGATCGCGGTACCCCGCGCCGGGCTGGTGGAGCTGTCGGTCGGCTGATCGGCGCGGCACCGGCCGAGCGCGGTCGGGCGCCGGTGTCGGTGGCCGGGCGCGTCGGCGCCGGCGGGTGGCGGGGGAGGGAGCGGCGGTGTACACGGAGGTTCCGGCGCCGGATCTGTTGTGTGCCGGCCGTTTCGACGAGACGCCGGGCTTCACCGTGTACCGGGAGAACGGCGCCCGCAACTGGATGGTCAGCCTGACCGTCGCCAACCGTGCCGACTACTGGGCCGACGGCCGGCACGTGACGATCGAACCGGGCGACCTGGTGGTGATCGCGCCCGGTGCGGTGCAGCACTACCGGGCCGCGCCGGACGGGCCGCCCTGGGGCTACTGGTGGGCGCACTTCCAGCCGCGGACCGCGTGGTTCTCCTGGTTGCGGCTGCCGGAGCTGGCGCCCGGGTTCAGCCTGACCCGGCTCGGTACCGGCGACCGGTTGCACGAGGCCGTCGGGGCGTTCGAGCGGGTGCACCGCAACGCGACGAAGGCGACGGTGCACGCGCCGGAGGGTCGGGTGGTGGAGACGCCGCGCAGCCGGACCGGCATCTTCGCCACCGAGCTGGCGCTGAACGCGATCGAGGAGATCCTGCTGCTCGCCGCGGTCGTGCACGAACAGCGCCGGGCGCAGCTGCTGGACCCGCGGATCCAGCAGGTGCTGGACCGCATCGTGGCCGACCCGGCCCGCCCGGTCACGGTGGCCGAGCTGGCCCGGGACGTGTCGCTGTCCGCGTCCCGGCTGTCCCACCTGTTCCGCAGCGAGGTCGGCGACTCGATCGTGAACGTGGTGCTCGCGGTGCGGCTGCGCAAGGCGGCCTCGCTGCTGGAGTTCTCCGACCGCGCCGTCGGCCGGATCGCCGCGGACGCGGGCTTCTCCTCGCCGTACTACTTCAGCCGGCAGTTCCACGCCCGGTACGGGTTGTCGCCCAGCGCGTACCGCGCCCGGGTGCGCAGTCACCAGCCGGTGTGACGATCGGCGCCGGGCGCGGGAAACCGCGGCAGCATCGGGCAAAACCGTAGCGCGACACGGTATGGGGCTCGTCGCCGCGCGCTCGTAGGGTCGGAGCGTGTGCCGCCCCGGCACACCACCCCCGACCCGGCCCCTCGTAGTCCTTTGTGGACAGTCACGGATCGCGGGTGTCCCGGGACGACGGGAGAGCCATGCCCACCCCGATCAGTCGCCGTACCGTGCTCGCCGCGAGCGGTGGTCTCGCCGCCGCGGCCGCGGTCGGCGCCACCACCCTGTCCACCGCCGCGGCCGCCGATCCCGCCAGCGCCAACGGGTACGTCGACGTGCAGCTGGTGAACATCACCGACCTGCACGGGTACCTGCAGCCGCCGGCGGACACCGACGGCGGCATCATCACCGGTGCCGGTGGCGTGAAGCTCCAGGTCGGCGGCGTCGGATACCTTGCCACCCACCTGAAGCGGATCCAGCAGGGACACGCCAACTCGATCCTCTGCTCGTCCGGGGACAACTTCTCCGGCTGGCCCTACTACGTCGACGCGCAGAACAACGAGCCGACCATCGAGGTACTCAACGCGCTCGGGTTGCGGTTCTCCTCGGTCGGCAACCACGAGCTCGACAAGAGCACCGACTTCCTGCTGCACCACATGCAGGACGGCCACCGCTACCCGTACGACGAGCCGTTCGTCGACTTCGTCGACTCCACCGGCCGGCGCTTCCACGGCGCCGACTGGAAGTACTACACCGGAAACGTGGTGCACCGCGACGGGAACCGGCTCGTCGCCCCGGCGTACAACATCGAGTACGTGGACGCCGGGCACGGGCGGCGGATTCCGATCGGGTTCATCCACCTGACGGTCGAGGGCTGCGTGGAGGGCCCCGGCTTCAACTGCTCGTACCAGCCGACGCTGGCCACCACCGACCTGATCGCCGCGGCGAACCGGTCGGCCGCGGCGCTGAAGCGCAAGGGCGTCCACGCGTTGATCGTGGTGATGCACGAGGGCGGGGTCGCCGGCAGCGACTACAACTCCGGTACCAACCCGACCGGGCCGGCGTTCGACCTGGCCGCGGTGGCCGACCCGGACATCGCCGCGATCGTCACCGGGCACTGGCACTGCCGGTTCAACATGATGGTCCCCGGGCCGGACGGCGTGCCGCGGCCGGTCACCGAGGCCGGCTGCTACGGCCAGCTGATCACCGAGGTCGGGCTCAAGCTCGACCCGACGACCGGCCGGTTCGTCCGCGAGCTGACCACCGCCACCAACCACCCGGTCACCCGGGACGTGCCGACCGACCCGCAGGTGCAGGACATCGTCGACTACTGGTCGGCCGCGGCGGACCGGTTGTCGGCGACGCCGATCGCGCGGCAGACCGGCGATCTGGTGCGCACCCCGAACCCCGACGGGGAGAGCACGTTCGGCAACTTCGTTGCCGACTTCATCGTGTGGGACGCGGCGCAGGACGGGCCGCGGGCCACCGCCGAGTTCGGCTTCCTGCCGGTGTTGCCGCCGAAGGGGCGCAGCGCGCTCACCACGGATCTCCCGTACGCCAAGGGATCCGGCGAGGACGGCGTGATCTCCTACGGCGCGGCGTGGAAGTCGTACGGGTTCGACTCGCCGATCGTGACCGTGACGATGACCGGCGACGCGTTCCACCGCGGGCTGGAACAGCAGTGGCAGACCCAACCGGACGGCACCGTGAAGTACGCGCCGGTCGCGGTGTCGCGGCAGGTCGGCTACGTCTACGACGTGACGAAGCCGGTCGGGCAGCGGGTCGATCCGGCGACCGTGACGATCGACGGGCAGCCGCTCGACCTGGCCCGCGGCTACCGGGTCGCGACCAACGCGTACACGGTGCTCGCCTACGACGGCTACCCGGCGTTCACCGAGTACACCGACGCGGTGCGGCACAGCCTCGACCACGAGGGCTTCGTCCGGTACCTGCGGCTGCGGAAGGTGGTGTCGCCGCCGGAACTGGGCCGTGCCACCGCCGCCAACGCCCACCACGCCCCCGCGTACACGCCGCCGAAGCGGCCCGGTCCGCACGCGCGCCCCGAACCGCCCGGCGTCCGCGGCCCGCGCTGACCCGCCCCCGTACCGTCGATCAGGGAGTTCGCCCGCCGGTCGGGGGATCGTGCGACGGAAGGCGCGCTCTCGTACCGCGATCCCTCGACCGACTCCGCGATCGGTTCACCGCGGGCGGGGTGGGTCGGGGAGGCCCAGTGCGGCGAGGGCGATACCGGCCGGTCGCAGCAGCCAGTGGTGGCCGCCCAGCCCGGTCGGGTCGGTCACCTCGGCGGCGTGCGTGGCCGCCGCCAGCGCGCGCAGGTACCCGGCCGGGTCGGTCGTCGCGTCCGCGAGCGGCGGCCGGGTACCGGTGACCCCGAGCGCGCGCAGCGCCTCGCGCTGGCGTACCAGCAGGTCACCCGGTGCGAGCAGGGAGTCCCACGTCACGTGCGCGGTCAGGTCGGTCGACCCGTCCGGTACCGGCGGGACCTGCCGGCCGTCCCGGTAGCCGGTGAGGGTGCCCGGGTACGGGCGGTCGCCGGCGCGGTGCCCGTAGTCGACGGCGACCGCGACGCCCCGTACCAGCCGGGCGGTGGTGTCGGCCCACGCGTCGTCCCGCGGGTGCCCGATCTCGGCGCGCGCCCCGGGCCCGGTCAGTGGCCAGTGGCGGTCGAGCCAGTCGGCGTCGCGGCCGGTCAGCGGCGGGCCGAGCGTCTCCGCGCCCGTCGCCGGGTCGACCAGGACCAGCCGCGGCACCCCGTCCGGGCCGGCCTCGGCCACGTCCACCGGTACGTTGTCGAGCCATTCGGTGGCCAGCAGCAGCCCGGTGACCCGTGCCGGCAGGTCGTGCCGCCAGCCGACGGTGGACGGCAGCAGCCGGGGCCGCGGTGCGAGGTCGACGCCCGCGTACCGGACCCGACCGGCCAGTTCGGCGGGTGCACCGGCGGCGAGCGCGGTCAGCAACTCGCCGCCGCCGGCGCCGACATCCACCACGTCCAGCTGGGCCGGTCGGCCGAGCGCCGCGTCCAGCCGTACCAGCAGGGTGCCGATCGCGCGGGCCATCGGCACCGTCTGCGCGCTGGTACGGAAGTGCCCGGCCGGCCCGGCGCCGGTGCGGAAGAACCCCCGGTCGCCGTACAGCGCCGTGTCCATCGCCGTCCGCCACCGCACCCGAGCGCCCGTGTCCGCCATCCCGCCATCCTGCCGCCCGCGGCCCTCCGGCCGCCGCCGCACCGGCGCCGGCGGTGCCGGGGCGGGACGGTGGCGGGGCAGGCACGTACCGTGGCAGTGGTGTTGGGGTGGATCCGGCGGGCCTTCCGGCTGCCGCTTCGGTCGGTGGCGTTCGACGCGTCCGCCGCGGCGATCATGGCCGCCTTCTCCGGTCTGGTCCTGTTCATGGGCCAGTGGTGGAGCGGCCTGATCGGGCTCGGCATGGCCGTCACGCTGCTGCCACGCCGGCGCTGGCCGGTCCAGGTGTTCGCGGTCACCTGCGTGCTCGGGCTGCTGCAACTGATCCTCGCCGAGCGGCTCCAGGCGTACGACATCGCCGTGCTGCTGGCGATGTACACGGTGGTGAAGTACGCGGACCGGATGGCCTGGGCCTGGCTCGCCGCCGCGACCGTCGTCGTCGGCTGCGGCGTCTTCGGCCTGATCGGCACCGGTACGCCGCCGGTGACCTGGTACCGGCGCGGCCTGACGCTGCTGATCTGGGCGATCCCGGTCTGGCTGACCGGTCTGGTGCTGCGCACCCGGCTGCTCTACGTGCGCAGCCTGGAGGAACGCGCCCGTACCGCCGAGCAGGAGCGTGACCAGCGGGCCCGGCTGGCCGTCGCGGACGAGCGCAGCCGGATCGCCCGGGAGCTGCACGACGTCGTGGCGCACAGCCTCGCCGTGATGATCGCCCAGGCCGACGGCGCCTCGTACGCGCTCGCCGGCGACCCGGCCACCGCCCGCGACGCGGTGCGTACCGTCGCCGACACCGGTCGCGGCGCGCTCGGCGAGATGCGCCGGCTGGTCGCCGTGCTGCGCGACCACGGCGCCGACGACCCGGCCGCGGACCGCCGGACCGAACGGCTCAACGACCTGTCCGTACTGCTCGACGGGTTCCAGCGGGCCGGGCTGCGGGTCTCGGTCACCACCTCGGGCCGGCCCCGGCCGCTGCCGCCCGGCCTGGAACTCGCCGGGTACCGGATCGTGCAGGAGTCGCTGACCAACGTGCTCAAGCACGCCGGCGCCGGCACCGACACCACCGTGGAGATCGGGTACCGGCCGGAGTCGGTCACCGTCACCGTCCTCGACGGCGGCTCGCTCGACTCGGCGGTACCCGACCCGGTGCCGGGCGGGCACGGCCTGCTCGGCATGCGCGAACGCGTCGGCGTCTACGGCGGTACGTTCTCCGCCGGACCGCGCCGCGGCGCCCCGGGCTGGCGGGTCGCCGCGACCCTCCCCATCCCCGCCGACCCCGCCACCCGCAATGACCCCGCCGACCCCGCCACCTCGCCGTCGGATCGCGGCGGCACACTGCCGGGCCCGGACGTCGCCGGCCCGCAGCCGGGTCGCGGCGACGGCGCTACGCCGGCGGATCGCGCCGAGTCCACCGCGGCGGAGGCCGGTGCCTCGGTCGAGTCCGGCGCCGCGGAGGCCGGTGCTTCGGTCGAGTTCGGCGCGGCGACGGCCGGACCGGGCGGCTCGCCGGCCGGTGAACCGGCCGAACACGGTACGGTCGGCGCACGGCCGGCGACGGAAGGACAGGAACTCCGATGACGATCCGGGTGGTGCTGGTCGACGACCAGGAACTGGTCCGGGCCGGGTTCCGGATGGTGCTCGGCGCCCAGCCGGACATCGAGGTGGTCGGCGAGGCGGGCGACGGCGCGGCGGCGCTGGCGCTGCTCGACCGGGTCGCCGCGGACGTCGTCGTGATGGACCTGCGGATGCCGCTGCTGGACGGCGTCGAGGCCACCCGCCGGTTGCTCGCCGACCCGCGCCCGGACCGGCCCCGGGTGCTCGCGCTGACCACGTTCGACACCGACGAGGACGCGTTCGCCGCGCTGCACGCCGGTGCCAGCGGCTTCCTGCTGAAGAACGTCCCGCCGGAAGACCTGCTCACCGCGATCCGGGTGGTCGCCTCCGGCGACTCGGTCGTCGCGCCCCGGGTCACCCGCCGGCTGCTCGACCGGTTCGCCGGCGAGCTGACCGCCCCGCCGCGGCCCGACGACCGCCTCGGCACCCTGACCGAGCGGGAACGGCAGGTGTTGCTGCTGGTGGCGGAGGGGCTCTCGAACGCCGAGATCGCCGAACGGCTCGTCGTGGCGGAGGCGACCGTCAAGACGCACATCGGCCGGATCTTGACCAAGCTCGACCTGCGTGACCGCGTCCAGGCCGTCGTCTTCGCGTACGAGACCGGCCTGGTCCGCCCGGGCGCCTGACGGGTCCGGCCCGGTCCGGTGTCTGGCGGGTCCGGCCCGGTCCGCCCCCGGCGCTGGACCGCCGCAGGTCGCTGGGCGCGGGCCGTGGCCGGGCGCGCACCGGGCGGTGGGCACCCGGGCGACGGGCGCGGTCAGCGCGCCGCGAGGACCGCGTCGAGCAGGGCGGCGGGGCCGGAGCGGAACACGTCGACGGCGGGCAGCCCGGTCTCGTCGGTGACCGCGGCGATCGCGTCGGCCGCCGCGGACGCGGACAGGTGGCCGGTGTTCAGCGAGATCGCGACCACCCGGGCGGCCGGCCCACCGCCCCAGGTGGCGGCCGCCTCGTTCATCGCCACCACCTCCGACAGCGGCGGCAGCGCCAGCGGCAGGTGACCCAGGTCGCGGGCGCCGGCGATGTGGCAGAGCACCAGGGCGTCCGGGGCGGTGCCGTGCAGCAGGCCGAGGCTGACCCCGGAGTACCAGGGGTGGTTGAGCGCAGCCTGCCCCTCGACGAAGACCAGGTCGTGCTCGGCGGTCGCCGCGCACACGTGCTGGTGCATCAGGGTCGGCAGGAAGTCGGCCACCACGTGATCGGCCGGTACGCCGTCGCCGGCGACCAGGATGCCGGTCTGCCCGGTCGCGACGAACCCGGACGAGAGGCCGCGCCGACCGGCCTCGCGGTCCAGCTCGACCATCGTGGTCATCTTCCCGGCGTTGCAGTCGGAGCCGACGGCGAGCACGGTGTGGCTGCCGGGCCGGTGGGTGAGCCCGCCGGTACCGACCTGGACGTCCTGCTCCGGCGGTCGGCGCAGGTCCCAGATCCGGCGGCCGGCCAGGTCGGCGACCGCGGCCAGCTCCGGGTCGTCGCCGAGCTGGTGGTGCAGCCCGCAGACCACGTCGAGCTTCGCCTCCAACGCGGCGCGGATCCGCTCGCGCAGGCCCGCCGGGAGCGTCGACTGCATCGGTGAGATGCCCACCACGAAGGTGTCCGGCCCGTACCGCAGCGCGGCGTCCAGGTCGTCGACGACCGGGACGGCCGGCACCCGCGGGTCCCCGGTGATCTCCCGAGCGTTCCTCCCGGCGTGCGCACTGTCGACGACCGCGACCACGTCGTCCGACCGGTACCGCAGCACGCCGAGCGCGAGCTTGGGGCCCGTGCCGTCGAAGACGCCCTCGGCGTCGATCACCATCCGCACCGCTCGCCCCTTCCGGCGCTGTCCCGCGCCGCCACCCGGGGCGCGTCGTGGTGCCGGCCGCTCGGCCGCACCGCGCCACACCTTAGAGCGTGTCCGGATGGCCAGCCACCCGATGTGCCGGGCCGGGCGCAGCCGGGAACAGCCCTTCCGGGCCGGCGTGAAGCGCCGGAACCGCCGCAGGACGCCCAGTGCGGTGAGAACTTACCCACAGACCGGATTCTCGGGCTCGTGAACGATGCCACAAGCTGTGTCGGCCCCGCACCGCGGCGGGCAATACTTGCCGTGACCGGTACCTGTAGGAGGACTGGATCTTCGATGAACATGGCGACGACGACCGGCCGGAGGCGGCGATGAGCCCGAGCGGGCCGAGCCCGCAGGACCGGCCGGGGCGGCTGTCGGTCGGGGTGATCGGCGCCGGCCGGGTGGGCTCGGTGCTGGCGGCGGCGCTGCGGCGGGCCGGCCACTCGGTGTCCGGTGCGACGGCGGTGTCCGCGGCGTCGGTGGCGCGGGTCGAGCGGCTGCTCCCCGGTACCCCGATCCGGCCGGCCGACGAGGTGGCCGCGACCGCCGACCTGGTGCTGTTCGGGGTGCCGGACGACGCGCTGCGCGGCCTGGTCGAGGGGCTGGCCGCGACCGACGCGTTCCGGGCCGGGCAGCTGATCGTGCACCCGAGCGGGGCGTACGGGATCGACGTGCTGGAGCCGGTTCTCGCGCACGGCGGGCTGCCGATGGCGCTGCATCCGGCGATGACGTTCACCGGCCGGCCGGAGGACCTGGACCGGCTGTCCGACGTGTCGTTCGGGGTGACCGCGCCGGAGCCGCTGCGGCCCGCGGCCGAGGTGCTCGTACTGGAGATGGGCGGCGAACCGCAGTGGGTGGCCGAGGAGCACCGGCCGCTCTACCACGCGGCGCTGACGCACGGCGCGAACCACCTGGTGACGCTCGTGAACGAGGCGGTGGACCTGCTGCGGCAGGCCGGCGTGGTGCACCCGGAGCGGATGATCGCGCCGCTGCTGTCCGCGGCGCTGGACAACACGCTGCGGCTCGGCGACGCCGCGCTGACCGGCCCGGTGTCCCGCGGCGACGCCGGTACGGTGCGGCGGCACGTCGAGGCGATCGGCGCCACCGCGCCGGACTCGGTGGCCGCCTACCTGGCGCTGGCCCGGCGCACCGCGGACCGGGCGATCGGCTCCGGCCAGCTGCGGCCGACCGACGCGGAGGCGCTGCTCGGCGTGCTGGCCGAGCGTATCGATCGGACCGGCTCATGATCGTGGCGCGGGACAAGGACACGCTGTACAAGGTCCGAAGTGGACTGTCCGGTGTGGTCGGTGTGGTGATGACGATGGGCGCGCTGCACGACGGGCACCGGGCGCTGATCGAGGCGGCCCGCGAGCAGTGCGACGCGGTACTGGTGACGATCTTCGTCAACCCGCTGCAGTTCGGCCCGAACGAGGACCTGGACCGCTACCCGCGGCAGCTGGACGACGACCTCGCGCTGTGCCAGCGGGCCGGCGTCGACGCGGTCTTCGCGCCGACCGAGGCGGAGATGTACCCCAGCTGGCCGCCGGTGGTGCGGGTGAACCCCGGCCCGCTCGGGCGCGAGCTGGAGGGCGCGAGCCGGCCCGGCTTCTTCGACGGGGTGCTGACCGTCGTGCTCAAGCTGCTGCACCTGACGACGCCGCACGCGGTGTTCTTCGGCGAGAAGGACTACCAGCAGCTGGCGCTGGTCCGCCGGATGGTGCGCGACCTGGACGTGCGTACCGACTCCGTACCGGTGCGGGTGGTCGGGGTGCCGACGATCCGGGAACCGAGCGGGCTGGCCCGTTCCAGCCGCAACTCGTACCTGTCCGCAGCGGACCGGGCCGCCGCGCTGGCACTGTCCGCGGCGCTGCGGGCCGGTGCCGAGGCGGCGGTCGGCGGGCCGGCGGCGGCGCTCGCCGCGGCCCGGGCGGTGCTCGACGCCGCGCCGGTCGAGCTGGACTACCTGACGTTGACCGACCCCGACCTGGGGCCGGCACCCGAGGTGGGGCCGGGGCGGCTGCTCGTCGCCGCCCGCGTCGGTACCACCCGGCTCATCGACAACCTGCACGTCGAGGTGGGCCACAAGCCAACCGCGGTGCGGGAGTAGGGGAGACCATGTTCCGAACGATGCTCAAGTCGAAGATCCACCGGGCCACGGTGACGCAGGCGGACCTGCACTACGTGGGCTCGGTGACGATCGACGCCGACCTGATGGCCGCGGCGGACCTGCTCGAGGGCGAGCAGGTGTCCATCGTGGACATCACCAACGGCGCCCGGCTGGAGACGTACGTGATTCCCGGTGCGGCCGGGTCCGGCGTGATCGGCATCAACGGTGCGGCGGCGCACCTGGTGCACCCGGACGACCTGGTCATCATCATGTCGTACGCGGCGATGGACGAGACGCAGTCCCGGGAGTACCGCCCGCACGTCGTGCACGTCGACCGGGACAACCGGATCATCGAGCTGGGCAGCGATCCGGCCGCCGCGCCGGCCGGCATCGTCGGCGATCCGGTGCCCGGCAACCTGGTTTCGGCGTCCACTGTGGACGCCCGGTGACCGCGCCGGCCGCGGCGGTGCGGCAACTGGTGGTGCCGCACCGGCTCGCGGCGAGCGACCCGGGCTGGACGGACGAGACCGACGTCTGCGTGATCGGCTCCGGCGTCGCCGGCCTGACCGCGGCGCTGCACGCCCGGCAGGCCGGGCTGCGGGTCACCGTGGTGACCAAGGAACGCATCGACGACGGCTCGACCCGGTGGGCCCAGGGCGGCATCGCGGCGGTACTGGACCCGCACGACACCCCGGCCGCGCACGCCGAGGACACGCACATCGCCGGCGTCGGACTGTGCGACCCGGCCGCGGTCGACGTCCTGGTGACCGAGGGGCCGGCGCGGGTGCGCGAGCTGATCCGGTTCGGCGCCGAGTTCGACCGCAACGAGGACGGATCGCTCTCGCTGACCCGGGAAGGCGGCCACCACGCGAACCGGATCGTGCACGCCGGCGGCGACGCCAGCGGTGCCGAGGTGCAGCGCGCGCTGCACGCCGCGGTACGCCGCGATCCGTGGATCAAGCTGGTGGAGCACGCGCTGGTGCTCGACCTGCTGACCGACCGCACCGGGCGGGCGGCCGGCGTGACCCTGCACGTACTGGACGAGGGCAGCCCGGACGGCGTCGGCGCGATCCTGGCCCGCGCGGTGGTGCTCGCCACCGGCGGCATGGGCCAGGTGTTCGACGCCACGACGAACCCGGTGGTGTCCACCGGGGACGGGGTGGGTCTCGCGCTGCGCGCCGGTGCCGCGGTGACCGACCTGGAGTTCCTCCAGTTCCACCCGACCTCGCTGTACCTCGGCGGCCGGGATGCGTTGGCGCAGCAGCCGTTGGTGTCCGAGGCGCTGCGTGGCGAGGGCGCTCACCTGGTCGACGCGGCCGGCAACCGCTTCATGCTGGGCCGGCACGAGCTGGCCGAGCTGGCGCCGCGGGACGTGGTGGCGAAGAACATCATCCGCACGATGCTCGCGCAGCACGTCGAGCACGTGTACCTGGACGCCCGGCATCTCGGCCGCGAGATGCTGGAGCGCCGCTTCCCGACGATCACCGCGCTCTGCCGCCGGGCCGGCATCGACCCGGTGACCGATCCGATCCCGGTGGCGCCGGCGGCCCACTACGCGCCCGGCGGGGTGCGCACCGACCTGTCCGGCCGCACCAGTGTGCCCGGCCTGTACGCGTGCGGCGAGGTGGCGTGCACCGGCGTGCACGGCGCGAACCGGCTCGCCTCCAACTCGCTGCTGGAGGCGCTGGTGTTCTCCGCCCGGATCTGCGCGGACCTGGCCCGCGACCTGCCGCCGCAGGCGGACCCGGTACCGGCCGGGGGTGCCGCGTGGGCGGTCGACCCGTCGGTACGGGAACGGCTGCAGAAGACGATGTCCCGGGGCGCCGGCGTGCTGCGCAGCGGTGACTCGCTGGCCGCGACCGCCGCCGAGGTGGCCGAGTTGGCCGAGGCCCGGGCGCCCGCGTCGGCGCCGGCCTGGGAGGCGACGAACCTGGTGACCGTCGCCGGTACGTTGCTGGCCGCCGCGGCGAGCCGCCGGGAGACCCGGGGCTGCCACTGGCGGGAGGACTTCGCCGACGCGGATCCGGCGTGGTTGGGCCACCTGCTCGCCACGATCGGACCCGGCGGCCAGATCAGCCAGACGTTCGAGGAGGCGCGGTGACCACCGTCGTACCGGGACAGTCCATCGTGGACTACGTGACCGCCGCCGGGCTGGATCCGGACCTGGTGTCGGACACCGTCCGGCGCGCGCTGGCCGAGGATCTCGGCCCGGACGGGCTCGACGTGACGAGCGTGGCCACCATCCCGGCCGAGCAGCTCGACGTCGCCGACATCGTGGCCCGGGCGGACGGCGTGGTCGCCGGGCTGCCGGTCGCCGCAGCCGTGTTCGACCTCGCGTCGGACGGCGCGACGAGCTTCCAGGCGCGGGTACCGGAGGGCGCGGCGGTGCGCCGCGGCGACGTGCTGGCCGAGGTGGTCGGCCCGGCCCGCGCGTTGCTGACCGCCGAACGCACCGCGCTCAACCTGCTGTGCCGGGCGAGCGGGGTGGCGACCCACACCCGCCGCTGGGCCGACGCGCTGGCCGGTACCGGCGCCACCGTCCTGGACACCCGCAAGACCACGCCGGGCCTGCGCTTCCTGCAGAAGTACGCGGTGCGCGCCGGCGGCGGGACGAACAAGCGGATGGGCCTGTACGACGTCGCGATGATCAAGGACAACCACGTGGTGGCCGCCGGTGGCGTGGCCGCCGCGTACCGGCGGGTGCGGGAGCGGTTCCCGGACGTGCCGGTGCAGGTCGAGGTGACCACGGTGGCCGAGGCGCTGGAGGCGGTCGAGGCCGGGGCCGACTTCCTGTTGTGCGACAACATGTCCACCGAGCTGCTGCGCGAGGTGGTGGCCGCGGTCGCCGGCCGGGCCGAGCTGGAGGCGACCGGCAACCTGACCCTGGACGTGGCCGCCGACTACGGCGCGACCGGCGTCGACTACCTGTCGGTCGGCGCGCTGACGCACTCGTCGCCGATCCTGGACATCGCGATGGATCTGCGCCCCCGGGCGGCCGACGCCGGTGACCATCCGCGGGCCGCGGCGACCGAAGCCGGTACGGCGGGAACGACCGGTGCCGGCGCTGGCTCGACGACCGGCGCCGGGGGCCGCTGATGCTGCTCGCCATCGACGTCGGGAACACCAACACCGTGCTCGCCACGTTCGACGGGGAGATCCTGACCCGGTCGTGGCGGATCAAGACCGACAGCCGCAACACCGCCGACGAGCTGGCGCTGACGATCCGCGGGCTGCTGGACGGCGCGAAGATCACCGGCATCGCGGCCTGCTCGACCGTCCCCGCGGTCCTGCACGAGCTGCGGCTGATGTTCGCGGCGTACTACCCGCAGGTGCCGGTGGTGGTGGTCGAGCCCGGCGTGAAGACCGGCGTGCAGCTGACCTACAACAACCCCCGCGAGGTCGGTACCGACCGGGTGATGAACACGCTCGCCGCGCACACCCTGTACGGCGGGCCGACGGTGGTGGTCGACTTCGGCACCTCGACCAGCTTCGACGTGGTGAGCGCGCGCGGCGAGTTCCTCGGCGGCGCGCTCGCCCCCGGTGTCGAGATCTCCGCGGACGCGCTCGCCGCGCGGGCCGCCCAGCTGGTCAAGGTGGAGCTGACCCGGCCGCCCCGGGCGGTCGGCAAGAACACCGTCGAGGCGCTGCAGTCCGGCATCCTGTACGGGTTCGCCGGCCAGGTGGACGGCATCGTCGGGCGGATCGCCGCCGAGGTCGGCGAGCTGCGCGCGGTGGTGGCGACCGGCGGCCTCGCGCCGCTGATCGTCGGTGAGTGCCGCACCGTGACCCACCACGAGCCACACCTGACCCTGATCGGTCTCCGCCTGGTCCACGCGAAGAACGTCTGACCGACCCCGACCCCGGGCGCCCGTTCGGTACCCATCGACGGTCATGCATTGATTTCGGCGGTTTGTCGTCCTTACCATCCATCCGGACGTGTTCCACCAGTTGCGGACCCTCCGCCCTCACGGCGGGTCCCCACTCTGAAGGAGTCTGGATGGACGACACCACCGCTCACCCGCGCCGACTGGCGCTCGTACTGGCCGCCGCCGGCGCCCTCGTCGCCGGTGTCCTGGCCGCCGCCCCGGCCGCCGCCGCACCGGCCCGCCCCGCCACCGGTACCAGCACGATCGGCGCCCGGTCGTTCGGCTGCGCCACCGCCCGCCCCGGCCGGATGTCCTGCCTCGGCCGGTTCGCGCCGCGCCGGGTACGCACCCGCGCCGGCCGGCCGGTCGCGCCGGCGACCACTGGCAGCCCCACCACCGTCGGGCTCACCCCGGCCCAACTGGTCGACGCGTACGGCCTGGGCAGCGCCGATGCGGCCGGCCGCACCGTGGCCGTCGTCGACGCGTACGACGCGCCCACCGCCGAGGCGGACCTCGCCACCTACCGCGCCGCGTACGGGCTGCCGGCCTGCACGACCGCGAACGGCTGCTTCCGCAAGGTGAACCAGGACGGCGCCGCGAGCCCGCTGCCGGCCGGCGACTACGGCTGGGCCGAGGAGATCTCGCTGGACCTCGACATGGTCTCCGCGGTCTGCCCGTCCTGCCACATCCTGCTGGTCGAGGCGAACTCGGCGGACACCGACTCGCTCGGCGCGGCCGAGGACACCGCGGCCACGACGAGCGGCGTCGTCGCCGTCTCGAACAGCTGGGGCGGCGCCGAGGACGCCACCGAAACCGACGCGGACAGCCACTTCCGGCACCCCGGCGTGGCGATCACCGCCAGCTCCGGCGACTCCGGGTACGGGGTGTCCTGGCCGGCCGCCTCGCCGTACGTGACGGCCGTCGGCGGGACCAGCCTGAGCACCGCGAGCAACGCCCGCGGCTGGACCGAGACCGCCTGGTCCGGCGCCGGCTCCGGCTGCTCCACGCAGAAGCCGAAGCCGTCCTGGCAGCACGACAGCGGCTGCGCGCAGCGCTCCGTCGCCGACGTCTCCGCGGTCGCCGACCCGAACACCGGCGTCGCCGTGTACGACACGTACAACAGCTGCGGCACCAGCTCGTGGTGCGACCTGCTGCTCGCGCTCGGCCTGGCCCAGGGCGCGGACGGCTGGGTGCAGGTCGGCGGCACCAGCGCCTCGTCCCCGATCGTCGCCTCGGTGTTCGCGCTGGCCGGCAACACCGGCTCGATCGACCAGTCGTACCCGTACTCGCACGCGTCGGCGCTGAACGACGTGACGAGCGGCAGCAACGGCAGCTGCGGTGGCAGCTACCTGTGCACCGCCGGCCCCGGCTACGACGGCCCGACCGGCCTCGGCACCCCGAACGGCACCGGCGCGTTCTGACCGGTACCCGGCCCGCGGGGCGCGCCATCCGGTGGCGTGCCCCGCGTCCGCCCGATCGCCGGGCGCCCGCGACCGCCGGGCGTACTGCCGGTTCGGCGAGCCGACGTGCCATGGCGGGCGTCAGGCCCGGGCGGCGCGGTAGGCGGCGGCGTCGGCCTGGTACCGCTGGTGTTCGGCGCGGTGGTCCGGGATGTGGTCGGCGGCGCCGGCGAAGCGGGCCAGGCCCTCGTTCGCCGCCGCCGCGAGCGGGCCGGAGCGCGCCCACATCCGCTGCTCGTACCCGGTGAGCGCCGTCCCGGGCGGCTGGGTCGCGATCGCGGTGGCCAGCTCGGCGGCGTCCAGCAGGGCGAGGTTCGCGCCCCAGCCACCGAGGGGCGGCATCACGTGCGCCGCGTCGCCGACCAGCGTGATGCCGGACCGGTGCGGCCAGGTCAGCCCCGCCGGCAGCGCGTGGATCGGGCGGTGCAGGTACCCGCTGTCGGTGTCGGTCAGCAGCGGCCGGAACCGCGCGTCCCACCCCCGGTACGCGTCGAGCAGGTAGCGGCGGACCGCCGCCTCGTCGTCCGGCTCGATCCCGGCCCGCCGCGGCCAGTCCGCCTCGATGCGCATGCTGAGGTAGCAGCGGATCTGCCCGCCGCTGTTGCGCTGCGCGACGATGGCCAGCCCGGCGCCGTCGTTGGCGAACAGGTGACCGGTGCCGACCAGCGCGGCGACGTCCGGGTGCCGGGTCTCGACGTCGTCGAACCGCACCTCCACGAACGACACCCCGGTGTACGCCGGGGCGGCGTCGCTGACCAGCGGCCGGACCCGGGACCAGGTGCCGTCGGCGCCGACCACGAGATCGGCGTCGGCGTGGCCACCGTTCGCGAAGCGCAGCCGGTACCGGTCGCCGACCGCCTCGACCCCGGTCACCCGGTGTCCGAAGTGGACAGTACCGGCGGGCACGCTGCCGGCGAGCAGGCGGCGCAGCTGGCCGCGGTCGATCTCGGGCGCGGCGTCGTCGTCGGCGTCCGGGACGAACGCGGCGAGCTCGGTGCCGTGCTGGTCGACCCGCCGCTTGGCCTGGTCCTCGTACCGGGCGAGGGCGGCGAACACGTCGAGCAGGCCGGCGTCGGCGAGCGCGATCTGCCCGGTGTCGGCGTGCAGGTCGAGGCTTCCGCCGGCGTCGCGCGAGGTCAGCGACGTGTCGGCGTCGTACACGGTCGCGGGGATGCGGTGGTTGTGCAGGACCCGGGCGCACATCAGGCCGGCCGGTCCGGCGCCGACGATCGCGATCCGGGGTTCGGAGGTGCTGCGGGGTTCGGTGCTCATGGCGATCCTCCTTCGACAGCGCGGCCGAACTGACTGGCCGCTCGGTAAGTAGGACGGTAGCTGAACGGGCGCTCGGTAAGCAACTATGCTGGCGGCAGAGGAGAGGAGGGTCATGACCGGACGCGAGCGGCGCAGCGGCGCCGACACCCGCACCCAGATCCAGCGCGTCGCGCGACAGCTGTTCACCGAGAAGGGCTACGAGGCGACCTCGACCCGCGACCTGACCGAGGCGCTCGGCCTGACCAGGTCGTCGCTCTACTACCACTTCCGGAACAAGGAGGAGATCCTCGCCAGCCTGGTCGAGCAGCGCCGCCGCGACCTGGACGAGCTGATCGACTGGGTGCGCGACCAGCCGCGGACCCCCGACCTGGCGCGCCGGACCGCGTTGCGCTGGCTCGCCGGTACCACCGCGGAACACCTGGCGACGATGCGGCTCGCGCACGCGAACCAGCCGGTCATGCGGCGGATCACCGGGCACGGCATCGACGTGGTCGGCGGCATCGACGAGCTGATCGACCTGCTCGCCGACGAGCGCACCGACCCGCAGGGCCGGATCCTGCTGCGGATGACGTTCGACACGGTCCGGGCCGCGCTGCTCGCCGCCCCCGCCGACGTCGACCCGGCCGACGTGCTCGCCGCCGCCCGCCGCGCCACCCTGGCCCTCACCGGCGCCCTCGCCGACCCAGCGCCGGACGGCGCCGACATCCCGGTGCCCGACGTGGCCGGCGAGCCGGCAACGGACGCCGTCGACTGACGGCGCTCCCGTCGCCGGCCGCCGGGCAGCGTCCGTCTCCGCGGGTCGGCGCCGCGCGGGTCAGCGGCGTCAGCGGCGGGTCGTGCCGGCCAGCGGTGAGCGCCGTGCCGGTCAGCGGTGGGTGGCGCGGGTCAGCGGCGGGCCGTGCCGGTCAGCGGCGGGCGGTGGCGCTCAGCGGCGGGCGGCGCGGGTCAGCGGCGGGCGGCGCGGAACGCGGACGTCAGGTACGGCATCGGGAAGCGGTCCCGGCCGCGCAGGTCGGGATGGGTCGCGCACAGCTGCCGGACCTCCGACTCCAGCCGGTCCCGCTCCGCCGGCGCCGAGGTCAGGTAGTACGAGCGGGACCGGATCAGCGCGACCAGCCCGTCCGGCGAGATCGGCACCTCGTGCCGGAAGTCGGCCCGCTGCATCGGCTCGAACAGCTCACCCGGCAGCTCCGGCGGGACGACCGCCTCGCTGCCGACGATCTCGGTCAGCCGCGCGACCCAGTCGACCTCGTTGTCCCGCTGGTTCCAGACCGGCGCGAACACCCCACCCGGCGCGAGCAACCGGGCGATCTCCGGGTGCGCCACCGCCGGATCGAACCAGTGGTACGCCTGGGCCGCCACCACCGCGTCCACGCTGGCGTCCGGCAGCGGTACCGACTCGGCGGAGCCGGCGAGTGTCGGCACCCCGGGCACCCGCGCGGCGAGCTTGGCGCGCATCCCGGGATCGGGTTCGACCGCGATCACGTCGTGCCCGGCGGCGACCAGCTGGCGGGTGAAGATGCCGGTCCCGGCGCCGAGATCGACCACCCTGCGCGGCGCCGGCCCGACCATCCAGTCGATCGCCTCGTTCGGGTACGACGGGCGTACCTGGTCGTACAGGTCGGCTGCGGGGCCGAAGGACAACCGGTGTCTGTCGCGGATCTCGGGCTCCATGCCCGCCAAGCTACCGACGTGGCGCGGTGGTGCCGAGCCGCCGCCGCGGATCACCACCGTTTCACCATCAGGTCTGCACACCGGCCGCTTGCCGGCGGGGGAGGGACGACTCGTTACGCTGAGCGTTGCGTGTCACCGACCCAGCGAACAGAGAGTTGCCGTGAGTACCGACGAGCCGCGCAGCGCAGACGAGCAGGACGAGCTTCCCGAGCAGATGCGGGTCCGGCGGGAGAAGCGGGCCAAGATGCTCTCCGACGGCGTCGAGCCGTACCTGCTGGGTTTCCCCCGCACCGCGACCCTCGCCGAGGTGCGCGACAAGTACGGCGAGCTGCCGCCGGACACCGCGACCGGGGACACGGTCGCGGTCGCCGGCCGGGTGATCTTCGTCCGCAACACCGGCAAGCTGTGCTTCGCCACCCTGCGCGCCGGTGACGGTACCGAGCTGCAGGCGATGCTGTCCGCTGCCGAGGTGGGCAAGGAGTCGCTGGACGAGTGGAAGCGGCTGGTCGACCTGGGCGACCACGTCGGCATCGAGGGTGAGGTGATCACCAGCCGGCGCGGCGAGCTGTCGGTGTTCGCGCAGCGCTGGCAGATCACCTCGAAGGCGTTGCGGCCGTTGCCGGTGGCGCACAAGCCGATGTCGGAGGAGGCGCGGGTCCGGCAGCGCTACGTCGACCTGATCATGCGCCCGCAGGCCCGGCAGACGGTACGAACCCGGGCGAACGTGGTGCGCAGCCTGCGCGACACGCTGCACGAGCGCGGTTTCGTCGAGGTCGAGACGCCGATGCTGCAGCCGTTGCACGGTGGAGCGACCGCGCGACCGTTTGTCACCCATTCGAATGCGCTCGATATCGATCTGTATCTACGGATCGCGCCGGAGCTCTATCTCAAGCGTGCGGCGGTCGGTGGAATCGAGAAGGTCTTCGAGATCAACCGCAACTTCCGGAACGAGGGCGTCGACTCCTCGCACTCGCCGGAGTTCGCCATGCTGGAGTTCTATGAGGCTTATGGGAACTATGACACGGTGGCCGATCTGACCCAGGAGCTCGTGGTGCGCGCCGCCCTTGCGGTGCACGGCAGCACGATGGTCACCCATCAGGACGGCAGCCAGTTCGATCTCGGCGGGGAATGGCGCCGGGTCAGCATGTACGGGGCGCTGTCGGACGCGCTCGGCGAAGAGGTGACACCGGCCACCGAGCACGCGAAGCTGGTGACCTACGCGCAGGCGCACGAAATTGCCGTGGATCCGGCATGGGGAGCCGGGAAGCTCGCCGAGGAGCTGTTCGACGAGTTGGTCGCCGACCGTCTCGTCGAACCGACCTTCGTGCGCGACTATCCGGTCGAGACGTCACCGTTGGTACGGCCGCACCGCAGCATCCCCGGGGTGGTCGAGAAGTGGGATCTGTACGTGCAGGGATTCGAGCTCGGGACCGGCTACTCGGAGCTGGTCGACCCGGTCGTGCAGCGGGAACGGTTGACCGCGCAGTCGCTGCTCGCAGCCGGCGGTGACGCCGAGGCGATGCAGCTGGACGAGGACTTCCTGCGCGCTCTGGAATACGGCATGCCGCCGACCGGTGGGGTCGGAATGGGGATTGACCGGCTGCTGATGGCGCTCACCGGTCTCGGCATCCGAGAAACCATCCTGTTCCCGCTCGTCCGCCCGGAGTAGTCGGCCGGCTACCGTCCCGCACAGCGAACCGGTCATTGCGTGCCGGCGCGGGGTAAAGCAGCATCGACGGCGGCCCAATTATCTGTTGGGTTTTTCCCCGACGACGTATTCGCCGAGCCGATGAGTTATTGTTTTCCCCGAGCTCGGTAATCACCACCAGAAGGGATCGCGCTGTGGCGCAGAAGGTACAGGTCCTCCTCGTCGACGACCTGGACGGCGGGGAAGCCGCGGAGACCGTGAAGTTCGGCCTGGACGGCATGAACTACGAGATCGACCTTTCCGATTCCAACGCCCAGGGCCTGCGTGACGCGCTCGCGACGTACGTCGGCAAGGCGCGCAAGCTCGGCCGCGGCAGTGTGGCCCGCAGCGGCGCCGCGCCGCGGAATCGAGGCACCTCCTCGGCGGCCAGCGACCGCGAGCAGAATCGCGCCATCCGCGAGTGGGCAAAGCGTAAAGGCCTCGATATCTCCGATCGCGGCCGCATTTCCGCCGACATCGTGGAGCGTTACCACGCGGAGGCGGGTCGCTGAGCCGACCCGACCGCAGTCTCGACGACGGCCCGGACACCCGATCGGTGTGTCCGGGCCGCATGCTGTTCCGGCCGGCGAGCCGATGATCACCTGGCGTCCTGAGACGGATTCGAACGGTGATGTCGGCCACCGCCCTCGGCCCGCTGACCGACCGGCCGGGCCGACCGCGACCGGGTGAACGGGTCGCGCCGGGCAGGTTCCCGGCGCCGTCGGCGGCGCGCCGATTTCGCTCTCGGCGTACACCCGCGGCGGGGTGGAACAGCCCGGCCCTGCGCCTGGTTGACTCAAAGGTCCTGTACACCGGCACAGTCACGACCGACCGGCCGTGTCCCGTGGTGGGTTGGCGGGGGGTTGGCCGCCCGCCGCCGTCAGGAGAAGGTCACCGGCCAGCGATAGAGTGATGACACGGACACCACCAGGTGCTCGTGGCTTGGCCGGAGCCCCCGCGGGCTCGCCGGCAAGGCTCACAACCGGGTGACCGAGGACCGCAACCGGGACACGAGCACGTGAGGAGCACGAAGGAATGTTCGAGAGGTTCACCGACCGCGCCCGTCGCGTTGTCGTCCTGGCCCAAGAAGAGGCCCGGATGCTCAACCACAACTACATCGGTACCGAGCACATCCTGCTCGGGCTCATCCACGAGGGTGAGGGCGTTGCGGCCAAGGCGCTGGAGAGCCTCGGCATCTCCCTCGAAGGCGTCCGCCAGCAGGTCGAGGAGATCATCGGCCAGGGCCAGCAGGCGCCGAGCGGGCACATCCCGTTCACCCCGCGCGCCAAGAAGGTGCTGGAGCTGTCGCTGCGCGAGGCGCTGCAGCTCGGCCACAACTACATCGGTACCGAGCACATCCTGCTCGGGCTGATCCGCGAGGGCGAGGGCGTCGCGGCCCAGGTGCTGGTCAAGCTGGGCGCCGACCTCAACCGGGTGCGGCAGCAGGTCATCCAGCTGCTGTCCGGCTACCAGGGCGGCAAGGAGGCCGCCGGTGCCGGCGCGACCGGTGAGGCCACCCCGTCCACCTCGCTGGTGCTCGACCAGTTCGGCCGCAACCTGACCCAGGCCGCCCGGGAGACGAAGCTCGACCCGGTCATCGGCCGGGAGAAGGAAATCGAGCGGATCATGCAGGTCCTCTCCCGCCGCACCAAGAACAACCCGGTGCTGATCGGTGAGCCCGGCGTCGGCAAGACCGCCGTGGTCGAGGGGCTGGCCCAGAAGGTCGTCAAGGGCGAGGTGCCCGAGACGCTGAAGGACAAGCAGCTCTACACGCTCGACCTGGGCGCCCTGGTGGCCGGCTCGCGCTACCGCGGTGACTTCGAGGAGCGGCTGCGCAAGGTCCTGAAGGAGATCCGCTCCCGCGGCGACATCATCCTGTTCATCGACGAGATCCACACCCTGGTGGGTGCGGGTGCCGCCGAGGGCGCGATCGACGCCGCCAGCATCCTGAAGCCGATGCTGGCCCGCGGCGAGCTGCAGACCATCGGCGCCACCACGCTCGACGAGTACCGGAAGTACCTGGAGAAGGACGCGGCGCTGGAGCGCCGGTTCCAGCCGATCCAGGTGGACGAGCCGTCGCTGGCGCACACCATCGAGATGCTCAAGGGCCTGCGCGACAAGTACGAGGCGCACCACCGCATCTCGATCACCGACAAGGCGCTGGTGGCCGCGGCGACCCTCGCCGACCGGTACATCTCCGACCGGTACCTGCCGGACAAGGCGATCGACCTGATCGACGAGGCCGGCGCCCGGATGCGGATCCGCCGGATGACCGCGCCGCCGGACCTGCGCGAGTTCGACGAGAAGATCGCCCAGGTCCGCAAGGACAAGGAATCGGCGATCGACGCGCAGGACTTCGAGCGGGCCGCGCAGCTGCGCGACTCGGAGAAGCAGCTGCTCAACCAGAAGTCGCAGCGCGAGAAGGAGTGGAAGTCCGGCGACCTGGACGTGGTCAGTGAGGTCGACGACGAGCAGATCGCCGACGTGCTGGCCAACTGGACGGGCATCCCGGTCTACAAGCTCACCGAGGAGGAGACCTCCCGGCTGCTGCGGATGGAAGACGAGCTGCACAAGCGGGTCGTCGGCCAGGAGGACGCGGTCAAGTCGGTCTCGCAGGCGATCCGGCGCACCCGGTCCGGCCTGAAGGACCCGAAGCGGCCGTCCGGTTCGTTCATCTTCGCCGGCCCGTCCGGCGTCGGGAAGAGCGAGCTGTCCAAGGCGCTGGCCGAGTTCCTGTTCGGCTCGGAAGACTCGATCATCCAGCTGGACATGAGCGAGTTCCACGACCGGTACACGGTGTCCCGCCTGGTCGGCGCGCCTCCCGGCTACGTCGGGTACGACGAGGGTGGCCAGCTGACCGAGAAGGTGCGGCGCAAGCCGTTCTCGGTGGTGCTGTTCGACGAGATCGAGAAGGCACACCCGGACGTGTTCAACACGCTGCTGCAGATCCTGGAGGACGGTCGGCTGACCGACGGCCAGGGTCGCATCGTGGACTTCAAGAACACGGTGATCATCCTGACCACCAACCTGGGCACCCGGGACGTGGCCAAGGCGGTCTCGCTGGGCTTCTCGCAGTCGAACGACTCGGACAGCAACTACGAGCGGATGAAGCTGAAGGTCCAGGACGAGCTGAAGAAGCACTTCCGGCCGGAGTTCCTCAACCGGATCGACGACACGGTCGTGTTCCACCAGCTGTCCGAGGACAACATCCTGGAGATCGTGGACATCATGATCGCCCGGATCGAGACGCAGCTGCGCAACAAGGACATGGGCATGGAGCTCACCGACGGGGCCAAGCGGTTCCTGGCGAAGAAGGGCTTCGACCCGGTCCTCGGTGCCCGGCCGCTGCGCCGCACGATCCAGCGGGAGATCGAGGACGCGCTGTCCGAGCGCATCCTGTTCAACGAGATCACCCCGGGCCAGATCGTGGTGGTGGACGTCGAGGGCGACCCGGCCGACATCGACAAGTCGCACCTGGTCTTCCGCGGCACCACCAAGCCGGCCGAGGTGCCGGACGCGGTGCCCGCCGACCTGAGCGCCGGCGAAGCCACCGAGTAGCAGTCGGCAACACCGCGCTGGCCCCGGACCGCAAGGTCCGGGGCCAGCGTCGTTTGCAGGCCGGTGTCGTCGCTACCCGTGGAAGGCGACGCCCGGCGGTTGCCGCTGCGTAGTCGACGGTCCGTCCCCCGCCCACGGCATCCGCAGCGTGGACACCACCGGCAGCCGGTCAGGACGGCAGGGCGTACCGGTCGTCGGTGAGCCGGTGCACCAGGCCGTCGTCGAGCAGGCCGGCCAGCGCCCGGTCGCGCTGGGTGCCGTCCTGCCACACCGCGTCCAGCGCGGCGCGGGGCACCGGCGCGGTCGCCTCCCGCAACACCGCCATCAGCAGGCCGCGCACCTGCCGGTCGGTGCCGGCGAACTTCTGCACCTTCCGGGCCGGGCCGGTGGCCGCCGGCCGGCCGGCGCGCTGCCAGCCGCACTCGGCGTACACCGGGCAGTCCGCGCAGCGCGGCGCACGGGCGGTGCAGATCAGCGCGCCGAGCTCCATGAACGCGATGGAGGCGCGGGCCGCGTCGGCCGGGTCGGTCGGTAGCAGCTCCTCGACCGCGGCCAGGTCGGCCACCGTACGGGGTGGCCCGGCGTCGGCGAGCGCCGTCACGGCCCGGGCGACGAACCGGCGGACGTTCGTGTCCACCACCGGATGCCGGTCGCCGTAGGCGAACACGGCGACCGCGCGCGCCGTGTACGAGCCGATGCCGGGCAGCGCGAGCAGCGCCTCGACCTCCCGCGGTACCTCGCCGCCGTGCCGCTCCACGAGCGCCTTCGCGCACTCGTGCAGCCGCAGCGCGCGGCGCGGGTAGCCGAGCCGGCCCCAGGCGCGGATCACCTCGGCCGCCGGCTCGACGGCCAGATCCTGCGGGGTGGGCCAGCGGGCCAGCCACTCCCGCCACACCGGCAGCACCCGGTGCACCGGGGTCTGCTGCAGCATGATCTCGCTGACCAGCACCGCCCAGGCGGAGACGCCCGGCGCCCGCCAGGGCAGTTCCCGGGCGTGTTCGGCGTACCAGTCGCCGACGAGCGCGGCCAACCGCCGCTGGAGTACCGAGCTGTCCATCGCCGCCCGATCCTGCCACACCGCCCCGACGGACCCCTGTACCGCCGGGACGAGGCGCAACGCAGCCGGGACGAAGCGCAGCGGAGTGCTATTCGCGGTAGTTCTTGCCGATCGGGGTGCCGGGGATCGGCTGAGCGATCAGCGCGACCGGGATGAACAGGCAGATCTGCCCGATCACCAGGGTCAGCGTCCACAGCCCCCGCTCGTCGTAGTGCGCGGCGGCTCGGGCGTACAGCTCGTCGTCCACCCGCTGACCGCTCGGGTTCGCCGTCAGTACCGCCTCCACCAGCTCCAACGCGACCCGCTCGGGGTCGGTGAAGTACGGCGCGTCCCGCCACGACGCGACCGCGGTGATGCGCTCCTCCGGCTCGCCCGCCTTGCGCAGCAGCTCCGTCTGCCGGACGGTGTGGTACGTGCTGCCGACGATCTGGCCGGCGCGCAGCTGCACCAGGCCGATCGTCGCCCGCGGTACGGCGCCGTTGCGGGTGGCCTTGGCCAGCGCGGTCGACACGGTGCCCAACTCCGGGAAGTACCGGGCCGGGTTGGACAGCCGGGAGGTGGCGCCGGCTGGTTCGGTGCTCGTGGTCATCTCGCGTGGTTCCTCTCGTCGGCACGGGCGCCGGCCGGTCCCGGCGCCTCGCCCCTTCGACGACGCGGCCCGTCCGAACGTGAGGCGGCGCTGTGATGTCCGCGCCGGACGGTGGCGTCACGACCGGACGTGCTGTTTCGTCGAACCGGTGGGGAAGTCGCGGTACGAGAGGGACGGTGGGCGGATGGACACGGGGGCTGTGGACGACCCGGGCCTGGCGGCGGTCGTCGGCGAGCGGCGCGCGCTGACGAGCCTCGCGTACCGGCTGCTCGGCTCGCTCGCCGACGCCGAGGACGTGGTGCAGGAGACGTACCTGCGCTGGTACCGGCTGTCCGCGGCGCAGCGGGAGCAGATCGTGTCGCCGGGCGCCTGGCTGACCACGGTCGCCAGCCGGATCTGCCTGGACGTGCTCGGCTCGGCCCGCGCCCGGCGGGAGCGCTACGTCGGCGAGTGGATCCCCGAGCCGGTGCCGGGCGACGGTACGCCGCTCGGTGGCCCGGTGGCGGGCCCGCCCGACGATCCGGCCGACCGGGTCACCCTGGACGAGTCGATCACGATGGCGTTCCTGGTCGTGCTCGACTCGATGACGCCGGCCGAGCGGGTCGCGCTGATCCTGCACGACGTCTTCGGGTACCGGTTCGCCGACGTGGCGGGGATCGTCGGCCGCAGCGAGGCGGCGTGCCGCCAGCTGGCCACCTCGGCCCGCCGCCGGCTCCGCGCCGCGCAGCCCGCGGCGGCACCGGACGACGCGGTACGGCAGCGGGTGGTCCGGGACTTCCGCCGGGCCTGGGAGGCGCAGGACATCGACGCGCTGCTGGGCCTGCTCGACCCGGACGCCACCGTCGTGGTGGACGGTGGCGGGCTGGTCACCGCGGCCCGGCATCCGATCCACGGCGGCGACCGGATCGTCCGGTACCTGCTGCGGTTCGTCGATGGCGGCCCGCGCACGACGCTGCTGGAGCGTGCCGTGAACGGCCGGCCGGGCCTGGTGGCGCGGCGCGGTGACGAGCTGGTCGTGGTCGCCGCGATCGAGGTCACCGGCGACCGGGTCAGCCGGATCTGGGCGGTACGCAACCCGGAGAAGCTGCGCGCCGGCTGGGAGTGAGGAACGGGATTTCCCCCGCATACGGCGGGAAACCCGACCTGCGCCGATCGCGGCACGTCACGTTTCCGGCCGGCGTACCGTCGGATGGTCATGACGAGGGTTTTGGTGACAGGCGGTACGGGCGTGCTCGGCCGGGCGCTGGTCGAGCGGCTCAAGGAACGTGCCGAGGTGCGGGTGCTCAGCCGGCGGGAGGGGCTGCCGACCGGTTCGGTCCGCGGCGACCTGGAGAGCGGCACCGGGCTGGCGCAGGCGCTGGACGGGGTGGACGCGATCGCGCACTGCGCGACCAGCGCCGACTACCGGCATCCCGAGCGCGACGTGGCGCAGACCCGGCGGCTGCTCGCCGAGCGCGGCGACCGGCCGCTGACCTACATCTCGATCGTCGGCGTGGACCGGATCCCGTTCGGCTACTACCGGGCGAAGCTCAACTCGGAACTGGCCATCGCGCAGTCCGGCGCGCCGTGGACGGTGCTGCGCACCACCCAGTTCCACGACCTGGTGCTGCGCTTCCTGCGGCCGATCGCGCGCCCGCCGGTGGCGCTGGTACCGAACCTGACGGTGCAGCCGGTCGACGTCGGCGAGGTGGCCGACCGGATGGCCGACCTGGTGCTGGGTGAGCCGGCCGGCCGGGTGCCGGACATGGGTGGGCCCGAGGTCACCTCGCTGCCCGAGCTGATGCGCACCTACCTGTCGGTCGCCGGGCTGCAGCGACGGGTGCTGCGGGTGCCGGTACGGCTGCCGGGGCGCACCATGGCGGCGTTCCGGGACGGCGCGCACCTGTCGCCGGACCACGCCGACGGGCATGTCACGTTCGCCGAGTACCTGGAGCGGTTGCGGCAGGCGGACGGCACGATCAGCAGCCCGTACTGACCGGTCCGGGTGCCGCACGCCAGGTGCGGCGCGGGTGATCGGCGGCCGTCGATCCGGCGCGCCTACCGGCATTCGCCGACGTCGTCGCTAACGTGTTCGAGCATGCGGATGACGGTTGGCCCGCTCCCACCCGCCGTCTACTGGCGACGGCGGGTGGTCGTGCTGGCCGGCGTGGCGCTGGTGGTCGTGCTCACCGTGTGGGCGTGCAGCCCGGGGGCGCCGGAGACGTCGTCCGGCCCGCACGCGGCCGGCACGAAGCAGTCGTCGCGCCCCGGGGCCGGTTCCGGCTCCGGGTCCTCGACGGCGCCGGCGACCGGCGACCCGTCGCCCACCGGCAGCCCGTCGGCGAGCCCCACCCCGACCGCCGGCAGCGGTGACGGCGCCCCGGTCGACGCCTCCGCCGTCCCGCCGCCGGCCGACGACGACGAACCGGCCGCGCACTGCGGCGACGACGCGCTGACCGTGTCGGTACGGGTGGATCCGCGCACGATGCCGGCCGGCTCGACCCCGGCGCTCTACCTGACCATCGGGAACGGCTCGACCAAGGCCTGCACCCGGGACATCGGTGCCGACCAGCAGGAGCTGTCCGTCAAGCACGGTGACACGACGGTCTGGTCGTCGGACTACTGCGACCCCAACCACGGCTCCGACGTCCGCCGGTTCGACCCGGGCGTGCACGTCACGTACCGGCTGGTGTGGGACGGCCGCACGGCGAGCAAGGGCTGCAAGACGGCCCGGCACGCCCTGTCCCGCGGGTCCTACTCGCTGGACGGCCGGGTCGGCACCAAACACGCCAAGCCCTACCCGTTGACGGTGACCTGACCGTCACTCGGCCCAGTCGAGCTGCGGCGCCGGCACCCCGACGCTTCGCCCGTACGCCCGGGCCGCGTCACCGCCCGCCCGCTCGCCCCGCGGGTAGCGGAACACCCGGTCGGCGAACACCACGAACTTCTCCGTGCCGGTACCGAAGTCGCAGTACCACCCACCGACCGGGGCGAGGGCGCCGGCCAGCGCGGTGGCCAGCCGTTCCGCGGCGTCGTCCGGGGCGGCGAAGTACAGCAGCGTCCAGAGCGGCGGTTGGCCGGCGTCGGTGTCGCCGGCCGCGACCCGGGTGACCCGGGTCAGCCGCAGTGGTAGCCCGGACAGCTCGCCGCCGACCCGGAGGCTCTCGGCGATCAGTACGCCCTCGATCATCGGCACTCCCGTCCCGTCGTCTCGCCGCGAGACGCTAGTGGTGACGGCTGACAGGACCTGTCAGCCGTGCCGCGCCGGATCGACGCCGCGCCGGGCGGGCCGGAGGATCGAAGCGGGGTGGGTCAGACGTAGCGTTCCAGGATGGAGGCCTCGGCGAGGCGGGACAGGCCCTCGCGGACGGTGCGGGCCCGGCTGTCGCCGACGCCATCGACCGCCTGCAGGTCCTCCACGGTGGCGCCGAGCAGCCGCTGCAGCCCACCGAAGTGGCCGACCAGCCGGTCCACCACCGCGGCCGGCAGCCGCGGCACCTTCGCCAGCAGCCGGAACCCGAGCGGGCTGATCGCCGCCTCCAGCGCTTCCGTGGTCGCCGGGTAGCTGAGCGCCTTGGCGACCGCGGTCAGGTCCAGCAGCTCGGTCGCGGACAGCTCGTCGAGCTGCGCCAGCACCTCGTGCACCTGCGGCGGGATCCGCCCCGGCGGGAAGTAGTCGCGGATGACCAGGGCGCGGTCCTCGTCCACCCCGGCCATCAGCTCGTCGAGCTGCAGCGCGAGCAGCCGGCCGTCGGTGCCGAGCTCGATCACGTACCCCTCGATCTCGTCGGCGATCCGGCGCACCATCTCCAGCCGCTGCACCACGGCCATCGCGTCCCGGACCGTGACCAGGTCCTCGATCTCCAGCGCGGACAGGGTGCCGGACACCTCGTCCAGCCGCGCCTTGTACCGCTCCAGGGTGGCGAGCGCCTGGTTGGCCCGGGACAGGATCGCCGCCGAGTCGTCCAGCACGTGCCGCTGGCCGGTCACGTACAGGCTGATGATGTGCATCGACTGGCTCACCGAGATCACCGGGTACCCGGTCTGCCGGGCGACGCGCTCCGCGGTGCGGTGCCGGGTGCCGGACTCCTCGGTCGGGATCGACGGATCGGGCATCAGGTGCACCGCGGCCTGCACGATGCGGGAGCAGTCGTTGGTGAGGATGACCGCGCCGTCCATCTTGCACAGCTCGCGCAGCCGGGTCGCGGAGAACTCGACGTCCAGCGGGAAGCCACCGGTGCACAGCACGTCGACGGCCCGGTCGTACCCGAGCACGATCAGCGCACCGGTGTTGCCGCGCAGGATCCGCTCCAGGCCCTCCCGCAGTGCGGTGCCCGGCGCCATCAGCGCGAGCGTCGCGCGCAGCGGATCATCCCGGTCGATTGGCACCTCGCCGCTCCTTCGATCACCACCGGAGAACCGGGGTCGCCCCGCTCCGGTCACGGGCCACCCCGCCCGGCACAGTGTAGGGAATGCGGGGCTCGGCAACACCGCCCCGACGATCACTCGCTCACGCTTCGTGTCCGAAGCGATGTGTACGGCTCCGGTCTGCCGCCAACGCTGAATCGCGAGACCGCCGTTACCGGGAGGAACCGGGCGGAGTCAGTCGCGCGCCGCCCGAGTGGCGTCGGCCACCGCGCGCAGCGCCGCGCCCAGGTCGGGCACCTCGGTGACCGACAGCCCGGCCGGCGCGTCGACCCCGGTCGCCGCCGGGCCGCAGCCCACCGGCACCAGCGCCCGGGTGAAGCCCAGCCGAGCCGCCTCGGACAGGCGGCGGGGCACCGCCGACACCGGCCGCACCTCGCCGGCCAGCCCCACCTCGCCGATCGCGACCAGGTCGGCCGGCAGCGGGAAGTCACGGGACGCCGAGGCCACCGCCAGGCTCACCGCGAGGTCGGCCGACGGCTCGGTCACCCGCACCCCGCCGACCGTCGCTGCGAACACCTCCCGGTCGTGCAGCCGCACCTTGCAGCGCCGCTCCAGCACCGCGAGCGCCATCGCCACCCGGGCCGAGTCGAGCCCGGACACCGCCCGCCGCGGCGACGGCAGCACCGACGGCGCCACCAGCGCCTGCACCTCGGTCAGCAGCGGCCGGCGGCCCTCCACGGTCACCGTCACGCAGGTGCCCGGCACCGGGTCGGCGTGTCGGGACAGGAACAGCCCGGACGGGTCGGCGAGGCCGCGGATGCCGCCGTCGTGCATCTCGAAGCAGCCCACCTCGTCGGCCGCGCCGAACCGGTTCTTCACCGCGCGGACCAGCCGCAACGTCGAGTGCCGGTCGCCCTCGAAGTGCAGCACCACGTCGACCAGGTGCTCCAGCACCCGGGGGCCGGCGATCGCGCCGTCCTTGGTGACGTGGCCGACCAGCACGGTGGCGATGCCGCGCTCCTTGGCCACCGCGACCAGCGCCGCGGTCACCGCCCGGACCTGGGTCACCCCGCCGGCCGAACCGTCGACCTCGGGGGAGGCGATCGTCTGCACCGAGTCGAGGATCAGCAGACCCGGCTTGACCGTGTCGATGTGCCCGAGCACGTTCGCCAGGTCGGTCTCGGTGGCGAGGAACAGGCTGTCGTGCACCGCGCCGGTGCGCTCGGCCCGCAGCCGCACCTGCGCGGCCGACTCCTCGCCGCTGACCACCAGCGACGGGGTGGCCGCGGCCGGCGCCGGCGCGCTGGCACACCAGCGGTAGGCCACCTCCAGCAGCAGCGTCGACTTGCCCACCCCGGGCTCGCCGGCGAGCAGCACCACCGAACCCGGCACCAGCCCGCCGCCGAGCACCCGGTCGAGCTCGCCGACCCCGGTCGGCCGGTGCGCCGCCTCCTCCAGATCGACCGCGCCGATCGGACTGGCCGGTACCGACGGGGCGCGCGCGGCGAGCGAAGGCGTCGCGGCCGGTGCGGCCGCCGCCGGCGCCGCCTCGACGATCGAACCCCAGCTGCCGCAGTCGGGGCAGCGACCCACCCACTTCGGCACCGCGAACCCGCACGCGTCGCAGTGGTACGCGGGGCGGACGGTGCGGACCGCCGCACCGCGGGAGGCGGAACCGGAGCGAGTGCCGGAGCTTCGGGAAGTCACGGCCGAAACGCTATGCCCCGGGTACGACAGTGCCGCGGCGCCGCGCCCGGACAGGCGCGGTGCCGCGGCACCGGACGACTTCGGTTCAGCCCTCTTCCGGGTGCTCGACGCCGGCCGGGGAACGCTCGGTGACCTGCTCCGGCGGGGCCATCGGCACGTCGATCCGGATGTCGCCGGCCTTCTGGAAGTGGAACACCAGCCGCACCGTCTGGCCGGACCGCAGGTCCCGGCGCACCTTGTACAGCTCGAGGTATTTGCCCTGGTCCGGCAGCAGCGTCAGCATGTCCTGGGACGCCACCTTGAGGTCGAACCGGTCCTTGCCGGGCGGCTGGTCGTTCGGCGTCGGCGAGGCGCTGCCGGACGGCGACGCGCTGCCCGACGGGGACGCTTTGCCCGACGGCGACGCGGCCGGCGAGGCGGAGCTGTCGACGTAGACGACGGACTCGGCGGCGTTGGTGCTCACCGAGGTCAGCACGTCGTCGTCGGCACCCGAGTTGGCGATCCGGACCACCAGCGGCGCGTCCTGGCCCGCCGTGTACGTCGCGTCGCCGTCGCCGCGGAACAGCACGGTCAGGTTGCGCAGCGCGATGGTGCCGGAGTCGGACTGGGCGTCCGCGCCCTGCACAGCGGGCTGGATCTTCGCGGTCTCGGAGATCTGTCCGGCACTGCAGCCGGCGAGCACCGTGGCGGCACCCACCCCGGCGACCAGCGCGAGCGCGCCACGTCGGGTGAACCGACGCAGCCGAGGCGATCGAGACGACACAACACTGCGGCTCACGGTGCCGATCCTCCTTGCTGCAATGCCCAGGTAGGCCACCGGACAGCCTAATGCCGGCCGTACCGGTGCGTGCGGAGAGGTGCCGATCGCCGGTCGGCGCCGGGCTCGACGAGCCGCCGGCGCCGGTGGGGTGGGTCAGCCGGTGGCGGCGCCGGCGAGAACCAGCAGGGCGACGTCGACCAGGGCGACCACGAGCACCACCCGGAAGGTGGCGCGGGAGCCCGGCCGGCGCCCCGCCACCGCACCCACCGCCAGCGCGGCGAGCGCCACCGCGAACCCGGCCGGCCCGTACCAGCCTGGTACCCCGTAGGCGAGCAGGCCGGAGGCGGCCAGCAGCAGTGCCGCGCCGACCCACCAGGCCCTGCGGGCACCGAGCCGGTGCGGCAGCCCCGCGATGCCGGCGGCCCGGTCGGCGGCGAGGTCGGGCAGCGCGTTGAAGAAGTGCGCTCCGCCGCCGAGCGCGGCGCCCGCCGCGGGCAGCCACCACGGCACCGGTACGCCCGCGCCGAGCAGCACGAACGCCGGCAACAGCCCGAACGAGGCGAGGTAGGGCAGCACCGAGGCGGGGGTGGCCTTCAGCGGCCGGTCGTACAGCCAGGCGCTGCCGACCGCGGCGAGGTGCACGGTGCCGGCCAGCCAACCGGACAGCAGCGACAGCGGTACGGTCGCCACCGCCGCGGCGAGCGCCGCCGCGCGCAGCGTGCCCGGCGCGATCAACCCGGTCACCACCGGCTTGTCCGGGCGGCCGGCGGCGAGGTCGCGGGCCGCGTCCAGCCAGTCGTTCGCCCAGCCGACGGACAGCTGGCCGGTGCACACCGCGGCGGCCACCGACGCGGTACCGGCGGCGCCGCGACCGACCGCGACCGACAGCGCCGTGGCCACCAGTGTGACCGCCACCACAGGCTCCGGATGGCAGCCGCGGACCAGGCCCACCACCGTCCGCCGAACGCTCGTCGGAACGCCGCCGTTCGCCGCAGGACGATCGAATCGCTGCCTGCTCACCAGGCAAGGCTCCGGACGCTCATCCGGCCAGTCTGCCCGCACCCGCCTCCCGTCCGCGCGCACCGAACCGGCGCGGCACGGCGGGTCGGCGCGTGCCCGTACCGCGATGAACCTCCCGAGCATCCCGTTCGTGTGACAGGGTCGGGGGGTGATCGCGATGGTGCACACCGTCGATCGGGCGCCGGGCCCGCACCGGGGCCGCAACGAGCTGTCCCAGTACGAGCGGCTGCGGGACGAGTGGTGGAGCCCGGACGGGGTGTTCGCCTCGCTGAGCTGGCTGGCCGCCGCGCGGGCCCGGCTGGTACCGCCGGCGCCCCGGCCCGGCGCGGTGCTCGTCGATCTGGGCTGCGGCGGTGGGCTGCTCGCGCCGTGGCTGGCCGGTCGCGGGTACCGGCACGTCGGCATCGATCCGGTCGACACCTCGCTGCGGGTCGCCCGCCGGCACGGGGTGACGCCGCTGGCCGGCGACGCGTACCGGGTGCCGCTCGCGTCCGGCTGCGCCGACGTGGTGGTGGCCGGTGAGTTGCTGGAACACGTCGCCGATCCGGCCCGGGTGATCGCCGAGGCGGCGCGGCTGCTGCGGCCGGGCGGGCTGCTGGTCGGGGACACGATCAACGCGACGGCGCTGGCCCGGCTGGTCCTGGTCACGCTGGGCGAGCGGGTACCGGCGGTGGTGCTGCACCCGCGCCGGCCCGGCGCCCGGTTGCGGTTCCGGCCGGTGATCGCTGCCGGCATCCACGACCCGGACCTGTTCGTACCGCCCCGGCTGCTGCGCATCGCGGCCCGGGCGCACGGCGTGGACCTGCAGGTACGTGGGCTTCGGCCGGGGGTACCGGGGTTGTTGCGGTTCGTCGCGACCGGGCGCGGCCCGGTGACCATGCGGCCCGGCGGCTCGCCGGCGCTGCTCTACCAGTTTCGCGGCCGGCGGCGCGACCGGCCCCCGCGCGAGACACCGTGACGGCGGTCCACAGGCTGCGGCCAGGAGCTCTCAGGGAGGCGACGTGACCAGCACGCGTGAGGTGACCGAGGAGCAGCCGCTGACACCCGACCGGGCGGTGGCGGCGGCCGCCGCGCTGGTCCCGGACTTCGCCGCGCGGGCGGCCGGGTACGACGTGGACGGCGCGCTGCCGGCCGCGGACCTTGCGGCGCTGCGCGACGCCGGCCTGCTCGGGCTGATGGTGCCGACGCGGCTGGGCGGTGCCGGTGCCGGGTTCGCCGACTACGCGCGGGTGGCGATGGAGCTGGGCCGCGGCAACGGCGCGACCGCGCTGATCTACAACATGCACGCCTCGGTCACCGGCGCGCTGGCGCAGACCCCGGACGAGCTGGCCCGCGCGCTCGGCGCGACCGACGCGTACTTCGCAGCCCGGGACGCGATCCTGACCGCCGCGGTGCGCGACGGCGCGCGGTACGCGGTGGCGATGAGCGAGCCCCGGGCCGGCTCCCGGTTGTCCGAGCTGACCAGTACCTACCGCGCGGACGGCAACGGGTTCGTCATCGACGGCCACAAGTGCTTCGTCTCCGGCGCCGAGGGCGCCGCCGGCTACCTCGTCGCCGCCCGCTCGTCGGCCGAGGCGGACAAGGTCTCCCAGTTCCTGGTACCGGCCGGCGACGGCGTCCGGGTCGAGCCGAACTGGGACGTGCTCGGCATGCGCGCCACCGCCAGCCACGACCTGCACCTGTCGGTGCGGGTACCGGCCGATGCGCTGCTCGGTGGCATCGAGGGGCTGGCCCTGCTGGTCGCCCAGGTGATGCCGCAGTGGCTGGTCGCCAGCTACGCCGCGGTGTACGTCGGGGTTGCGCAGGCCGCCGTGGACGCCGTGGTGTCCTATGTGGAGGGTCGGAACCTGGCGACGCTCCCCGCGGTACGGGCCCGGATCGGCCGGGCCGAGGCCGACGTCGCCGCGACCCGCCTCGCGGTACTGGAGGCGGCCCGCCGGGTCGACGAGGACCCGGGGGCGCCCGAGACGAACCGCTGGGTGTGGCGGGCCAAGCTGCTCGCCGGCGACACCGCGGCGCGGGTGGCGAGCGACCTGCTGGAGGCGGCCGGTGCCGGCGCCTCCCGCCGCGGTCAGCCGCTGGAACGGCTGTACCGGGACGCCCGGTGCGGCGCGCTCCAGCCGGCGACCAGCGACGTGTGCGCCGACTGGCTCGGGGTGGCCGCCCTCGGCGGCGACCCGAACGCCACCGGGACGGCTCCCCGATGGTGAGCCCCGACGCGGTGTCGGCCCCGCGGGCACCGAACCGGACGGCGACCGCGCCGACCACGCTGCCGTCCGCGGCCGGCCGCACCGACGCCGCGGGCGCGGCGGTCACCCCGGTACTGGCCGGGCTCGCCGCGGCCTTCCCGCCCGCGGTGGCGCAGTCGACGCTGTGGGCCGACTTCTTCGCCGAGCACTACCGGGACGTGCGCAGTGCCGGCCGGATCTTCGCGCACGCCGGCGTGCGGCAGCGTCATCCGGCGGTCAACCCGCTGGTCGAGGACGTCTCGACGATGGGCACCGGGGACCGGATGCGCCGGTACCTGACCGAGGCGCTGCCGCTCGGCCGGGCCGCGGTGACCGCGGCGCTCGCCGACGCCGGCCTGTCGGTACGCGATCCGGGTCTGCTCGCGGTGGCCTCCTGCACCGGCTACGTGACGCCCGGGGTGGACATCCGGCTCGCCGCCGAGCTCGGCCTGCCGAACGACGTGCAGCGGCTGCTGATCGGCCACATGGGCTGCTACGCGGCGCTGCCCGGGCTGGCCGCGGTCGCCGACTTCGTCGCCGTGCACCGTCGCCCGGCGGTACTGCTGTGCGTCGAGCTGACCTCGCTGCACCTGCAGCCGGCCAGCCGGGACCTGTCTCAGGTGGTGGCGCACGCGCTGTTCTCCGACGCGGCGGTCGCGGCGGTGCTGCGGCCGGCCGAGGCGACCCGGCCGGTACCGGGGCTGGCGGTGGTGGACGTGGCGGCGACCACCGACGTGGCCACGGCCGACCAGATGACCTGGGACGTCACCGACCACGGCTTCCGGATGGGGCTGTCCGCCCGGGTACCGGACACGCTGGCCGGGCAGCTGCCGGACACGGTGGCGACGCTGCTGCGCCGGCACGGCCTGACCGTCGCCGATGTCGCGCACTGGGCGGTGCATCCGGGCGGCCCGCGCATCCTGGACGTGGTGCAGGAGCGGCTCGGGCTGGCCGACGCGGCGCTGGAGCCGTCCCGCGCGACGCTGCGCCAGCACGGCAACTGCTCGTCCGGCACGGTGCTCGCGGTGCTGCAGGAGCTGCCGGTACGTCCCGGCGAGCGCACCGTCGCCCTCGCGTTCGGCCCCGGCCTCACGCTCTACGCCGTGCTGTTGCGCGCCGTCTGACGACGCGGCGACGCGGCGCGGCTCAGCCGGCGAGGGCCGGTACCCGTTCGGCGAAGTCGGCGGGGTCGACGGTGGTGGGCACGGTGGCGGTCAGCGCCCCGTGCTGGTCGACCAGCAGCACGGTCGCGGTCTTGTCGGCGAGCTTCGTCCGGTGCTGGCCGGCGGCGACCGCCTCGGTGAGCTGGTCGTCGTTGTCGCGTACCGCGGTGACCCGGCTGCCGGCCGGCAGTGTCGGCAGCGTCGGTGCCGTGCTCGCGCCGACCACGAGCACCCGCACCTGGCTGCCCGCCGCCTTGGCGGTGCCGCTGATCAGGCTGCGGCAGGCGCAGTGCCGCAACACCAGGACGACGGCCGGGTGCACGCCGCGCAGCGCGACCGACCCGCCCGAGGCGGTGGCGAGGGTGAGGTCGGGCAGCGGCGCGCCGGTCTGCACGGCGGTCGCCTTGCTGCTCGGGGTACCACCGGCCCGCCGGCCCTGCGGGAACAGCGCGGCGAACAGGCTGGTGGTGGCGACCAGCACCGCCATGGTGAGCAGCACGAGCGGCAGCATCAGGTGGTGCAGCCGGCGCCCGGGGCGCAGCCCGTGCCGTTGCAGCAGTGCCTCGCGGCGCAGCTCGCGCCGCACCTTCGTGGCCTCGTGGTCCAGCTCGGCGGCGTCGTCGGGGATGACGATGCGTCCCCACTCGGGTGGGAAGCCGGGCAGACCGTCGGGATCCGGCGACCTGCGGCCGCCGTCGTCGTCACCAAGTTGACCGCTCACCGCTGCCTCCTCGGCCGCTTGCTTCCACTCTCTCTCACGTTCCCGGAGAGCACCAGAGTGGCACCGGACCAGATCGGATCCGGGTCGTGCCGGTGGGTGTTTAGGGACGAAGCAGACAGCTGACTTTTCGTGCCCATTAGATCACCTGTAGTCGCGATCGGCCTCCGTGTGCCGTGCGAATCGCCGTTTGTCAAGTCGAGTAGGCCTCCTCACACGCCGCTGACCAGCGGTTATGGCGGCATCCGGAGTCCCGGTCCGGGGCAACGGCGTGTTACCCTTAACACAGCGAAAGGGGTTTCGAACCTATGGCTTTCAGTGTCGGCGAGACCGTTGTTTACCCCCACCACGGGGCCGCACTCATCGAGGCAATCGAGACCCGGACCATCCGGGGCGAGGAAAAGCAGTACCTCGTGCTCAAGGTTGCGCAGGGCGATCTGACGGTGCGGGTTCCAGCTGAAAACGCCGAGATCGTCGGTGTCCGGGAAGTGGTTGGCGAAGAGGGCCTGAACAAGGTCTTCGACGTGCTGCGCGCTCCGCACACCGAGGAGCCGACCAACTGGTCGCGGCGGTACAAGGCAAATCTGGAGAAGCTGGCGTCCGGCAACCCGCTCAAGGTTGCCGAGGTCGTGCGGGACCTGTGGCGCCGGGAGCGGGAGCGTGGGTTGTCGGCTGGCGAGAAGCGCATGCTCGCCAAGGCCCGCGACATCCTGGTCGGCGAGGTGGCCCTCGCCGAGAAGAGCACCAAGGACGAGGCAGAGTCGTTGCTCGATCGGGTGCTGTCCGAGGCCTGAGCCAAGCACGACGCAATACGCATGAACGAGGACCGCGACGTGACCGCGTCGAGAGCAGGACGCGGCGACGTCGCGGTCCTCGTGCCTGCTGCGGGTCGGGGCGAGCGGCTCGGCCCCGGGCTGCCGAAGGCGCTGCGCGAGCTGGCCGGTTCGCCACTGCTGGTGCACGCGGTGCGCCGGCTGGCGCAGGCCGACTGTGTCGGTCACGTCGTGGTCGCGGTGCCGGCCGGCGCGGTCGACTCGGTGTCCGCGCTGCTCACCCCGGTCCTCGCCGGTACCGGGGTGGGCCTGGGGCTGGTCGTCGGCGGCGCCGAGCGGCAGCAGTCGGTGGCGCTGGCGCTCGCCGCGGTGCCCGGCGGGTACCCGATCATCCTGGTGCACGATGCGGCCCGGGCGTTCGCGCCGCCGGAGCTGGTCGACCGGGTCGCCGCGGCGGTCCGCGCCGGCAGCGACGCGGTGATCCCGGTGCTGCCGGTCGTCGACACCATCAAGCAGGTCGACCCGGACGGCGCGGTCACCGGTACGGTCGACCGGTCGGTGCTGCGCGCGGTACAGACCCCGCAGGGCTTCCGGCGTACGGTGCTGGCCGCGGCGCACGCGGTCGACACCGACGGCGGCGCGACCGACGATGCCGGGCTGGTCGAGCGGCTGGGTGGCCGGGTGACCACGGTGCCCGGCGCCGAGTCCGCTCTCAAGATCACCAGGCCGTTCGACCTGCAGGTCGCCGCCCTGCTGGTCGACCCGTAGCCCCGGCGCGGGTGGCGTTCGCTGGTCGCGCCGTTCGTTAGGCTCGCGGCGTGATCATCCCGCTGGTCGGCGTCGGCACCGACATCCACGCGTACCAGGCCGATCGTGACTGCTGGGTCGCCGGCCTGTACTGGCCGGACCAGCCCGGGCTGGCCGGCCACTCGGACGGCGACGTGGCCGCGCACGCCGCCTGCGACGCGCTGCTGTCCGCCGCCGGGCTGGGCGACCTCGGCGCGAACTTCGGTACCGCCGAACCGCAGTGGGCCGGCGCCGCCGGTACCGCGTTGCTGGCCGAGACCGCGCGCCGGGTCGGTGCCGCCGGGTACGCGGTGGGCAACGTCGCGGTCCAGGTGATCGGGCGGTCCCCGAAGATCGGGCCGCGCCGGGGCGAGGCGCAGGACGCGCTGTCCGCGGCGTTGGGTGGGGCGCCGGTGCGGGTGTCCGCGACCACCAGTGACGGGTTGGGGTTCACGGGGCGGGGCGAAGGGTTGGCGGCGATCGCCACGGCCCTGGTGTACCGGGCCTGACGAGTCGGGGTGTTCCCGGGGTGGCGTTGCGAAGGCCACCTCTGTTGTCCGCTTCACCCCGCGTGGGGGACCGTGGGGAGGGGGCTTCGCCCCTCCCCACACCCCTCCCCGTCAAGGGGGCCTTCGCCCCCTTGACCATCCCCCGCCGGGGCATCGGAGACGAGATCCTGACGCCGCCTGGGCCGCTTCGGAACGTCGGGGAGTCGGTGCTGCTGGCCGGAGACCGCCGGGCTCGCCTCGGGAGGTCGGGAGGTCTCGGGAGGTCGGGGATCGGGGATCGGGTTGGACGCCGCCTGGCCGTGTCGGCCCGCGGGTTTCGGTGACGCGGTGCGAACGCCTGGTCCGTCTCGGAAGCTTGGGGATCGGCGCCGTGGCTGACGTTGGCCGGGTCTCCCGCGGACGTGCGGGGCGGGGCGTGGGGCGAGTGGGGGTCGGTTCGGGCTTGGGGTCGTTAGGCTCGGGGCGTGACGGGGGAGCCGGACGAGACGGGGCGGGACACCGCTGCCGAGGTGCGCACGTTCATCCAGCGTGCCGACCTGCTCGACGACCTGGGCCACTTCGCGGAGGCGGCCGAGGAGTTGCGGGATGCACTGCGGTTGGCGCCGGACCACCCGGAGGCGCTGGCCACGCTCGGCATGGTGGAGCTGCGGGCGGGGCGCGCGCAGCAGGCGTTGCCGCCGGCGCGGGCCGCGCTCGCCGTCGACCCGGAGCACCTGCTGGGCCAGGTCGTCTGCGGGTACGCGCTGGTCGCGCTGGAACGCAAGCAGGACGCGATCGACGCCGCGGAACGGCTCGTCGAGGTCGATCCGGAGTCGTGGCTGCGGCAGCTGCACTACGCGGCGATCGTGCGCCAGGTGCGCAACGGCCAGGCCACCCTGGACGCGGCCTGGCAGGCGGTCCGGCTGGCGCCGGACGAGCCGGAGACGCACCTGGTGCTGTCGGCGGTCGCGGCGGACCTGGGCCTCGCCGATCTGGCCCGGCGCGCGCACGCCGAGGCGCTCCGGTTGGACCCGCGGGCGGCGGACGTCGAGCAGCCGTCGGTACTGCGGCTGCGCCCGTCCCGGACCGGCGGGAAGCCGCCGCCGGACGACCGTACCGAAGCGGAGCCCGCGACCGGTCGGGGCGTGCGCAGCGGGATGTCCCGGTTCCTCGCGGTCGGCGCGCTGTACGCGTGGGGCGGCCCGCTGGTCGTGGCCCTGACCACGCTGGCCGGTGGCGGCCCGGCGCGGGTGGTGGCCGCCGTGGTGGGGCTGCTCGGGGTGGTGCTGTTCGGCGTCTTCCGGGTGCATCCGCCGGCCGGGACGCAACCGGCGTTGCGGGTGCTGCCGTCGCTCGATCGCTGGCTCGCGGCCGGCTGCTGGTGCGTGTTGGCGTGTCCGCCGATGCTGCTGGTGTTCGCGCTGGTGGCGTCGCCGTGGCCGCTGGGAGTGCTGATCCTGCTGGGTGCGTTCGCGTTCGCCGCGCTGGTGCTGCGCGCCGACGACCTGCACCGCGCCGGCCGCAACCGCTGACGCCGCCGCAGCCGTTGGCCGCAGCCGCTGGCGCCGGCCGCGGGCGCCGTCTCCGGCCGCCGCCGGCAACGCGGCATGCCGCGGGCGCTGACGTCGGCCGGTGACGCGACGCGGCCGCGGGCCCCGGGCGCCGGCCGCAATTGGTGCAGCAGGTGCCGGTGGCGGTGGGCCACCGGCACCGTGCCGGTCAGACCTTGCGGTTCCAGGTCCAGGCGTAGCCGGTGTCCTCGACGGACAGGCCGGGCTCGCACAGGTCGAGCGGGCGGAACGTGTCGACCATGACGGCGAGCTCGTCGAAGAACTCGACGCCCAGCGCGCGTTCCACGGCGCCCGGCTGGGGGCCGTGGGTGAAGCCGGACGGGTGCAGCGAGATCGAGCCCTGCTCGATGCCGGAGCCGCGCCGGGCCTCGTAGTTCCCGCCGGTGTAGAACATCATCTCGTCGGAGTCGACGTTGTGATGGTTGTACGGGATCGGGATCGCGAGCTCGTGGTAGTCGACCTTGCGCGGCACGAACGAGCAGAGCACGAAGTTCGGCCCCTCGAACGTCTGGTGCACCGGCGGCGGCTGGTGGAGGCGTCCGGTGATCGGCTCGAAGTCGAAGATCGAGAACGCCCACGGGTACAGGCAGCCGTCCCAGCCGACGGCGTCGAACGGGTGCTGCGCGTACACGAACCTGGTCCAGCCGCCGCGCTGCTGCACGATGACCTCGACCTCGGTCTCGTCCACGATCAGCGGCTCGCTCGGGCCGCGCACGTCGCGCTCGCAGTACGGCGAGTGTTCGAGGAACTGGCCGCGGACCGAGAGGTACTTCTTCGGCGGGCCGATGTGGCCGGTGGACTCGACGGACAGCAGCCGCAGCGGCTCGTCGCCGGTGGGCACCACCCGGTAGATCACCGACATCGGGATGATCACGTAGTCGCCGAGGCGTACGTCCAGGGCGCCGAACTGGGTCTCGACCGTCGCGGTGCCGGCCTCGACGTAGAGGCACTCGTCGCCGATGGCGTTGCGGTACAGCGGGCTCGGCGCATCGGCGGTCACGTACGAGACGCGCACGTCGTCGTTGGCGACCAGGTGCTGCCGGCCGGTGATGGCGTCCGCGCCGGTGGTGTCGAGCTTGTGCGTCTGCAGGTGCCGCGGCTTGAGCGGGTGGTTCGGGGTGCGGGTGACGCGCGGTGCGTCGTACGCGTCGGCCGCGAGGATGGCGGTCGGCGGGTAGCGGTGGTAGAGCAGGGAGGAGTCGCTGGAGAACCCCTCCTGGCCCATCAGCTCCTCCTTGTAGAGGGAGCCGTCGGGCTGCCGGAACTGGGTGTGGCGCTTCGGTGGGATCTCGCCCACCCGCCGGTAGTACGGCATCGGCCCTCCCGGGTACGGGTGCCGCCGGGCGGTTCACGCCGGTCGGCACCAACGATGGTTGTCACCAATGGTGATCGTCCGATAATCGGACACTATTGTCCTATACACGTAGCGTCGACTACGGTCAGCGGTATGTCAACCGAGTCGCCGATCCCGGCGCTGTTTCGTGCGCTCGTCGACGACGCCGCCCTCTTCCCGCCCGGCAATGCCCCCATGTCGGTCGCGGTGGCCGAACACCGACACCACCGCAGCGCACCGTACACCGATCTGGTTGGGCCGCTGCTGCTTCCGGCGGCACGGTGGGGCGAGCTGGTCGACTGCCTGAACGGCGCGCCGGGCGCGGCCGCGTCGGACCGGCCGCTCGGGGTCCTGCCGCCGCGGTTGGACATCGGCCTGATCGGGCCGATCGACCAGCTCGAGGCGGTCGTCCCGGCCGCGCTGGCCGAGCCGCGCGTGACGCTGCGCCAGCTCGAGTGCCCGGTCGGCGCCGGGCCGGACCCGGTCGCCACGGTCCGCGACGTGGCCGCCCGGCTCGACGCGATCGTCCCCGCCACGAGCGACGGGACGGTGCGCCGGTACGTCGAGCTGCCCCGCGGTCCGCACCTGCTCGACGGCGTCGACGCGCTGGCCGGCACCGGCGCCCGAGCGAAGCTGCGTACCGGTGGGCTGTCGGCCGAGGCGTTCCCGACCGAGGCGGAACTGGCCGGCTTCGTCGACCGGTGTCGGGGGCGTGAGCTTCCGTTCAAGCTGACCGCCGGGCTGCACCACGCGGTGCGGCACACCGCGGCGGCGACCGGCTTCGAGCACCACGGGTACCTGAACGTCCTGGCGGCGGTGTGTCTCGGCGCGCTGCCGGACCCGCCGTTCGCCGGTACCGAGCAGGCGCTGTCCGGCCGCGCGGCCGGCCCGCTGGCCGAGGTGGCCGGCGCGATGCTGGCGGGGCCCGGCGAGACCCGCGGCTGCTTCGCCTCGTACGGATCGTGCAGCGTGGCCGAGCCGCTGACCGACCTGGTCGAGCTCGGCCTGCTCGATCCCGATCTGCTCTCCTACCTGCCCGCGCCCAGAAAGGCCCACGCGTGACCAGTTGGATCGAGATCCCGGCGTCCTCGCCGTTCCCGGCGACCAACCTGCCGTACGGGATCGTCAGCAAGGCTGGTGGCCGGCGGCACGTCGCGGTCGCGATCGGGGACCAGGTGCTGTCGCTCGCCGCGACCGCGAACACCGGGCTGCTGGACGATGCGCTGCGCGACGAGTTCGGTGTGGTGGACCGGGCCGTGTTCGACGCGCCGAGCCTGAACCCGTTCCTGGCCAAGGGGTTCGACGTCTGGCACGCGGTGCGGGCCCGGCTGCTGGAGCTGGTCGCCGATGCCTCGTACGAGCCGGCGCTGCGCTCCGCGCTGGTACCGCGCGGCGAGGTGACGGTGCACCTGCCGGTCGAGGTGGCCGACTACGTCGACTTCTACTGCTTCGAGGAGCACGCCGGCAACGTCGGCCGGCTGTTCCGGCCGAACCAGCCGCCGCTGCTGCCGAACTGGCACCGCCTGCCGGTCGGCTACCACGGGCGGGCCGGCACCATCGTGGTCTCCGGTACCGACGTCGTCCGGCCCTCCGGTCAGCGTCTCGTCGACGGCGAGCCCGAGTACGGGCCGAGCATCCGGCTGGACATCGAGGCCGAGGTGGGCTTCGTGGTCGGCACCCCGAGCCCGCAGGGCTCCTCGGTGTCCACTGTGGACTTCGACCGGACGGTGTTCGGCGCGGTACTGGTCAACGACTGGTCGGCGCGCGACATCCAGGCGTTCGAGTACGTGCCGCTCGGCCCGTTCCTGGGCAAGTCGTTCGCCACCAGCGTCTCGCCCTGGGTGGTACCGCTGGAGGCGCTCGCCGCCGCCCGGGTGCCGGCGCCGGCGCAGGACCCGGTGCCGGCCGACTACCTGCTTCCCGCGGGCAGCGCGTACGACCTGTCGCTCGCGGTGCACTGGAACGGCAGCACGGTGTCGCGCCCGCCGTTCGCCGGCATGTACTGGACCGCCGCGCAGCAGCTCGCCCACCTCACCGTGAACGGCGCGAGCCTGCGCACCGGCGACCTGTACGCCTCCGGCACGGTGTCCGGGCCGCGACCCGGCGGCAGCGGCTGCTTCCTGGAACTGACCTGGGGTGGCGCCGAGCCGGTGACGCTGGACGACGGCTCCGAGCGGGTCTTCCTCGCCGACGGGGACACCGTCACGATCACCGCCACCGCACCGGGCGCCGACGGTACGACGATCGGGTTCGGTGAGGTGACCGGGACGATCCTGCCGGCCCGCGACTGACCCGCCCCCCCCGCCCGCGTGGTGGCGTGATAATCGAACCGTCCGCGGTTCTCCGATCACGCCACGTATTCTGCGGCTCGGGGGTGGTCGGATGGGGAGGCACCGCGCCGCGGAACCGGACGAGCCGGTCGCCGTCGAGGTCCCGGGCGTGGGCTCCCGCTGGGTGGTCCTCGCGCTGCTGTCGGCGTCGCTGCTGATCATCGCGATGGACGCGACGATCCTCAACGTCGCGCTGCCGGCGCTGGTCGACGGCCTGCGCGCGAACTCGGTCGAGCAGCTCTGGATCGTCGACGGGTACGCGCTGGCGCTGTCCGGGCTGCTGGTCACCGCCGGCGCGATGGGCGACCGCACCGGTCGCCGCCGGGTACTGCTGATCGGGTACGGCATCTTCGGTGTCGCCTCGATCGGCGCGGTGATCTCGACCAGCCCGGCCGAGCTGATCGCGAGCCGGGTCGGCCTCGGCGTCGGCGGTGCCGCGATCATGCCGGCGACGCTGTCGATGCTGCGCCAGGTGTTCACCGACGCGCGCGAGCGGACGTTCGCGTTCGGCGTCTGGTCGGCGGTGTTCGGCGCCGGGATGGCGCTGGGCCCGCTGCTCGGCGGCTGGCTGCTGGAGCACTTCAGCTGGCACGCGGTCTTCCTGATCAACGTGCCGATCGCGATGGCCGCGATGGTGCTCGGTCGCTGGCTGCTGCCCGACTACCACCGGCCGGTGCCGTCCCGGTGGGACTGGGCCGGCGTGGTGCTGTCCATCCTCGCCATCGTCGGCATCGCCAACGCGATCAAGCTCGCCGGCAGGAACGGCCTGCACGACCCGGTCGTCTGGGTCTCGCTGATCGTCGCCGTCGTCTGCGGGTACGCGTTCATCCGCAACTCGCTGCACCGCCGGCACCCGCTGCTGGACGTACGGCTGTTCGCCCGGCGCGGTTTCACCGGTGCCGTGGCGGCCATCGCGCTCGCCATGTTCGGCCTGGTCGGATTGCTGTTCCTGGCCAGCCAGTGGTTCCAGTACGCGCACGGCGACTCGCCGCTGGAGGCCGGCGTGCGGCTGCTGCCGTTGCCGCTCACGCTGATCGTCGGCACCCTCGTCGCGCCGGCGTTGATCGTCCGGTTCGCCCCGCGGTACGTGTTGGCGCTGGCGTTGCTGCTCGTCGCGGTGGGGATGGCGGTGCCGTGGTTCGCCGCCCGTACCGGTGCGCTGACGTACCCGCCGGTCGGTGCGTTCCTGGCGCTGACCGGGCTCGGCGCCGGTGCCGCGTCGACGATCGCGTCGGTACTGCTGATGGCGTCGTCGCCGGCCGAGCAGGCCGGCAGCGCCGCCGCGATCGACGAGGTGAGCTACGAGCTGGGCGGCGCGTTCGGGGTGGCCGCGCTCGGCAGCCTCGCGGTCCGGCTCTACCGCGCGCACCTGCCGACGCTGCCGGCCGAGCACGCCGGTCCGGCCGCCGAGTCGGTCGGGAACGCCGCGCAGATCTCCACCGACCTGGGCCACCCGCCCGGTACCGGTGGGCCGCTGGCCGGTGCGTTCACCGCGTTCGGCCACGCGTTCGTGGACACGGCGCTGGTCTCGGCGGTGATCCTGCTGCTCGCGGCGCTGGTCAGCCTGGTGCTGATCCCGCGCGACCTGCGCCCGGGCGGCGACGGCCACTGACCGCGGCAGGCCTCGGACCTGCGGCTGGGCCGGCCGCGATGTCTGACCGGCGCGCGCCGGGGGAGCCGTCGGGCCGGCGGAGATCGATCGGTGCCGATCGGATCCGACGAGAAGTTTCGCGGCCCGGGGATGCGCCGTTAACCGATTTATTCGTACTATCCGGACATGAGACTACATGCCCTGACGCTCCGCCGGGCTCTGGTGACCACCGTCGCCGGGCTCGCCGGGGTCTTCGCCATCGGTACCGGGGTCGCCCAGGCCCAACCGGCCAGCCCGGCACCGGCCCACCACGTCGCCGCGGCCTCCGTCGCCGCGCCGGCCGACATCTCCGACTGCACGCTGGGCAGCCTCCCGGCACAGGCCACCGACACGGTGAACCTGATCCACTCCGGCGGGCCGTTCCCCTACCCGGACAACGACGGGGTGGTGTTCGACAACCGGGAGGGTGTGCTGCCCGCCGAGTCGGCCGGCTACTACCACGAGTACACCGTCATCACGCCGGACTCGCCCAACCGCGGTACCCGCCGCATCGTCACCGGCGGCTCGCCGGTGACCGACCCGCCGCACTACTACTACACCGGTGACCACTACGAGACGTTCTGCGAGATCACCGACGCGAACGGCGGCGGCGGTGGCGGCGGCGTACCGGCGTGCACCGACCTGCCGTCGCAGGTGCAGGACACCATCGGCCTGGTCGAGGCGGGCGGCCCGTTCCCGTACGAGCAGGACGGCACCGTGTACGAGAACCGCGAAGGCGTGCTGCCGGCCGAGTCGGCCGACTACTACCACCTGTACGTGGTGCCCACGCCGGGCGACTCCGGCACCGGTGACCGCCGGCTGATCAGCGGCTCCGGCGGCGAGTACTACTACACCGGCGACGACTACGGCAGCTTCTGCCAGGTCCAGTCCTAGCGATCACGTTACTGGCGGTCGCCGGCAGTCCGGCTCCCTTCGATCGCTGGTCCGGCGATCGCGGTGCGGCCCGGCCTGCGGGCTTCGCCGAGGGCACCGCGGCGCACCTACTGGCGTCGCGAACCAACCGGTCACGCGGGCGGGCACCGACCGGTGCCCGCCCGCGGTCAGTCCAGGTCGCGCTGCCGGCGGACCGGGCCGACCACCAGCGCCAGCGGAGCGGCGAAGGTGCACGCGCAGGTCAGCGCGAGCGCGTCGCGGTTGCCGACGGCGCTGGCGGCCAGGCCGGCGACCAGCGCGCCGAGCGGGATCGCGCCCCAGGAGACGAACCGCACCGTCGCCATCACCCGGGACAGCAGCTCCGGCGGCGTGACGGTCTGCCGGTGGGTACGGGTGAGCACGCTCAGCACCACCACACCGGCCGCGAAGCCGGCGTTGCCGGCGGCGAACACCAGCAGCCCCCAGCCACCGCGGGCCAGCGGCATCAGCAGTGCGAGTACCGCGGCGACGGTGCCGGCCAGCAACAACGCCCGGGCGGAACCGAGCCGGCGGGCGATCCGCGGTGTCAGTGCGGCGCCGACCAGGCTGCCCACCCCCTCGGTCGCCATCAGCACGCCGACCAGGCCGGGCGCCGCGCCGAGGGTACGGACCAGGAACACCGGGGTGAGCGTGAGCAGCGCGCCGCAGACGAAGTTGACCAGCGTCGCGGCGGCGACGCAGGAGCGCATCAGCCGGTGCCGGGCGACGTACCGGAGGCCGTCGGCGATCATCCGCAGCGGCGAACCGGTGGGCGCGTCCCCGGTGCGGCAGGGGCGGGGCAGGGCGGCCAGCAGGATCGCCGAGACCAGGTAGCTGAGCACGTCGAACAGCAGGCTCGTGACCGCACCGACCGCCTGCACCAGTACGCCGCCGAGCGACGGGCCGGACAGCTGGGTCGCCGCGTGCGTACCGGAGGTCAGGCTGTTGCGTCCGGTCAGCTGGTCGGCCGGGACGATCGCGGGCAGCAGCGTCGAGTTGCCGACGAAGAACACCACGCTGGCCAGCCCGACGACCAGCGCGACGACCACCAGCTGCGGCAGGTGCAGTACGCCGAGGGCCGCGGCGGCCGGGATGGACAGCAGCGCGAGCGCGCGCAGCAGGTCCATCGCCACCTGGGTACCGCGCAGCGGCAGCCGGGCGACGAGCACGCCGGCCGGCAGCCCGATCAGCAGCCACGACACGTACGAGGCGGCCGCGATCAGGCTGACCTGGAACGTCGTGGCGTGCAGGGTGGTCACCGCGAGCAGCGGCAGGGCCACCGCGGTGACCGCGTCGCCGACGTTGCTGATTGTCGACGCGGTCCAGTACCGCCAGAACGCGCCGGTCGCGGCGCGCCGGTCGAGCGTCGTCACGCGTCTCCTCCGAAGCAGTAAGTTCCCAATGGGAACTGACTATAATGGCGAGGGCGGAACGGCGAAAGCAGGGGAGAGATGCGCTACACGGACCTGGCCGACGCCGACTGTTCGATCGCCCAGGCGCTCGGCGTCGTCGGCGACTGGTGGACGCTGCTGGTGGTGCGCGACGTGGCCGGCGGCCTGCACCGCTTCGACGCGCTCGCCGCCGAGCTCGGCGTCAGCCGCAAGGTGCTGGCACAGCGGCTCGCCACCCTGGTCGAGCACGGCGTGCTCGACCGCCGCCGCTACCAGGACCACCCGCCGCGGTACGAGTACCACCTGTCCGACGCCGGCCGCGGCCTGCTACCCGTGCTGATCGCCTTGCAGGACTGGGGATCCCGGTACGTCAGCGGGGACGGCACGCTGCGCGCCACCGGCGTCGAGGGCTCCGCCGAGGTGCGCGCCGCCCGCGCCCTGGTCGGTACCCGGATCCCGCCGGTGTTGCTCGGCCGCGGCGACGGGGCCGTCGACCCGGTCGCCGACACCCGGCGCACCGTGCTGTTCTGCTTCCCTGGCGCGTACCGGCCGGGCGTGCAGGGCTACCCACCCGGCTGGGGCGACATCCCCGGCGCACCCGGCTGCACCCTGGAGTCGCGTACCTACCAGGCCCGGGCGGCCGACTTCGCCGCCGCCGGCGCGAGCGTACGGGGGATCAGCACGCAGCGGCCGGACCAGCTCGACGCGTTCGCCGAACACGAGGGCATCCGGTTCCCGCTGCTGTCCGACGCCGAACTCGCGCTGACCGCCGCGCTGCGGCTGCCGACGTTCCGGGCCGCCGGCGTCGACCGGCTCAAGCGGCTGACGCTGGTGGTCGACGCCGACCGGGTGGTGCGCGCGGTGGACTACCCGATCACCGACCCGGCCGCCTCGGTCGACGACGCCCTGCGCCTCGTCGAGTCCGGCTGACCGCACCGGCCCGCGACGGCGGTACGACCCCGCCGGCCCGGCGGCGGGCCGATCGGCCGCACCGGCCCGCGACGGCGGTACGGCCCCGCCGGCCCGGCGGCGGGGCCGCAGCGGCTCGGGGGCGGCGCCGGCGGGCCGCACCGGCACCGGCCGCCGAGCGACGCGGCGCCAGGCCCGCCGCGATGCGGGTCAGCCGCGGGCGGCGGCGAGGAACGCGTCGTTCTCCTCGGCGGTGCCGATCGTGACGCGCACGCCCTCCGGGAACGGGCGGACGATCACGCCGTGGCTCTCGCACTGCTTGCCGAACCCGACCGGGTCCGCGACCGGCAGCCAGAAGAAGTTCGCCTGCGACGCGGGCGTGCCCGGGACCAGCGCGCGCAGCTGCGGCAGCAGCCGGTCCCGCTCGGCCAGGACCAGATCGACCCGGCGCCGCATCTCGTCGGCAGCGTGCAGCGCCGCGATCGCGGCCGCCTGCGCCAGCATGTTCGTCGCGAACGGGGTGAGCACGGTGCGCAGCGTGTTCGCCACCTCCGGCGAGGCGACCAGCCAGCCGCAGCGCAGCCCGGCGAGGCCCCACGCCTTCGACATCGTCCGCAGCACCACCACGTTGGGCCGGTCGGCGAACTCGACCAGCCCGTCCGGCACCTCCTCGTCGGTGATGAACTCCCGGTACGCCTCGTCCAGCACCACCAGCACGTCGTCCGACACCGCGTCCAGGAACCGGGTCAGCTCGGCCCGGTGCAGCGCCGTCCCGGTCGGGTTGTTCGGGTTGCACACCAGCACCAGCCGGGTCGCCGGCGTGATCGCGGCGAGCATCGCGTCCAGATCGTGCCCGTGTCCCGACTTGTTCGGTACCTGCACCGAGCGGGCGCCGGCGCCGAGCACGACCAGCGGGTACGCCTCGAAGGAGCGCCACGAGTAGACGATCTCGTCGCCCGGCTGGCAGGTCGACTTGCAGAGCAGGTCGAGCAGCCCGACCGAGCCGCAGCCGGTGACGATCCGGTCCGGGGCCACCTCGTACCGTTCCGCCAGCGCGTCGCGCAGCGCGATCACCGCGGCGTCCGGGTACCGGTTGACCTCGGCCATCGCTGCGCTGATCGCCTCCGTGACGCCGGGCAGCGGCCCGTACGGCACCTCGTTGGAGGCGAGCTTGATCGCGGCCGGGATGCCCAGCTCGCGGGCCAGGTCGGCCGGACTGCGCCCCGGCACGTACGGCGGGAGCGCGGCCAGGTCCGGCCGGGTCAGGGGACGACGATCGTGCTCACTCATGAGACGTCCTTCCGTCGTTGGCCGGCCGGTCCGCGGGCGGCGGCAGGTCGGTGGGCCGGGCCGACACCACGATGGTGCGGGCCGACTTGTCGTGGATGCACTGCGCGAGCGGCTTGTCCCAGGTGCACCAGAGCACGTCGATCAGCTGCACCGGCGCGCAGCACGGGAAGAACAGGTTCGGGATCGCCATCACCGCCCAGCGGCGGAACGACGAGCCGAAGTCGGCAGGCGCGCCGTCGAGCCGGATCACCTTGATGCCCACCAGCCGCTTGCCGAACGTCTGCCCGTTGCGCGCCGTACCGATCACCTCGTAGGCGAACCAGAGCACCAGCGAGATGGCGATCATCGCGTAGAGCAGGGTGGTCAGCTGCGGATCGTTCGGCACCTCGGTCTGCGGGTCGACCATCGCCTCCCGCACGTACGGCATCAGCGCGGCGACGTACTTGTAGCCGAGCCAGGCGTTCGCCACGATGCTGAGGACCCCGACGATGGCGATGTCGATCAGCCGGGCGCCGAGCCGGCGCTCCAGCGACGCCGACACGAACCCGGCCGGCATCGTCGGCTTCGGCAACGCCCGCAGCACGGCGCCGGGGCGCAACAGCTCCGGTGGCACCTGCTGACCGGGGCCCGGCGTGCCGGGCTGCGGCACCTCGGCGGCGGTCCAGCCCGGATGTACCTGCGGGGTCTCCGGGACGGGTGGCGGTGGCGGTGGCGGCTGGGGCGGGGTGGCCGGCGGTGTGGCGTCGGCCGGCAGCGGGTCGCCGAGCCACTGCTCGCCGTCCCAGTAACGCTGCGTCTCCGGCGCGGCCGGATCCTTGTACCACCCCGGCGAGATCGATTTGCCCATGAACCTTCCTCGACACCACCGTGCCGACCCAGGCCCGAGCGGGCGCGGTGCCGGTGGGCGCGACCACCCACGCACGGTGGAGGGCCCGGCGAAAGCTGACAGAGCAAGGTTACGGGTAGCAGCAACCGGAACGTCCGCCCCCGCCCCCGGGGGCGACCGGCCGGGGCCCGGGCCGCGACGTCGTTGGCGCGGCCCGGACGGATCCCTCAGAGGTTGCCGCGGCGCTCCTGCTCGCGCTCGATCGCCTCGAACAGCGCCTTGAAGTTGCCCTTCCCGAACCCCATCGAGCCGTGCCGCTCGATCAGCTCGAAGAACACCGTCGGCCGGTCCTGCAGCGGCGCGGTGAAGATCTGCAGCAGGTAGCCGTCCTCGTCCCGGTCGACGAGGATGCCACGGTCCTGCAACTCGGAGATCGGTACCCGGACGGTGCCGATCCGGGCGCGCAGCTCGGCGTCGGAGTAGTACGAGTCGGGGGTCTTGAGGAACTCGACGCCGGCGGCGCTCATCGCGTCGTAGCTCGCGATGATGTCGTTCGTGGCGATCGCGATGTGCTGCGCGCCCGCCCCGCCGTAGAACTCCAGGTACTCGTCGATCTGCGACTTGCGCTTGGACACGGCCGGCTCGTTGAGCGGGAACTTCACCTTCCGGGTGCCGGAGGCGACCACCTTGCTCATCAACGCGGAGTACTCGGTGGCGATGTCGTCGCCGATGAACTCCTGCATGTTGGTGAAGCCCATGACCTTCTTGTACCAGTCGACCCAGTAGTCCATCTTGCCCAGCTCGACGTTCCCGACGACGTGGTCGATGGCCTGGAAGAACCGCTTCGGCTGCAGGCCGGCGTCGATCAGCTGCTGCCGGTTCACCATCGGCTCGCGGGCGACGAAGCCGGGCAGGAACGGCCCGTCGTACGCCGACCGGTCGATCAGCGTGTGCCGGGTCTCGCCGTACGTGGCGATCGCGGCGACGCGCACCGTGCCGTGCTCGTCGCTGAGGTCGTGCGGCTCCTCCAACCCGACGGCACCCTGCGCCACCGCGTGCGCGTAGTTCCTGTCCACGTCCGGTACCTCGATGGCCAGGTCGACGATGCCGTCGCCGTGCTTGACCCAGGACTCGCCCACCGCGGTACCCGCGTGCACCTCGCCGGTGATCACGAACCGCGCCGAGCCGGACGTCAGCACGTACTCGGCCAGGTCGCGCTGGCCCTGCTCCGGCCCGCGGTAGGCGACCACGGTCATCCCCATCGCGGAGGAGTAGTAGTGCGCCGCCTGCTTGGCGTTGCCGACGTAGAACCGGACGTGGTCGAGCCCCTTGACCGGGAACGGGTCGGCGCTGATGTCGTGCTCGACCGCACCGATCAGGGTGGCCTCGTCGATGTTCTCGGCCGGACGGTCCATGGCGGTGGTCATGGTGCGCCTCCCAGGCTGTCGTACCGGTTGGATGCCGGCAGCATCGTGCAGCCGGCCACCGCTGGGCAATAGTGCGCGAGAATGCTGGTCAGGTTGTTCCGAAACCCGGTGACAGGCGGTGAGACAGTGCGCAACGTGTACAGCGAAACGGGACATTCACTGGACAGCCTGGATGTCCGGTTGCTGTCCCTGCTGACCGCGGAGCCCCGCATCGGCGTCCTGGAGTGCTCCCGCCGGCTCGGCGTCGCCCGCGGCACCGTGCAGGCCCGCCTCGACCGGCTGACCTCCCGCGGCGTGATCCGCGGGTACGGGCCGAGCATCGACCCGGTGGCCCTCGGCTACCCGGTGACCGGCTTCCTGACCCTGGAGATCCGGCAGGAGCGCGGGCATCGCGCGGTGGCCCGGCACCTCGGCTCGATCCCGGAGGTGTTGGAGGCGCACACGATCACCGGCGCCGGCGACATGATGTGCCGGGTGGTGGCCCGCTCCAACGCCGACCTGCAGCGCGTCATCGACCTGATCCTCGGGTACGACGGGGTGGTGCGCTGCTCCACGATCATCGCCCTAGACGAGCAGATCCCCTACCGCGTCCTCCCCCTCGTCACCGAGGCCGCCACGGTCAATCGGTGAACGCGCGAAGGCCGCCGGCGATCTCGGCGAGATCGAGCTGCGACTGCGCCGCGGCGAGGGTCAGTTTCACCATGGCGTCGACGTCCACCGGCTTGCTCAGCGGATGACCGTTGATGTCGAGGAACACGATCGCCGAGTTGAGTGCGGTGCGCTTGTTCCCGTCCACGAAGGCATGGTTGGCGGCGAGTGAATGCAGCAGCGCGGCGGCCTTCACGTGCAGATCCGGGTAGGCGTCCTGCCCGAACATGCTCGCCTGCGGCCGGGCCACTGCCGAGGCGAGCAAGCCGAAGTCGCGTGGTGCGACCCGTTCGCCGGCGATCGTGCTCGCGATGGCGATGACGTCCTCGATGTCGAGGTATTCGACCGATTCGGTCACAGCTCGGCCAGCCGCTTGTTCACCTCGGCCAGCGCGTCGACCGTACGTTTCGTCGCCATCCGCACCCTGCGCTCGTGCAGCGAGTGAATCGTCGCCTTGTGCACCAGAGTCTTCATGCTGACGCCTTCCGCTTCGGCGACTTGGCGCAGCTCGTCCATCTCGTCGTCGTTGAAAGCCACGTTGAGTGCTGCCATACCGCGATGGTACCCGATCCGGTACCAAAATCGGTACTAGTTCGCTGAGCGCCGACGTCGATAGGACTGCGGGCGGCGAACTCGGGCGTTGGGGCGCCTGGTCGCCATGGAGCAGCGGCGAGGAGCGAGGGCGTCGGGCGTCGCCACGACCGGATGTTCCGCCTTCGTGGCTCGGCCGCAGCAGCGCGTCTTGACACCCGGCGCTCGCGACCGCCTCGTACGCTTTGTCGGTTGGCGTACCGGGAGGTGGGCATGACGACCGGCGAGCGCTCCGTCCCTTCGGCGGAGGACGCCGGGCCGGAGGGCGAGGGCTTCGAGTCGGAGCAGCGGAGCATTGCGGCCCTGGCGCTCGGCGCGGGGCTCACCGGCCCCGAGTACGTCGCGATGCGGGGGCTCGGCCGCCCCTGGTTCCGGACGGCGCTGCGGAACGCCTTCCTGGTGTGCCTCGTGTCCATGGCGGCGAACGTCGCGAGTGGCCTGTTCAACGGCTCCCTCGCGGCGATCGGCCTGGCGCTGGCTGCAGTGGTCGTGGCGGCGGGCGCGCTCGTCGCGTCCCTCAGCCTCCGGCGGCGGCTCCGGCGGATGCGTCCGGAGTCGGTGCGGGCCAACGGAAAGCCGTGGGCGGGGTCGCGCCGGTGGCGAGAGTTCGTCGGCGCCATGACGGCGGCGCTGGCCGATGCGCACCGCATCGCCGTGGCCGCCGGGCGGGGTGAACGGCCGATCGGGTGGCTGCGCCGGTTCGTGGCGATCGCGGCCGGTGAGTTCGACGTCGAGAAGATCGCCGCGACCCGTACGGAGTGGGCACCATCGTCCGGCCGAAGCTCGGTCACTCCGGGGTGAGGTCGGTGGGGTCGCGGGGGGCGAACTCGGGGCGCCGGGGTGCGTAGTCGCCGTGGAACAGCGGTGACGAGATGAGGAAGTCGGCGGTGGCGACGTTCATCGCGACCGGGATGTTCCAGACCGTGGCCAGCCGCAGCAGCGCCTTGACGTCCGGGTCGTGCGGCTGTGCCTCCAGCGGGTCCCAGAAGAAGACCAGCATGTCGATCTCGCCCTCGGCGATCTTCGCGCCGATCTGCTGATCGCCGCCGACCGGGCCGGACAGGAACTGGGTGACCGGCAGGCCCAACTCGTACTGCAGCATCGAGCCGGTGGTGCCGGTCGCGTAGAGCCGGTGCCCGTGCAGGGTGGCCCGGTTGAAGTCAGCCCAGCGCAACAGCTCGACCTTCTTGTTGTCGTGCGCGACCATCGCGATCGTCCGTACCGTCCGGGTCTGCTGCGGCATGATGTCCCGTCCCCCTCGCCGATCGGGCGGTTCCAGTGTGCCCGCCGGCGGCGTGGCCGGCAGGGGTCATGGCTGTTGCGGTGGCCCGGTGCTCGTCAACCAAGGTTGACACTGCCGCCGTGTCAACGTAAGTTGACGGTATGGCTACTGGAGTGCAGCTGGCCGAGGCGGCCGGCAGCAAGGACCCGGCGATCGGCCTCCGGGCGGTACGAGCGCTGCGCGAGCTCGCCGAGCGCCTGGAGGCGCTGCAGGTGGCCGCGGCGCGCGAGGCGGGCTGGTCCTGGGAGTCGATCGCGGTGCTGCTCGGGGTCAGCAGGCAGGCCGTGCACAAGAAACACGCCAAGGGTCGAAAGGATCGCTGACGATGTTCGAACGGTTCACCAAGGGCGCCCGCGCGGCCGTGGTCATGGCCCAGGAAGAGGCCCGGGCGCTGCGGCACGACCACGTCGGTACCGAGCACATCCTGCTCGGCATCCTCGCCATCGACCGGGGCCCGGCCGCCGCCGCGCTCGGCTCGCTCGGCGTCGCGTTCGAACCCGCCCGGGCGTACGTGGCGGGGCTGGGTCGCGACCACGACGACGCGCTGGACGCGGACGCGCTCGCCACCGTCGGCATCGACCTGGCCGAGGTGAAGCGCGCCGCCGAGGAGTCCTTCGGCCCCGGCGCGCTGGACCGGTCGCCACGGCCGTTCCAGGCCGGGCACATCCCGTTCGACCCGGCCGCGAAGAAGGTGCTGGAGCTCGCCGTGCGGGAGGTCGTGCACCGCAAGGACACCGAGCTCAACGACGGGCACATCCTGCTCGGCGTGGTTCGCGGGCAACCGAACCCGGCGACCGCGACGCTTCGGGCGCTCGGCGTCGAACCGGACGCGGTACGCGAGGCGGTCGAGCGGGAACTGCCGCACCGGGCCGCGTGATCCTGCCGCTGCTGTGGTGGGTGCCGGAGCCGGGGCCCACCGCGCGGTACCGTCGCCGGGTGGAACAACTCGACCGGGGCAACGCCGCCCGCGGCTGGGTGGCGGACGCGGTGCGCAAGGTCGCCGCGGACGCCAACCGCAGCGCCGACACGCATCTGCTCGCCTTCCCGCTGCCCTTCGACTGGGGCATCGACCTGTACCTCAAGGACGAGTCGGTGCATCCGACCGGCTCGCTCAAGCACCGGCTGGCCCGGTCGCTGTTCCTGTACGGGCTGTGCAACGGCTGGATCACCGAGGGCACCACGATCGTGGAGGCGTCGTCCGGCTCCACCGCGGTCAGCGAGGCGTACTTCGCGCGGATGCTCGGGCTGCCGTTCGTCGCGGTGATCCCGGCGACCACCAGCCCGGAGAAGATCGAGCTGATCGAGTTCGCCGGTGGCCGGTGCCACCTGGTCGAGGACGCCTCCCGGGTGTACGACGAGGCCCGCACCCTGGCCGGCAAGCTCGGCGGCCACTTCATGGACCAGTTCACCTACGCCGAGCGGGCCACCGACTGGCGCGGCAACAACAACATCGCCGAGTCGATCTTCGAGCAGCTGGCGCTGGAGCGGCACCCGATCCCGGAGTGGATCGTGGTCGGCGCCGGCACCGGCGGCACGTCCGCCACCATCGGCCGGTTCCTTCGGTACCGGCAGCACCCGACCCGGCTCGCCGTCGTCGACGTGGAGAACTCGGCGTTCTACCAGGGCTGGGTCGACGACGACGCGGAGCACACGGTGTGCGCCGGCTCCCGGATCGAGGGCATCGGCCGGCCCCGGGTCGAGCCGTCGTTCCTGCCCGGCGTGGTGGACCGGATGATGCGGGTGCCGGACGCGGCCTCGATCGCCGCCATGCGGGCCGCGGCGACGCTGCTCGGGCGGCGCGTCGGCGGCTCCACCGGTACCAACCTGTGCGGGGCGTTCGCGCTGATCGCGGAGCTGCGCGCGGCCGGCCGGACCGGCAGCGTGGTGACGCTGCTGTGCGACTCCGGCGACCGCTACGCGTGCACGTACTACGACGACGACTGGCTGGCCGCACAGCACCTGGACCCGGCGCCGTACCTGGCCACGGTCGAACGCTTCCTCGCCACCGGCCACTGGCGCGAACCCTGAGCGCCGCCCGTCCCGGGCGCCGGTGGGGTCAGACGACCCGGTCGGCCAGGCCGGGGTAGTGGCGGACCAGGCCGTCCGGGTCGACGGCGAGCTCGGCCGCGAACGAACCGGACTGGTAGCGCACCTTGTCGTCGCCGATCGCCCGGTAGGTCTGCTCGCTCGGCAGCACGGTCAGCTCCGGTAGCAGCACCCAGGCCGCGGTGATCGTGTGCGGCACCGTGTCCGGCTCGTGCAGCAACCCGAGCCGGCGCAGCGGCAGCATCGTGGTGAGCGGGGAGAACTGCAGGTCGACGTCGGTGGCCGGGGCCAACTCCTCCGGCAGCTCGGCGCCGGGCAGCGCCGCACCGGGCCGGCCGGCCCGGGCGAGCAGCTGGTCGAGGCGGCCCGACTCGTTCGCGGTGACCCGCCACCGGCCGGCGGCGCGTTCCAGCCGCACCCGGCGCCGCCAGCCGGCGCCCTCGGTCTCCACCTCGAACATCCGGGTCGCCCACGTCTCGTCGGTGAGCAGCTGGAACTGGCACACGTACGGCACCGGGTCGGCGCTGATGATGGTGCCGCGGGCGCGCAGCCCCTGGCTGTCGTCGTACAGCACGTGCTCGGTGCCGGTGGTGTCCAGCCGCCGCCACAGCGCCGACCTGCCCAGCGTCGCCATCTCGCCTCCCGTGTCGACCACCCGCCGCGTCGAGTCGCGGCGCCCCGCGCCGGGCGACTCCCGACCAGCCTGCCACGGCGCCGGCCGGCGCGGCGGTGCACCGGCCCGGTCCGCACCTGCCTCAGGCCAGGATCACCCAGAGCGCCACGCCGATCAGTACCAGGAACACCACGCCGACCAGCAGTACCAGCAGGGTGCGTCGGGTGGAGGTCTGCTGGCGCAGGTCGCCGGTGGCGTCCGGCGCGGCGTTTCGTGGTCCGAGGATGCTGCCGGCCAGCGACCCGGTGGTCTCCAGCGGGTTCAGCGCGGGATAGCCGGTCGCCCGCGGCGTCGCGGCGGACGGGGCGCCCGGAACGGCGGCGCCGCCCGGCCTGGTGGCCGGCGGGGCGCCCGGGACGGCGGCGCCGTCCGGCCCGGTGGCGGCGCGGTCCGCGTCGGTCCACGGTCGGGGCGGCGGATCGGTCGCGTACCGCGGCTCACCGGCACCGTCGTGCCCCGGCCGGGCGGTGCCGACCTGCCCGGGTGCGGCCGGTGCGGTGACGTCGTGCCGGGGCGCGGCGCCGGACTGGTCCGGCACCGTACCCGGCTGCTGCCGGTGCGCGGCACCGGCGGACTGGTCGTACTGCTGCTCGTGCCGACCCGGGGCGGCGGACCGGTACTCGTTCCGGTCGGGTGCCTGCGGGCGGTCCGCATCGACCGCGGTGCGGTCGTGCTCGGCGGCGAGCTGGGCAGCGAAGCGTTGCGCGGGTGGCAGGGTGCCGGGCGGAGCCTCGGCCCCGTCACCCAGGAACGCGGGATTCTGCTGTCGGGGTGGGGTGATCGGGGCCCCCGGGCCGCCCCCACCGGTCCCGCCACCCTCACCGCCGTCCCGCCGCGCCTGCTCGCCGCCGGCCCGCTCCGAGCCGCGCCACCACGAACCGGCGTCCGGTGCGGCGCCGTTCGGCTCCGGCGGCGCCGGGAACGGCGGCGCGGAGTTCGGGTGACGCGGATCGGCGGCCGTGCCGTACGTGCCGGGCTGGCCACCGGCCGGCGGCTGGCCACCGTACTGCTGCTGACCGCCGTACTGCTGCTGACCGCCGTACTGGCCGGGCGGGTACGCCTGGTCCTGCGGTGCCGGCCCGCCGTACTGCTGGTCGGGCTGCTGCGGACCGCCGTAGACCCCGCCGTACTGCTGACCGCCGGGCTGCTGACCCGCGCCGTACTGCTGGCCGCCGTACTGGTCGTCGGGCGCGCGGTTCTGGGCCGGCGGCTGGTACGGCTGGCTCGGAGGTGCGCCGGCCTGGCTCGCCGACCGGTACGGACCGTCGCCCTGCGGCGCGCCGTACTGGCCCGGGTCGTGCGGTGCCGGCGACCGGTAGCCGCCCTGGTCCTGCGGCCCGCCCGCGAAGCCGCCACGGTCCTGGGGCGCGGGTGCGCCGTAGGTCGCGCCGCCCTGCGACTCGCCGGCACCGTACCCGCCTTGCGAATCGCCGGCACCGTACCCGCTCTGCGACTCGGCGGCACCGTACCCGCCCTGCTCCTGCGGTGCGGCGCCGTAGGTGCCGGCGCCCTGCGGCGCGCCGTACGTTCCCGGGCCGGCGTCCGCGGGCGCCGCACCGTAGGAACCGGCGCCCTGGGACGCGGCACCGTACGGGTCGGCGCCGGCCGGGTCGCCGTACTGCGCCGGCGGCTGGCCCTGCTGCTGGCCGTACGGGTCGGCGGCGTTGCGGTGCGCGGGTGCGCCGGCCGGGCCGGCGCCGTTCGGGTTCGCCGGCGGCCACCCGGGCTGCGCCGGCTGGGCGCCGCCCGCGGCGGCCGGGTCGTCGGCGCCGTGCTCC
>NZ_BOPO01000115.1 GCF_017312725.1 Actinocatenispora comari | reverse complement strand
CGCTGCCGAGCCGCTCAGTCGAAGATCGGTTCGCGGGTGCGGGTGCGCTTGATCTCGAAGAACCCGTCGGTACCGGCGACCGCGAGCACGCCGTCCCACAGCCGGCCGGCGGCCTCGCCCTTCGGCGCCGGGCTGATCACCGGGCCGAAGAACGCGATCTGCTCGCCGTCGGCCCCCGGCACGTGGATCACCGGCGTACCCACGTCGTAGCCGACCGGGTCCATCCCCTCGTGGTGGCTCTCCCGCAGCCGCGTGTCGTACTTGTCGGTCTCGGCCGCGTCGGCGAGATCGGCCGGCAGACCGGCGTCGGTCAGCGCGTCCACCAGCAGCTGCCGGTCCTTCTCCTGCTTCTCGACGTGGATCCGGGTGCCGAGCGCGGTGTACAGGTCGCGCAGCACCTCGGTGCCGTGTGCCTCCTCCGCGGCGATGCAGACCCGGACCGCGCCCCAGGTGGTCGCGAGCATGGTGCGGTAGTCGTCCGGGATGTCCTTGTCCTCGTTCAGCACCGCGAGGCTCATCACATGGAACCGGATCCGTACCGGGCGGACCTGTTCGACCTGGAGCAGCCACCGGGACGCCAGCCAGGCCCACGGGCAGGCCGGGTCGAACCACATGTCGACGATGGTGTTTTGCCGGGTGTCGGGCACTCTGTCCTCATCTCCACGCTGCGGCCGTGCGGGATCGCGCCGGGCCACACGGTTGTCGTCGGGTTGTTCCGCTGTCATCGAACAATATTGCTACCGCAACAATCCGGCCACCTCGCGCCGGCGCCGCCCGTCGCGCCGCACTGCCCGCCACGTCCTTCGCGCCGCACTCCCGGCCGCGGCAGCGCCCGCCCACCGCTACCGCAACCAAGCCGTGTCCGACGGGACCCTGCACGCTGGTGCATGCGTCGTGGAACACTCGCCTAGGCGATACGAAAGAAATGCTTCCGGCCGGCGACGATGCCACCTCCCCCAGCGGGCGGCCTCCGCGGGCCGACTGGCGCACCAAGGAGGAGACTTGCCTGGCATCCACAACCTGGCACGCACCGAGGCCGTCGAACGGGCCCGGCTGCTGTCCGAGGTGACCTACCGGGTCACCCTCGATCTGACCGACGGCGCGGGCGCACCGAGTGAGGGCACCACCTTCTCCTCCCGCAGCGAGATCCGGTTCCGCTGCGCGGAGCCGGGTGCCGCGACGTTCGTCGAGATCACGGCCCAGACGCTGCGGTCCGCCACCCTCAACGGCACGGCGCTGGACCTCTCCGGGTACGACTCGACCAAGGGGCTGGCGGTGCCCGGCCTCGCCGCCGAGAACGAGCTCGTGGTCGAGGCCGACTGCACGTACTCGACGTCCGGGCAGGGGCTGCACCGCGCCCTGGACCCGGTCGACGGCGAGGTGTACCTCTACTCGCAGTTCGAGACGAACGACGCGCAGCGGGTGTTCGCCTGCTTCGACCAGCCCGACCTCAAGGCCAAGCACACCTTCGTGGTGACGGTGCCGAAGCACTGGCGGGTCGTCTCGAACTCGCCGGTCGCCGACGTGACCGAGCGGGACGCGGACAAGGTCGTCACGTTCGCCGAGGGCGCGACGATGAGCACCTACGTCACCGCGGTCTGCGCCGGGCCGTACCACGAGGTGCGCGACGAACACGACGGCATCGACCTCGGGGTGTACTGCCGCAAGAGCCTCGCCGAGCACCTCGACGCGGACGACATCCTGACCATCACCAAGCAGGGCTTCGACTTCTACCACGACCAGTTCGGCATCCGGTACCCGCTGCCGAAGTACGACCAGCTGCTGGTGCCGGAGTACAACGCCGGCGCGATGGAGAACTTCGGCTGCATCACCATCTCCGAAGAGCACTACCTGTTCCGCTCGCAGGTCACCAACTTCGAGTACGAGCAGCGCGCCAACACGATCCTGCACGAGCTGGCGCACATGTGGTTCGGCGACCTGGTGACCATGCGCTGGTGGGACGACCTGTGGCTGAACGAGTCGTTCGCCGAGTGGGCCAGCCACTGGTGCAACGCCGAGGCCACCCGCTTCTCCGACGCGTGGACCACCTTCCTCGCGCTGCGCAAGCGCTGGGGGTACGGCCAGGACCAGCTGCCGACCACGCACCCGGTGTACACCGACATCCCGGACGTGGAGACCGTCGAGGTCAACTTCGACGGCATCACGTACGCCAAGGGCGCGAGCATCCTCAAGCAGATCGTCGCCTACGTGGGTCGGGACGCGTTCGTGCGCGGGCTGCGCGCGTACTTCCCGAAGCACGCGTGGGGCAACGCCACCTTCGACGACCTGCTCGGCGCGCTGGAGGAGGCGTCCGGCCGGGAGCTGCGCGAGTACGCGTCGCAGTGGCTGACCACCGCGCAGGTCAACACGCTGCGACCGGAGATCACCCTGTCCGGCGAGAACTACGGCACCGTCGCGGTGCTGCAGGAGGCGCCGAAGGACTACCCGACGCTGCGCACCCACCGGCTCGCGATCGGCCTGTACGACCTGGACAACGGCAAGCTGGTGCGGCGCAAGCGGGTCGAGCTGGACGTGTCCGGCGAGCGCACCGAGGTCGCGGAGCTCGCCGGCGAGCGCGCCGCGGACGTGCTGCTGATCAACGACGACGACCTGACGTACGCGAAGATCCGGCTGGACGAGCGCTCGCTGGCCACGATCGTCGAGCACGTCTCGGACTTCGCCGACTCGCTGCCGCGCGGCCTGGTCTGGGCGGCGGCGCAGGACATGCTGCGCGACGCGGAGCTGCCGGCCCGCCAGTTCGTCCGGATGGTCGCCGCCGGCATCGGGTCCGAGACCGACGTCAACCTGGTCACCATCCTGGCCCGCACCGCCCGCCAGGCGGTCAACCTGTACGCCGACCCGGCCTGGCAGGACGAGGGCCGCACGCTGCTGGCCAGCACGTTCGACGCGGCGCTGCGCGGCGCCGAGCCGGGCAGCGGCCGCCAGCTCGCCTTCGCCCAGGAGTACGCGGCGCTGGCCCGCACCGACGCCGATCTCGCGGTGCTGAAGGGCTGGCTCGACGGCACGGGCGTGCCGGACGGCCTGACCGTCGACACCGACCTGCGCTGGCACCTGCTGCACAGCCTGGTCGCGCTCGGCACCTACGGCGCCGCCGAGATCGACGCCGAACTGGCCCGGGACAACACCGCGAGCGGTCGGCGGCAGGCGTCGGTGGCCCGCGCGGCGCTGCCCGACGCGGCGTCCAAGGCGGAGATCTGGACGAAGATCACCACCGACACCTCGCTGCCGAACTGGCTGCAGCGCGCCATGCTGCAGGGCTTCTGGCACTCCGCGCAGCTGGAGCTGCTCACCCCGTACCGGGACCGCTACTTCGCCGACGTGGCGGGCGTGTCGGAGCGGTTCGACGGTGAGGTCGCGCAGGTGTTCGCCATCATGGGCTACCCGAGCCTGCTCGTCGACGACGCCACCGTGGCCGCCACCGACAGGTGGCTGACCGGGGAGCACCCGGCGCCGCTGCGGCGGCTCGTCGCCGAGGGCAAGGACGGCGTCGAGCGCGCCCTGCGCGCCCGCGCCTGCGACACCGCCGCGAGCTGACCCGTCGCGCGATCCGGCGCCCGTCCCGCAGTCCGCGGGGCGGGCGCCGCTCGTTCCCGCCAGCCACCCCTCGTCCGGGGCGCGCCGCTCGTCCGGGACGCACGCCACTCGTTCGGGACGGGCCCGCTCGTCCCGGGACCCGGGCGCCGCTCGTCCGGGGCGGCGCCGCTCGTCCGGGACGGGTGCGCTCGTTCCGGGCAGGCTTCGTCCGGCGGATCTGCTGCTACGGCACCAGGACCACGGCGGTGGGGCGACCCGGCTGCGCCGCCCGCCGGTACGCCGCGGCCACCTCGCTGAGCGGGAACCGCTGCACCGGCGGCAACTCCAGCTCGCCGGCGACGGCGAGCTTCGCCAACTCGGTGAGCACCGTGGCGTCGCTGTACGCGGCGACCGCGGCGACGTGCGTGCCGCGCAGCGCGGCCGGCAACGGGAGCAGCGGCTGCACCGACAGGTACCGGCCACCGGCGCGCAGCGCGTCGAGTGCCGGCGCGCCGAGACCGGCGGCGTCCAGTACCCCGTCGACGCCGCCCGGGATCCGTGCGCGTACCGCGTCGGGCCAGCCGGGCGCGGTCTCGACCACCTGCTCGACGCCGGCCGGTACGCGATCGGTGCTGCCCGGCCGAACCGCGGCCACCACCCGCAGGCCGCGCCGACGGGCGAGCGTGCTGGTGAACCGACCGACGGCGCCGGCCGCGCCGGTGACCAGGATCGTGTCGCCGGCCGCCAGGTCCAGCCGGTCCAGGCCCTGCCAGCCGGTCGTCGCGTTCAGCGGCACCGTCGCCGCGCGTACCGGGTCGAGCCCGGGCGCGGCGGCCACCGCGGCGGCGTCCAGCACGACCAGTTCGGCGTGGCTGCCGGTCGGCGCGGACAGCCGGTCCCGGAAGCCGAACACCGCGTCGCCCGGGGCCAGGCGGTCGACTCCGGCGCCGACCGCGTCGACGGTGCCGGCGACGTCCCAGCCGAGCCCGGCCGACGCCAGCTCGCCGAACAGTGCGTCCTGGGTCGCCAGATCCACCGGGTTCACCGCCGCCGCGGCCACCGCTATCCGTACCTGACCGGCCGCCGGGGCCGGTGCCGGCACCTCGACGACGGCCGGGCCGCCGGTGCCTCGTGTCGCTGCGCGCATCGCCGCTCCCTCGTCGTACGGGCGTTGTGCGCCCCAACGTAGGGGCGCTACTCTCCATCGGAAAGTAGGCACCCGAAAGTGCGTAACGAGAGCGAAGGTGTGCCATGGCGACGACGACGGCCAGCCAACGCCGAGCCGAGGCGAAGCAGGAGTACGACGCGTTCCTCGCCGCCTGCCCGTCCCGGCAGCTGCTGGACGCGATCGCGGACAAGTGGGTCACGCTGGTGCTCACCGCGCTGGACGCCGGACCGGCGCGGTACTCGCAGCTGAGCCGGCAGATCGCCGGGGTCAGCCAGAAGATGCTGACCCAGACGCTGCGCACGCTGGAGCGCGACGGGCTGGTCGAACGCACCGTCACCGCGAGCGTCCCGGTCCGGGTCGACTACGCGCTGACGCCGCTGGGTGCGAGCCTCGTCGCGGTGATCGCGCACCTCAAACGGTGGGCCGAGCACCACATGCCGGACGTCCGCGACTCGCGCCGGCGGTACGACCGGCGCACCCGCGACGCCGACCGAGCGGCGCCCGCGCACCGTGGGTGACGGGCCGGCGGACGCGCGACGTGGCCGCCGCGACACGCGCGGGAATCCGACAGCGCACGCGTTCGGATCGGTACCAGAATCGGCACTGGACGTTGTCGGCCAGACCAGTAAGGTGAGCGCCATGTCGGCACCAAGCAACGTGTGCAACACGTGCCTCGGGTCCGGTGAGGTGCTTCAGACGCACGCCGCCGTCGTGGACGGCCGCTACCGCACCGTGCAGGGGTTCGTGCCGTGTCCGCGCTGCGGTGACCCCGAAGCCGGCGTCCAGCCGCGCCCCACCGTCGGCCGCGGGCGCCGCTCCGTCAACTGACTGTCAAGGGCGCTACGCCGGCCCCGTTTCCCGCTGGGCTGCGCCGATCCGAGGCTTGTGTGCGTGCGCACACGGCGCCTCGTCTCGGCTTGCCAGCGGAAAACGGGGCTCGGCTCGCTCACGTCCTCACCCATCACCGCGACCCCGGAAACCAGATCGGGGTGCCGAAGATCTACGGAACGCGGGCCTGATCGCTCAGCATGCGCAGGCCGGTGACGATGCCGCCGGCGAGGTCACCGCCGGAGAACGCCGCGGTCATCGACAGCGCGGCCAGCGCGCAGACCCGGTCCGGCAGCTTCTTCGCGGCGATCGGGCCGGTCACGATCTCGACCACGCGCTGGTTCGGGGACACCGCGAGCAGCACGCCGACGTCGGGATTCTCCATCCGGTCGTGCAGCGCGTCGGCCGCCCGGCGATGGTCGTCGCCGTCGAGCTCGCCGACGTAGACGCTGAACGCCAGGCCGGACTGCTCGTCGGCGGCGCGCAGCGCCTCGTCGAGCCGCACCAGCTGACCGCCGTTGAACGGACCGTCGGCGACGCCGTCGAACAGCGAACCGCGGGTCGGCGGGTGCTCGACCGGCTCGCCGTGGCTGGTGATGTGCGGCTCGGCCAACTCGTGCCGGCCGCTGTCGGAGGTGGTCATCGCTGCCTCACCAACTGCCACTTGCGCCCCCCTTGACGCCGCGGACCGAGCCGGTGGTGGCCACGGCACCGGCAGCCGCACCTGCGGGGAGCATCGCGGTACCGGGCTCGGCAGGCTCCGGCCCGTCGTCCGCGGTCAGGATGCGTTCCGGCGCGGCCAGGAACCACACCGGCGCGAACTCGAACGGCCGACCCGGCCGGTACCGGCGGGAGCGGCGCGAACCGGCGCCGTACACCGCGGCGGCCAGCAGCAGGAACACCCCGACCGGGATACCGACGAAGACGAGCACAACTTCCCAGACTGTCACAGGTTCAACGCACCTCGCCTCGTTGCGACCCTCGCCGACTCGTCCGGTCGGCATGACCGAAGCTCCGTCAGCGGGGCCCGGTGCCCAACGAACGTGGACCGAGATTCACCGTAGCCGAGGGTAGCTTGGTCCAGATGGGCGGGTGCCGGTCTTTCCACCCTGCCGCGTCGTGCAGGGCGGAAGCCGCCGCAAGAAGCCGCGCGTCGTCGCCCAGCGACGCGGACAGCTGCACGCCGACCGGCAGGCCGGTGCGGTCCGCACCGATCGGCACGCTCACCGCCGGCGCCCCGGACAGGTTGTGCACCGAGCAGTACGGCGACAGCGCGGTCTGCGCGTCGAAGTCCTCCTCCGGACTCATCTCGGCGAAATGCCCGATGCCGACGCCGGGCCGGGCCAGCGTCGGGGTGAGCACCACGTCGTAGCCGGCCAGCCGGTGCGCGGCGGCACGGATCGCCGCGAGCAGCCGGCCGTGCGCGGCGAGCAGGTCGGCGGCCGAGTGCCGGCGCGCCTCGGCGGCCATCCAGCGGGCCATCTTGCCGACCGCGTCGGCTCGGCCGAGCAGGCACGCCACCACCCGGAAGTCGGCGAGCATCGCCGGATCGTACGGCCCGGGTACCTCGACGACGTCGTGGCCGAGCCCGGTGAGCAGGTCGGCGGCCCGGCGGTAGGCGGCGACGCAGTCCGGGTGGACCGTGGTGTCGAACAGCGGCGGCTCCAGGTACGCGGCGATCCGCAGCGGCCCGGTCGGCCGCATCGCCGCCGCCAGGTACCCGCCGTCGGGCCGCGGTGGCGCCGGGTACGGCTCCCCCGGCACCGGTACCGCCATCGCGTCGAGCAGCGCCGCCGCGTCCGGCACGGTGCGCGCGATCGGCCCCTGGCTGGCCAGGCCGAACCCGCCGGCGCCGGGGATCAGTCCACGGCTCGGCTTGTACCCGATCAGCCCGCACAGCGCGGCCGGCACCCGCAGCGAGCCACCACCGTCGCTGCCGTGCGCCACCGGTACCAGTCCGGCGGCGACCGCGGCGGCCGCGCCACCGGACGAGCCGCCCGGGCTGGCGCCGCGCCGCCACGGGTTCGCGGTCGGCACGAAGCCGACCGCCTCGGTGTACAGCGTGGTCCCGAACTCGCTGGTCGCGGTCTTGCCGAGGCTGATGGTGCCGGCCGCGCGCAGCGCGGTGACCACCGGCGCGTCGGCGTCCGGCACGTGCTGCGCGAGCGCGACGCACCCGTACGAGGTGGGCACGCCGGCGGTCGCGGCCAGGTCCTTGATCGCGGTCGGTACCCCGTGCAGCGCCGGCAACGGATCGGCCATGGTGACCGCCACCTCGGCGCGCTTCGCCGCGTCCCGGGCCGCCTGGTCGGTGACCGTGACGAACGCACCGAGCCGGCCGTCGAACGCCGCGATCCGGTCCAGGTAGTGCTCGACCAGTTCCACCGGGGACAGGTCACCGGCCCTGATCGCCGCGGCCTGCTGCAGCGCGGTCAGCTCGTGCGGTTGGGTCACGCCGCCACGGTAGTTCCCCGCACCGGCCCACCTCACCGCCTGGTGAGGGGCGGTGTCGGACTGCGAGGATGGCGGCATGCAGAGTGCGGGGTTCGGGGTGGCGGACGCGCAGCGGCGCGATGCGGCGGATCCGTTGGCGGGCTGGCGGGAGCGGTTCGTGATCGAGCCGGACGGGCCGATCTACCTGGACGGCAACTCGCTCGGCCGGCTGCCGGTGGCGGCCGTCGACGAGCTCGCCGCCGCGGTGCGGGGCGAGTGGGGCGGCGAGCTGATCCGCGGCTGGTCGCACTGGATCGAGCTCGGCCGCGAGGTCGGTGACCTGCTCGCCGGGCCGGTGCTGGACGCCGAGCCGGGTGAGCTGGTGCTGTCCGACTCGACCAGCGTCAACCTGTACAAGCTGGCCGCGGCGGCGCTGTCGGCCCGGCCGGACCGGCACGTCGTGGTGGTCGACCGGGACAACTTCCCCACCGACCAGTACCTGCTGCAGTCGCTCGCGGCCGAGCGCGGCCTGACGCTGCGGCCGGTCACCGCCGACATCGACGACGGGCTGGACACCGAGCAGGTGGTCGCCGCACTGGGCGACGACGTGGCGCTGGTGCTGCTGTCCCACGTGGCGTACCGGTCGGGGGCGATCGCCGACCTGCCCGCGATCACCGCCGCCGCACACGAGGCCGGTGCGCTGGTGCTGTGGGATCTGTGCCACTCGGTCGGCTCGGTGCCGGTACCGCTGCGTGCCGCCGCGGTCGACCTCGCCGTCGGCTGCACGTACAAGTACCTCAACGGTGGTCCCGGCTCGCCGGCGTTCCTGTACGTGCGGCGCGAGCTGCAGTCGCGGCTGCGGCAGCCGATCACCGGCTGGTTCGGCCAGGCCGACCAGTTCGGGATGGACTCCCGCTACGACCCGGCGGACGGCATCGACCGGTTCCTGGTGGGCACCCCGCCGGTGCTGTCCGCGTACGGGGCGCGGGCCGGCGCCCGGATCGCCGCCGAGGTGGGCATCGAGCCGGTGCGCGCCAAGGGGATGGCGCTCACCTCGTACGCGGTGGAGCTGCACGACGCGTGGCTGGCCGAGCACGGCTGCCGGCTGGCCAGCCCGCGGGACCCGCAGCGGCGCGGCGCGCACGTCACGCTGTACCACCCGAACGCCTGGCAGCTGTGCCAGGCCTGGCAGGACGCCGGCGTACTGCCGGACTTCCGCACCCCGGACCGGCTGCGCATCGGCCTCGCCCCGCTCTACACCCGGTTCGTCGACGTGTACGAGGCGTTCCACCGGTTGCGGGAGATCCTCGCGAGCGGCAGTTACCGGTCGTACCCGGTGGCACGCAGCCGCGTCACCTGACCGGCCGGGTCAGGCCAGGGCGATGAGGACGACGGCCGCGGCCGCGGCGCCGAGGCCGACCGCCTGGCCGCGGCCGACCCGTTCCCGCAGCACCAGCATCGCGGCGAGCACCGTCAGCGCCGGGTACAGCGAGGTGACCACGGCCGCGATGGACAGCAGGGCCCGGTGGGTGGCGAGGACGAACAGCGCCGTCGCCGCGCCGCCGAGTACCCCGACGCTGGCACCCGGCGCGAGCCGGCGGGCCGGCAACCGCAGGCCGGCGCCCGCGACCAGCCCGGCGATCAGGATGCTGACCGTCGCGACCGCCTGGCCGCCGGCGAGCGGCCACAGCCCGGCGTCGTGTGGTACCCGGTCGAGCGCCACGAACAGCAGCGCGAACCCGGCGCCGGCCAGCAGCCCGTCGAGTACTCCGGACCGGCGCCGACCGGACGAGCCCTGCTGCGGTGCGGCGGGTGCGTCGGCGCCGCGGGAGATGAGCGCGACCGCCGGCAGCGCGAGGACGATGCCGGCGATGGCCAGCGGCGCCGGCCGGTCCCCTTCGGCGATCCCGACCAGCACCGGCAGCCCGGCCGAGCCGACCGCGGACAGCGGCGCCACCACGCTCATCCGGGCCGAACCCAGGCCGCGGTAGAGGAACACGGTGCCCAGCCCGTTGCCGACACCGGACAGCGCGCCCCAGCCGAGCGCGGCCGCCGCCGGCAGGCCGTTCCCGGCGACCGCGGCGACCAGCGCCACGACCACGAGTGCGGCGCACTGCGCCACGACCGCCACCGCGTACGGGCTGGATCGCCGGGACAGCAACCCGCCGAGGAAGTCCGAACAGCCGTAGCAGGCGGCGGCGCAGAGCGCGAGGACGATACCCACGACCCGAAACCTACGTGCCGGCGCGCAACGGGCGCCGTCGGAGCCCCGCGCACTGCCCGCACACCCCGGGACCGGCCGGTGGCGTACCGGCCGCTGCCCGCCCCGGTGAGCCGGGCCGGTGCCGTCGCACGGCGGCGGGCGGTACCGGCCGAGCGTCAGGCGGTGGCCTCGCCCAGGCGCAGCGGGTCGGTGTGCTGCGCGGGCAGGCCGAGCCAGGAGGCCCAGCGCGGGTCCGGGGTGCGGTGACCGAGCACCCGCCAGGCCGGCCCGGTCGGCGCCACCGGCGCGACCCGCAGTCGCCAGCCCATCTCGGCCGGGGTGCGGTCGCCCTTGCGGTGGTTGCACCGGGCGCAGGCGGCGACCACGTTCTCCCAGACGTGCGGGCCGCCGCGGCTGCGCGGCAGGACGTGGTCGATGGTCTCGGCCGGCCCGTCGCAGTACGCGCAGACCCAGCGGTCCCGGGCGAAGATCGCGCGGCGGGTCATGCCGATGTGCGCGCGGTACGGCACCCGGACGTAGCGGGTGAGTCGAACCACACACGGAGTCGGCAGGACGCGTCTGGCGCTGTGCAGGAAGCCGTCGCCGTCGCTGACCGCGATCGCCTTGGCGGCGAGCACCAGCACGGCGGCCCGGCGCACCGACACGACGCACATCGGTTCGTACGTCGCGTTGAGCACCAACGCCCCGTAGCTGGTGGAGGGCCGTAACCCGGACATCGCCCCACCTCCGTCCGGGCCCATCCTCCCCGACCGGGGCGCCGGATGCACGTACTAATCCGGTGACAAACCAAGCGGCCGAGGCGCTGTGGCACCGAACGGCGGGCCCGGAGGTGGTGTGCGTCGGGCGCCGGGGGTCACGTACCGTCGGCGCGGCGCCCGGTGGTACCGCGGCGCGCCGAGACGATTCGCTACCGAGGGAAGGTGCCCATGTTGTCCGCGGAAGCGCTGGTTTCCGCCATGCCGCACGCCCTGAAGCTGGCCGGCAAGCCCGAGTGCGCCACCGACCCGGACTCGTTCTGCCAGACGGTGTGGAACTGGACCGGCCAGAACCCGAGCCTGGGCTGGCTCGCGGCCAGCAGCGAGTGGCTGCTGGTCAAGCCGTTCCGGATCATCCTGATCCTGGTCGTGGCGCTGCTGGTGCGCTGGATCCTGCACCGGATGATCCGCCGGTTCACCCGGCCCAAGGAGAGCGGCAGCACCCCGGCGGTGCTGCGTCCGCTCAAGGAGCGGGTGGACGCGTCGCTGCGGGAGAACGGCGTGCTGACCGAGCGGCGCCGGCAGCGCTCGGCGACCATCGGTTCGGTACTGCGCAACGTCACCTCGATCGTGGTCTTCTCGATCGCGGTGATGATGATCCTCAGCGAGCTGGGGATGGATCTCGCTCCGCTGCTGGCCAGCGCCGGCATCGCCGGTGTCGCGCTCGGCTTCGGCGCGCAGTCGCTGGTCAAGGACGTCATCTCGGGCATGTTCATGCTGCTGGAGGACCAGTACGGGGTGGGCGACCTGATCAACGTCGGCGAGGTGACCGGCACCGTGGAGGCGGTCGGTCTGCGCATCACCACGGTGCGCGACGGCGCGGGCGTGTTGTGGTACATCCGCAACGGCGAGGTGATCCGGATCGGCAACTACAGCCAGAGCTGGGCCATGGTCATCATCGACGTACCGGTCGGGTTCGGTGCGCCGGTGGGCGAGGCCACCGACGCGCTGCAGCGGGCGGCCGACTCGCTCGGCGACGACGAGGACTGGTCCGCCGACTTCATCGACAAGCCCGAGGTGTTGGGCGTGCAGCAGCTGACCCCGGAGGGTGCGCTGCTGCGGGTGACCGCGAAGACCGCCTCGGACTCGCAGTGGAAGGTCGGCCGCGAGCTGCGCCGCCGGATCGTCACCGAGATGGAGCAGGCCGGCGTGTCGCTCGGGCTGGACCCGCGCCGCTTCCTCGCCCAGGAGGACGGCCCGCAGTAGCCGCTCGCCACGGCCCCCTCGTGCGCCGCCGTGCACCGACCCTCCGGGCACGGCGACGTCGATGCTCCGACATCGCAGACATCGACGGGCGTCGTTACACCGCCGGATGAATCGCGACCGAACGGTGACCGTACGGAACTCGGATAGCAACGTCGCGTCCACGAGGCCCGCGACCTGCATGATCGTCGCAGAGCGTGCACAGGTCCCCGAGAAAGTGGTTCATATACCGCAGCTAGCTTACAGATTGTGAAATGCGCTGCGGATCCTTGTTAACCACACCTCGTCCGTTCGGACTACCGATACGCCCACCAATCGGGCAGACTCGGACGTGCGAGGTTGCGCGCGCCACAGCCGAGGAGGGAACGGGGACGTGTCCGAAGAGCCAGGTCAGGCGGGGGCGGGCCGGCCGGCGGATCCACCGGACACGACCGACGATCCCGACCGGGCCGCGACCTACCGCGAGGTGTTCGCGGTGCGTGAGTTTCGCGCCGTGTTCGGTGCGAGCGCGCTCTCCTCGGTCGGTGACTACCTGGGTCGGGTCGCGCTCGCCGCGTTGATCTACCACGCGACCGGCTCCGCGCTCGCCTCCGCGGCCGGCTTCGCGGTGACCTACCTGCCCTGGCTGACCGGTGCGCCGGTGCTCGTCGCGCTGGCCGAGCGGTACCCGTACCGGCGGGTGATGCTCGGCTGCGACCTGGCCCGGATGGCGATCGTCGCGGTGGCGGCGATCCCGGGCGTGCCGCTGCTGCTGTTACCGGTGCTGATGTACGTGTCGGCGATGCTGACGCCGCCGTTCGACTCCAGCCGTTCGGCGATGCTGCCGCAGATCCTGACCGGCGACCGGTACGTGCTGGGGTTGTCGATCACCGGCGTGCTCAACCAGGCCACCCAGGTCGGCGGGTACGCGGCGGGTGGCCTGATCTCCGCGGTGGACCCGCGGTTGGCACTGCTGGTCGACGCCGCCACCTTCGGGCTGTCCGCGCTGCTGATCCGGACCTGGGTGAAGGCGCGCCCGGCGGTGCCGCGGCTGCGCGCCGACACCAGCCTGCTGCGCGACACCGCGGAGGGGTTCACCGTGGTGTTCGGTACCCCGGTGCTGCGCGCGATCGCGGTGGTCATCCTGGCCGGCGCGGCGTTCGCGATCCTGCCGGAGGGGCTCGCCGCCAGCTGGTCCGGCGAGCTCGGTACCGGCGCCCGCGGGCAGGGGTTGATCATGGCGGCGATGCCGATCGGCGCCGCGATCGGCGGGGTGGTGATCGGCCGGCTGGTGCCGCCCGGGCCGCGCCGGAAGCTGATCCGGCCGCTCGCCGCGCTGGTGCCGCTGTCGCTGGTGGCCGCGCTGCTGTCGCCGCCGTTGCCGGTGGTGATGGTGCTGACCGCGCTGACCGGGTTCGCGATGTCGGTGATCATCCCGGCGAACGGGCTGTTCGTGCAGGCGCTGCCGGACGGCTACCGGGCCCGCGCGTTCGGCGTCATGCAGGGCGGGCTGCAGCTGGTGCAGGGCGGCGCGATCGTGCTCGCCGGCGCGGTGGCCGACCATGTCGGGGTGGCCCGCACGGTCGGCCTCTGGTCGCTGCTGGGGCTGCTGGTGATGGGCCTGGTGTCGATGTTGTGGCCGAAGTCCGGCACCTTCGAGAAGGCGTTCGCCGAGACCCGGGCCCGGAACGAGGCGGCCGCCGAGGCCGCCGAGCAGCGGAGCCGGGAGTCCGCGAACGCCGACGACGCGGGCGCCGCCTCGGCCGCGCAGGACGCCTCCGAGCGCCGGGTCGGCCCGGTGCAGTCACGCCGCCGCAGCCGCCGGGTCGGTGCCGAGCACCCGTGACCGCGGGACCCCGGCCGTCCCGCTGTGAGGCGGGTCTCCCCGGTGCCGGGCCGGGCGGCCTGGCGGGTGGCCGGGGTGGCACTGGCACCATGGAGGCGTGTCCGATCAACCGATCCCGATCACCACGGGTCCCGCCGCGCAGCCGGCCGAACCCGCCGTGACGTTCTACGACGCGGTGGGCGGCGCGCCGACGTTCCGCAAGCTGGTGGACGCGTTCTACGCCGGCGTCGCGGACGACCCGGTGCTGCGCCCGATGTACCCGGAGGAGGACCTCGGCCCGGCCGCGAACCGGTTGCGGATGTTCCTGGAGCAGTACTGGGGCGGCCCGCACACCTACTCCGAGCAGCGCGGACATCCGCGGTTGCGGATGCGGCACGTGCCGTTCACGATCGGTTCGGTGGAGCGGGACGCCTGGCTCGCGCGCATGCGCGACGCGATCGACACGCTCGACCTCGCCCCGCAGTACGAGGCGGAGTTGTGGGCCTACCTGGAACGCGCGGCACAGTTCATGGTGAACTCGCCGGACTGACACCCCCGTACGAATCGGATCGGCGCTCCGGCGCCGTACCGATATTTGAACGTTAAAACCCCTCACAAGGAGGCACAGTGGGCAACGAGCTCCCCGATCTCGCCGCACGGCCCGCCGACAGCGCGGCCGGCGACCCCGACTGGTGGCGCGACGCCGTCTTCTACCAGATCTATCCGCGCAGCTTCGCCGACGCGAACGGGGACGGCGTCGGCGATCTGGACGGCATCCGCAACCGGCTCGACCACCTCGCCGGGCTCGGCGTCGAGGCGATCTGGCTCAGCCCGTTCTTCACCTCGCCGATGGCCGACCACGGGTACGACGTGGCCGACCCGCGCGACGTCGACCCGGTGTTCGGCGACCTCGCCGCGTTCGACCGGCTCGTCGCCGAGGCGCACGCGCGCGACATCAAGGTGACCATCGACCTGGTGCCGAACCACTCCTCGGACGAGCACGTCTGGTTCCAGCAGGCACTGCGGGCCGCGCCGGGCAGCCCCGAGCGCGACCGGTACGTGTTCCGCGACGGCCGGGGTGCCCACGGCGAGCAGCCGCCGAACAACTGGCCGTCGGCGTTCGGCGGGCCGGCCTGGCACCGCGTCACCGAGCCGGACGGCACCCCCGGCCAGTGGTACCTGCACCTGTTCGACCCCAAGCAGCCCGACCTGAACTGGGAGAACCCGGAGATCTGGGCCGACCTGGAGACCACCCTGCGGTTCTGGCTGGACCGCGGCGTGGACGGGTTCCGGATCGACGTGGCGCACGGGATGGCCAAGCCCGCCGGACTGCCGGACCTGGCCGAGGACGTACTGGCCGAGATCGAGGCCGGCGCGAACCCGCACACCTCGCGCGACGTGCGCTGGGACGCCGAGGGCGTGCACGACATCCACCGGTTCATCCGCAAGGTACTGGCCGACTACCCGGGCGCGATGGCGGTCGGCGAGGTGTGGGTCACCGACACCGAGCGGCTGCGCAGGTACCTGCGTCCGGACGAGCTGCCGCTGGCGTTCGACTTCCGGATGGTGCAGTCCCCGTGGCGTGCCGACGAGCTGCGCGACACCATCAGCTCGGCGCTGGCCACCGTGGCGGGCACCGGTTCGCCGACCACCTGGGTGCTGTCCAACCACGACGTGGTCCGGCACGTCACCCGGTACGGCGGGGGCCTGGTCGGCACCCGTCGGGGCCGCGCCGCCGCGCTGCTGCAGCTGGCGCTGCCCGGCGTCGCGTACCTGTACCAGGGCGACGAGCTGGCCCTGGAGAGCGTCGAGCCGCCGGACGAGGCACTCACCGACCCGACCTGGGAGCGCAGCGGGCACACCCGGCGCGGCCGGGACAACTGCCGGATCCCGCTGCCGTGGGAGCCGGGCGAGCCGGCGTACGGGTTCTCCACCACGTCCGACACCTGGCTGCCGATGCCGGCCGGCTGGTCGCCGGTCGCGGTCGCGTCCCAGCAGGGCCGGCCGGACTCCACCCTGGAGCTGTACCGCACGGCGCTGCGGCTGCGGCGCGAGCACGACGGGTTCACCGGGGGCCTGTCCTTCCTGGACACTCCGGCCGACTGCCTGGCGTTCCGCCGGGACGGCGGGCTGACCTGCTTCGTCAACGCGGGCAACACGCCGGTCGCGCTGCCGGCCGGTACCCCGATCCTGACGAGCGTGCCGCTCACCGCCGACGGTCGGCTGCCCGGCGACGCCACCGCCTGGCTCGCCTGACGGACCGCGGCGTCGATCGAGGAGCCATGCCCGAGGCAGCGTCGATCAGGGAGTCGTGGCGGCGGGTCGAGCCCGACCGCACCCCGCACTCCTTGATCGACGCTCCGGCCGGTACGGGTCCGTGCTCGACGGCGGGCCCGCGGCCGTGTCCCGCGGTGGCGCCCCGCGGTCGTGTTCCCGTCAGGGGCGGGCGGCGACCCGCGGCCGGCGCAGTGACCAGGCGACCGCGCCGGCGATCGCGCCGAGGCCGGTCAGCAGCAGCAGGCCGGTGGCCGGGTTGACCCACTGCGGCACCAGCTCGGTACGGCGACCGTCCGGCCAGGCGCACACCACGCTGACCGGCGCGTACCGGCGCTCGATGGCGAGGTCGTGCGGCGGGCTGTCGTCGTGCGGCAGCCACCTGCCCGGCGACAGCGAGCACATCTGGTCCGGGTCGAGCAGGTACTGACCGCGGGTGACCCCGACGCCGTAGCAGGCGGCGGCCAGGACCAGCGCCAGCAGGCCGAGCACGGCCATGGTGCGGGGCCGGTGCAGCGACCGCCCGGCGCGGCGGGCCCGGTCGACGCCCGGGACGCCGGCGCCGGGGCGGTTCTCCCGGTACCCGGCGAGCAGCAGGCCGCCGGTGAGCGCCAGCGCGGCGACCCTGGCCGCGCAGATCAGGAACTCCATGCGTCCTCCCGGTGGAACGCCGAGCGTACCGGTGGGCGGGGCGTCGCCCGCACGTGTGGCCGGCACGCCGGAGAGCGTTGACAGAACGAACAAATCGGACGTATCTTCCCTGCCGAACAGATCGGAAAGTGTCCTGTTCGAGTCGGAGGGGTCATGCTCACGCACGCCCGGCGCCGCCTGCCGCTGCTGATCCTCGGTACGTTCGTGCTCGTCACCCTCGGACTCCCCGCGGTGCGGCCGGCCGCCGCCCGCGCCGCGACGCCGCCCACCGCCGAGCAACTGCTCGCCAAGCTGGCCCACTGCGACCAGATCTCGAACGGCGAGTTCGCCACCGACGACGGCGAGGCCCCCTCCGTACCGGTCTGCGGCGCCCACGGTGCGGTGTTCTGGCAGGCCGACATGGACATCGACTGCGACGGGCAGACCACCGACGCGTGCAACTCCGACACCGACCCCTGGTACCAGGACGACACCGCGTTCCACCAGTCCGACGGGCAACCGCTGGACGCCGCCGGGCTGCCGTACGTGGTGATCCCGCAGAACAACGACATCTTCCGGTACTCCGACCACGACATCGACGGGGGCGCCGTCGTCGCGGTCATCCACGGCGACCAGGTGGAGTACGCGGTGTTCGGCGACACCGGACCGAAGAACATCATCGGCGAGTCGTCGTACGCCACCGCCGACGCGCTCGGCATCGACCCGGACCCGGCGACCGGCGGCGCCGACTCCGGCGTGTCGTACATCGTGTTCGAGGGCACCCAGGTCGATCCGATCGAGTCGCACGACCAGGCGGTCGCCGACGGACAGGCCGCCGCCCAGCGGTTCCTGGCGGACAACTGACTCTCCGATGTGGACAGTGCGGCGCGGGCCCGGTGCCGCGCCTCACGGCGTGAACGTCTCCAGGTGGTCCACGACCACGAACCGACTCGCCGGACTCGCCTGCCGCACCGCGGTACGCAGCGGCGCGAGGCCGCCGTAGTCGCGGGCCGGCTCGTCCAGCGGGTAGTCGAAGTCGTCCCAGTGCGTCGGCAGCACGTAGCGGGGATTGCCGAGCGTGGCCAGCAGCCGCGGCACGTACCGGTGGATCGCGCCACCGCCGACCGGCACCAGGGCCACCGTCGGCCGCAGCCCGGCCAGTTCGGCGCCGAGGTAGTTGGACCCGCCGAAGTCGATGATGCTCACTTCACCCACCGTGATCAGGTAGGCCAGCGTCTCCCCCTCGACCAGGTCGGCGATGACCTTCGGGGTCGCCGGCGGGTGACCCGGCCGGGTACCCGCGAACGCCACCCGGGAGCGCTCGCCGGTCATCGAGTGCAGCGACCGCAGCACCTGGATCGTGTAGCCGTCGCACTCCAGGTACTCGCCGCCGCGTACCACGCTGAGCTGGTCGGCGGGGGCGCCGAGCGCGGTCATCAGGTTCACGTGCGTCTCGGTGCCGAGCACCGTCGCGCCGGTCTTGCCGGCCAGGTACGGCACGTCGGTCAGGTGGTCGTAGTGCCCGTGGGTGACGAGGATGTGATCGGCCGCCAGGTGGTACCGGTCGATCACGTCCGGCCGCACCGACAGCGGCGTGTTCGGGTCGGCACCCTGCTCGGTGTAGGTGCCGGTGTGGAACCGGGTCAGCCACGGGTCGATCAGCACGGTGCGCCGCCCGTTCGGCGTGTCGAACCTGATCTCCCACCCGTTGTTGCCGAGCCACCGCAGGCGCGGCCGGCCCACCGCACCGGCCGAGCCCGCCGACGCCCGGGTCGCCGTACCGGTCGGCCGGTACCCCGGTGCGGCCGTCGCGGCCGAGCCCACGGCGAGCCCGGTGGCACCCGCCACCGAGCCGGCCAGTACACCCCGTCGGGTCACCCTGGTCGCCATTGCTGTCCCCCTCCTGCCGGGGCCCGCACCGCGAAATCCGCGCAGGGCGAGACCGCCGGACGAAAACCTCGTCGGCTGTTCCGCGCGTCCCGCCGCGCGGATCGGCGGTAGCAGAGCACATCGCCGCCGCGGCTGTCCAAGACCGTCGACCGGATCCGGCCATATCGCGGCCGATATCGTTGCAGCGTGGACCTGCTACGAGCGTTGGCGCTGTTCCGGGTGGTGGCCGAGGAACGTCACTTCGGCCGAGCCGCGGAACGGCTCGGGATGGCGCAACCGCCGCTGAGCCAGCGCATCCGCCGGCTGGAGCACGAACTCGGCGCCCGGCTGTTCGACCGCAACAGCCGGGGCGTGCGGCTCACGGTGGCCGGCAGCGTGCTGCTGGCCGAGTCCGCACCGTTGCTGGACCGCGCCGACCGGGTGCGCGCCATGGTGACCCGGGCCGACCGGGGCGAACTGGGCGAGCTGCGCGTCGGGGTACCGCCGGACGTACCGGGCGAGGTGCTCGCCACCATCGTTCGGACGTTCGCCGAGCACAACCCCGCGGTACGGCTGGATCTGCGCGAGTTGACCACCGGCGAGCAGCTTCGGCTGCTCGCCGACCGGGCGCTGGACGTCGGGCTGCTGCAGCAGCCGGCGCAGCTCACCGGCCTCGTCGTCGGCCCCGGCGTGACCGAGCCGGTCGGCGTGCTGGTACCGCGGGACGCGCCCCTGGCCGGCGCCGACGAACTCGACCTGGCCGACCTCGCCGGTCACGACCTGGTGCTGTTCCCCCGCGACACCGCACCCGGCCGGTACGACGAGACGCTGGATGCCTGCCGCGGCAACGGTTTCCGTCCCGGCCGGGTGGTGCACGCGCGCAGCCCGGAGTTCGTCGTGGGGCTGGTCCTCGCCCAGCACGGCGTCGCCCTGGTACCGGCCGGCGCGGTGCGCCGCGAGCCGCGGGTGGTGTGGCGGCGGCTGACCGGCAACCCGATCAGCTGGCGGACGTCGTTCGTGTGGCCGGCCCAGCCGCACCCGGCCGCGGCGTCGCTGTGCTGGCTGGCCGCCGGCATCCTGCGCGACGACGGCACCGGCGACCTCGTCGTACCGCCGGGCACGCCGACCCCGTGGGACGTCGTGCACGGCCGCGCCGACTGACGCCGAGCCCGCCCACCGGCTGCCTCGGCCGCAGACGACGGCGCCGGCCCGGACCGACCGGCGGTCAGCGGTGCCGGCAGCCGGCGCGCAGCGACTCGACCGCCCGGTACGCCACGGTGCCGAGGGCGCGGTCGGCGGCCGGCTGCCGGCCGGACATCCGGTCCAGCCGGATGCCGACGGCGACCGCGTAGCGGCCACCGTCGGAACAGGAGACCACGCCGGCCTCGGACCGCACCGCAAGCAGCGTCCCGGTCTTTCCCACCACCTCGACCTCGTCCGGGAAGCCGGACGCCAGCCGGTGGGCGGTCAGCTGGGTCGCCATCAGCCCGCGCAGCATCGCACAGGCCGCCGCCGGCGCCGCCTCGTCCCGCCACACCGCGGCCAGCAACCGGGTCAGGTCCCGCCCGGTACTCGCGTTGGTACGCAACGGATCCAGCGCACGAAGCGCGCGCATCCGGGACTCGTCGAGGCCGGCGTAGTCGCGCGCGAACCGGGCCGGATCGGTACCGCTGACCTCCCCCACGATCGACTCGACGACCTGCCGCGGCCCGCCGAGGATCCGGGTGTCCGCCAGCCCCAACTCGCGGACCAGGGACTGCACGTTTGCCACGCCGACCGCGGCGAACAGCGCATCGGCGGCGGTGTTGTCGCTGATCGACAGCGCGAACCGGGCGAGGTCGCGCAGGCTCATCTCGACGTCGTCGGCGCAGCCCGCGGTACCGCTGCCGCCCAGCCGGTCGGCGGCCCGCAACCGGACCCGGGTGGTCGGGTCGAGCTGCCCGGCGACCACCTGCCGGGCGAACTCCAGCACCAGCGGCACCTTGACCATCGAGGCGAGCACCACCGGCTCGGTCGCCGCCGCGCCGTGCTGCCGGTCACAGTCGACGCACCGTACGTGCCACCAGCCGTGCCCACCGGCCCGGCGGAAGACCTCCTCCGCATCCTCCATGCCGAAACCGTAGCGACCCGCCACGCCCGCCGGCCCGCCGGACGACCGCACGCCGTTCGCGGTTGGCGGTTCGCGGTTGGCGGTTGGCGGTTCGCGGTTCGCGGTTCGCGGCGCGAGGATGCCGCCCGGTCGATCAGCGGTGCGGTCAGTTGTCGTCGCGGGCCGGCGGGCCGAGACGGTCGATCAGGTCGTCGAGCAGCACCGCCAGGCCATCGGCAAGGTCGGCCCGGGCGGACGCCGGCAGCCCGGACAGCAGATCCACCTCGCGGCGCAGTACCCGGTCGACGACCCGCTCGATCTCCGCGTGGCCGGCGTCGGTGAGCGTCACGGTGACCGCCCGCCGACCGGGACCGCCCGGCGTCCGGATCACCAGACCGGCCGACTCGGCCCGGGCCACCCGCTGCGAGATCGCACCGGCGGTGACGAGGGTACGGTCGGCGAGCGCCCGGGTGGTCAGCGCGTACGGCGGGCCGGACCGGCGCAGCACCGACAGCAGGTCCATGGTGCCGCGGTCGATGCCGAGCTCGGCCAGCAGCCGGCGCCGGTCGTCGGCGAACAGCTTGCCGATCCGCCAGATCCTGGTCACCACGCCGATCGAGTCGGTCGGCGTACCGGGGCTCTCGCGGCGCCACGCGGCCGCGATGTCTGCCACCTCGTCGGGCCGGGCCATCGGCGTCTCCTCTCGTCGCTGGACGATGCCGCGCGCAGCGGTTATGTTTAGGCCTAAACATAACTCACGAGCGAGGGCGAGACCATGACCCGCAACATCGTCGTCACCGGCGGCGGCACCGGCATCGGCCGGGCCACCGCCGCCCGCTTCGCCGCCGCCGGCGAGTCGGTCACCATCCTCGGCCGGCGCGCCGACGTGCTGGCCGAGGCAGCCGCGCAGCTCGGCGCGACCGCCGTGGTCTGCGACGTCAGCGACCCCGAGGCCCTGACCGCGGCGCTCCCCCAGTTGCCGGCGCAGGTCGACGTGCTGGTCAACAACGCCGGTGGCAATACCGACCTGCGGCGCGTGGCGGACGGCACGCTCACCGACGTGGCCGCCGCCTGGCGGGCCAACCTGGACGCCAACCTGCTCAGCGCGGTGCTGACCACCACGCTGCTCACCGACCGGCTGCGCACCGGCGGCACCGTGGTCGGCATCGGCTCGATCGCCGCCGACCGCGGCAGCGGCGGCGGCGCGTACGGCGCGACCAAGGCCGCGCTCTCCACCTGGAACATCGACCTGGCCGGGCAGCTCGGGCCCCGGGGCATCACCGCGAACGTGGTCTCCTGCGGCTACATCGCCGAGACCGAGTTCTTCGCCGACCGGCTCACCGACGAGCGGCGCGCCACCCTCGTCGAGCAGACCAAGACCGGCCGGGCCGGGACCCCGGACGACGTGGCGGCACTGATCGAGTACCTCGCCTCGCCGGGCGCCCGGCACATCACCGCCCAGGTCATCAACATCAACGGCGGCGCCTTCCCGAGCCGCTGAGCCGGCCCAGCGCCGGGACCGGTCCCTGCGGCTGGTGGGTACCCTCGCGCTCCTCGACGGCGACGGGAGCGGCTGATGGTGGCGGAGGCGGAACTCGGCGCGGCGGTGACGACGTACCGCACCAACAACGCCCGGCGCGGCACGATCGCGGTGATCCTGCTGCCGGTGGGCGCCGTGGTCACCGCCGGCGCCGTACTGCTGTGGATCGTGACCGCGGAGGTGGCCGCCCACAGCACGCCCAGCGGCGCGGATCCGGAGCTGCTGCCCGCGGCCCTGCTCGGCCTGGGCATCGGCGCGCTGCTGCTGGAGGTGGTGTTCCTCGTGGCCTTCCACACCCACCGGAACGAGTCGTTCACCGTGTACGAGAACGGCCTGGTGAACGTCCGTCCGGGCAGGGTGTTCGCGGCTCGGTGGGGAGACATCGCCAGCGTCGCCGTCCATCCGGGCAAGGACAACGCGGTCAGCCGCTGGGCCGGTGGCGACTACTACTGCCTCGTCACGCTCACCGACGGGCGGAAGGTGGCCGTCAACGGCCTGACCGAGCACGCCCGGCAGCTCATCCAACTGATCCAGGCACACGCGCCGGCGTCCGGCGGCACCGACAGGCCCGGCCCTGCACCGCGGCGCTGATCCACGCCGAGGTGGGTCAGCGGCGGATGTGGCCGTCGCCGGTGACGACGTACTTGGTGCTGGTCAGCTCGGGCAGGCCCATCGGGCCCCGGGCGTGCAGCTTCTGGGTGGAGATGCCGATCTCGGCACCGAAGCCGAACTCGCTGCCGTCGGTGAACCGGGTCGAGGCGTTGACGAGGACCGCGGCGGCGTCGACCCGGGCGGTGAAGGTACGCGCGGCGGCCTGCGAGCCGGTGACGATCGCCTCGCTGTGCCCGGTCGACCAGCGGCGGATGTGGGCCAGCGCCGCGTCCAGGCTCGGCACCACCGCGACCGCGAGATCCAGCGACAGGTACTCGCCGGCCCAGTCGTCCTCGCTCGCCGGGCTCACCGGGATATCCAGCGCCTTCCCTTGCGCCGCAACGGTTTCGTCTCCGTGTACGGTGACGCCGGCGGCGGCCAGCGCGGGCAGCAACACCGGCAGCACCGTGTCGGCGGCAGCGGCGTGTACCAGCACGGTCTCCGCCGCGTTGCACACCGACGGGCGCTGGGTCTTGGCGTTGAGCACGATGTCCCGCGCCATCGCCACGTCGGCGGTCGCGTCGACGTAGACGTGGCAGTTGCCCACGCCGGTCTCGATCACCGGTACGGTCGAGCCCTCGACCACGTGCCGGATCAGCTCGGCGCCGCCCCGCGGGATCAGCACGTCGACCAGCCCGCGGGCGTGCATCAGGTGCGTCACCTCGTCCCGGGACTCGCCCGGCAGCAGGCCGATCGCGTCCGCGGGCAGCCCGACGGCGGTGAGCGCGTCCCGCAGTACGGCGACGATCGCCGCGTTGGAGCGCCGGGCCGAGGAGGATCCGCGCAGCAGCACGGCGTTGCCGGACTTGAGGGTCAGCCCGGCCGCGTCGGCGGTGACGTTCGGGCGACCCTCGTAGATGATGCCGACGACCCCGAACGGCACCCGGACCTGCCGCAGCTCCAGGCCGTTGGGCAGGGTGGAACCGCGCACCACCTCACCCACCGGGTCGGGCAGGCCGGCCACCTGCCGCAACCCGTCGGCCATGGCCGCCACCCGGGACGGGTCGAGCGCCAACCGGTCCAGCATGGCCGGCTCGGTGCCGCCGGTGCGCGCGGCGCGCACGTCGGACTCGTTCGCGGCGAGAATCTCCGCCGAACGCGCCACGAGCGCGTCGGCCATCGCCCGCAGGGCGGTGTCCTTGTCCGCCCGGGACGCCACGGCCAGCTCGGCCGCGGCCTCGCGGGCGCGGGCGGCGCTCTCCCGTACGGCTGCTTCTTCCGACATGCGACAAGGGTAAGCCGGGGCGATCGGCCCACCGGCCGCGACCGTCGCGGGCGGCGACGGCACGGTCTCCGCCAGGTCGGTGCTGGCGGGCTCGGATCCGGTGCCGGCCCGGCCGCGGCGCGCTGGCTCGTCGCCGTTGCCCGGCTCGGCTCGGCCACCAGCCGGGGCAGGTTCCCGACCGAGTCGACGTACCGGCCACCTCCGGCACGCTCGTGGTGAACGCCACAGGCACGCTCGCGGTGGGAGCCACGGGCACGCTCGTGGTGGGCGCCACGGGCACGAGCGACGTTACGTCGTGGCCGGATCGTCGCGGACGGCCAGCGCCGGTTCGCGGAGCAAGGCGGTGGTGATCGCCAGGATCGCGGCGAAACCGGCGAGTACCGCCAGCGCGGTGGTCAGGGTGGTGCGGTCGGCGAGCAGGCCCAGCAGCGGGGCGGCGAGCCCGCCGAGACTCATCGACAGCCCGAGCGTCACCCCGGAGGCGGTACCGAGCCGGTTCGGCAGGTAGTCCTGGCCGAGCGTCACCGACAGCGAGAACGGCACGTACAGCCCGATCGCGGCCACCGCGATCGCGGCGAACACCGCCCAGCCGGGCAGGAAGGCCACCGCGAGCACCGCCGGCACCGAGGCCGCGGCGGCGACGCGCATCGCCCGTACCCGGGGCATCCGGCGGGCCAGCCGGCCACCCAGCAAGGTACCGACCGCGCCCGCCGCGTACAGGGTGAACAGGGCGGCCTCGCCGACGGCGTGCGAGGCGTGCAGCCGGGCCATCACCGACAGGGCGAGGAACGTACCGAGGCTGAAGGTGACCACCGAGCGCGCCACGATTCCCGCCGTGAGCAGCCCGAACTGCCGCCAGTCGTCGGTACCGCCGCGGCCGGTACGGGTGGCCGCCGCGACCCGGCCGCGGCCGTGGCCGCGCAGCGCCAGCGCGGTGACCAGCGCGCAGGCCAGCGCCGGCAACGCGAGCAGCGGGGTTCCGGTCAGCCCGAGCGGCCCGATGACCGCGGCGACCAGCAGCGGCGCCAGCGCGAACCCGATGTTGCCGCCGACCGAGAACCAGCTCATCCCGACGTGGCTGCCGGCCGACGCGAGCCGGGCCAGCCGCGCCGACTCCGGGTGGTAGGCGGCGACCCCGAGGCCGGACGCGGCCACCGCGAGCCAGATCGCGAGGTAGCTGCCGGGCAGTCCGGCCAGGCCGATACCGACGCCGGCCAGCCCCATCCCGAGCGGGACCAGCCACGGCTTCGGCGACCGGTCGGTGGCCGCGCCGAACGCCGGCTGCGCGGCGGACGAGATCAGCGTCGCGGCCAGGGTCAGCCCGCTCACCGCCGCGTAGCTCCAGTGGTACCGGGCGACGAAGTACGGCACCAGCGCCGCCACCGACCCCTGGTACAGGTCGTCGACGCCGTGCCCGGTCACCAGCAGCGGCAGTAAGCCCCGCCGGCAGGCGGTGGCTCGCTCGGTACGAATGCTCACGGGCTCGATCCTGGCCCCGCCCCGCGCCGACCGATAGCCGCTAAAGTGCCAGGTGATGCCCAGAATCCGCCAAGGCCGGCAGAGCCGCATCGGTGGCGGCGAGCTGCTGCGCGGCGACGCGATCGACTGGCACGAGCACCCGTTCGACCAGTTCGTGTACCCGGCGGGCGGGGTGATCTCCGCCCTCACCGAGGCGCAGACGTACGTGCTGCCCTCCGCCGGGCGCGGCCTCTACCTGCCCGCCGGCGTGCGGCACGCGCACCGGGCCCACCGCCGTACCCGGCTGCACACCCTGCTGCTGCCCACCGATCACCCGCACCCCGGCGCCGACCCGCGGCGTCTCGACCGGCCGCGGGTGCTGCCGGTGTCGCCGCTGCTGCGCGAGCTGCTCGCCGCCCTGCGCGCCCCCGACCTCGGCGACGAGCGCCGGGACCGGCTGCTCGCCGTCGTCGCGGACGAGCTGGCCGGCGACCCGCTGCCGACGCTGGCGCTCCCCCGGCCCACCGACCCGCGGCTGGCCGCCGCGGCCGACGCGCTGGCCGCCGATCCGGCCGGCGCCACCCTCGCCTCGCTCGCGACCGCCGCGGCGGTCAGTGCCCGTACCCTCACCCGGCTCGTCGCCGACCGGCTCGGTCTGACCGTGCCGTACTGGCGGTCCCAGTACCGGCTGGCCGCCTCGCTGCTGCTGCTCACCGACGGCGTCACCGTCACCGACACCGCGCACCGGTGCGGCTGGCGCAACGCCAGCGCCTACATCGCCGCGTTCCGCGCCGCCTTCGGCACCACCCCCGCCACCTACCAGCGCACCCTGCACCCCTGACCGCTTTGCCCTCGACCAATACCCTGCCGATGACCAATCGAGGGAGAAAAGCGTGGCAGGACCTACCGAGGATCGTCCGGCTTGGCGGGTCGGTCTGCTCCGACCAGACGGTACCCCGGTGGGGGAAGGAATCCTGCTCTCCGATCGCCGCTTCGTCGTGAACGCTTCAGTGCTGTCCAAAGCTCGGCTGGGAGTCGCAAACGGGGTCGGAGATGCTTTCGCACTCCAGATTCAGTATGGTGCGCACGAGCCGGAACTGACCAGCGTGAGCCTGGTCGCGGAGAGGGACGGGCATGCGGTTGTCGACCTGGCCATCGCCACCTCGTTTAGCCCAGCGCCTCTCTCACTCAAGGGCGTGGAACGACGGATGCCGGTTCTGGTGGCATTGAGCGACTCCAAGCCCCGTAGTCTGCGGAGAAATGAGCACTGGATCCTGGCGAACGTCGGAGACTCTCGCGGCGACGGCCAGTTCATGCTCGATCCGCGAACCGAGTCACCTGCGGCGCGCGCACGTCTCATGGATGCGGCTGGCGCGGTCATGGATTCCAATGGCGACGTCGTCGGAATCGCAATGGACCGGAAGATGCGTTCGATCGATTGGTTGAATGCCGTCCGCTCCATCGACCCAAGACGTTCGAGTTGGCAGAGGTTCGCCGAACCCACTGCAGTCACGTCGCGCAAAGAACAAGAAGCATTGCCCACGAAGAACGACACACCGCGATCAGGCGCCGCGCATCCGGTGCCGAAGTTGGCGACGGATGCGGCGACGGTCGAGGACCGGCTGGAACGGCGGCGGTACGTGGATGCGATCGCGGCGTTCCTGCGGCACGGGGAGACCCAGCCGCCGCTGACGATCGGGATACACGGGTCGTGGGGTGCGGGCAAGACGTCGCTGATGCGGATGGTGCAGGACGAGTTGGATCCGGGCGCCGCCGCCGGAACGCCGACCGGACTGCGGTACGGCCGGCGTCGAGGCAGCGCGGTGACCAACGGCGAGGTGGTTCAGGCGACGAAGCGGCCGCCGGCGCCGCCCCACGAGCACGCCGTCCCGGACGCCGAGACCGACGGTTGGCGGCCGACGGTGTGGTTCAACCCGTGGATGTACCAGAACGGCGACCAGGTCTGGGCCGGCCTGGCGCACGCGATCATCGGTCAGGTCACCGGCCGGCTGCCGCGCGGCGATCGGGAGCGGTTCTGGCTGCGGCTCAACCTGCGCCGCATCGACACCGAGGCGATCCGCCGCCGCTGGTACGGCATCGTCGCCCGGCAACTGCTGCCCACCGTGCTGTGGTTCCTGGTCCTGCTCGCCGCGGCTGCGGCGGCCCTGCTGGTGCTGGCCTGGCTGCGTCCGGCCTGGACCGGCTCGCTGCGGGAGGTCGGCCGGTGGACCGGAGTCGGCGGCGGCATCGCCGCCACGGCGAGCGGCATCGGTCGGTGGCTGTGGTCCAGGTTCCGGCCGGCCGCGCCGACGTTCGCCCGGCTGCTGCGCCAGCCCTCGCCGCTGCGCGGGTCGGCGGCGGACCCGAGCGGCCCGCCAGCAGCCGATCCCGGCTATCAGGGCCGACTCGGGTTCCTGCACCTGGTGCAGTCCGACATGCGCCGGGTCCTCGATCTGGTCGCGACACCGGACCGGCCGCTGGTGGTGTTCGTGGACGACCTGGACCGGTGCTCCCCCGGTACCGTCGCGCAGGTCATCGAGGCGATCAATCTGTTCCTGGCCGGCGAGTTCGGCAACTGCGTGTTCGTGCTCGGGATGGAGCCGACGACGGTCGCGGCGAGCGTGGCCACCGCGTACCGGGATCTCTCCGCGGCGGAGGCCGGGCGGGACGATTTGGGCTGGCGGTTCCTGGCGAAGTTCGTGCAGCTGCCGCTGCGGATCCCGGAGCCGGAACCGGAGACGGAGCTCGACGCGTATCTCGACCACCTGCTCGGCCGCGACCCCGCGCCGCCGCCGCTGCCGTCGGACGAGAGCATCCAGGTCGGCGAGGCCATCCACGTGCCGACCGAGCTCGGCCCGTACGACGCGCACAGCACGGCGACGGTCACCTACGCACCGGTCTTCCGGACTGTCCCGGGCACCGAGGTCGCGCGGCAGAAGTTCCGTTCGGACGTGGCGGCGCTGCATGCGGCGATCCTGGACCGGATCTCCGCGGGCGATGTCGACCGCGGCGAGTTGCGGGCGGCGGCGCTCGACGCCCAGCGTACGGTGCTCGGAGTCGACGGCGAGCCAGGGCCAGAGACGCTCGCCGCAGCCGAGCGGGTGTTCGCCGAGCGGTACTCCGACCGCGACGCCGCCGAACCGATCCGAGCGGCGCTGGCATCGCTGGGGACCGGCAACCCGCGCGAGATCAAGCGGTACGTGAACCTGTTCCGGTTCTACACGTTCCTGGCCGAACGGCTGCGGCTGCGCGGCGCCGCGGTACCGGAGCCGGCATCGATCGCGAAACTCGCCGCGTTCACGATCCGCTGGCCACAGCTGGTCTCGACACCCGGAGCGGCGAGTGCGGCGGCCCTGACCGAGTTGGAGTCCGCGGCGGCGGGCGAGGACGACCATTGGCACGAGCTGCTCGCCGCGATCTGTCCGGGTCTTCCCGCGGGCACGGACGGCTCGCTGCGTGCGTTCCTCCGCTCCGAGCCGACCATCGGGACGGACGGCTTTCGACTGCGGTGATTCAGCGTGCGAGGTGGAGCCGGAGGGCCCGGTCGAGATCAGCCGGCAACGCCTTGTCCAGGGTGCCGAGGTGTTCGGTGGGCCGACCCGTCGACACCGAGCGGACCTGCTTGGTTTGAGCCTTGCCGAGGCCGCGAAGGCCACCAGCCACCACACATTGTCGTGATGAGGGACGGTCAGCCGAGGCGGTGTTGCAGGACGGCGGCGCCGGGGCCGGTGAGGTCGGCGGCGACACCACGGCGGCCGGCCAGAGTCAGCACCAGCGCCTCGCCGGTACCCCGGGCGAGCGGGCCGCGGCCGCGCGACCAGTCCAGGTCGGTGGCGACCAGGCGAACGCCGCGGGCGTGCCAGAAGCCGCGCAGCGGCGGCGCGGTGACCGCGAAGTCGAGAACGCACCGCAGCCGGTCCGCCGGGATCTCGCGGGGCAGCCCGAGCGGGCGACGGATGTCCTGCTGGTGGATCAGGCAGTCGGCGAGGCCGACCCGGCCACCGAACCGCGCGGTGGCGCCGCACGGTTCGAGGTGGTCGCGCACGAACCGGGCCAGCTCCGCACGGCTGAGCCCGCGGTACTCGCGCAGCGCGACGTCGTTGACCCGGCCGATGCGCAGCCGGGCCGCCCAGAGGCGCCGGGCCAGGTCGGCCTTTCCGTGTTCCTCGTAGCTGATCACGTGCGCCGCGACGTCCCGGACCCGCCAGCCGGCGCACAGGCTCGGCGCCTCCCACTGCTCGTCGGTGAGCGCGTCGAGCAGGTCGGCGAGGTCGGACCGTTCGGCGCGGGCGGCCGCCAGCACGTCCATACCGGACAGGATAGGCCGCCCCGGCAGGTCCGGACGGGAAGGCGTGGTAGGCGAGTCCGAGCCCGGTCCGGGCCTCTCACAGCAGGACGAGGTCGTCCCGGTGGATCAGTTCCCGCTCGTACGAGGAGCCGAGTTCGGCGGCGAGTTCCCGGGTCGAGCGGCCGAGCAGCCGGGGCAGCTCCGCCGCGTCGTAGTTGACCAGACCGCGGGCCACCGACCTACCGCCCTCGTCGACCAGGTCGACCGGGTCGCCGGCGGTGAAGGTGCCCTCGACCGCGTGCACCCCGGCCGGCAGCAGCGACAGCCGCCGCTCGACCACCGCGGCGACGGCGCCGGCGTCCAGGTGCAGCCGGCCGCGCGGGGTGGTCGCGTGCGCCAGCCAGAACAGCCGCTGCCGGGGGCGCCGCGGCGCGGCGGCGAAGAAGGTACCGACCGGCTCGCCGGTCAGCGCCGCGGCGGCGAGCGGCGCCGCGGTCAGCACCACCGGTACCCCGGAGCCGGAGGCGATCCGGGCCGCGTCGACCTTGGTGGCCATCCCGCCGGTACCGACGCCGGCCCGTCCGGCGCCGCCGACCTCGATGCCGGCCAGGTCGTCCGGTCCCCGTACCAGCTCGACCCGGCGGGCGTCCGGCCGGCGCGGATCCCCGTCGTACAGGGCGTCCACATCGGACAGCAGGACCAGCAGGTCGGCCCGCACCAGCGCGGCGACCAGCGCGGCGAGCCGGTCGTTGTCGCCGAACCGGATCTCCTCGGTGGCGACGGTGTCGTTCTCGTTCACGATCGGCAGTACGCCGAGGTCCAGCAGCCGGCGCAGGGTGCGCAGCGCGTTGCGGTACCGGCTGCGGCGGATCACCTCGTCGACGGTGAGCAGCACCTGACCGACCCGCTGCTGGTACCGGCCGAACGAGGTGGCGTACCGGTGGGTCAGCGCCACCTGGCCGACGCTCGCCGCCGCCTGCTGGGTGGCGAGGTCACGCGGTCGGCGGGCCAGCCCGAGCGGGGCGAGCCCGGCGGCGATCGCGCCGGAGGAGACGAGGATGACCTCGCTGCCGGTGGCCCGGCGCGCGGCGAGCGCGTCGACCAGCGCGTCCAGCCGGGTCGGGTCGAGGCCGCCGGCCCGGGTGGTCAGCGACGAGGAACCGACCTTGACCACGACGCACCGGGCGGCGGCGACGGCCGCGGCCCGGGCTTGTCGTTCTGCACCGTCCATCGCCTGCGCACCGTACCGTCGGGGAGCACCGCCGGTACAGCGGGTTACCGCCGTCCCATCGGGCGGCGGCCGGTCACCAGTGGTACTCGGGGTGCCCGGTGGCGGTGGTCTCGCCGACGGCGACCGGGACCGGGTCGCGGTGCCAGCCGCCGGTGTCGAGGTCCAGGCCGACGTGCTGGGCGTGCACCAGCACGTCGCTCGCGCCGAGCCGGTCCGGGTCCGGTGGGCTGGCGGCGAGTGCGCCGGCCACCAGCACCCGGTCACCGGCCCGCAACTGCCCCAGTACCTGCTCGGCGAGCGCGCCGGTGGCCTGCACGGCGACGACCACGTCGGCCTCACCGGGCCGGCCGACGCCGGCCGGGGCCGCCGAGACCGGGCAGCGCAGGGCGAAGCTCGCCACGGACTCGCCGGCCAGGCTGTACTCCCGCGCCGGGTCCTCCGGCAGCCGACCGAGATAGAGATTGGAAACGCTCACCGCGACACCCTTCGTCGATCGCGGGCACCGATGGAGGTTCCGGCAGGCTGGCGTGGCCGAGCGTGCGTCCTGCCGGGACCTCCTAGATTGTGCGGCCCGCGACGGGCGAGCGGGGCGGTTTCGCGCCAGCCGGGGCCGCGGCCACACCGCCGGGGCCGCGACCTGTCCGGATTGACCGGGACATCGGGTCGGTGGCCGGGCAGGGCCCGGCGGGTGTGCGGTACCGCGGCCCACAGAGTGGCGCGGTAGCGTACCTGCGGCGTGACCTGTGTCTCCCCGCACGTCCGGAACCGAACGGCGACCGTACCTCGTCCCAGAGGGTGCCGGACACCGGACGTGGGCGTCCGCCCGGGCGCCGGTCACCATGGATGTCAGCGTCACCCACCGATGGCAGCGGCCAACGGACACCCGGAGGATTAACCCGACATGGCGAGCAAGAACAAACCGAAGAGCGCGAGCCCCCCGGCCGCCGGAGCGAACCGGGGCAAGGGCGGCGGTACGGCGAAGCAGCGGGCCAGGGCCGCGAAGGCGGTCGCCGCGGCACGCGCCGAGCGGCAGCGCCGAAATCGGATCATCATCACCGCCTCCATCTGTGCGGTGCTGCTCATCGTCGTCGTCGGTGCGGTGTCCTGGGCGGTGTACGAGTCGAACAAGCCGAAGACGATCCCGGCCGAGTCGATCACCGCGAACTATCCGGTCAAGCTCGACAACGGCGTGGTGGTGGCCGGCAAGGACAGCGCCAAGGTCAAGATCGAGATCTACGAGGACTTCATGTGCCCGTACTGCGGCGATCTGGAGCGCGGTAGCGGCAAGCAGATGCAGAAGGCGATGAACGACGGCACGTTGCAGATCCGGTACCACATCGTGGATCTGCTCAACGGCAGCTCGACGCCGCCGGGCTACTCCGACCGCGCGACGAACATCGCGCTCGGCACGGTGGCGGAGGGCAAGTTCCCGCAGTTCCACTGGAGCCTCTACCACCACCAGCCGGCCGAGGGTGGCCCGGGTTACTCCGACGACCAGATGGTCGACCTGGCGTCCCGGCTCGGCGTGAACAAGGACAAGATCGCCAAGATCGCCAAGGACGGCACCTACAAGAAGTACCCGGCGCAGCAGTTGAAGGACTTCCAGGCGGCCGGCTTCCAGGGCACGCCGACCGTGGTGCAGAACGGCAAGCAGGTCCAGATCAGCGACCTGAAGAGCGCCGACTGGCTGAACCAGCTGCTCGCCGCCTGATCGGCGCGGCACGAACGGAACCGCCGCCCTGCGGTACGCGGCACGAGCCGAGACACCGACCCTGCGGTGCGCGGCACGAGCCGAGACGCCGACCCTGCGGTGCGCGGCGCGAGCCGAGACGCCGACCCTGCGGTGCGCGGCACGAGCGGAACGCCGGCTCGGGCACCGCGGGTCGGCCCGAACGAACGCCGGCCCCCGCGCACCGCGGGGGCCGGCGTTCGGCGTGTCGGCTCAGGCGCTCTCCTCGGCGTCGCCGGTGGTGGAGACCTGCTCCAAGTGCTCGCGTACCTTCGCCATCTCGGCCCCGGGCACCCGCCGGCGCGGCCCGTCGCCACCGGCCTGCCACGGCCGCGGGCCGGCGAGCGGCCGGTACTCGACGCCCGCCGCGTCCAACCGCGGCAGGTGCGCGTCGAGCCGCTCGACCAGCCGGGTCGCCGGTGCTCCGGTCCAGGCCACGTCGGCGAGCGCGCAGGCCCGCGGGAACGCCAGGTAGTCCAGGTGCCGGGCGTCCGGGATGTACTCCGACCAGGCCTGGAACTGCACACCGAGCACGTGCTCGCGCTCGGCCGGGGACCACTCGGCCGGTACCGGATCGAACGCGGCGACGTCGTCGAGGGTGAGCGGCCCGCCGATCGACAGCGGCTCGTCGGCCCCGTCGGACTGGTCGTAGTCGAGGTAGGTCGGGTAGACGGGGCTGCGTACCACGTCGTAGCCGGCCGCCGCGGCGCGCCGCCCCACCGACGAGCCGCGCCAGGCGGTGACGATCGAGTCCGGCAGCATCCCGCCGGTGACGAACCCCTCGTCCCACACCACCATGCGCCGGCCGCCGGCGGCCAGGTGCTCGCCGAGGCTGCGCAGGAAGTACCCGTGGCCCTCGACCGGCTCGGTGATCCCCTGCGCGGCGAGGTGGGCCATCACCTCGGCGTCCGCGGCCCAGTCGCGCAGCACGCACTCGTCGCCGCCGAGGTGCACGTACGGCACCGGCAGCGCCTCGGTCAGCTCGTCCAGCACCTCGCCGAGGAACGCCAGGGTGCGCGGCAGCGGGGTGACCACGCCGGCCGAGATGCCCCAGCCGGTGAGCACCCGGTGGGTGCCGATGCCGTACTCGGGGTAGGCGGCGAGCAGCGCGGACGCGTGGCCCGGCAGGTCGAGCTCGGGCACCACGGTGACGCCGAGCCCGGTCGCGTACGCGTTGATCTCGGCCAGGTCGTCGAGGGTGTAGAAGCCGCCGTGCGGGACGTGGTCGTGGCTGCCGTCCCGGGTGCGGCCGACCTGGCTGCCCGGCCGGTGCGCGCCGACCTCGGTCAGCTTCGGGTAGCGCGCGGACTGCACCCGCCAGCCCTGGTCGTCGGACAGGTGCAGGTGCAGCCGGTTCAGCCCGTGCATGGCGAACAGGTCGAGGTAGCGCAGCACCTCCCGCTTGGGCAGGAAGTGCCGGGACACGTCGAGCATGCCGCCGCGCCACGGCAGCGCCGGCGCGTCGGTCACCTCGCCGCAGTCCAGCGTCCATTCGGTAGCGGCCGGGGCGGCGCGCCAGGCGGCGGCCGGCAGCAGCTGCCGCAGCGTCCGTACGCCGTGCCGCAGGCCGTCGACGCCGGCGGCGGTCAGGGTGACCCCGGCGGTACCGACGTGCAGCCGGTAGCCCTCGGGTGCGGTGATCGCGGCGTCGAAGCCGACGGCGATCTCGGTGCCGTCCCCGGTGGGGCGCAGCGGCAGGCCGAGCGGGGCGAGCAGCCGGCGTACCGGTTCGGTCGCCTCGTCCGGGCCGACCAGCCGGGTGTCGGCGGTCAGGGTGAGGGTGCCGGGCAGCCGCCGAGCCTCGCGCGCTCGGGGAACCAGGGTCTCGTACCGGTCGGTCATGGGGTCTCCTCCGCGGCGGGGAGCGTGTCGTCGGTCGTCAGGTCACCCCGCCGCGGCCGGCATCCGGTCCTCTCGGGATCGACGGCGCGGTACGGCCGGGTGGCCGGCAGCGCTGTTCTGGCGGGCGCCGCCGTCGTACGATCAGAAACTAACAGGAAGGGTTCCTGCTGAAAAGGGGGTCGGGCCGTGCCACCCGCGACACCGCGTACCGCGCGGCTGATCAACGACCGCAGCGCCTACCAGCTGCTGCTCGACCGCGGCCCGCTCACCCGCACCCAGTTGCGGACGCTGACCGGCCTGTCCCGGCCCACCGTGGCCGACCTGATCGACCGGCTCGCTGCCGACGGGCTCATCGCCCGGCTCGGCGAGTCCGGCGCCGACCGCCGCGGCCCCAACGCCGCCGTGTACGGGGTGCTGCCGGACCGCGCGCACGTGGCCGGGGTCGCCGTCGACACCAGCCGCATCGTGGTCACCCGGGCCGACGCGACCGGCCGTACCGTCGGCACCGCGGAGCGGCCGATCGACCCGGCCGCCGACCCGGAGTCGCAGGTGCTCGCCGCGCTCGCGGCGACCGCCGCCCCGGCGCCGCTCGGCGCGGTCGCGGTCGGTACGCCGGGGCTGGTCGATCCGCGCAGCGGGGCCGTGACCTTCGCGGCCGGGCTGCCCGGCTGGCACGGTGACCTGCGGTCCGCGCTGCACGAGCGGCTGGGCGTACCGGTGCTGGTGGACAACGAGGTCAACCTGGCCGGCGTGGCCGAGCACCGGACCGGCGCGGCTCGCGGTACCGACACGTTCTGCCTGCTGTCGCTCGGCGCCGGGGTCGGGGTCGCGGTGCTGCTGGGCGGCCGGATGCACCGCGGCGCGTCCGGCGGCGCCGGCGAGATCGGCTACCTGCCGTACGGGCCGGCTCGGCCCTCCTGCGGGCTGCAGGACCTGATCGGCGGGCCGGCGCTGGCCACCGTCGCGGCCCGGTACCTGCCGGGCGATCTCCCGGCCGATCCGGTCGACGCCGTGCGCGCCGCGGTCGGGCTGCCGGAGTTCCGGGCCGAGCTGGCGGAGCTGGTCGCGGTCGGGGTGGTCGGGCTGTGCGCGGTGCTCGACCCGGGCACCGTGGTGCTCGGCGGCCCGATCGGCCACGCCGGCGGCGTGCCGCTGGCCGAGCTGGTCGCCGCCGAAGTCGCCGCCAGGATCCCGCTACCCACCGAGGTACGGGCCGGCACCGTCACCGGTGACCCGGCCCGCCGTGGCGCCGTGCTCACCGCGCTCGACCTGTTGCACGACGACCTGTTCGCCGCCTCCTGACCATCCACTGTGGACAGACGGGCGCGGCGGCCCGGAACGCACCGGGCCGCCGCGTCGTCGTACCGCCTCAGCGGCGGTGGGGGAACCTCGTGATCGGCTGCGCCGGGCCGTTCGAAGGTTCCCCAACAGCCTCTCAGGCGTGCTGCTCGATCAGCTGGCGGTACCAGTGGTAGCTGGCCTTCGGGATCCGTTGCTGCGTCGGGTAGTCGACGTAGACCAGGCCGAACCGCTTCGCGTAGCCGTACGCCCACTCGAAGTTGTCCAGCAGCGACCAGCAGAAGTAGCCGCGCACGTCCACGCCCTCGTCGACGGCCTGCGCCACCGCGCGCAGGTGCCCGTCCAGGTAGGCGATCCGCTGCTGGTCGTCGACCGTACCGTCGAGCACGGTGTCCGGATAGGCGGCGCCGTTCTCGGTGACGTAGATCGGCGGCAGGTCCGGGTAGCTGTCGCGCAGCCAGACCAGCAGCCGGCGCAGCCCGTCCGGCTCGGCCGGCCACGGCATCGCCGTCTGCGGCAGGCTCGCCGGTGGCACGTCCACCACCCCGATGTCGGTGGCCACCCGGCGGGACAGGTCCGGCTCCTGCGACGGCGCGTCCTTGGCGTACTGCGGGAAGTAGTTGTTGACGCCGAGGAAGTCGAGCGGCTCGTGCGCGAGCGCCAGGTCACCGTCGCGGCGGAAGGAGAAGTCGCTGATCGGGCTCCACAGCTCCGCCTCGCCCTCCGGGTACCGGCCGGCGAGCACCGGGTCGGAGAAGACCCGGTTGGCGAGCAGCTCGGCCCGGGCCGCGGCGGCCACGTCGGCCGGTGCGTCGGTCGCCGGCGTCACGTGGTTCATGTTGAGGGTGATGCCGAACCGCTCGTCGTTCTTGCGTTGCGCCCGCATCGCCCGTACCGCGAGGCCGTGGCCGACGAGCAGGTGGTGCGCGGCGGCGAGGGCCCCGTGCCCCTCCTGCGCGCCCGGCGCGTGCCGGCCCTCGGCGTAACCGATGAACGAGCTGCAGAACGGCTCGTTCAGGGTGATCCAGTACGGCACCCGGTCGGCCAGCGCCTCGTGCACGATCGCCGCGTAGTCGGCGAACCGCTCCGCGGTGTCGCGCTCCCGCCAGCCGCCGGCGTCCTCCAGCGGCTGCGGCAGGTCCCAGTGGTACAGCGTCGCCATCGGGGTGATGCCGGCGTCGATCAGCTCGTCCACCAGCCGCTGGTAGAAGTCCAGTCCGGCCGCGTTCACGCCGCCCTTGCCGTCCGGCTGGATCCGCGGCCAGGCGATCGAGAAGCGGTACGCGCCGGCGCCGAGCTGCGCCAGCAGCGCCACGTCCTCGGCGTACCGGTGGTAGTGGTCGCAGGCCACGTCGCCGGTGTCGCCGCCGGCGACGGCGCCCGGGGTGTGCGCGAACGTGTCCCAGATGGACGGTCCGCGGCCGTCGGCGTCGACGGCGCCCTCGATCTGGTACGACGCGGTGGCCGCGCCGAACAGGAAACCCTTGGGGAGACGGGGAAGTTGCGCGGTCACGTCAGACCTCCAGCGCGTACACGCCGACGCCGTACGCCGGCAGGGTGAACTGCGACACCGACTCGCCGCCGCCGATCGGGCGCAGCGTGCCGCCGCCGGGCAGGACCGGGGTCACCTTGTGCTCGGCCGCGTGCTGGCTGACGAACCAGGCGAACCGCCGGCCGTCGGTGTGCGCCAGTACGTCGGTGAACACGCTCGGGTCGTCGACCGTCACCGCGCGGGCGACGCCGGCCACCGTGGCCAGCGCGTCGTAGATCCGATGGGTGTCCTCCGGGTTGACCCGGCCTTGCTTCGATGCCATGTGCTCCAACGGGTACGTGCACAGGATCGTCTCGCCGGCACCCACCCGGTACCGCAGCAGCGCCGGGTTGCCGTGCTGGTCGGTCGCCACCACGGTGGCGCCGCGCGGGCGCACCGGGAGGTACGCCCGGCTGTTCTCGTTGCCCGCCGCGGTGAACCGCAGCGTCTCCCCCGCCTTGATCGCGCCGAAGTCCTCGGTGAAGGTGAACTCCACGACGTCGTCGTCGATCGGGTTGTTCAGCCCGTACGCCAGCTGGTGCTCGACGCCGAACATGTCGTTCAGCTTCTGGAACCAGGGCCCGCGGTGGAACGCGTGCTCGCCCGAGCAGTACGACAGGTAGACGACCGCACCGTCGTTGGCGAACTCGTGCAGCTGCAGCCAGGTCGGCGCGAGGATCTGCCGGGTCGACGGCAGCAGGTACAGCTTCGCGTCGGTGGCGAGGCCGTCCTCCTCCCGGGTCAGCGCGACCGGCAGGTGCGCCTCGCGGGCCGCGACGTAGCCCTGCCGCAGGGTGTGGAACACCAGCGCCCGGTCCGGCGCGGTGGAGATCGGGTAGTCGCGCTCCAGGTACGAGGAGACGACCAGCGCGGCGTCGGTGTCCACCCGGTGCGTGTTGACGAAGTCCACCTCGGTCAGCACCTTCGCGAACGCGTCGAGCTCGCGCAGCGGCTCCTTCGGTACCCCGGTGTTGGTGGTGATGCCGAAGTGCATCTCGAACGGGTGGTGCCGGTACGGGTCCTGGGTGTTCAGGTGGTCGTAGTCGGTGTTGTTCCAGGCGATCCAGCCGGTCGCGCCGGCCAGCAGCGAGTTGTGCAGGCTCTGCCGGTAGTAGTGGCCCTGGTTGGGCTCGGAGACGAAGTCGGTGGACAGCCCGAACTCCTCCAGCACCACCGGCTTGTTCGCCACCGCCGCCAGCTCGCACAGGAACGCGGCGTTGAGGTGCTGTCGCACCTGGTCGGACTCCATCTTGTACACGTGCGGGCCGACGAAGTCGACCAGCTCACCGGTCTCGCGCACCGAGAAGCCGTTGTCCTCGCCGGTGACCTCGATGCCCCAGGCGCCGTCGCCGAGCGACACCGGCTGGTGCCCGCCGCCGGCCCGGACCGCCTGCACCATCAGCGTCGCCCAGCTCGTCACGTCCGACCGCGGTGCGGTCGGCTGGCCCCGGCGCCGGCCGTAGATCGGCATCTCGTTGCTGATCAGCCAGCCGGCGACGGCCGGGTGGTCGTGCAGCCGGCGCACCATCTGCTCGACGAACCAGGCCTGCCGGCTGACCAGCCACACGTCGGCGTAGAGGTCGCGTTCGATCCCGCCGCGCCAGGCCGGATCCCAGTTCTCCCCGGACATGTGGCCGACGATGAACGTCGGGATCGAGCTCATCCCGAACTCGGCGTGCGCGTCCAGGAAGTCCCGGTAGTGCGCCACCTTCTCCTCGTCCACGGTGGACGGTTCGGGATGGAAGTCCGGCCAGTAGAAGAACGACCGGGTCTGCCGCAACCCGTGCTCCGCCAGGACCCGCAGCTCGTCTCGTACCACCGCCGGGTCGTAGCTGCGCCACATCAGCGGTCCGCCCGTACGCGACCAGAAGTTGGCGCCGAGCCAGGCCACCGGCCGATCGCCGACCGTGACCTTCGCGGAGTTACGCCGCATGTTTTCCCTCTTCCACAGTTGTGCTGAGTTACTTGACCGCGCCCGCGGTGAGACCCTGGACCAGGTACCGCTGGAGCAGCAGGAAGCCGACCACGACCGGGACGCTGACCACCAGCGACGCGGCCATCACCTGGTTCCAGTAGACCGAGATCTGGGTGGAGTACTCGCGCAGTCCGATCGCGAGCGTCTTGGACGAGTCGTTCGTCATCACCGAGGCGAACAGCGTCTCGCCCCAGGCGGTCATGAACGAGTAGATGCCGACCGCGACGATGCCGGGCTTGGCCGCCGGTACCACCACCGACCACAGGGTGCGCATCGGGCCGGCGCCGTCCACCTTCGCCGCCTCGTCGAGCCCGCGCGGGATGGTGTCGAAGTAGCTGACGAGCATCCAGATCGAGAACGGCAGGGAGAACGTCAGGTACGTGATGATCAGGCCGATGCGCGAGCCCTGCAACGCGAAGCCGGTGGCCTGCCCGATGTTGACGAAGATCAGGTACAGCGGCAGCAGGAACAGGATGCCCGGGAACATCTGCGTGCTCAGCACGGTGATCTGGAACAGCCGCTTGCCGCGGAAGTCCCACCGGCTCACCGCGTACGACGCGAAGATCGCGATCAGCACCGAGAACGCGGCGGCCGACAGCGACACGATGACGCTGTTGGTGAAGTACCGCGCCAGCGGGATCGTGTGCCAGATGTCCACGAACGGCTGCACCGTGACGTGGCTGGGGATCCAGGAGAACGCGCCCTGCACGTCGGACAGCGGCTTGAGCCCGGACACGATCATCACGTACAGCGGGGCCAGCGTGAACAGGGTCAGCAGCGTCAGCCCGACGACCCGGATCACCTTGAACGACGTGGACTCACGCACGGCGCGACCTCCTCGACGTGAACAGCAGGTACAACCCCGTCACCACCAGCAGGAACAGCAGCAACAGCACGCTCATCGCCGAGCCGAGGCCGAAGTTGAAGTTCTGGAACGACGACTGGTAGACGTGGATCGAGATCAGGTCCGCCGACTTCGGGATCGACGCCGAGAACAGCGTGTAGGGCACGTTGAAGTCGTTGAACGTCCACAGGAACAGCACCAGGATCAGCACCTGGTTGATGCCGCGCAGCATCGGCATGGTCAGCTTGCGGAACTGCTGCCACATGCCGGCACCGTCGACCGCGGCCGCCTCGTACACGTCGGTGGGCAGCGACTGCATCCCCGCCATCAGGGTCAGCAGCGCGAACGGCCAGAGCCGCCACACCGCCACCACCACGATGGACGCGAACGCGTTGTTGCCGATCAGCCAGAACGTGTGCCCGTCGGTGATGTGCAGCTGCGCCAGCAGGTGGTTCACCATCCCGTTGTCGCGGGACAGCATGAACTTCCAGACGATGACGCCGGCGTAGACCGGCAGCGCGTACGGGATCAGGAAGATCGTGCGCAGCAGCGCCCGGCCGCGGAACGAGCGCTGCAGCATCACCGCGGCGAACATGCCGAGCACCCAGGAGAGGCCGACGACCAGGATGGTGAAACCGATCGTCACGACGAACGACCAGAGCAGCGCCTTGCCGATGCTGCCATTGACGTCGACGGCGTAGTGGTAGTTGGACAGCCCCGCGAACGGCGCCTCCAACCAGTTGCGCAGGAAGAACTGGTTGAGCTTGAGGAAGCTGATCCCGATCCCGGTCAGCATCGGGATCACGTGCACCAGCAGCTCGAAGATGATCGCCGGCGCGAGCAGCAGGTACGGCAGCCACCGGTTCTGGGCGACGCGCCGGCGGCGCGGGGTCTTCGCGGACCCCTTGCCGGCGCGTCGCCCTTCCCGGACGGCATTCTCAGTTGCCGTCATCAGACGATTCCGCCTTACTTACCGGTCAGCCGCCGCTCTGCATCTTCTGCTGAGCGTCGTCGAGGGACTTCTTCACGTCGGCCGCGCTCACCGTCTTGCCGGTGGCGGCCTGCGCGATCAGGTCCTTCATCGCGTTGCCGACGGTGGTCTCGAACTGCGACTCGTCGGTGATCATCGGCATCGGCGCCGAGGTGTTCGCCAGCACGTCGACGAACATCTTGTTCTCCGGCGTCTGGAACGCCGGGTCCTTGGCCGCCTCGGTGGTCACCGGCAGGGCGTTGAACGCCTTGTCCAGGATCACCTGCTCCTTGGCGCTGGTCATGAACTTGATGAACTTCATCGCGCCGGTCTCGTTGCCGCCCTTGAACGCGGCGATGTTGATGCCGGCCACGTGCGAGTTGATCTTCTTACCGCCGGCCGGCAGCGGGGTCAGGATCGGGATCGGCGCCACCGCGTAGTCCGACTTCTTCATCCCGTTGGCCTCGATGCCGGTGTTGGTGTTGTTCTGGCCCAGCAGCATCGCGGCCTTGCCCGAGGTGAAGTCCTCGACCGCGTCGTTGGTGGTGGTGTGCTCGGCCGAGGCCGGCGTCGCGACCTTGTCCTTGCTGATCAGGTCGGTGTACTGCTGGACCGCCTTGACGTTGGCCGGCGTGTCGAAGGTCGGCTTGCCGGACTTGTCGAAGAAGTTGCCGCCCTGCTGCTGGCCGAAGATGAACGCGAAGTGCGCGTTCTCGGTGTAGCTCGCCCCGGCCAGGGTGATCCCGTACTGCTTGCCGCCGGGCTTGGTGAGCTTCTTCGCGTCGGTGACGAGCTCCTGCCAGCTGGCCGGCGGGTTCTTGATGCCCGCGTCGGCGAACATCTTCTTGTTGTAGAACAGCCCGTAGCTCAGCCCGTACAGCGGGACCGAGGCGGTCGTCTTGCCGGCCGCACCGGTCGAGCTCATGCTGGTGGCGAGGAACTTGTCCTGGCCGCCGATCTTGTCCATGTGCGACTTGTCGAAGTCGACGAACGCGCCGGTCGCCGCGAGCGAGGCGGACCAGGTGTTGCCGATGTTGACCACGTCCGGCCCCTGGCCGGAGGTCGTCGCCGTGGTGATCTTGTTGAGCAGGTCGTTCCAGCCGATGACCTGCAGCTTGACCTTGATGCCGGTCTGCTTGGTGAACTTCTTCAGCTCCGGGCCCAGCACGTCCTTGTCGTTCTGGAGGCTGGAACCCTGGTTGCTTGCCCAGTAGGTGATGGTCTTCGAGTCCGAGCCGCTGTCGGACGAGCCGCAGGCCGTCAGCCCGCCGGCCCCGGCGACGAGCGCCGCCGACAGGGCCACCACCCCAAGAATCCGTTTACGCACGATCGACTCCTTCGCACCGCGCTGCCACGCGGCGTCCGTGCCGCTCGCCGGTCCGTCCGGCACACGACATGAACCGGTTCAGGTGTCGCTGATGTTAACCCACGCGAGCCGATTTCTGAACCGGTTCACCTGCACGATACGTCGCGGTGACCGGGTGGTGACAGCAGTGGTACCGAGGGTCTGCCGTGAGGTCACCCACGGGCCCGGTGACGCCCGCCCGGCTCCCGCCCGCACGCCAACGCTGCGGCGCCCTAGGCGGAACGGGTCACGCCGACCGGAGCGGTCGAGTCGCGCACCCGCAGCTGGCGCGGGCCGAGCCAGACGTCCTCGGCGGTACCGGTCGTCAGCCGCGCCAGCAGCAGCCGGGCCGCGGCCCCCGCCTCCGCGGAGACGTCGTGCTCGAACGCGGTGACCGCCGGCCGGACCAGCTCGCACAGCGGCGAGTCGTCCCAGGCCAACACGGCAAGATCGGTCGGAATCCGGACCCCGGCGCTGGTCAGCTCGCTGACCGCGGCCACCGCCATCACGTCGTTGTCGAAAATGATGGCGGTCGGCGGGTTCGGCCGGGCCAGCAGCCCGCGGGTGGCCACCAGCCCGCCGTGCGCGGTGTAGTCCGCCTCCACCTGCACCTGCTCGGCACCCAGCAGCGACCGGCAGGCCTCGTCGAAGTACCGGCTGCGCCGCGCCGCGTGCTCCAGCCGTTGCGGCCCGGAGACCCGGGCGATCCGCCGGTGGCCGAGCCCGCTGAGGTGGCCGACCGCGCGCAGCATCGCGTCGTGGTCGTCCACCCGGGTGGACGCGAGCCCCCCGTACCCGCGCTGCGCGCCCATCACCACGCCCGGCGCGCCGAGCTCGGTCAGCAGCGCCGGCCGCGGATCGTCGGTACGCATGTCCAGCAGCAGCACGCCGTCCACCCGCCGGCCGATCCACCAGCGGCGATAGGTGTCCAGCTCGGTCGCCTCGTCGCGCACCGTGGTCAGCAGCAGCGCGGTACCGCGGCCGGCGAGCGTCTCCTCGATGCCGGCCACCACGCGCATGAAGTACGGCTCGGTGGCGAGCAGCTCGGGGGTGCGGGCGGCGACCAGGCCGACCGCGTCCGCCCGGTCGGAGGACAGCGCCCGGGCGGCGCTGGACGGCACCCAGCCCATCTCCTCGGCGATCGCCAGGATCTTCGCCCTGGTCGCCGCGGACACGCCGGGTCGGCCGTTCAGTGCGTACGACACGGCACCCTTGGACACCCCGGCAGCGCGGGCGATGTCCAGAATCGTCGGCCGCTTCATCCGCGCCGCCTTCCCTTTTTTTGACCGTTCAACTGAACCGGTCAAGTATAGGGCCGCGGAATAATCCCGCGCGCCGCTTCGGCGGTGTGGCGGCCCGCACCCCGACCGGCGTCGCGTCCGGGCTCAGGCGGGGCCGGCCGCCACCCGGAAACCCATGTTCCCGGTCGAGGAGTCCGGCGTGTTGTTGCTGCGCGCGCCCACCCGGTACCGGTTGCAGTAGGAATCGTGGCACAGGTACGAACCGCCCTTGATCACCCGAGTGGCGCCCTCGGCCGGCCCGATCGGATCGTGGTCGGGCAGCGTCGTCCGGTCCGCGGTGAACCGGTCGGCACACCACTCCCACACGTTGCCGGACACGTTGTAGAGCCCGAACGCGTTGGGACGGAACGACTTCACCGGCGCGGTGCCGAGGTAGCCGTCCGCCTCGGTGTTGTGGGTCGGGAACGTGCCCTGCCAGACGTTGCACCGGTGCTGGCCGCGCGGCGTCAGCTCCTCCCCCCACGGGAACCTGGCCTGGTCCAGCCCGCCGCGCGCCGCGTACTCCCACTCCGCCTCGGTGGGCAGCCGCACCCCCGCCCACTCGCAGTAGGCCACCGCGTCGTCGTACGACACGTGCACGACCGGGTGGTTGGAGCGCTGCGACACGTCCGACCCGGGGCCCTCCGGCGCCTGCCAGCTCGCCCCGGCGATGCCCAGCCACCACGGCGCCGGCCCGGCCACCGGGGTACCGGAGCGGCGCAGCGCCGGCGGCACCAGCAGGTGGAACACGAACGACCAGCCGTACCGTTCGGCGTCGGTGCGGAAGCCGGTCTCCCGCACGAACGCGGCGAACTGGGCGTTGGTCACCGTCGTCGCCGAGATCCGGTACGGCGCCACGGTCACCTCGCGGACCGGCCCCTCGCCGTCGTCCGGGAACCCGTCCGGATCGTCGGTACCCATCCGGAACGTCCCGCCCGGCAGCGCGACCAGGCCGCCGAACCGCGGTCGACCGGGCCCGGCGGCGACCCGCCGCGGTGCCGGCTCGGGATGCGCGTCCGGCCTGGTCGGGGCGCAGCAGTGGGGTGTCTCGTCGGTGCTCATCACCGTCATTGTCGCCCCGCCGCACGCCGGGCCGCCGCGGCACCGGTCACCGGACCACCCGGTCACCGGGCCACCCGGCCACCCGGACACCCGGGCCAGCCGGGCACCCGACCACCCGGCCGCCCGGGCCGCCCGGGCCGTCGTGCCGCCCGGGCCGTCGTGCCGCCCGGGCCGTCGGGTCACTGGGACAGCTGCAGCAGGACGATGCCGCCGACCGCGACCGCGGTGACCGCCATTCGCAGCCGGCTGAACCGTTCGGCGAAGAACAGCGCGCCGATCGCGCCGGCGAACAGCACCGAGGTCTCCCGCAGCGCCGACACCAGCGCCAGGCTGCCGAGGCTCTGCGCCCACACCACCGCGCCGTACGACAGCAGCGACAGCAGCCCGCCGAGCAGCCCGAGCGGCGCGTGCCGTACCAGCCGGGCGGTGAAGCCGGGACCGGACAGCAGCCGGCACACCACCGGCAGCACCGGGCCCTGCAGCGCGAACAGCAGCGACGCGTACCCGAGCGCGTCGCCGGAGCCGCGCACCCCGACCCCGTCGACCAGCGTGTACGAGGCGATCACCACACCGGTGGCGGCGGCCAGTCCGAGCCCGTCGCCACGCCGCGGCCGGCCGCCGACGAGCACCAGCGCGCCCAGCGCGCCGACGATCAGCGCGATCCCGGCCAGCTCCCCCGGCGACAGGCGGGCGCCCAGTACGGTCACCGTGACCACGGTGACCAGCAGCGGCGACAGGCCCCGTGCCAGCGGGTAGACCCGGGCGAACTCGCCGTGCCGGTACGCCGCGGTGAGCAGCAGCAGGTAGACCGCCTGCAGCAGCGCCGAGCCCACCGCGTACGGCAGCGACCGGGCCGCGGGCAGCCCGAACGCGACGAGCCCGGCCACCCCGCCAACGAGGTACCCGAGGCCGATCAGCGCGGCGGCCACCAACCGGTCCGGGATCGCCTTCGCCAGCGCGTTCCAGCTGGCGTGCAGCACCGCCGAGGCCAGCACCACGGCGAACACCGGCACGCTCACGCGGATGCCTCGGCGTCGTCCGACCCGACGCCGGCCGCGGCCAGCACCAGGGTGCAGATGCCCGCCTGGGTCGGCACGGTCGGTGGCTGCCGCGGCACGCCCGGGCCGGCGGCGATCAGCCAGGCGGCGCGCTCGGCCACCGAGTCGCCGCCGTGCCCGCCGCCGTCGCGGTGCCCGTGGTCGGTGGTGGCCAGGACCGTCCAGTCCTCGCCGGTGGCCGCGGCCCGGTCGCGCACCGCGGCGAGGATCCGGCCGGCCCGCCGGTCGGCGGTCTCGATCGCCTGCCGGTACCCGGCGCCCACCCCGTCCCGGTGCGCCACCAGGTCCGGCGTGCCCAAGTGCACGAACGCCGCCACCGGGGCCTCGGTGGCCAGAGCGGCGACGGTGCCGGCGACGATCGCCTCGTCGGCCCGGTCGGCGGCGGCCACGTCGTACCGCTCGTCGTCCGCCAGCGGCAGGAGACCGGGCCCGGCGAAGATCGGCCCGCAGCCGACCGGCCGGACCAGCGGCGCCCAGCCGGCCGCGGCGAACGTCACCGCGCCGGGCCGGGCCGCGCGGATCCGGCTCAGGAAGTCCGGCCGTACCGGATGCCCCGGCGTCACGTTGTCCCACACCCCGTGCACCGGCGCCGACAGCCCGGTGGCGATCGTGGTCCAGCACGGGCCGGAGATCGTCGGCGAGTCGGCGGAGACCGGTACCGGGACGCGGTAACCGGTCGCGGCGAGCCGATCCAGCGCCGGGGTCGACGCCGCGCACAGCGCGTCGTGCCGGACGCCGTCGATACCGAGGACGAGGACGGGCGACATCGGGGCTCCTCCGGGCGGCGACACGTCTCACCGCACGCTTCCGGTACCGGCGAGAGGTCCTGACGAACTGGGCTGTCGGCGCCCAGCAGGCCGGGCATCCGACGCCATTCTGCGAGGCCCTCTACCATCGGTCCAGTCGAAACTTCCTATGGTCGAGATCGGTCTGACCTATGAACCTGCTTCACCTGCGGTCCTTCCACGCGGTGGCGACCGAGGGCAGCTTCGGTCGCGCGGCGCAGCGCCTGCACATCAGCCAGCCGACGCTGTCCGAGCAGGTCAGGGCGCTGGAACGGAGCTACGGTGTGGTGCTGTTCCACCGCACCGGCCGGCGCGTCACGCTGACCGAGCTCGGCGCCGTACTGCACGAGTGCACCGGGCGGCTGTTCGCCACCGCCGACGAGGCCGACCAGATCCTCGACGACGGCGCCCGGCTGCGTACCGGCCGGCTGCGCCTGGGCGCGGACGCGCCGATGCACGTGATGCCGCTGCTCGCCGCGCTGCGCGACCGGTACCCCGGGGTCCGGGTCGCGCTGTCCACCGGCAACTCCGAACAGGTGCTCGCCGACCTGGTGGCCGACCGGGTCGACGTGGCGCTCACCGCCGCCGGCGCGCACGATCCGCGGCTGCACGCCGTGCCGGTACGGCGGGACCGGGTCGTCGCGTTCGTCGCGCGCCGGCACCCGCTCGGTGGCCGGAGCGAGGTGACGCTGGACGAGCTGGCCTCCACCCAGCTGGTCATCCGGGAACGCGGCTCGACCACCCGCCGGGTGTTCGAGCAGGCGCTGGCCACCGCGGGCCGGTCGCTCGCCGAGTGGCCCGAACTGATCGAGGTGGACAGCCGGGAGGCGGCGCACTCCGCGGTCGCCGTCGGCCTCGGCGTCGGCGTGGTCTCGGACGCCGAGCTGGCGCCCGACCCGCGGCTCGGTGTGCTGGCGCTGCCCGGCCTCGACCTGGACCTGACCCAGTACCTGGCCTGCCGGCGCGACGCGAGCCGGTCCCGGCTGGTCCGGGCCGTCTTCGAGCTCGCCGACACGGTGCGCTGAGCTGTACGGGCCCGGCGCCGCCGGCCGGGGCGCCCCGGTTGCCACTGCGGCACCCGGAACGTGCCCGTTCGGGTGGCGCGTGCCGTACCCTCACCGTGACGCCGGACGGTAACCGGTTGGTGCGATTGCTCCCCGCAAGTTCTGCCGCAGCAACCCGTTAGGAACCGACCGTCGGCGGGTAGGAGACACTGTGTTGTCCGGCGGCTCAGGGAGAATCGGGACATGCTCATGACGACGGGAATGCTTCGTACCGCAGGGCTGGAGCCCGGGCGATGAGCCGCCCGACGTTCGAGCTGGCCCGCGCCGACCGGGACGAACTCGCCGTGCTCACCGTCTCCGGCGACATCGACGTGGACACCGCGTGGCGGCTGCGCGAGGAGCTGACCACGGCACTCGCCGAGCGCGACGCCGTGGTCGAGATGTCCGGTGTCGACTTCCTCGACTCCACCGGGCTGGGTGTGCTCGTCGCCGGGTACCAGCAGGGCCGCAACTCCGGTCACCGGCTGGCGATCGCCGCCGCGCCGCGCCGGGTGCTGGACATCCTGGAGCTGACCCAGCTGACCACGATCTTCAACCTCTACCCCGACCTGGACGCGGCGATCGAGGCGCTGCTCGGCTCCGCCTCCAGCGCCGGCTGACCCGCCACCCCGTCCCCTCGCCGCCGGCGTCGCCGCCGCGGCACGTGGTGGCACGAATCCGCGATGGCCCGACCGGTACCGCTCTGGCACTGTGGGCTGCAGCAACGGATCGCGACCGGCGAACCGGCGCACGCAACCGGCACCCGCGCCAGCGGGCATCCACGAGGGGAAATCGTCATGAGCGACTACGACACCGGCGCCGACAGCTCGGTCGACGTGAACGGCGACGGCCTCGCCGACGACGTGGTCATCGAGCAGTCCACCGACGGCAGCGAGACGATGGTCGTCGACACCGACCACGACGGCGTGGCGGACATGGTCATGGTCGACACCGACGGCGACGGCGTCGCCAACGAGGTCTACTACGACACCGACGGTGACGGCCGGCTCGACACCGAGGTGGTCGACAGCAACGGCGACGGCACCGCCGACACGGTCTACGCCGACCGCAACGGCGACGGGCACATCGACCTGGTGGGTCGCGACACCGACGGCGACGGCAACGTCGACCAGGTCGTCGCGGACCAGAACTACGACGGCACCGCCGACACCTACGCGGTGGACAGCAACGGCGACGGCAACCTCGACCAGGTGGGGGTCGACCGGAACGAGGACGGCAGCATCGACGCGGTCGCCACCGACACCGACGGCGACGGCACGCTCGACACCGTGCACTACTCGGACGGCGGGAGCGACCCGGACGACCCGACGCTGAACCCCTTCGCGCGCTGACCCCGGCCGGGAGTCCGCCGGCCGCCCGGAGGCCCGGCACCGTTCGACGACGGTGCCGGGCCTCTGCGGTACCAGCACGGGTTCTTCGCCGAATGCACACATCCCGCTGGTTGGCTGGCCGGATGACGCCACGCAACCTGCTGTACCGCCTGTACGAGCGGCGCCTGTTCGCCGCGCTCGGTCACGACGGCCGCCCGCGGCACGTCGGCCTGATCATGGACGGCAACCGGCGCTGGGCCCGCGCCGCCGGCCTGGCCAGCGTGAGCATGGGTCATCAGGCCGGCGCCGACCACATCGACGACCTGCTCGACTGGTGCACCGAGCTGGGCATCGACCACGTCACCGTGTTCGTCGCGTCCACCGAGAACCTGGCCCGCCGCGACCAGAGCGAGCTCGACTCGCTGATGCGGATGATCGAGCAGCGCGCGAAGACCCCGCGGGACGGGTGGCGGCTGCGGGTGGCGGGCCGGCTGGAACTGCTGCCGGACTCGACCGCGCACGCCCTGAAGCTCGCCGCCGACCAGAGCCCGGACACCGGGCCGTGCCTGACCATCGCGATCGGCTACGGCGGTCGGCAGGAGCTGGTGGACGCGTTCCGCTCGGTGCTCACCGACGCCGCCGCGGCCGGTACCTCGATGGACGAGCTGGCCGCGACGCTGTCGGCCGACGACATCGCCGCGCACCTCTACACCGCCGACCTGCCCGACCCCGACCTCGTCATCCGTACCAGCGGCGAACGGCGACTCTCTGGATTCCTGCTGTGGCAGTCCGCCTACTCCGAGCTGTACTTCTGCGACGTGTACTGGCCGGCGTTTCGCCGGGTGGACTTCCTGCGCGCGCTCCGCTCGTACGCGGAGCGGCAACGCCGCTTCGGTGCGTGACGATCACACGGTGACGCCACGCCGCCGGACGACCACGGTACGGCGCGCCGCTTCCCGCCCGTACCAACGGATCAGCGCGCTGCGCAGTCACCCACCGACGGTCAGTCAAAGTGTTGTGGGGATGGTCACCGCGTTGGTTGCGACGGCGTTGACCACGGCGCGTCAGCGGCTACCGTGACGGGGTCGTCCGGCCCCCTGCCGCCCCGTCGGGCAGCTCCGGACGGCACCGCCGAGTCGCCGCCAGGCGAGCCGAGGACCCACCCGTACCACGGGGTGAATCCGGGGCCATGGACAGGCCATAGCCCCGGTAGGGCGCTCTTCCCGCCCGAACCCGTCAGCTAACCCGGTAGGCGGTCTGAGGAAGAAGGGCGCAGACCCGCATGGACACTGCACGCCCCCGGTGGGCGTCGCTGCGCGCGATCGGACTGGCCGCGGTCGCGGCCGCTGCGGTGGCCGCCGCAGCCCTCGTCGGTACCACGCCGGCACACGGCGCACCGTCGCAGGCCGATCTGGAGCAGCAGATCAAGCAACAGTCGACCCAGTTCGAACAGGTCGTCGAGCAGTACAACAAGATCACCGAAGAGCGGAAGAAGACCAAGAAGCGCATCGCCGCGGTCGACAAGAAGCTCAAGCCGCTGTCCGGCAAGGTCGCCAGCGCGCAGAAGCAGGTCGACGCGATCGCCGCCGCCGCGTACAAGGGCGGCCCGGCCACCGCCTGGAACGCGGTGCTGAACGGCAGTTCGAGCGACACGCTGAACAACATCGCCACGCTCAACCGGCTCAGCGCACAGCAGTCCGACCAGGTCCGCTCGCTGATCACCGCGAAGCGCAAGCTCGACGGGCAGCACAAGGAGCTCGCCGCGCTCTACGCCAAGCAGAGCAAGCAGGTCAAGGACCTGAAGAAGAAGAAGGCGTCGATCTCGGCCAAGGTCGACAAGCTCAAGAAGCTGCGCGAGCAGGCGTACGGCAGCGCCACCGAGACGGCCGGCACCGGCTCCGGGCAGACCCCGCCGAAGGTGTCCGGGCGCGCCGGCGCGGTCGTCGACTTCGCCTACGCGCAGCTCGGCAAGCCGTACGCGTGGGCCGCGGCCGGGCCCAACTCGTACGACTGCTCCGGGCTCACGCTCGCCGCGTGGGCGAAGGCCGGGGTGAGCCTGCCGCACGTGGCGGCCGACCAGTACAACCAGATCACGCACATCAGCCGCAGTCAGATCGCGCCCGGCGACCTCGTGTTCTACGAGAATCTCGGGCACGTCGCGATCTACGTCGGCGGCGGCAAGGTGATCCACGCGCCGACGTTCGGCGAGGTGGTCAAGGTGTCGTCGATCGACATGATGCCGGTCTACGGCATCGGTCGGCCCTGACCGCAGTACCCGCAACGGCCGGTGCCCCGCGACGGGGTGCCGGCCGTTGCGCGTTCCCGGCCCGCGCCGGGCGACCGGCGCGGCGGAGTCTCAGGTCAGGACCGCGTCGAGCAGCGGGACCAGCCGGCGGTTGAGCGCGGACATGGTGGCCCGCACCGTGGCCTGCCGCGGGTCGCCACCGGCCACCGCGGAGCCGACCAGCCGCTCCGCCGTGTCGCCCGCGAGCAGCACCAGGACGACCACCACCACCCGGCACGGACCGGCGGTCACCACGTCGACGTGCTCGACCGCGCACCGGGCCCGGCCGGCCACCAGCACGCCGACCGCGTCGGCGGTCGCCTGCGCCGCCACCCGCAGCAGGTACGGGTCGAGCGCCGGACCGCCGGCCCGGCCGACCGCGCGGACCCCGTCCGCGGTCAGGCACACCTCCACCGCGCACTCGGAGCCGGCGGTGGCGACCTGGATGCGTTCGATCACCGCCCGCGGATCGCCGCCCCGGCCGGGTGCGCGCAACGCCGGCGTGGCGGCGCCACCCGCGGTACGGTCCAGCTCGGCCCGGTCGTCCTGCGCGACGTCCAGCTCGTCGTCGGCATCGGCGACGGTCAGCCTGGCCTCCACCCCGAGCCGGTCGCGCAGCGCGTCCCCGGCGGCGGCGGTGATCTCGTCCGGGTCCACCCCGTCCGCCACGTCCAGCCGCAGCGTGCGGCCACCAGCGGCGTCGGTGCGCAGGTCGGCACCGCGCACCCCGGGCACGTCGCGTACCGCCGCCAGCACGCTCTCGGCATCCACCCGGGTCGGCGTGGCGAGCACCGGCGTCTCAGTGGTCGGCGTGTCCGCGCCGCCCGGCGCCGGGGCGCCGCCGGTGGCCGCCCCGGGCTGGGGCGCGCCCGGCCTGACGCGGCTCGGCATCGCGCCCGGATGGGCGGCCTCGGCGCCCGCACCGGTCGCCCGGTCGCCGCGATCCGGCCCGGTACCGGTCTCGGCGGTCGCGCCGAACCGCTCCGGCGCGGGCGCGCCGGTGTCCGGGTCTTCGGTGGGCGCCCGGTCGGCGCCGTGCCGCCCCGACCGCGAGGCCCGCACCGCGTCGATCGCGGACTGCACCCGCGGCGGAACCGCCCACTTCCCGTCCTCGGCCGGCGCGGCGTGCCGACCGAACGGGTCCGCGGCCGGCAGCGCGCCGGACGAGGTCGGCACGGCGGCCGGCCCGAACGACGGCGGTGCGCCGCCGCCGCCCGGTGGCGGCGCGCTGGCCGGCGCCGGCGGGAACGGTGAGGTGAACTCCGGTGTGCCCGGCGCCGGCACGTACGGCAGCGCCGACGTCGAGCCGTCCGGCGCGGGTTGCTGTGGGTACGGCGGGGTCGAGGCCGGTGGAGCCCCCCACACCGCGGCGTCCGACGCCGCCGGCTGGCCGCCGCCGGGGTGGCCGGGACCGGCCGGACGGCCGGTCGACGACCCGCTCCCGGGCTGCC
>NZ_BOPO01000114.1 GCF_017312725.1 Actinocatenispora comari | reverse complement strand
CCGCGACGCCGACGACCGCGACGCCGACGACCGCGACGCCGACTGACCACGACACCGGCGGATCACCATGCCGACCGACTGCGACGCCGGCCGAGCGCGACACCGGTGGATCGCCATGCCTGCCGACCGGCGCGCCGGCTGGCCGCGACGCCGGCTGGCCGCGACGTCGCGCCGGCCGGCGGGCTCGGCCGCCGCGTACGATGCGCGTCATGGCGAGCACCATGCTGATCACCGGCGTCTCGGGGTACCTGGGCAGCCGCCTGGCCACGCGGGCGGTGCGGGCCGGCTGGTCGGTCGTCGGCACCGTCCATGGTGGAGAGTGCTCGATCGACGGCGTGCGGGTGGAGCGGATCGATCTGGTCGATCGGGCGGCCGCCGTCGCGTTGCTCGAGCGGGTCCGGCCCGATGCCGTGGTGCACACCGCCACCGGCCGGGACCGCGGCGACTGGGCCGCGGTCGCCGACGCCACCGGTACCGTCGCGGTCGCCAGCGCCGCGGTGGGCGCCAGGCTGGTGCACGTGTCCAGTGACGCTGTGCTGTCCGGCCGGCAGCCGCCCTACGACGAGTCGGCGCTCCCGGACCCGGTCTACCGGTACGGCGCGGGCAAGGCGGCGGCCGAGACCGTCGTCAAGGCGGTGGCGCCCGACGCGGCGATCGTGCGGGTGCCGCTGATCGTCGGGACCGACGGCGACAGCAAGTACGAGCGGATGACGCCGGCGCTGATCGCGGGACAGCCCGGCGCGCTGTTCGTCGACGCGTACCGATCGCCGATCCACGTGGCCGACCTGAGCGACGCGCTGCTCGAGTTGGCCACCGCGGGCACCCCGGCCGGCGAGCATGCGGGCGTGCTGAACGTGGCCGGCCCGGACACCGTCAGCTTCCATCGGCTCGGCGAACTGATCGCGCGCCGGCAGGGGCTCGACCCGGCGCTGGTGCCCGCGGCACGCGCGGGCGAGCTCGACGTCGTGATCCCGCGGGACAACCGGCTGGACTCGACCCTCGCCCGGAAGCTGTTGACCACCAGGCTGCGCGGCGCACCCGAGTTCCTTGCCTGAACGGTGTGGCCGGGATCGGTTGGCGGACAACCGACCCCGGACGGTCAGCGGACCGGCGGCAGGCCCCGGCGGTTGGTCAGACTGGCGGCGGCGGTGCCGCGCACGATCGCGGTGATGGCGATGCCGCCGATCAGGTTGATGATCACGGTGGGCAGCACCGTGAGGTAGCCGCCCTCGCGGGTGTGCACGCCGAGCGGGATCAGGACCAGGATCGCGGTGCACAGCGCGCCGATCCAGCCGAAGTAGAACAGCGGTCGCGGGGTGCCGACCAGCAGCAGGTGCATCACCGCGGTGGCGAGCAGTGCGGCGACCGCGCCGGAGAAGGCGTACGCGACCATCGACGGGGCGAACGGGTCGCCGCCGGGCTTGACGCCGAGCACGCTCTGGCCGAGCACGTTGCCGACGATCAGGAACCCGACGACCGCGAGCAGCGCGGCGATCACGGCGGTGACGACGCCGCCGGTCCACAGCCGGGTCGCCGAGAACGTCGCCTCGCGCCGTGCCCGGGCCGGCTCCGGCTCGGCGTAGCCGCGGGTGTCGGCAGCCTCGCCGGCCGGTGGCCGGGGCGGTTCAGGGGTTGCCGAGCCGTACCAGGTCACGTGCCACCTCCGCGGGAGGACCGGATGTCGAGTCCATCATCGGTCATCCGGGGCGGAGGCGCATCCGGCGGTCAGGCCGACGCGGTGTACCCCCAGGCGGCACAGAACGGGCCGAACTCGTCCGGCACGTCGTCGGGTACCGGCCGGGGCGGTTGCAGCCGGCCCGAGTTGATCTTCTCGCTCCAGTCGCCGAGGCCGCGCCGGAAGCTCGTGTGCCCGTTGTCGCCGTACTCGAGCATCGACGCTTCCCACTCGACGCCGATGAACTCGCACAGCCGGCGCGTCTCGTCCGCGGGCCGTTCGGTGAGGTCCTCGTACCGCACGTCCACGCCGGTCAGCTGCTCGCGCGCCTCCTGCAGGGACGTCAGGTACCGCAGGATGTCGGCGATGCCCTCCTCCCGGGACAGCTGGGGGCGGGCCTCCCGCCAGGACGCGAGGATCGACGCGGGGTGGCGCAGCAGGAACACGAAGCGCGCGTCCGGCCAGATGTCGAGCAGCCGCTTGGTCCGGAACACCTGGTTGGGGGTCTTCTCGACCAGGATCTTCTTGCCGCTGCGGCGCAGCGCCTCGTCCAGCAGCCGGTCCCACAGCAACGCGGTCAGCTCGTTGTCGTCGAAGCCCAGATCGCTCATCGCGTGCTCGGCGAACCAGCCCTTGGCCTTCGCCTCGACGTCGCCGAGGTGCAGCTCGTGCGGCGCGTACAGCTGCGAGTGGCTGTCCAGGATGACCCGTAACAGGGTGGAGCCGGAGCGCACCGAGGACAACAGGAACACCGGCTGCTTCAGCAGCCGCTCGCCGCGGATCACCGGGCGCCGACGACGGGGGCCGCGGACCCGGACCAGTTCGAAACCGGTGGTGCGGCCCAGCGCCGTGTTGATCTTCTGCTTCACCTTCATCGAGCCGCACGGTAAGGAGACAGTTTAAGAATTTGCTGAGCTGTAACCAAGGTACAGCCATGATTTACCTCACAACGGGCAACCCGGTCGTATCGATCGCCCATCCGGGTGTCCCCCGTCAGGACACGTCGGCGCGCAGGCCGCGCAACAGTGCGGCGAACATCGGTGCCGTGGGTGGCGCGTCGTGCGGGTTGGCCAGGCGCAGCATCAGGACACCGTCGATGAGGGCCAGCAGGGCGCGCAGGTCGCGTTCCGGCCGGGTCGAGCCGAGTGCCGCGAGCCAACCCCCGCCCCAGTGCAGCAGGTCGCGTTGGGCGGCGTCGATGCGCCGCTGCAGGTCGGGCCGGAAGGCGGCCTCGTGGAAGATCGCCTGCCGGGCCAGCGACAGCATCCGCTGCGGCCCGGTCAGCTCCTCGATCAGCCCGGCGAGCAGCGCCGCGAACGTGTCGACGTCGCGGGGCATGCCCGCGGTGGTGAGCTGGCGCCAGCCGGCCGTCTCGCGCTCCAGCAGCCGGTCCAGCACGCCGGCCAGCAGCGCGTCCCGGGTGCGGAACACGTTCGAGGTGGAGCCCAGCGGCAGGCCGGCGGCGGCGTCCACGGCCCGGTGGGTGAGCTGCCGGGAGCCGCCGGTGCCGAGTACGTCGATCGCCGCATCGCAGATCCGCTGTCGCCGGTCGGTCGCCACGACCAGACACTACAGCAGTAGTCTCGGTGACTACATCTGTAGTACGGTCGGGCCATGGAAAGAACAGCGGCCGTCGTCGGCGGCGGTATCGGAGGGCTGACCGCGGCGATCGCCCTGCGCCGGGCCGGCTGGCAGGTCACCGGGTACGAGCGGGCCGGGGCGCTGCCCGCCACCGGCACGGCCCTGGGCATCTGGCCCACCGCGCTGCGCGCGCTGGAGCGGATCGGCGTGGACGCCCGGGCCGTCGGCCGGCCGCAGCCGTCCGGCGCGTTGCTGCGGCCGGACGGGACGCCCCTCGCCGCGATCGACATGGACGCGTTGACCGCCCGAGTCGGCGAGCCGGTCCGGCTGATCACCCGCCCGGTGCTGCTGCGGCTGCTGTTCGACGCGCTCCCGGCCGGGACGGTACGGCTGGGCGCCCCGGTCACCGACCTCGACGCGCTGCGGGCGCGGTACGACCTGGTGGTGGGCGCCGACGGGGTGCACAGCGCGGTGCGCACCGCGGCGTTCGGCCCCCGGTACGCGCCACGGCCGGTCGGCACGCTCGCCTGGCGCGGCTCGGTACCGCTGCGGTTGCCCTCCGGGGCCGAGGTGTGGGGGAGTGGCACGAAGTTCGGCTACACCCCGCAGCACGACGGCCGGACCAACTTCTACGCGGTCTCGCGCGCGCCGGCCGGCTGGCGGCCGGCCGACGATCTGGCCGAGCTGAGGCGGCTGTTCGGCGGCTGGGCCGAGCCGGTACCGACGATCGTCGCCGGCATCGACCCGGCGGAACTGCTGCGGCACGACATCGTCGACCTGCGCCCACCGCTGCCGTCGTACGTGGCGGGCAGCGTGGTGCTGCTGGGCGACGCGGCGCATGCCATGACGCCGGATCTCGGCCAGGGCGGCTGCCAGGCGATCGTGGATGCGGTGACGCTCGCGGACTGCCTCGCCGACGGGGCGGACCCGGCGACCGGGCTGGCCGCGTACGACCGGAGCCGGCGGCGGCGCACGCAGCGGATCGTGCGGATGTCCCGGCTGGCCGGTCGGCTCGGGCAGGTGCACCACCTGGTCTGGCTGCGCGACGCGGCGTTGCGGCTGGCGGTCCGCTCCGGCCCGCCGGCGGCGGGCTGACCGCACCCGGTGCGGTCCCGGCCGGGTCGTCGCGGACGCGCCGGTGGCCTGGGTTTCAGTATCGGTCCAGCTACCTAGGAAGCAGTAGGCGCGGTGCCGCACGACACGGCCGAGCCGGCGGGGCGGACACCACACGCCGATCCGGACGTCCGGGGCTGGAATGATGGGCGGCCACGGATGAGGCGACAGGCAGGTGGGCCGATGAAGAGGCTGTACAACTCGCCCGACACGGTGGTGTCCGAAGCGCTGGAGGGGATGGCGCTGACCCATCCCGAGCTGCTGCGGCTGGCCCACGACCCGACGTACGTGGCGCGGGTCGACGCACCGGTCGCCGACCGGGTCGCGGTGGTCTCCGGTGGCGGTTCCGGGCACGAGCCGATGCACGTCGGGTTCGTCGGCCCCGGCATGCTGTCCGCGGCCTGCCCGGGGGAGCTGTTCACCTCGCCCACCGCCGACCAGGTCGAGGCCGCGGTACGGGCGGTCGACGCCGGCGCCGGCACCGTGCTGGTGGTGAAGAACTACTCCGGCGACGTGATGAACTTCGAGATGGCCGCCGAGCTGCTCGCCGCCGATGGCGTCGAGACCGAGACGGTGCTGGTCGCCGACGACGTGGCGGTCGAGGACTCCACGTACACCAGCGGGCGGCGCGGCGTCGGCGCGACGGTACTGGTGGAGAAGGTCTGCGGGGCCGCCGCGGCGCGCGGTGACTCGCTGGCGCAGGTCGCCGAGCTGGGCCGCCGGGTGGCTGCGCGCAGCCGATCGCTCGGGTTCGCGCTGAGGGCCGGTACGGTGCCGGCGACCGGGCGGCGCAGCTTCGAGCTGCCGGACGACGAGATCGAGTTCGGCGTCGGCATCCACGGCGAGCCCGGGCGCGAGCGCCGGCCGATGGAGCCGGTCGACGCGCTGGTGGACCGGGCGATGGCGGCGATCTGCGCCGACTTCGACCCCGGCGTACTGACCGGTGAGGTGCTGCTGTTCGTCACCGGGCTCGGCTCGGCGACGCCGCTGGAGTGCTCGATCGTGGCCCGCCGGGCGGTGCGGGAGCTGGACCGGCGCGGACTGCGGGTGGCCCGCAACCTGGTCGGGTCGTACATGACGTCGCTGGACATGCTCGGCGTGTCGTTGACGGTACTGGTGCTCGACGAGCAGCTCGCCGAGTTATGGGACGCGCCGGTGCACACCGCGGCGCTGCGATGGGGGGCGTGACGATGGCCGAACGGCTTGCCGCGACGGATGTGACGGCGGTGTTCCGCGGTTTCCAGCAGGCGGTGCAGCGCGACCGCGACCTGCTGACCGACCTCGACACGGCGGTTGGCGACGGCGACCACGGGACGAACCTGGACCGGGGCATGCGCGCCGCGGTCGAGGCCCTCGACGCCACCCCGCCGGACACTCCCGGTGCGGTGTTCAACCTGGTCGGCCGGCGGCTGGTCAGTACCGTCGGCGGCGCGTCCGGCGCGCTGTACGGCACGGCGTTCCTGCGGGCCGCCAAGGCGGCCGGCGCGGCACCGGAGCTGGATGCGGCCGGCTTCGCCGCGGTACTGCGCGACGCCACCACCGGCATCGCCGAGCGCGGCAAGTGCGCCGCCGGCGACAAGACGATGTACGACGTGTGGACCGCGGCGAGCGCCGCCGCCGACGCCGCGCTCGGCGACGGACTGGCGGCGGTGCTGGCCGCGGCGTCGATCGCGGCCGACGCCGCCGAGCAGCAGCTGGTGCCGTGGCAGGCCCGGCGCGGGCGGGCCAGCTACCTGGGCGAGCGCAGCGAGGGGCACCGGGATCCCGGTGCGGTCTCCAGCCGGCTGCTGTTCGACTGTTTCGCGGCCTGGGCGGCCGCGTGATCGGTCTGGTCCTCGTCTCGCACAGCGCGGCGCTCGCGACGGGCCTGGCCGAGCTGGTCGGCCAGATGGCGCCGGCGGTACCGGTGGTGCCGGCCGGCGGTGACGTCGACGGTGGCCTGGGTACCAGCGCGGACCGGGTCGCCGACGCGATGGCCGCGGCCGACCGGGGCGCCGGCGTGGTCGTCCTGTACGACCTGGGCAGCGCCCGGATGGCGGCCGAGCTGGCGCTGGAGTTCGCCGAACCGGAGCTCGCCGACCGGACCCGGCTGGTGGACGCCTCGTTCGTGGAGGGCGCGGTCGCGGCCGGCGCCGCCGCGGCCGGCGAGCAGGCACTGGACCAGGTCGCCGCGGCCGCACGGACCACTGCTGCGGGCGGCCCGGCGGCCGACGGCGCGCCGGCTCCGACAGCCGCGGCGCAATCCGACGGCACGGCGGCGGTCACCGAGCGGCTCGTGTTGACCGACCCGGCCGGGCTGCACGCGCGACCGTCGGCGGCGGTGGTGCGGGCGCTGGCCGGGCTGGACGCCACGGTCACGGTCACCGCCGGTGACGTGGTGGCGTCCGCGGCGAGCCTGTCCGCGCTGCTGCGGCTCGCCGCCCCGGTGGGTACCGAGGTGCTGGTCGCCGGGTCCGGCCGGGACGCGGCGCTCGCGGTACCGCGGGTGGTGGCGGCGCTCTCGTCGGCGACCGGCGAGCAGGTGCCGGCGGAGACGGTCGCGACCCGGCCGGGCGTGGTCGGTGCGGCTCCGGGCCGCCGGTCCGGGCCGCTGCACCGACCCGGCGCGGCGGGGATCGAGCCACCGGCGGAGACCTTCGCCGGCGCGGCGACCGAACGGGGCCGGCTGGCCGCGGCGCTACGGCAGGCGGGTGACCAGCTGGTCGGTGGCGGCGACATCACCGAGGCGCACCGGGTGCTGCTGGCCGATCCGGAACTGACCGGAGCGGCCGACGAGCTGATCGGTACCGGGGTGCCGGCGGCGAGCGCCTGGTGGCGGGTGGTGCGCCGGACCGCGGACCAGCTGGCGGCCAGCGGCGACGCGGTGATCGCCGGCCGGGCGGTGGACGTGGTCGACGTGGGGCAACGGGTGCTGGGCGCGCTGCTCGGCCGCCCGGTGCGCCCGGAGGTACCGGCCGGTGCGGTGCTGCTGGCCGACGACCTGGCACCGTCGCTGGTGCCGGAACTGGTCGAGGCGGGCGTGGTCGGCTTCGTGCTGCGCGCCGGTGGGGTGCGCGGGCACGCCGCGGTACTGGCCCGGGCGGCTGGCGTGCCGATGGTGGTGGCCGCCGGCGACACGCTCGACGCGGTACCGGACGGCACCCCGGTCCTGGTGGACGGCGGGACCGGCGAGGTGCTGGTGTCCCCGGACGAGTCGGCCGCGGTGTCGACGCCGCCGGCCCGGACGGTGCCGCGGACCACCCGGATCCGCCGGTCCGACGGCGGCGAGCTGCGGCTGTCGGCGAACGTCGGTTCGGTGGCCGATGCCGAGGCGGCGGTGGCGGCGGGTGCCGCCGGGGTGGGGTTGGTGCGGACCGAGCTCGCGTTCACCGGCCGGTCCGCGCTGCCGGACGAGGACGAGCAGGTGGAGTGGCTGTCCGCGGTGCTCGCGGCGTGCCCGGAGGGGCCGGTGGTGGTGCGCACCGTCGACCTGGGCGGCGACAAGCCGGTACCGGGGCTGCGGCTGGACCCGGTTCGGCACGGGTTCCTGGGCGAGCGCGGGCTGCGGTTGTGCCTGGCCCGGCCGGCGCTGTTCGCCACCCACCTGCGGGCGGTGCTGCGGGCGGCGGCGATGCGGCCGATCGAGCTGATGTTCCCGTTCGTGACCGAGCCGGCCGAGCTGGCCGCGGCCCGCTCGGCGCTCGCGGCGGCGGTGGCGAGCCTGCGCGCCGACGGTACGGCGTACGCGGAGCCCACGGCGGTGGGGATCATGGTGGAGATCCCGACCGCGGCGCTGCGGCCGGCGCCGTTCCTGCCGGACGTCGACTTCGTCTCGGTCGGCAGCAACGACCTGGTGCAGTACCTGACCGCGGCGGACCGGACGGTGCCCGAGGTGGCGGCGGTGTACCGGGCGGGCGAGGCGCTGGTGCCCGACCTGGTGGCGGGCCTGGTCGCGGCGGCCGCCCCGGCCGGGGTGCCGGTCGCGGTGTGCGGCGATCTCGCCGGCGACCCGGAGTACGCGGCGCTGCTGCGTACCGCGGGGGTCGCCGAGCTGAGCATGGCCGCCCCACTGCTGGCCGGCGTCCGCGCCGCCCTGGCCGACTGACCGCGGCGCCGCCGCCCCGGTCCCCGCCGCCCCGGTCGCCGCCGCCCCAGTCGGCGCTGACCGGCCGGACCGCCGACCGGCCGGCACGCTGGCAGGCCGGACGCTGGCCGGCTCGCGCGGCGGGGGTGGGCGTGCGCTCGTTCGGGGTTGTCGGTGGGCCCGGGTAGGGTCGCCGTGTGGAATCGGCCGGCCTTTTCGATCTTGACGCGGTGGCCGGTCCGGCGCAGCCGGACCGGGCCGGGTCCGAGCCGCAGCCGCCGCCGGCGGACGCGCCGCTGGCGGTGCGGATGCGGCCGCGTGACATCGACGAGCTGGTCGGTCAGGACCACCTGCGGGCCGCCGGCGCGCCGCTGCGCCGGCTGGTCGAGGGCGACGCGCCGCTGTCGGTGATCCTGTGGGGGCCGCCGGGCAGCGGCAAGACCACGATCGCGCACCTGGTGGCGGCGGCGACCAACCGGCGGTTCGTGGCCCTGTCGGCGCTGTCGTCCGGGGTCAAGGAGGTGCGGGAGGTCATCGCGACCGCCCGTGCGGCACGCCGTCGCGGTGGCGACCCGACCGTGCTGTTCATCGACGAGGTGCACCGCTTCACCAAGACCCAGCAGGACTCGCTGCTCGCCGCGGTGGAGGACCGCACCGTCACGCTGCTCGCCGCCACCACCGAGAACCCGTACTTTTCGGTCGTCTCGCCTCTGCTGTCCCGGTGCGTGCTGCTGACCCTGCAGCAGCTGGGGTCCGACTCGGTGCGGCAGCTGGTGCGCCGGGCGGTCGTCGACGAGCGGGGGCTGGCCGGGCGAGTGCGGCTCACCCCGGACGCGGAGGACCACCTGGTCCGGCTGTCCGGCGGGGACGCCCGCAAGGCGCTGACCGCGCTGGAGGCGGCGGCCGGCTCGGCCCTGGCCAACCACCTCGACGGCTCACCCCCGGGCCGCGACGACGACCCGGACCGTGCCGACACCGACCGTCCGGACGGCGTCGAGCCGGCCGGCGCCGACACCGCCGAACCGGTCGAGATCGACCTGGCCACCGCGGAGGCGGCCGTCGACACCGCCGCGGTGCGCTACGACCGGGACGGCGACGGGCACTACGACATCTCGTCCGCGCTGATCAAGAGCCTGCGCGGGTCGGACGTGGACGCGGCGCTGCACTGGTTCGCACGGATGATCGTGGCGGGGGAGGACCCGCGGTTCATCGCCCGCCGGTTGATCATCTTCGCCAGCGAGGACGTCGGGATGGCCGACCCGCAGGCGCTTCCGGTGGCGGTGGCCGCGGCGGAGGCGCTGGACCGGGTCGGACTGCCGGAGGCGAAGCTCAACCTCGGTCAGGCGGTGGTGCACCTGGCGACGGCGCCGAAGTCGAACTCGGTGACCACCGCGGTCGGTGCCGCGATCGCCGACGTACAGGCGGGGCGCACCGGGCTGGTGCCGCGGGCGCTGCGCGACGCGCACTACTCCGGCGCCCGCGGGCTCGGCCACGGCACCGGCTACCGCTACCCGCACGACGATCCGCGCGGGGTGGTGACCCAGCAGTACCCGCCGGACGAGGCCGCCGGCCGCGACTACTACACGCCGTCCCGGCACGGTGCGGAGCGAGCGGTGGCCGACCGGCTGCCGAAGATCCGGCAGATCGTGCGCGGTGCCGCGACGCCGCCCGCCGCCGGGTCGTTGAGCGGGGTGCGCGACCCCGACGCGACGGCGGCCGGTGCCGACTCGCCCACGCCGGACGCCAGTCCCGATACCGGCGGCGCCGGGCGGTAGGGTCTGTTCCGTCGCAGGCGCCGGGGCGACGCCGCCGGGTCGACCCGGTCCGGCGAGAATCGCATCGAGGGGGAACAGGTGTCCGGGACCGAACTCGCGGCGCTGATCGCGGCGCTGGCGTTTCTGCTGCTGGTCGGCGCGTTGCTGGTGCCGATCCTGAAACTGCGACGCACCGTGGACGCGGCCACCCGGGCGCTGACCGAGCTGGCCGACCGCAGCGGCCCGATCCTGTCCGACGCGCAGCGCACCCTGGACGGCATGGGCACCGCGATCGAGCAGGTGCACACCTCGCTGGACGGGGTGAACGCGCAGCTGGCCCGGTTGGATGTGATCAGCGGTCACCTGGCGCAGGTGTCCGGCAACGTGGCCGAGGTGTCCACGATCGTCACCGGCGCCACCCGCAGCCCGCTGGTCAAGGCCGCCGCCTTCGGGTACGGCGTGCGCAAGACCACCGCGGCCCGGCGCAGCGGCGAGCCCCGGTCCGGTGCCGCCCGGCGGGCCGGGCGTGGCACGCTGGTGAGGCAGCGTAGGTCCAGCGCGGCGTCGAGCGCCCGGGGGTCGATCCCGGCGGCGGCCGGCCGCGCGTTGTTCCGGCGGGTGCTGGCCAAGCGGTCCGCCGTCGGTGCGGGAGTCGGGGAAAGGGACGTGTGATGCGGCGACTGTTCTGGCTGGGGTTGGGCGTCGCGGTCGGTGTCGTCGCCGTGCGCAAGATCAGTCAGACCGCGCAGGCGTACTCGCCGCAGGGTGTCGCCGCGTCGCTGCAGTCCTCGGCGGTGGGTGCGCTGGACGAGGTCCGGTCGTTCGTGTCCGACGTGCGAGCTTCCATGGCCGAGCGCGAAGAGCAGATCCTCGACGCCGTCGCGGCGGGCCAGGATCGCAGCGCCCGGCCGCACGACTGACCCGACACCCGGCAGCACCCGCACACGAAAGCGAGCAGGCGAGACCCCATGCGTACCGCGGAGATCAAGCGTCGGTTCCTGGCGCACTTCGAGAACAACGACCACACGGTGGTGCCGAGCGCGCCGCTGCCGTTCGAGGACCCGAACCTGCTGTTCGTCAACGCCGGCATGGTGCAGTTCAAGCCGTACCTGCTGGGCCAGGTGACGCCGCCGTTCCCGCGCGCGGTCAGCGTGCAGAAGTGCGTGCGCACCCCGGACATCGACGAGGTCGGCAAGACCTCGCGGCACGGCACGTTCTTCCAGATGAACGGCAACTTCTCGTTCGGCGACTACTTCAAGGAAGGCGCCGTCAAGCTGGCCTGGGAGCTGCTGACCGGCTCGGTCGCCGACGGCGGCCTGGGGCTGGACGGCGACAAGCTGTGGCCGACCGTCTACGTCGACGACGACGAGGCGTACGAGATCTGGCGGCGGGTGGCCGGGGTGCCGGCGGAGCGCATCCAGCGGCGCGGCAAGAAGGACAACTTCTGGTCGATGGGCGTGCCCGGCCCGTGCGGCCCGTGCTCGGAGATCTTCGTCGACCGCGGCCCGGAGTACGGCGCCGAGGGCGGCCCGACCGTCGACGAGGACCGCTACGTCGAGCTGTGGAACCTGGTGTTCATGCAGTACGAGCGGGGTCCGGGGGTCGGCAAGGAGAACTTCGAGATCCTCGGTGGCCTGCCGGCGAAGAACATCGACACCGGGATGGGGCTGGAGCGGGTCGCCGCCTACCTGCAGGGCGTCGACAACCTGTACGAGATCGACGAGGTGTGGCCGATCCTGGACCGCGCAGCGGAGCTGACCGGCAAGCGCTACGGCGTGTCGACCAGCCACATCGCGGCCCAGTCGCACCCCGACGACGTGCGGCTGCGGGTGGTCGCCGACCACGTGCGCACCGGGCTGATGCTCATCGGCGACGGGGTGACCCCGTCCAACGAGGGCCGCGGGTACGTGCTGCGCCGGATCCTGCGCCGCGCGGTGCGGGCGATCCGGCTGCTGGGCTTCGAGCAGCCGGCGATGCCGGAGCTGCTGCCGGTGGCGCGCGACTGCATGGCCCCGTCCTACCCGGAGCTGGCCGCGGACTTCGACCGCATCTCGCAGTACGCGTACGGCGAGGAGGAGGCGTTTCTCGCGACGCTGAAGTCCGGTACCACCATCCTGGACACCGCGATCGCCGACACCAGGTCCTCGGGTGGCACCACCCTGTCCGGCGCGCAGGCGTTCCAGTTGCACGACACGTACGGCTTCCCGATCGACCTGACCCTGGAGATCGCCGCCGAGCAGGGGCTGTCGGTCGACGAGGACGGCTTCCGCCGGTTGATGACCGAGCAGCGCACCCGGGCCAAGGCCGACGCGCAGGCCCGCAAGACCGGCCACGCCGACACGTCCGCCTACCGCGCGGTGCTGGACGCCGGCGGCGCCGTCGAGTTCACCGGGTACGCGGAGGTGTCCCGCGAGTCGACGGTGCGCGCGGTGCTGGCCGGCGGTGAGCCGCTGGCCGGTGCGGGCGAGGGCGACGAGGTCGAGCTGGTGCTCGACACCACCCCGTTCTACGCCGAGGGCGGCGGCCAGCAGGCCGACTGGGGTCGCATCCAGCTCGGTGGCGGCGAGGTCGAGGTGTACGACGTGCAGCAGCCGGTGCCGGGGCTGGTCGTGCACCGGGCGAAGGTGCTGCGCGGCGAGGTGCGCACCGGCGAGGCGGGCTTCGCCGAGATCGACATCCGGCGCCGCCGGGCGATCTCGCGCTCGCACACCGCCACCCACCTGGTGCACCAGACGATCCGCAACTTCCTCGGCGAGTCGGCCACGCAGGCCGGGTCGCTGAACGCGCCGGGCCGGCTGCGGTTCGACTTCAACACCCCCGGCGCGGTGCCGGCCAGCGTGCTCAACGACGTCGAGCAGCAGGTCAACGAGGTGCTGATGGCCGACCTGGAGGTGCACGCGTTCGTCACCTCGATGGCCGAGGCGCGCAAGCTCGGCGCGATGGCGCTGTTCGGCGAGAAGTACGGCGACGAGGTCCGCGTCGTCGAGGTCGGTGACTACGCCCGCGAGCTGTGCGGCGGTACGCACGCGGCCCGCTCCGGCCAGCTCGGCGTGGTGAAGATTCTGCACGAGGCGTCGGTCGGCGCCGGGGTGCGCCGGGTCGAGGCGCTGGTGGGCATCGACGCGTTCAACTTCCTGGCCCGCGAGCACCTGCTGGTCTCGCAGCTGGCCGACACGTTCCGGGCGAAGCCGGAGGAGGTCGGCGACCGGGTCGCGCAGACCATCTCGCAGCTGCGCGACGCGGAGAAGGAACTGGAGAAGCTGCGCGCGCAGATGGTGCTGGCCAACGCCGGTGGCCTCGCGTCGGGCGCCGAGGACGTGCGCGGCGTGGCGCTGGTCGCCACCGAGGCACCCGGCGGCGCGTCCAGCGGTGACGTGCGCACCCTGGTCCAGGAGATCCGTGGCCGGTTGTCCGCCGGCCGGGCCGGGGTGGTCGCGGTGTCCGCCGCGAACGGCGGCAAGGCGTCGCTGGTGGTGGCCGTCAACAAGGCCGCCCGCGAGCAGGGCCTGTCGGCGAAGGATCTGGTGAAGTCGGCGCTGTCCGGCCGCGGCGGCGGCAACGACGACCTCGCCCAGGGCGGCGGCGTACCGGCCGAGCAGGCGCCGGCGCTGCTGGCCTCGATCCGGGAGCTGGTCGCCGCGGCGGTTCCCGCCTGAGATGCCGCCCGGCACCGAGCTGAACCATCCGGCCGCCCCCGGCCCGAGCCGCACCGTGGCGGCCGGATCGGGGGCGGTGCGGCGATGAACGACGATCGTGCCGGGTTCGCCCCCGGCGTGCGGCTCGCGGTGGATGTCGGCACCGTCCGGATCGGCGTGGCCAGCTGCGATCCGTCCGGACTGCTCGCCTCACCGGTGGTCACCGTGCAGCGCGATCGCGGTAGGGACGCCGACACTCCCGCCGCGCGAGATCTGGCGGAGCTTGCCGATCTCGTCGAGGAGTATCACCCTGTGGAGGTGGTGGTCGGCCTGCCGGTCACGCTGAGTGGCCAGGAAAGCTACGCCGCGCGAGACGTACGGGCCTACGCGGCGCGCTTGGCCGACCGCATCGCGCCGGTACCGATCGTGTTCGCCGACGAGCGGATGTCCACCGCGGTGGCAACCCGTAGGCTGTCCGATCGTGGCGTGCGCGGCAAGCGTCGCCGCGCGGTGGTCGACCAGGCCGCCGCCGTGGAGATCCTGCAGTCGTGGCTCGATGCGCACCGGAGGCGGACGGATGCTTGATGGGCTGGATCTGGGCTACGACGACGGCGACGCCGCGATGCGCCCCGGCCGGCACCGGCGACGAAAGTCGGGCCGCGGGAAGTCGCTGTTCGCGCTGGTCCTGGTGGTGGTGCTGCTCGGGGTGCTGGGTGGCGGCGGTTACCTGGGCTACCACGCGCTGCGCGGATTCCTGGTCGCGCCCGACTACTCCGGTTCCGGCCACGGCTCGGTCCAGGTGCAGATCAAGACCGGCGACGGGCTGAGCGACATGGCCAACGCGCTGTACAAGAAGGACGTCGTCAAGAGCGCGAAGGCGTTCGTCGACGCGTCCAACAAGAACCCGAACGCGACCGCCATCCAGCCCGGCTGGTACAAGCTGCACAAGCAGATGAAGGCGTCACTGGCGGTCACCGCGCTGCTGGACCTGAAGAACCGGATCGCCACCAAGGTCACCATCCCCGAGGGCCTGACCGTGAACGCGACGCTGAGCCGGCTGTCGAAGGGACTCAAGCTGCCGCTGTCGGACTTCCAGAAGGCGGCGAAGGACCCGGCCGCGCTCGGCATCGACAAGGGCTGGTTCGACCGCGACGACCACAAGCAGGCGGCGAAGGGGGTGGAGGGCTTCCTCTACCCGGACACGTACCTGTTCGACCCGGGTACCACCGCCAAGGACGCGCTGAGCGAGATGGTCTCGCACTTCATGAAGGCCGCGGCGGACAGCGGGCTGGACAAGCCGAAGGGCATCGCGCCGTACGAGGCGCTGATCGTCGCGTCGCTGGCGCAGGCCGAGGCGATCAACTCGGACATGCCGAAGGTGACCCGGGTGGTCTACAACCGGCTCGGCGACACCGACCAGCCGTGGCTGCAGAAGCTCCAGTTCGATTCGACCACCAACTACTGGCTGGACCTGAAGGGCAAGGGTGCCAAGGACTCCAGCCAGCTGACGTACGCCGAACTGCACGACACGAGCAACCCGTACTCGACCCACACCCACGCCGGGTTGCCGCCGGGGCCGATCGACAACCCGGGCGCGACCGCGATGAAGGCCGCCGCGCACCCCGCGGACGGCAAGTGGCTGTACTTCGTCCGGATCGACAAGTCGGGCAAGTCGGCGTTCGCCGAGACCTACGACGAGCAGAAGGCCAACGAGGAGAAGGCCAAGCAAAACGGCGCCGCGGGGTGAGCGTCGCGGACGGCCGGGTCCCGCATCGCGCCGCGGTGCAGGGCATTCGGCACCGCGCCGCGGTGCAGGGCATTCGGCACCGCGCTGCGGTGCAGGGCATTCGGCACCGCGCTGCGGTGCTGGGCAGCCCGGTCGCGCACTCGCTGTCGCCGGTGATCCACAACGCCGGCTACGCCGCCGCCGGGCTGGCCGACTGGGGCTACGACGCGCACCGGGTCGAGGCCGACGAGCTCGCCGGGTTCGTCGCCGGCCTCGGACCCGAGTGGGCCGGCCTGTCGCTGACCATGCCGCTCAAACAGGTCGCGTTGGCGATCGCCGACGAGGTGACCGACACCGCGCGGCTGCTCGGCGCGGCCAACACGCTGGTCCTGGCCGGCGGCGTGCGCCGGGCCGACAACACCGACGCGCCCGGGCTGGTCGACGCGCTCGCCCGGGGCGGCACCGTCGCCGCGGAGCGGGTCGCGATCCTCGGCGCCGGTGGCACCGCCCGGGCCGGCCTCTACGCCGCGGCGAGGCTCGGTGCCGCCACCGTCACCGTGTACGCCCGCCGCTCGGCCGCGGTGGCCGAACTGCGCCCCGCCGCCGAGGCGCTGGGCCTGGCGCTGGCGCACGCCGAGTTCACCGACCCGGGTCCGGCCGGACGCGCCGACGTGGTGCTGTCCACGCTGCCGGCGGGCGCCGCCGACGCGTTCGCGCCGACCGTACGGTGGCGGCGCGAGGCTACCGTCTTCGACGTGCTGTACTCGCCGTGGCCGACCGCGTTGGCCGGCGCCGCCACCGCCGCCGGCGCCCAGGTCCTTGGCGGGCTGGAGTTGCTGCTCGCCCAGGCCGTGCGCCAGTTCGAGCAGTTCACCGGCGTGCCCGCGCCGGCCGAGGCGATGCGCGCCGCGCTGTCGTCCGGGGCCGGCTGAGGCGGCCGGATGCTCACCGTCTCGCTGGCCGCGCTGGGCTGCGCCGCCGCGGGGGCCGCGGTCGGCCCCGCGCTGGCCGCCACCGCGGCCCGGCTGCCCGGAGTGGCCGCCGGCGGCCGGCGCACCGTGGTGGTGTGCGTGCTGACCGCGGTGGCGTTCGGCGGCGTCGCGGTGGGGCTGGTCCCCGACCCTGTCCGGCGTTACGGGCTGCCCGCGTTCCTGGTGCTCGCCGCCGCCGGGGTGCTGCTGTGCGTCATCGACGCCGATCTGCGCCGGCTGCCCGACGCCATCACCCTGCCCGCGTACCCGGTGGTCGCGGCGCTGCTCGCGGTGGCCAGCGCGATCGACGGCGGGCCGGGGTGGGCGGAGCTGGCCCGGGCCGGGGTCGGCGCTCTCGCCGCGGCCGGCCTGTACCTGCTGCTGTGCCTGGCGCCCGGTTCGCAGCTCGGTTTCGGTGACGTGAAGCTCGCCGGACTGCTGGGCCTGGCGCTGGGCTGGCTGTCCTGGTCGACGCTGGCGGTGGGGGTGGTCCTCGGGTTCGGCTACGGCGGCGGGTACGCGCTGGTGCTGCTCGCCTCCCGCCGGGCCGGACTGCGGACCCGGATCCCGTTCGGCCCGGCGATGCTGGCCGGCGCGCTGACCGCGGTACTGGCCGGCGACTGGCTCGCCGCCGGATATCTGGCGTTCTGACCCCGACAGCGACCGCGTCCGGACCGCGGGAGCCGCCCGGTCGTGGTACCCCGGCTGCCACCGGCGGCCCGCCCTGCGGGACCGTGCGCCTCTGGTCACCGGTACGACCGCGGTCCGTGACAGACTCTCTGGTTGTGTTGCGTTGGTTGACTGCCGGGGAATCGCACGGGCCCGCGCTGGTCGGCATCCTGGAGGGGGTGCCGGCCGGGGTCGAGCTGACCAGTGCCGAAATCGCGTCCGAGCTGGCCCGCCGCCGTCTGGGGTACGGCCGGGGCGCGCGGATGAAGTTCGAACAGGACGCCGTGGAGGTGATCGGCGGGCTGCGGCACGGGCGCACCCTGGGCAGCCCCTTCGCCGTCCGGGTCGGGAACACCGAGTGGCCCAAGTGGCAGCAGGTGATGAGCGCCGACCCGGTGGACGAGGCGGAGCTCGCCGGGCAGGCGCGCAACGCGCCGCTGAGCCGGCCCCGCCCCGGCCACGCCGACCTCGCCGGCATGCAGAAGTACGGGCACACCGACGCCCGGCCGATCCTGGAACGCGCCAGCGCCCGGGAGACCGCCGCCCGGGTGGCGCTGGGTACCGTCGCGAAGGCGCTGCTGGACCAGGCCCTGGGCGTACGGCTGGTGTCGCACGTGGTGGAGATCGGCGCCGTGGCCGCACCCGCCGACCGGCTGCCCACCCCGGACGACGCCGCCGCGATCGACGCCGACCCGATGCGCTGCCTGGATGCCGACGCGTCCGCGGCGATGGTGGCTGAGGTCGACGCGGCCCGCAAGGACGCCGACACGCTCGGCGGCATCGTCGAGGTCGTCGCGTACGGGCTGCCCCCGGGGCTGGGCAGCCACGTGCAGTGGGACCGCCGCTTGGACGCCCGCCTGGCCGCCGCGCTGATGTCGATCCAGGCGGTCAAGGGCGTCGAGGTCGGTGACGGGTTCACCCAGGCGCGCAGCCGTGGCTCGGTCGCGCACGACGAGATGGACCCGACCGCCGACGGGGTGCGCCGGCGTACCAACCGGGCCGGCGGCGTCGAGGGCGGCATGTCGATCGGCGAGCCGCTGCGGGTGCGCGCCGCGCTCAAGCCGATCTCGTCGCTCAACCGGGCGCTGTCCACCGTCGACGTGGCCACCGGCGAGCCGGCCACCGCGATCAACCAGCGCTCCGACGTGTGCGCGGTACCGGCCGGTGCGGTGGTCGCCGAGGCGATGGTGGCGCTGGTGCTGGCCGACGCCGCGGTGGAGAAGTTCGGCGGCGACTCGGTGACCGAGCTGCGCCGTAACCTCGACGCGTACCGGAAGGAGCTGGTGATCTCGTGACCCCGGTGGATCCCGCCGCAGCCACCGACCCCGGCCAGTCCGGCGTACCCGGCGTCGACCGGCCGGTGTGCGTGCTGGTCGGCGCGCCCGGCGCGGGCAAGACCACGGTGGGCCGGCTGCTCGCCGCCCGGCTCGGGGTCGAGTTCGCCGACACCGACGAGCAGATCGAGCGCACCGCCGGCAAACCGATCTCGGACATCTTCGTCGACGACGGCGAGGACCACTTCCGGGCGCTGGAACGCGCCGCGGTCGCCGAGGCGCTCGCCACCCGACGCGGGGTGCTCGCGCTCGGTGGCGGGGCGGTCCTGGCCGAGGCCACCCGCGCACTGCTGCTCGCCCACCTGGTGGTGTTCCTGTCGGTCGAGCTGCCGGACGCCGCGAAACGCACCGGGCTGTCGGCCGCCCGGCCGCTGCTCGCCATCAACCCCCGCGCGACGATGCGGCAGCTGCTCGCCGAGCGTCGCCCGCTCTACGAGGAGGTCGCCGACGTGGTGGTACCCACCGACCGCATCGACCCCGAGCAGGTCACCGAGACGGTCCTGGCCGCCCTGGACGACCTGCGGGCGCAGTCATGACCACGCCGACCACCCGGATCAAGGTGGCCGGCCCCGCGCCGTACGAGGTGCTGGTCGGCACCGACCTGCTCGACGCGCTGCCGGAGACGCTGCCCGACGCCGCGCAGGTCGCGCTGGTGCACGCGCCGCCGCTGTCCGGCCTGGTGGACCGGCTGTGCGAGGTGCTCGCCGCGGCCGGGCGCAAGCCGCTGCGGCTGGAGGTGCCCGACGCCGAGCACGGCAAGAGCGTCGCGGTCGCCGAGCAGTGCTGGGCGCAGCTGGGCCGCGCCGGCTTCACCCGTACCGACGCGGTGGTGGGCGTGGGCGGGGGAGCGGTGACCGACCTGGCCGGGTTCGTCGCCGCCTGCTGGCTGCGCGGGGTGCGGCTGGTGCAGGTACCGACCAGCCTGCTGGGCATGGTCGATGCCGCGATCGGCGGCAAGACCGGGGTGAACACCGCCGCCGGCAAGAACCTGGTCGGCGCCTTCCACCCGCCCGCCGCCGTGCTGTGCGACCTCGCCACCCTGGCCACCCTCGACACGGAGGAGCTGACCGGCGGCATGGCCGAGGTGGTCAAGTGCGGTTTCATCGCCGATCCGCGGATCCTGGAGCTGATCGAGGCCGATCCGGCGGCGGCCACCGACCCGGCCGGTCCGGTGCTGCGCGAGCTGGTCGAACGGTCCGTGCGGGTCAAGGCGGACGTGGTCGGCGAGGACCTGCGCGAGTCCGGCCGGCGCATCGTCCTCAACTACGGGCACACGCTCGGCCATGCCATCGAACGGCACGAGGGGTACCGGTGGCGGCACGGCCACGCGGTCTCGGTCGGCCTGGTGTACGCGGCGCAGCTGGCTCGGCGTCGCGGCCTGCTGGACGCCGCCACCGCCGACCGGCACGCCGCGGTGCTGTCGTCGGTGGGGCTGCCCACCCGGTACCGGGCGGACGCGTTCGACGCGCTGCTGCCGGCGATGCGGCTGGACAAGAAGGCACAGGGCACGACGCTGCGGTTCGTGCTGTTGGCCGGGCTGGCCGAGCCGACCGTGGTCGCCGACCTGTCCGAGCCCGAGCTGCGGGCAACCTACCTGGACGTCTGCGTACCGGAGGGGGAGCAGTGAACGCGACTCGGCTGGTGATCAGGCAGGTGCGCCGGTGAGCGCGGCGGCCCGGCGGGTCGACGTGTTGAACGGGCCCAACCTCGGGCGGCTCGGGCACCGGGAACCCGACGTGTACGGCTCGCAGACCTACGCGGCGCTGGTCGCCGCCTGCGAGGCCACCGGCGCCGAGCTGGGGCTGTCGGTGACCGTACGGCAGACCGACGCCGAGCACGAGATGCTCGGCTTCCTGCACGAGGCGGCCGACGCCGGTGCCGCGGTGGTCCTCAACCCGGCCGCCTGGACGCACTACTCGGTCGCGGTGCGGGACGCCTGCGCGATGCTGACCGGCCCGCTGATCGAGGTGCACCTGTCGAACGTGCACGCCCGGGAGGCGTTCCGGCACACCTCGCTGATCTCGCCGATCGCGACCGGGGTGATCTGCGGGCTCGGCCTGGACGGCTACCGCCTCGCGCTGCGTCACCTCGCCGCCCGGCCGGCCTGACGTACTCGGGCGCCCCCCGTGCCGGTTGCGCCCGCTCGCGGCGGCTCAGCCGGCGCGCCGGGCCGCGGTGAGCCACTCCGGCAGCCGGTCCAGGCAGTCGCGCCAGCCGCGCTCCTGGGCCTGCCGGTCCTCCTCGTCGACGCAGCCGGCGTGCTCGACGTCCAGCTCGGTGCCGTCGTCGGCCGCGGCGAGGCGCACCGTGACCGTGGCCGTCTCCTCGGCACCCTCCCAGCACCAGGTGAACTCCAGCAGCTCCGGCTCGTCGACCCGCAGGTACTCGCCGCCCACGGCGGTGGTCATGCTGCGCGAGGCGGCCCCGACGATGCGGTACCGGCCGCCCTTGCGGGCGTCGGCGGTGACCCGGGGCGCGAGCCGGCGCGGCCAGAACCAGGCCGCGAGCGCGTTCGGGTCGGTGAAGGCACGCCAGACGAGCTCGGGCGGCGCGGTCACGGTCCGCCGGATCCGGGCCGGCGGCACCGGCCCGGTCTCGTTGCCGGCCGCTCTGCCGGGCTCGTCGGACGCCGCCTGCGGCTGTGTCATCCGTCCTCCTTACGATCCACCGTCGCGATCATGCCCCGATCGACCGTTACGGTCGAGTCGGGGGCCGCGGCGTGCCACCAGCCGCTCGGTAGACTTCCCAGGGTTTGCTGTACCCAGCCTGCCGCCATCATCACGCCGGAGTTCCCGGCATTCGAGACGAAAGAGACATTCAAGCGTATGGCCACCACGAATGACCTGAAGAACGGCCTGGTTCTCAACCTGGACGGGCAGCTGTGGACCGTCGTGGAGTTCCAGCACGTCAAGCCCGGCAAGGGCGGTGCGTTCGTGCGTACCACGCTGAAGAACGTGCTCAACGGCAAGGTCGTCGACAAGACCTTCAACGCCGGCACCAAGGTCGAGACCGCCACCGTCGACAAGCGCACGATGCAGTACCTGTACGCGGACGGTGAGGACTTCGTGTTCATGGACTCGGAGAGCTACGACCAGATCAACGTGCCCGGCGCCACCGTCGGCGACGCCGCGAAGTACCTGCTGGACAACGCCGAGGTCACGATCGGCTTCCACGAGGGCACCGCGCTCTACATCGAGCTGCCCACCTCGATCGAGGTCGAGGTCACCTACACCGAGCCGGGCATGCAGGGCGACCGCTCCACCGGCGGCACCAAGCCGGCCGAGGTCGCGACCGGGGCGAGCGTGCCGGTGCCGCTGTTCGTCAACATCGGCGACAAGATCAAGGTCGACACCCGCGACGGTCGTTACCTCGGCCGGGTCTGAGCGTGACGACGGTGACCGAATCCGGCCCGGCGTCGCCCGCGGGCATGTCGACCCGCACCAAGGCCCGCAAGCGCGCCCTCGACGTGCTGTACGAGGCGGACCTGCGCGCCGAGGACCCGCTGGTGGTGCTGCGCCGCCGGGTCGAGTGGGCCGAGCCGCCGGTCCGGGAGTACACGGTGACCCTGGTGGAGGGCTACCAGCAGCACGCCGAGGAGATCGACCACCTGATCGCGACGTACGCACAGGGCTGGTCGCTGTCCCGGATGCCCGCGGTGGACCGCAACATCGCCCGGGTGGCGATCTTCGAGCTGGCGCACCGTGCCGACATCGACGACGCGGTGGCGATCAGTGAGGCGGTCGAGCTGGCCACCGCGCTGTCCACGGACGAGTCGCCGAAGTTCGTCAACGGCCTGCTCGGCAGCATCGCCGAGGCCCTGCGCGGCGACCCGCACTGACCGGCGGCAGACGAAACGGCCCACCGGGACTCCGGTGGGCCGTTGTCGTCGGGTCGCTACGGCTCAGCCGCCGAACAGCGCGCGCGGGTCGGCGACCAGCACACCCAGCTCGGTGAACCGCTCCACCAGACCGGACGGCGACGTGTCGTACACGATCGCGAGCGCCCGCAGGTCGTCGGCCCGAATCGACAGCACGCGGCCGTTGTAGTCACCGCGCTGCTGCTGGATGGCCCGCGCGTACCGGGCGACGGGCGCGAGCTCGTCGGCGGTGTGCTCGTACAGCTGCTCGAGGTCCAGGACGATCTTGCCGGCGGACTCCTGCCGGGTGCCGCCACCGTCGGGCAGCAGCTCCGCTACCGGAACCCGGTAGAAGTCGGCCAGCTCGGCCAGCCGGGCCACGGTGACCGCACGGTCCCCGCGCTCGTACGAACCGACCACCACTGCCTTCCAGCGGCCGCCCGACTTCTCCTCCACCCCCTGCAGGGACAGCCCCTGCTGTTGGCGGATGGCGCGCAGTCGGGCGCCGAGGGACTTCGCGTACTCAGACGGCATGCGCTGACTCCCACTCACATGGCCGAGGTCTCTCCCCAGCAATCGCTACGGAGCGTGACGGTATTCGGAAGGGCGACGGTCGGTCAAGTGCTGGTCACCCGAAAACTTGCGTCAATTTGAGTGTTGGTACTGTTGAGCGCGCGTATGGCGTCCTTTAAGGCCCGTCCGGTGAGGCGGGGAAGGAGTCTGGAACATGACCGCACCACCCGCCGGCCTGCCCGAAGGCCGGCCGGATCACGATGCCGCGAACCGGTTGAAGTCCACCGAAGCGGCCGATCCCGGAAACCATCGGCCGATCCTGACCGGATCGGACCTCGCCCGCATCACCGCCCGGATCGCCCACCAGATCCTGGAGAAGACCCGCGGCGCCACCGACACGGTACTGCTGGGCATCCCGACCCGTGGCGTCCCGCTCGCCGCCCGGCTGGCCGACCGGATCGCCGCCTTCGAGGGCGTGCAGGTGCCGGTCGGCACCCTGGACGTCACCCTCTACCGCGACGACCTGCGGCTGCAGCGCACCCGCGCGGTCGGCCCGACCGACCTGCCGCCCGGCGGCATCGACGGTAAGCGGGTCATCCTCGCCGACGACGTGCTGTTCTCCGGTCGCACCGTGCGCGCCGCGCTGGACGCGCTCAACGACCTCGGCCGGCCCAGCCAGGTGCAGCTCGCGGTGCTGGTCGACCGCGGCCACCGGCAGCTGCCGATCCGCGCCGACTACGTCGGCAAGAACCTGCCCACCTCGCTCGCCGAAAGCGTCCGGGTACTGCTGCGCGAGGTCGACGGCGCCGACGCGGTGCTGCTCGCCGGCCCGAGCGAGGACACCGCCCCGGCTGCCGGAGGGGAGCGCCGATGATCACCCACCTGCTCAGTGCGGCCGACCTGGACCGCAGTACCGCCACCCTGGTGCTCGACACCGCCACCGAGATGGCCACCGTCGCCGGCCGCGAGGTGAAGAAGCTGCCGACGCTGCGCGGCCGCACCGTGGTGAACCTGTTCTACGAGGACTCCACCCGCACCCGCACCTCGTTCGAGGTGGCCGCGAAGCGGCTGAGTGCCGACGTGATCAACTTCTCCGCCAAGGGCTCCAGCGTGTCCAAGGGGGAGTCGCTCAAGGACACCGCGCTGACCCTGCAGGCGATGGGCGCCGACGCGGTGGTGATCCGGCACTCCGCGTCCGGCGCGCCGCACCGGCTGGCCCGGTGGGTGGACGGCAGCGTGGTCAACGCCGGCGACGGCACCCACGAGCACCCCACCCAGGCGCTGCTCGACGCGTACACGATGCGGTCCCGGCTCGGCACTCTCGAGGGGCTGCGGGTGGCGATCGTGGGTGACGTGCTGCACAGCCGGGTCGCCCGGTCCAACGTGCTGCTGCTCGCCACCCTCGGTGCCAAGGTCACCCTGGTCAGCCCGCCGACGCTGCTGCCGGTCGGGGTCGGCGCCTGGCCCTGCGCGGTCTCGTACGACCTGGACGCGGTGCTGGGCGACGTCGACGTGGTGATGATGCTGCGGGTGCAGCGGGAACGGATGAACGACTCGTACTTCCCGTCGGCCCGGGAGTACGCCCGGCGCTACGGCCTGGACGTGGCGCGGGCGGCGCGGCTGCCGGAGCACGCGATCGTGATGCACCCGGGGCCGATGAACCGCGGAATGGAGATCGCCCCGGAGGTCGCCGACTCGGCCCGGGCCACGATCGTCGAACAGGTGGCCAACGGGGTCAGCGTCCGGATGGCCGTGCTCTACCTGCTGCTGGGGGGAAAGTCGTGAGCAGCTTCGTGCTGACCGGTGCCCGGATCCTGGGCGCCGCCAAGACCGACATCGTGATCACCGACGGCGTGGTCGCCGAGGTGGCGCCCGGCGCGTCCGCGCCCGGTGCCACCCGCATCGACGCGGACGGCCTGGTCGCCCTGCCGGGCCTGGTCGACCTGCACACCCACCTGCGTGAGCCGGGCCGGGAGGACGCCGAGACCGTCGAGTCCGGCTCCCGCGCGGCGGCCCTGGGCGGCTACACCGCGGTCTGCGCGATGGCCAACACCGACCCGGTCGCCGACACCGCCGGCGTGGTCGAGCAGGTGTACCGGCTGGGCCGGGACGCCGGGCTGGCGCACGTGCAGCCGATCGGCGCGGTGACCGTGGGCCTCGCCGGCGAGCGGCTGGCCGAGCTGGGCGCGATGGCCGACTCCGCCGCCGCGGTGCGGATCTTCTCCGACGACGGCCACTGCGTGTCCGACCCGCGGCTGATGCGCCGCGCGCTGGAGTACGTGAAGGCGTTCGACGGGGTGATCGCCCAGCACGCCGAGGAGCCGCGGCTGACCGCCGGCGCGCAGATGCACGAGGGCGAGTGGTCGGCCCGGCTGGGGCTGACCGGCTGGCCGGCGGTCGCCGAGGAGGCGATCATCGCCCGCGACGTGCTGCTGGCCGAGCACGTCGGCGCCCGGCTGCACATCTGCCACGTGTCCACCGCCGGCAGCGTGGAGATCCTGCGCTGGGCCAAGGCCCGCGGGATCCGGGTGACCGCCGAGGTCACCCCGCACCACCTGCTGCTGACCGACGCGCTGGCGGAGAGCTACGACCCGGTGTTCAAGGTCAACCCGCCGCTGCGCACCGACGCCGACGTGGCCGCGCTGCGCGCCGCGCTGGCCGACGGGGTGGTCGACGTGGTCGCCACCGACCATGCCCCGCACACGGTCGAGGACAAGGAGTGCGAGTGGCCGTACGCGCGGCCCGGCATGCTCGGCCTGCAGACCGCACTGCCGGTGGTGCTGCACACGATGCTCGACCCCGCGCTGCTCGACGGTGGCGGCGAGCCCGGCCCGGCACGGCTCGACTGGGACGGGGTCGCGGAACGGATGAGCCGCCGACCGGCGCGCATCGCCGGCCTGGCCGGGCACGGCCGCGACCCGGCCCCCGGTGTACCGGCGAACCTGACGCTGGTCGACCCGGCGGCCCGGGTGACGGTGGACGGCGGCGAGATCGCCTCGCGCAGCCGCAACACGCCGTACGCGGGGCGCACCCTGCCCGGCCGCGTGGTGGCGACGTTCCTGGCCGGTGCGCCGACCGTACTGGACGGGAAGGCGCAACGGTGAGCCAGCGCCAGCGAGCGAATCACGGGCGTCGTGCGTCGTGTCTCGTCGACGTGACGACGAAGGAGGAACGTCGATGAGCACGAGCAAGACCGCGATCCTGGTGCTGGAGGACGGCCGCACCTTCACCGGCGAGGCGTTCGGCGCGATCGGTGAGACGTTCGGCGAGGCGGTGTTCAACACCGGCATGACCGGCTACCAGGAGACGCTGACCGACCCGTCGTACCGCGGCCAGGTGGTCACGATGACCGCGCCGCACATCGGCAACACCGGGGTGAACGGCGAGGACGACGAGTCCGGCCGGATGTGGTTGGCCGGCTACGTGGCCCGGGACCCGGCCCGGATTGCCTCGAACTGGCGGGCCACCGGCTCGCTCGCCGACCGGCTGGCCGAGCAGGGTGTCGTCGGCATCGCCGGCATCGACACCCGGGCGCTGACCCGGCACCTGCGCGAACGCGGCGCGATGCGGGTCGGCGTGTCCAGCGTGGACACCGACCCGGCGGCGCTGCTGGCGAAGGTGCGGACCGCACCCGCGATGGTCGGCGCCAACCTGGTCGGCGAGGTCACCACCCCGCAGCCGTACTCGGTGCTCGCCGAGGGCACGCACCGGTTCACGGTGGCGGCGCTGGACCTGGGCATCAAGCGCAACACGCCGCGCCGGTTGGCCGCCCGGGGCGTCACCACGCACGTACTGCCGGCCACCGCCAGCCTCGACGACGTGCTGGCCACCGGCGCGGACGCGGTGTTCCTGTCCAACGGGCCGGGCGACCCGGCGACCGCCGACGAGCAGGTCGAGCTGACCCGGACACTGCTGGCCCGCAAGGTGCCGATCTTCGGCATCTGCTTCGGCAACCAGATCCTCGGCCGCGCGCTGGGCTTCGGCACCTACAAGCTCGGCTACGGCCACCACGGCATCAACCAGCCGGTGCAGGACCGGACGACCGGCAAGGTCGAGGTCACCGCGCACAACCACGGTTTCGCCGTGGACGCGCCGGCCGACCGGGCGACCGACACCGAGTACGGCCGGGTCGAGGTCAGCCACGTGTGCCTCAACGACGACGTGGTCGAGGGGCTGCGGGTCACCGACGGGGAGCGCACCGCGGCGTTCTCCGTGCAGTACCACCCGGAGGCGGCGGCCGGTCCGCACGACGCCGACTACCTGTTCGACAGGTTCACCGCATTGATCGAGGGGCAGGCCCGACCGGCCACCGCAACGCAAGGGGGGCCGGCGGATGCCTAGGCGTACCGACATCGGACACGTGCTGGTGATCGGCTCCGGGCCGATCGTGATCGGCCAGGCGTGCGAGTTCGACTACTCCGGTACCCAGGCGTGCCGGGTGCTGAAGGCCGAGGGGCTGCGGGTCACGCTGGTGAACTCGAACCCGGCGACGATCATGACCGACCCGGAGTTCGCCGACGCGACCTACGTCGAGCCGATCACCACCGAGTTCATCGAGCAGGTGATCGCGACCGAGGCGGCGAATGGGCACCCGATCGACGCGCTGCTCGCCACCCTCGGCGGGCAGACCGCGCTGAACGCCGCGGTCGCGCTGGACGAGCAGGGCATCCTGGTCAAGCACGGGGTCGAGCTGATCGGCGCGGACATCGAGGCGATCGGGCGCGGCGAGGATCGGGAGAAGTTCAAGCAGGTGGTCCGCGAGGTCGGCGGGGACGTGCCGCGCAGCGCGGTGTGTCACACGATGGCCGAGGTGCGCGACACGGTCGCCGAGCTCGGCCTGCCGGTCGTGATCCGGCCCAGCTTCACCATGGGCGGGCTGGGTTCCGGCATGGCGCACGACCCGGACCAGCTGGAACGCATCGCCGGTGCGGGCCTGGCCGCCAGCCCGACGCACGAGGTGCTGATCGAGGAGTCCGTACTCGGCTGGAAGGAGTACGAGCTGGAGCTGATGCGCGACCGCAACGACAACGTCGTGGTCGTCTGCTCGATCGAGAACGTCGACCCGATGGGCGTGCACACCGGCGACTCGGTCACCGTGGCGCCGGCGATGACGCTGACCGACCGCGAGTACCAGCAGATGCGTGACCTGGCGATCGCGGTGCTGCGCAAGGTCGGGGTGGACACCGGCGGGTGCAACATTCAGTTCGCGGTCAACCCGGTCGACGGCCGGATGATCGTGATCGAGATGAACCCGCGGGTGTCCCGCTCGTCGGCGCTGGCGTCGAAGGCGACCGGGTTCCCGATCGCGAAGATCGCCGCGAAGCTCGCCGTCGGCTACACCCTGGACGAGATCCCGAACGACATCACGAAGGCGACGCCGGCGGCGTTCGAGCCGGCGCTGGACTACGTGGTCGTCAAGATCCCGCGGTTCACGTTCGAGAAGTTCCCGGGTGCCGACCCGGAGCTGACCACCACGATGAAGTCGGTCGGCGAGGCGATGTCGCTGGGCCGCAGCTTCGGCGAGGCGCTGAACAAGGCGATGCGGTCGATGGAGACCAAGGCCGCCGGCTTCTGGACCCGGGACGGCGCGCCCGCCACGGTGGACGAGCTGCTGACCGCGCTGCGCACCCCGCACGACGGTCGGCTGTACACGGTCGAGCGGGCCCTGCGCGCCGGCGCCACCGTGGCCGCGGTGTGCGAGGCGTCCGGGATGGACCCGTGGTTCGTCGACCAGGTCGCCGCGCTGGTCGAGCTGCGGGCCGAGATCACCGAGGCGGCGGTGCTGGACGCGACGCTGCTGCGCCGGGCCAAGCGGGCCGGGCTGTCCGACCGGCAGCTCGCCGCGCTGCGCCCGGAGCTCGCCGGCGAGGACGGGGTGCGCCGGTTGCGGCACCGCCTCGGCGTGCGCCCGGTGTACAAGACCGTCGACACCTGCGCGGCCGAGTTCGCCGCCACCACGCCCTACCACTACTCGGCGTACGAGACCGATCCGGCCGCGGAGACCGAGGTGGCGCCGTCGGCGCGGCCCAAGGTGCTGATCCTCGGCTCCGGGCCGAACCGGATCGGGCAGGGCATCGAGTTCGACTACTCGTGCGTGCACGCGGTGATGGCGCTGCGCGATCCGGCCGCCGGCGACGGCGGGTACGAGACGGTCATGGTCAACTGCAACCCGGAGACGGTGTCGACCGACTACGACACCGCCGACCGGCTCTACTTCGAGCCGCTGACCTTCGAGGACGTGCTGGAGGTCGTGCACGCCGAGGACTCGTCCGGCAAGGCGGCCGGCGGCCCCGGCGTGGTCGGCGTGATCGTGCAGCTGGGCGGGCAGACGCCGCTGGGGCTGGCCCGGCGGCTCGCGGACGCCGGCGTGCCGGTGGTCGGTACCAGCCCGGCGAGCATCGACGCGGCCGAGGACCGCGGCCTGTTCGGCAAGCTGCTCACCGACGCCGGCCTCGCCGCCCCGCAGTACGGCACGGCCACCTCGTTCGAGGAGGCGAAGGAGATCGCCGACGAGATCGGCTACCCGGTGCTGGTGCGCCCGTCGTACGTGCTGGGCGGGCGCGGCATGGAGATCGTGTACGACGAGGACACCCTGCGCGGCTACATCGACCGCGCGACGGAGGCCTCGCCGGAGCACCCGGTGCTGGTCGACCGGTTCCTCGACGACGCGATCGAGATCGACGTGGACGCGCTGTGCGACGGCGAGCGGGTGTTCCTCGGCGGCGTGATGGAGCACATCGAGGAGGCCGGGGTGCACTCCGGCGACTCGTCCTGCGCGCTGCCGCCGATCACCCTCGGCGCCTCCGACATCGAGCAGGTCCGCCGCTACACCGAGGCCATCGCGCACGGGGTGGGGGTCCGCGGGCTGCTCAACGTGCAGTACGCGCTGAAGGACGACCGGCTGTACGTGCTGGAGGCCAACCCGCGTGCCAGCCGCACGGTGCCGTTCGTGTCCAAGGCGACCGGCGTGTCGCTGGCGAAGGCGGCGGCCCGGATCATGCTCGGCGCCACCATCGAGCAGCTGCGCGTCGAGGGGTTGCTGCCGGCCACCGGCGACAACGCCACGCTGCCGGCGGGCGCCCCGGTCGCGGTCAAGGAGGCGGTACTGCCGTTCAAGCGGTTCCGCACGCTGGAGGGCCGCGGCGTCGACTCGCTGCTCGGGCCGGAGATGAAGTCCACCGGCGAGGTGATGGGCATCGACACCAGCTTCGGCCACGCGTTCGCCAAGTCGCAGGCCGCCGTGTACGGCTCGCTGCCGACCGCCGGCACCGTGTTCGTCTCGGCCGCCAACCGGGACAAGCGGGCGCTGATCTTCCCGGTCAAGCGGCTCGCCGATCTCGGCTTCGAGATCGTCGCGACCGCCGGTACCGCGGAGGTGCTGCGCCGGCACGGCATCGCCACCCGGGTGGTGCGCAAGCACTTCGAGGACCCGGCCGGCGACGCCGGACCCAACGCCGTCGAGTTGATCGAGTCCGGCGGCGTGGCGCTGGTGATCAACACGCCGCACGGGTCCGGACCGCGCGCCGACGGGTACGAGATCCGCAGCGCCGCGGTCACCACCGACACCCCGTGCATCACCACGGTGCAGGGTGCGTCGGCGGCGATCATGGGCATCGAGGCGCTGATCCGCGGCGAGATGACGGTACGGCCGCTGCAGGCGCTGCACGCGGCCCGGCGCGGCGCCTGATGTACCGGCAGCTGCTGCGCCCGGCGCTGTTCCGGCTGGGCGGCGGGGACGCCGAGGTGGCGCACACCGCGACGCTGCGGGCGTTGGCCGGGCTGGCCGGCGGGCCGGCCCGGCTCACCGCGCTGTGGGCCGCGACCGCCCGGTACCGCAAGCACGCCCGGTCGGCGCCGGTGCAGGCGTTCGGCGTTCGGTTCCCGAACCCGGTGGGTCTCGCCGCCGGGCTGGACAAGGACGGCGTGGCGCTGCCGGCCTGGCCGGCGCTCGGCTTCGGGTTCGTCGAGGTCGGCACGGTCACCCGGCATCCGCAACCCGGCAACCCGAGACCGCGCCTGTTCCGGCTGACGGCCTCGGACGCCCTGATCAACCGGATGGGCTTCAACAACGCCGGAGCGGCCGCCCTGGCGGCCCGGCTGGCCGCTCTGGGGCCGCTGCCGGTACCGCTGGGCATCAGCATCGGCAAGTCGAAGGTGACGCCGCTGCCCGACGCGGTCGACGACTACCTCGCCTCGCTGCGCACCCTGTACCGGCACGGTGACTACTTCGCGATCAACGTCTCGTCGCCGAACACCCCGGGCCTGCGCACGCTGCAGGACGCCGGCGCGCTGGCCGAGCTGCTCGCGGCGCTGTCCGCGGAGTCCCGGGCGCTGGCCGGCGACGCGCCGCCCCGCCCGCTGCTGGTGAAGGTAGCGCCGGACCTGACCGAGCCGGCGCTGGCCGAGCTGCTGCAGGTCTGCACGGACGCCGGGGTGGCCGGCATCATCGCCACCAACACGACGCTGGCCCGCGACGGCCTGGCCAGCGCGGACACCGCGGCCGGCGGCGAGACCGGGGGTCTGTCCGGCCGGCCGCTGCACGAGCGTGCCGTGCAGCTGGTCGACTTCGTCCACCGGCAGACCGGTGGCCGGTTGCCCGTCATCGGGGTCGGCGGCATCCTCGACCCGCACGGCGCGCTGCGGATGCTGGACGCCGGCGCGAGCCTGGTGCAGCTCTACACCGGGTTCATCTACCGCGGGCCCCAGCTGGTCCGCCAGATCAACCGCGCGGTCGGCCAGACCGTGTACCGACCGCGGGTGGCCGCGGACAGCAGGCAGGAGTCGCGATGACCGATCCGCAGACCTCGTTCGCCGCCCGGCTGGCCGCGGCCGGTGCCGCCCGGCCGGCGCTGTGCGTCGGCATCGACCCGCACCCCGGGCTGCTGTCCGCCTGGGGCCTGGGCGACGACGCGGCCGGCCTGGACCGGTTCGCCCGTACCGTGGTCGAGGCGCTCGCCGACCGCGTCGCGGTGCTCAAGCCGCAGTCGGCGTTCTTCGAGCGGCACGGCTCCCGCGGCATCGCGGTACTGGAGACGGTGATCGCCGAGGCCCGCTCGGCCGGCGCGCTGGTACTGGTGGACGCCAAGCGCGGCGACATCGGCTCGACCGTCGCCGCGTACGCGGACGCCTACCTCGACCCGGCCAGCCCGCTGGCCGGCGACGCGGTGACCGCCAGCCCGTACCTGGGGTTCGGTTCGCTGGAACCGATGTTCGAGCTGGCGGCGAAGCACGGCAAGGGGGTGTTCGTGCTGGCGCTGACGTCGAACCCGGAGGGCGCCGGGGTGCAGCGCGCGGTGGCCGCGGACGGTCGTACGGTGGCCGGCACGATCCTGGCCGAGCTGGCCGCCCGCAATGCCGGGGCCACCCCGTTCGGGTCGCTCGGTGCGGTGATCGGAGCGACCGCAGCGGGCGGAATCGGTCACGATCTGGCGAAGGTGAACGGCCCGTTGCTGGCGCCGGGACTGGGCGCGCAGGGCGGTCGGCCGGCTGACCTGACCGATCTGTTCGGTCCGGCATTGCCGCTGGTCCTGCCCGCATACTCCCGTGAAATACTCCAAAACGGACCAGCTGTGGATGCGTTGCGTGCCTCCGCCGACACGGTGTGGCGCTCTTGCGCTAGCGTGCTGGGTCGGAGCGCGTGAGTTGTTCCGCAAGAATGTGACATCGATGACACCATTTAGCGGGTACCGCTCACGCGTGCCGGCGTTGCTTCCTGGTGCGATTGCCCGCTAGGTTTCCCGCGCTGGTAGTTCATCCGTTTCGTTTCTTCACACACGCAACCCAAGGAGACCTTCGTGCCGCTCCCGTCGCTCACCCCTGAGCAGCGTGCTGCCGCGCTGGAGAAAGCGGCTGCCGCGCGCAAGGCCCGCGCTGAGCTGAAGGACAAGCTCAAGCGGGGGGACACGAGCCTCGCCGACGTTCTCAAGCAGGCCGACACCGATGAGGTCGTCGGCAAGCTGAAGGTGTCGGCGGTGCTCGAGGCGCTGCCCGGAATTGGCAAGGTGCGCGCCGCCCAGATCATGGAGCGGCTGCACATCGCGGACAGCCGGCGGCTTCGTGGCCTCGGCGAGCACCAGCGTTCCTCGCTGCTCGCCGAGTTCAGCGCTGCCGAGTAGGTAGGTTGAGGGTGTGTCGGTGCGGTTGACCGGCACACCCTCAGAGCAGTTCCCCGATCAGAACGGTTTCGATGACCGGCACCGCGGGCCGCGCCGGATGCCACTGGCGCGGGAGTTCCCTGCACGTGCCTGGAGCATGTTCGGTAGAAACAAGCATGACCGTTGACCGCGCCGCCGCGCCGCATCCCGCCTGCCTCACCGTCCTGTCCGGTCCGTCCGGGGTCGGCAAGGGCAGCGTGTATGCGCGGGTGCGGAAGCGATACCCGGACGTCTGGCTGTCGGTCTCGGTGACCACCCGCGCCCCGCGGCCCGGCGAGGTTGACGGCCGGCACTACCACTTCGTCGACCGGGCCGAGTTCGACCGCATGGCGGCCGCGGGTCAGCTGCTCGAATGGGCCGAGTACGCCGGCAACTGTTACGGCACCCCGCGCGGCCCGGTGGAGCAGCGGCTGGCGGCCGGGTTGCCGGCGTTGCTGGAGATCGACCTGCAGGGCGCCCGCCAGGTCCGCGCCGCGATGCCGGCGGCCAGGCTGGTGTTCCTGGCCCCGCCGAGCTGGGACGAGCTGGTTCGCCGGCTGGTCGGCCGCGGCACCGAGGACGAGCAGACCATCCAGCGGCGGCTGCGGCTGGCCCGCGAGGAGCTCGCCGCGGAGCCGGAGTTCGACGTCACGATCGTGAACCACTCGATCGACCAGGCGGCCGACGAACTCGTCGCGCTGCTGGACCCGGCCGCATCGGCCACGCACCGCGCCTGACCGACCACTTCGTGTCCTCGGTCACAGAAAGCGAACGGTGCCCCGCGGTTGCCTCGCCGATGGTCACAACCTGTTGCTACCATCGGTCGTTCACCATGGTGTCAGTCGCCGCCCCGTCGGCATCGGTCGACATGTGACACTGTCGCCGCCCATCCAACGATCGCAGGCATTGAGGTCGATCCGCGTGTCCGGAACCGTGGCCAGTCCCGAAGGCATCACCAACCCCCCGATCGACGAGCTGCTCGAGAAGACGCCGTCGAAGTACGCCCTGGTGATTTTCGGCGCCAAGCGCGCCCGCCAGATCAACGCGTACTACTCGCAGCTCGGCGAGGGCCTGTTGGAGTACGTCGGACCGCTGGTCGAGACCACCCCGCAGGAGAAGGCTCTGTCGATCTCGCTTCGCGAGATCAACGCCGGTCTGCTCACCGCCGAGCCCACCAACGAGGCCTGACGGCGAGTCGCACCACTTCCACGGCGTCGCGTCCCACCGCTCCGGCGGTCGGTGCGGCGCCGTCGGCGTGTCCGGGGCCGGTCCGCCGCTGTGACCGGATCCGCCGATCACCCGGTCGAGGTGACGGCGGCGGCGCCGGTGCGGTTGAGTGTGCGGTATGAGCCGAAACATCGTGCTGGGCGTCGCCGGCGGCATCGCCGCGTACAAGGCGTGCGAGCTGCTGCGCCGGTGCACCGAGGCCGGCCACCGGGTCCGGGTGGTGCCGACCCCGGCCGCGCTGCGGTTCGTGGGCGCGCCGACCTGGGAGGCGCTGTCCGGGCAGCCGGTGCACACCGGCGTGTTCGACGACGTACCCGAGGTGGAGCACGTCGAACTCGGCCAGCGCGCCGACCTGGTGATCGTCGCGCCGGCCACCGCGGACCTGCTCGCCCGGGCCGCGGCCGGGCGGGCCGACGACCTGCTCACCGCCACCCTGCTCGCCGCGCGCGGTCCGGTGGTGTTCGCGCCGGCGATGCACACCGAGATGTGGCAGCACCCGGCGACCGTGGCGAACGTCGCCACGCTGCGCTCCCGCGGCGCGATCGTGGTCGAGCCCGACGTCGGCCGGCTGACCGGCCCGGACACCGGCAAGGGCCGGCTGCCGGACCCGGCCGCGCTGTACGAGGTGGTCGAGGCGGTGCTCGCCGGCCGGTACGGGCAGCGTGCCGACCTGGCCGGGCGGCACGTGGTGGTCAGCGCCGGCGGTACCCGGGAGTACCTGGATCCGGTCCGGTTCGTCGGCAACCGGTCCAGCGGCAAGCAGGGGTACGCGTTCGCCCGCGCGGCGCTGGCCCGGGGCGCCCGGGTGACGCTGGTGGCCGCGAACGTCACGCTGCCCGCGCCGGCCGGGGCGGACCTGGTGCGGGTCGAGACCACCGAGCAGCTGCGGCAGGCGCTGCTCGCCGTCGCCGACGCGGACGCGATGGTGTTCGCGGCGGCCCCGGCGGACTTCCGGCCGGCGCACCCGGCCACCAGCAAGATCAAGAAGAGCCCGGACGGCACCATGCCGCCGCTGGAACTGGCGGTCAACCCCGACATCGCGGCCGAGCTCGGTGCGGCGAAGCGGCCGGGGCAGGTGCTCGTCGCGTTCGCCGCCGAGACCGACGACCTGCTCGACAACGCCGCCGGCAAGCTCGCCCGCAAGCGGGCCGACCTGATCGTGGCCAACAAGGTCGGCCCGGACCAGGGGTTCGGTACCGACACCAATGCCGCGACGGTGCTCGACGCGGACGGTGGTCGGACCGATCTGACCGAGATGAGCAAGGTCGAACTGGCCGACGAGGTGCTGGACCTGGTTGTTTCCCGGCTCGGGGTGCTGGGCCCGGGCGCCGGGCATGAGTAGTCTCGGGGTCAGTTCCTGCGGCGTGGCCACCCGCGAGTTCACCTCGAGGTCGTCCGGCTAGACTCGCCGTTCATCAAATCGCACACTCCGGGGAGTACGATGGCACGCCGCTTGTTCACATCGGAGTCGGTCACCGAAGGCCATCCGGACAAGATCGCCGACCAGATCAGCGACGGGATTCTGGACGCCCTGATCGCGCAGGACCCGCGCAGCCGGGTCGCGGTGGAAACTCTGATCACCACCGGCCAGGTGCACGTGGCCGGTGAGGTCACCACGGAGGCCTACGCCGACATTCCGCGCATCGTGCGCGACACGATCCTGCGGATCGGGTACGACTCGTCGAAGAAGGGGTTCGACGGGGCTTCGTGTGGCGTGAGCGTGTCGATCGGCGCCCAGTCGCCGGACATCGCGGTCGGCGTCGACACCGCGTACGAGACGCGGGCCGGCTCCAGTGACGACTCGCTGGACCAGCAGGGTGCCGGCGACCAGGGCATGATGTTCGGCTTCGCGTGCACCGAGACCCCCGAGCTGATGCCGCTGCCGATCGCGCTGGCGCACCGGCTGTCCCGCCGGCTGTCCGCCGCCCGGCACGAGGGCACCATCCCCTACCTGCGGCCGGACGGCAAGACGCAGGTCACCATCGAGTACGACGGGTTCCGCCCGGTGCGCCTGGACACCGTCGTGGTCTCCAGCCAGCACGCGCCGGACATCTCGCTGGAGTCGCTGCTGACCCCGGACGTGCGCGAGCACGTGATCACCCCGGTGCTGGCCGAGCTCGACCTGGAGTCGGAGGACTACCGGCTGCTGGTCAACCCGACCGGGCGGTTCGAGATCGGTGGCCCGATGGGCGACGCCGGCCTGACCGGCCGCAAGATCATCGTCGACACGTACGGCGGCTACTCGCGGCACGGCGGCGGCGCGTTCTCCGGCAAGGACCCGTCCAAGGTCGACCGGTCCGCGGCGTACGCGATGCGCTGGGTGGCGAAGAACGTGGTCGCCGCCGGTCTCGCCGACCGGTGCGAGGCGCAGGTTGCGTACGCGATCGGCAAGGCGCAGCCGGTGAGCCTGTTCATCGAGACCTTCGGTACCAACACGGTGCCGGTAGAGCGGATCGAGAAGGCCGTCGCCGAGGTGTTCGACCTGCGTCCGGCCGCGATCATCCGCGACCTCGACCTGGCTCGCCCGATCTACTCGAAGACCGCCGCGTACGGGCACTTCGGCCGGGAGCTGGAAGAGTTCACCTGGGAGCACACCGACCGAGTCGACGAGCTCAAGTCCGCGGCCACCAAGTAAGGCCCGCCCGGGCCTCGGCAAGCAAGGCCCGGCGGGCCTCGGTCCGCCCGGGTTTCTCCGCGCCACGCGTGATCCGGGGCGTGTCCACGGCAGTGCGCCGGGACACGCCCCGGTGCGTGTCGGCGTACCGACGTCGGCGAGGTAGGACTGCAGGGTGAGCGACGACCCGACGCTGCCGCTGCCCGGCGCGCCCGCCCGGCCGGAACGGTCCGCGAGCCGTACCGCGACTCGCCGGGTGCCGGCCCGACGCCCGGCGCGGGCCAGGACGGCGGCGGCCGAACTGCCGGTGGCGCAGGTGGCCGTCGACGTCGGACTGGCGCACCTGGACCGGCCGTTCGACTACCTGGTGCCGGCCGACCTGGCCGAGGCGGCGGTGCCCGGCTGCCGGGTCCGGGTCCGGTTCGGCGGGCAGCTCGCCGACGGGTTCGTGCTGGCCCGGGTCGCCGACACCGACTTCACCGGCCGGCTCGGCTTCCTGGAACGCGTCGTCTCCGCCGTCCCGATCCTCGCGCCCGAGGTGGTGCGGCTGGCCCGCGCCGTCGCCGACCGGTACGGCGGGACGCTCGCCGACGTGCTCCGGCTGGCCGTACCGCCGCGGCACGCCCGGGCGGAGCGGGCGAAGCCGGAGCCGGTACCGGTGGGCCCGGTGGCACCGCCGGGCGGCGACGGCTGGCGCGGGTACCCGGCGGGGCCCGCGTTCCTGCGCGCGCTGGCCGACGGGCGGGCGCCGCGGGCGGTGCTCACCGCGCTGCCCGGCGACGACTGGGCGGCCCGGC
>NZ_BOPO01000113.1 GCF_017312725.1 Actinocatenispora comari | reverse complement strand
GAGCGCGACGTACTCGGCCGGCTCCGGCACCAGCACCGGCACGCCGAACACGTCCGGCGCGGCGGCGCGGATCGCGGCCGACCGGGCGCCGCCGCCGATCAGCAGCACGGTGTCGATCGCGGCGCCGTGCGCGCGCAGCTCGTCCAGCGCGTCGGCGAGGCCGCACAGCACGCCGAGCACGGCGGCCCGGGCCAGGTTCTCCGGCGTCATCGCGGCCCGGGTCAACCCGAGCAGCGAACCGGTGGCGTCCGGCAGGTTCGGCGTGCGCTCACCGTCCAGGTACGGCAGCAGGGTCAGGCCACCGGCGTCCGGGGCCGCGGCGGCGGCGAGCGCGTCCAGCCCGGCGAGGTCGGTACCGAGCATCCGGGCCGTCGCGGCGAGCACCCGGCTGGCGTTGAGCGTGCAGGACAGCGGCAGGAACCGGCCGGTCGCGTCGGCGAAGCTCGCCACCGCGCCGGTCGGGTCGGCCACCGGTGCGCCCGCGGACGCGAACACCGCCCCGCTGGTACCGATCGAGACGACCGCCTCGCCGGGGGAGAGGCCGAGACCGAGTGCGGCGGCGGCGTTGTCGCCGGCGCCGGCCGCGAGCAGCGCCCCGTCGGCGGTCTCGCCGGCGACCGCGGCGGGCGCGAGCACCGTGGGCAGCGCGGCGTCGTGGCCGAGCGCCGCGGTGAGCAGGTCGTGCCGGTAGTCGCCGGTCGCGGCGGAGAAGTAGCCGGTGCCCGACGCGTCGCTGCGGTCGGTGGTCGGCTCGCCCCGGCTGCCGCGCAGCCGCCAGGTCAGCCAGTCGTGCGGCAGCAGCACCCGGGCCACCCGGGCCGCGCGGGCGGGCTCGTGCTCGGCCAGCCAGGCGAGCTTGGTCACCGTGTACGAGGCGACCGGCACCAGGCCGACCGACGCCGCCCAGCCCTCCGCGCCGTACTTCGCGGTCAGCGCGGCCGCCTGCGGCGCCGACCGTACGTCGTTCCACAGCAGCGCCGGCCGGACCGGACGGTCCGCGTCGTCGAGCGCGACCATCCCGTGCTGCTGGGCGCCGACCGCGATCGCCGCCGCGTCCCCGGCCGTACCGCCGGCGTCGGTCAGCGCCCGCCACCACGCCTCGGGGTCGACCTCGGTACCGTCCGGGTGCGGTGCCTGGCCGGCCCGCAGCACCCGGCCGGTGTGCTCGTCGACGGTCAGCACCTTGCAGGACTGGGTCGACGAGTCGATCCCCACCACGGCCATCCCGGTTCCTCCCGCCGCTCGGCTCCGGCCCGTACCTGCCCGGACCGGTTCCGATCATGCCTCGCCCGCCGGACGGCGGCCCGGCGCGGGCCCGGGTACGGCCGCGCGGGCGTCCGGCGCGGTCGGTGGCCCGGCGGTGCGGCGCGGTCTCGGGGGTGCGCGGTCTCGGGGCGGCGCGGTCTCGGGCGGCGCCCGAGCCGCGGTGCGCGCTCAGTGCACCGGCCGGGCCCGGTACAGGTCGCGCAGCAGGGCGATCTCGGCGCCGTGGTGGATCGCCTCCCGGTGGATGTGCAGCACCAGCGCCGCCATCGGCAACTGCCCGTACGGGCCCTCGGCCGGGCCGCACGGCTGCGCCAGCTGTGCCGGGGTCAGCGCGCGCACGCCATCGATCCACCGCCCGTACTGCTCGTCGAGCTGGGCGAGCGCGGTGTCGGCGTCGCCGGCGTAGTCGAAGCTGTCGTAGTCGGTCGCCGGGGCGCCGAAGTGGTGGGCGTTGCGCATCGCGAACACGCCGACGATCACGTGCGCGAGCCGCCACGCGATGGTGGTCACCGGCGCCGGATCCGGCGCCGGGAAGGCGAAGTCGACGGTGTAGGCGCCGGCGCCGCCGACGGTCGCTGCGGTACTGGTACCGGCCGGCCGGACGCTCCAGCAGCCGGGCACCGGTTCCCAGAAGTACTCGTCGTCGGTGAGGCCGGCCAGCCGGGGTCGCAGCTGGTGGTCCCAGTGCCACCCGAGCTGGTCGGCCAGGTTGCCGGTCCAGTCGATGTCGTTGCTCACGCCGGTTCCTCCCTTGCCGGAACGGCCGCGAGTGCCGATCGCGCCGCTCGCGGCCGTTCTGCCTGCCGAGACGCCCTGAGCCGTGGGCTGCGCGGTGCTCGGCGGGCGTTCGCTGATGGCCGCGACGCTAGTACCGGCTGCGGTCAGTTCCGGTCCGCATCGCGCCAGCGTTGCTCCAGCCCGGTGAAGAACCGTTCGGCGGCGGCGTCGAGTGCGGCGTCGTCGCCGGTGGCGAGCCAGTCCAGGGCGAGGCCGCGGGCCACCGCGAGGCACAGCCGGGCGTCCGCGGCGGCCTCGTCCGGCGGCACTCCGGCGGCGGTGACGAACTCCACCAGCGGTTCGAGCCAGGACTCGACCACGCCGGCGAGCATCGGCCGGGTGGCCTCGTCGGCGCGCAGCGCCCGCCCGTACAGCTCGAAGAACAGCCGCATGTAGGGGGCGAGCGCCGGGTCGTGCAGGTGCCGGTACATGCCGCGCATCACCTGGCCGGCGTCGGCGCCGGGCGCCTCGCGCAGGGCGGCGAGGGCGGCGAGCTGGCGCCGCTCCATCTCCCGGGCGACCGCGACGAGCAGGCCGTCCTTGCTGCCGAAGTGGTAGATGAGCATCCGGTGGCTGGTACCGAGGCCGGCGGCGAGACCGCGCAGGGTCAGGTCGGTGGTGCCGTGCTCCGCGAGGTGGTCGATCGCTCGTTCCACCAGTGCCGAGCGGGGGTCGCGGGCGGCTGACATGTACCACATGGTACATGTACCATCTGGTACATCAGCCCAGGAGGCAACGATGCATGTGGAGAAATCGGTACGGATCGCCGCTCCCGCCGACGAGATCTGGCGGGTGCTGGCCGACATCGAGCGCTGGCCGGAGTGGACCGCGTCGATGCAGCGGGTGGAGCGGCTCGACGACGGGGAGTTCACCGTCGGCAGCCGCGCGCGGGTGCAACAGCCGAAGCTGCGGCCGGCGATCTTCGAGGTCACCGAGTCGACACCGGGCGAGTCGTTCGTCTGGCGCGCCCGGGTCAGCGGCACCGAGATGCTCGCCGGCCACTACCTGCGCCCCGACGGTGACGCCACGCTGACCCGGCTCACGTTCGACCACACCGGCGCGCTCGCCGGCGTGATCGATCTGTTCTACGGCAAGCTGATCCGCGAGTACGTCGGGATGGAGACCGCCGGCCTGCGCCGGCACTGCGAGGCCGCCTGAGACCTGAGCGGCGGGCGGGGAATCGTCGATCGAGCCGGCGGATGGGCCTGGCGCCGCCGATCAGGAGCTTCCCCGACCGCGTCCTCAGCCGAGGTCGGCGAGCGCGGTTCTCGTCGCGGCCGCGACGAGCGAGTCGTCCGGTGTCGCGTTCGCCGCCTGCCGGGTGCCGTAGACGGCCAGGACGATCGGCGCCCGATGCGGCGGCCACACCACGGCGAGGTCGTTGCGGGTGCCGTACTCACCGGTGCCGCTCTTGTCGCCGACGCGCCAGCCGTGCGGCACCCCGGCGCGGACCAGCCCGGTACCGGTGGTGCTGGCGCGCAGCCAGCCGTCGAGCTGCGCGCGCCGCTCGGCCGGCACCAGCTCGCCGACCGCCAACCCGGCGAGGTCGGTCGCGAGTGTACGGGGCGTGCTGGTGTCGCGGGTGTCACCCGGCACGGCACCGTTCAGCGACGTCTCGGTACGCACCGGCCGAGTCACCCGGTCGCCGACGCGGCGCAGCTGCCCGGCGAAGGCGGCGACGCCGCCGAGCTGGTCGGTGAGCAGGTTGGCCGCGGTGTTGTCGCTGTCCCGGATCGACGCCGCGCACAGCGCCCGCACGCTCATCCCGTCCGCGACGTGCTTGCCGGTGTCCGGTGAGTGGTCCACCAGCTGGTCCCGGTCGTAGTGCACGACGTGGTCGAGCCGGATCGACGGCGTCCGCAGCACCAGCCCGACCAGCACCGCCTTGTACGTCGAGGCGTACGGGAACCGTTCGTCGCCGCGCCAGGACACCACGCGGTGGCTGCCGGTGTCGATCGCGTACACGCCGAGCCGGGCGCGGTGGGTCGACTCCAGCCGCCGGAACCCGGCGTCGGTCCCGGCCACCGGCGAGGGGGCGGCGGTCGTGCTCGGCGCGGCGGTCGACGGTGCCCCGCTCGGGGCCGAGCGCGGCGCCCTCGTGCATCCGGCGAGCGCCAGCACTGCCAGGGCCGCGAGCGCGGCGGCGCGGAGTGGACCGCGGGTCGAACCGGTCATCCTGGGTGTCCTTCTGTGTGCGGCCGTGGTGTGCGGAGGCCGGCGACCACCGCGCTGGTCGCCGGCGATCGCTGGTGGCGGCCGACGCCCGCAACGCCTCGGCCGGGCGTTCCGCCGATCCGTGTCCTTGCGGGCGGCTCTGGTCCACAGTAGACAGTTGTGGCGCCACGGGCCGTTCCGGGGCGGCACCACCCGGTGCCGGGCGGCGCTCAGCACCGCCGTGACACCGGCCAGCGCCGCGGCGAGCCAGGCGAGCACGGCCACGGCGACGGCGTACTCGGCGCGGCCGGGGTGAGCGCCCAGCGCGAAGAACACCGTACCCGGGCCGGACACCGGGACCGGAGCCCCGGCTGACGTCCGTGGTCAGCGGCCGTCGGCGGCGCGCTCCGCCTCGGTCGACACCGGGCGGCGTTCCCGCCACCGCCCGGCCGGCAGGGACGCTCGACCGGCGCCTCGGGACGGAGTCAGGCGCGGGGGAGCGGCTCGGCCGGCGGCGTCGACGGGTGGATGTCGAGGCAGGTGACGACCGCGTCGTCGTCGAGGGTGGCACCGCGGTGCTCCAGGACGTCCCGGATCACCGTGCGCACCGCCTCACCGCACGACTGCAGCCTGGTGCGGCGCACCATCCGGCCCAGCGAAGCCAGGCCGTACTCCTGCCGGGAGGAGCCGACCGCCGCGTAGACCCCGTCGCTGACGATCATGATCCGATCGCCGGCCACCGCACTGATCTCCTCGGTCGCGTACCCCGCCTCCTCCTGGCTGCCCAGCGGCGGTTGCGCGGTGAGCGCGATGTTCTCGATCGTGGTACCGCGCAGCCGCACCGCCCGGGCGGTGCCGGTGTCGACGAACCGGATCCGACCGGCCGCCGGCTCGTACCGCAACAGCATCAGTCCGACCTGCCGATCGCCGCCGTGCTCGGTGTACAGCATGTCGCTGGCCAGCGCGGCCTGGTCGGCGATGTCGTCACCGGACCGGCGCGCGTTGCGCAGCGCGGCGACCGCGAAGGTGGACAGTGCCGCGGCGGTCGTCCCGTGGTGCGAACCGTTGATCACGGCGGCGGTCAACCCGGCCTCGTCGGTGGTCCAGTCGAACGTGTCGCCGCAGACCTCGTAGGCGGGTTCCAGCTGGCCGCAGAAGGTGTAGTCGGGCATCTCGACCGACCGTGCCGGCAGGCTGTCCCACTGCATCTCGGCGGCGAGCGTGAGCCGACGCCGCCGCCGCGCGCGGCGGAACCGGTCGGTGGCCCGCTCGGCGATCGCGGTCTCGCGGGCGACCGACTCCGCGAGCTGTCGCCACTCGGCGCGAACGGTCTGGTCGGGTGGTTCGGCGAAGCCGATCGCGAGCACGCCGAGCCGGTCCCCGCGGACGGTCAGCGGGCACAGCAGCCGGCTGACGCCGGCCTCCTCGACCAGCAGCTGTTGCTGCGCGACGAACGCTCGGCCGGCCGCCGAGAAGTCCACCCGCTCGGGCTCGTGGGCGTCGGACAGCCCACACAGCGCGGTCGACTGGTAGTCCAGCAGCAACAGGTCGACGGACACGGCGCCGTAGTGCGCCTTGGCGGCCTCGGTGAGCAGGTGCGGCACCTCGGCCGGCGAGCCGGACCGGATCGCCGCCGCGATCTGGTCTGGACGGTGGACAGCGGGCAAGGCCGCACACTCCCGTGGTCTCGTGCCATCTTGATTGTTGCAGGACAACTATAGCGATGGAGGATCGAGCGCATACCACCGGCGTGGCACCGAGATGTGCTCGGTTCGCCCGTGAGTTTGCGTGTAATTCATTTCCATTGGGCAATCAACGGGGCTACCGGTCGAGCGCGTCTCCCGGCTTCTCGCCGGCCCCGTTCCCGTGCTCGCCGACGAGTCCCTCCTGCTTGCCGCTCGCGCTGCGTCGATGGTTCGACATCGCCCCTCCCCGTCGCGGCTCCTGGTGGTGGTACCCAGGCGGGCGCCGGATCACGCGTACGGCCGGCCGACCGGGTGCGCAAAAGCCGCGGACAACCGGAAGGCGGTACTTACCGCACGTCGTTGCGGTGCTGGCGTGCGGAGCCGACCGGCGGCGGGGCGGTGTCGGGCCACGACGATGCGCCCACCGCGCCCGATCTGCGGAGCGTGACCGCTAGCTCCCGGCGCCGGCGCGACGCAACCCGACGACGGCCGCGTCGTCGGTCAGCACCCGGTTGCCCACCATCCCGTTCACCACGGCGGTACAGGTCGCGAGCGCCGACGTGCCGTCCACCAGGGCGCACAGCTGTTCGATGCCCTCGTGGATCGACCGGTCCCGCCGCTCCACCAACCCGTCGGTGTACAGGCAGAGCACGGTGCCGACCGGCAGCGGGACGCGCATGCTGCGCCGCTCCCGGCCGACACCGATGCCCAGCGGCAGGTCGGTCGGTGTCGGCAGCGGCTCGGCCCGCCGCCCGTTGGCTGCGAGCAGGGGCGGCGGGTGACCGGCGACGCTGATCCGCAGCGCCTCGATCGAGGGCTCCACCACCAGATACGTCACGGTCGCGGTGATGCCCGGTTCGAAGTGCTGGATCTTGCGGTCCAGCCGGGTCACCACCTCCGCGGGGTCCTCCGCCTCCAGCGCGTACGCCCGCAGCGCGCTGCGCAGCCGCCCCATCACCACCGCCGCCGGCAGCCCGTGGCCGACCACGTCACCGATGACGATGCCCAGGGCGCCGGAGTCGAGCAGGAACGCGTCGTACCAGTCGCCGCTGACTCCGGTCTGCTCGCTCGGCAGGTAGCGTGCGGCGAGCTCCAGGCCGGCGACGGGCGGGAACCGGGCCGGAAGCAGGCTGCGCTGGAGCGCCTCGGCGGCGCTGTGTTCCAGCCGCGAACGGCGCGACTGCGCGGCGAGCGCGACCCGGTCGGCGACCAGCTGGAGCAGCCGGACCTCGGCGTCGCCGAACGTTCGCGCGGTGAAGCAGCCGACGTGCAGGACACCGATGACCTCGCCGAAGCTGATCAGCGGCACGCCGAGCAGCGTGCGCAGCCCGGATCGCCACAGGATCGGATTGAGCACGCTGGTCGCGTCGATCCGGTCCAGCTGGACCGGTTTGCGCGACGCCGCGATCCGACCCGCGAAGCCCTGCGCCATCGGGATCCGAACGCCGAGGCGTACCTCCTCGTCGAGGCCGCGGCTCGCGGTGGCGACGAGGTCGCCGGAGCCGCGTTCGAGCAGCAGCACCGTGGCGGTGTCCGCGCCGACGACCTCGCAGGTGCGGTCCAGCAGCTCCGCAAGGAGGTCCTTGAGGCCGAGCTCGGCCAGCGCCGAGTCGGTCAGCAGATCGATCGCGGTCAGCCGGGCCGCATCCTCCTCGGATGTCAGCAGTTCGTCGGTCACCCGGCTCCTCGTCGCTGGTCGGGCCGCGCCGCGGTGTCGACGGCGTTGGTTGCAGGGCGACAAATATAACCGACCCGTAACCGGGTGGGAGGCCCGTTGTGCGACCCGGTGCCCGGCGGCGTGGCCCCGGGGTGTCGCCGCCGGCGCAGCGAAACGCCAGCAAGTCGGCGGTCGGTGTCGCTGTGGGACCATGGGCGCATGGCGGGCATACCAGGGGTCAGCGGGGAGATGGTGGCGGCCGTCGAACAGGCCGGCCGGATCTTCAACGAGCGGTTCGGCACCGGCGCCCGCAGCGGCGGCGGCCACGTCTCGGCCACCCAACTGCGCACGCTGGAGACGATCGAGGAGCACGGCGCGCCGGTCGTCAGCGCCCTCGCCACCGCCCTCGACATGGGGATGCCGTCGGTGAGCAGGGTGTGCGACAGGTTGGAGGCGTCCGGCTGGGTGGCTCGGCGCCCGGTCGACGACGACCGTCGGTTGATCGAGATCCAGCTGACCGCGCACGGCCGCCGGCTGCTCGCCGATGTTCGCCATCGGCGCTGCGAGGTGCTCGAGGAAGTGATGGCACGGATGCCGGCGACCCAGCAGCAGGCGCTGCGCCGAGGTCTGGTCGCGTTCGCGGCGGCCGCATCGAGCGGTGGTCGATCCGCGGCCCGACGGGAGTCGGCCTGAGCGGTACCGGCGCGGAGGTCGCCCGGTGACCTCGGGAAATTACTTGTCGTAGGGAAAATGACCCGCTAGTGTTACCGCCGCGACGCGCGGATCACCGGTTTGCGGAGGTCGGCGTCGACCGCGCGAGGCACGCGGCGCGGCGGGGAACGGCCTCGCGAGCCGCACGGCGGCCGTCGGGGTCGCCCGCTCCGGGGGGTGCGGACGGGCCCGGCGGCGCCGCCGAACGGCGCCGGTCAGCCGAGCCTGTCGCGCAGGGCGGTGACGCGGTCGGCGGCCGCGGTGAAGTCGGACCGGTCGAGCGAGCCGTCCCGGTAGCCGGCCGCGAGCGCGGTGACCGCGGCGGCGCCCTGCGCCGGGTCCCGGCCCGAGCACAGCAGCAGGTCCATCCCGGCCGCCGCGGCCGCGACGGCGCGGTGCTGCGTGTCGCCGTACGGCTTGAGCGCGCCGGCCTCCATCGCGTCGGTCATCGTCACCCCGTCGAAGCCGAGCCGGCCACGCAGTTCGTCGGCGATGATGGTGTGCGACATCCCCGCCGGGTGCTGGGCGTCCAGCGCCGGGTAGGTCGCCCAGGACGCCATCACCAGCGGCACCCCGGCCGCGATCGCCTGCCGGTACGGCTTCTCGTCGACCGAGCGCAACTGCGCCGCGCTGGTGTTCAGGGTGACCGGTACCTCGTCGGTGTTCTGGTCCGCGCCGGCCGGGCCGAGGCCGGGGAAGTGCTTGGCGGTGGCGAGCACGCCGCCGGCGGCCTGCGCGGTGACGAACGCCGAGCCGAGCTTCGCCACCTGGTCCGGATCCGAGCTGTACGACCGGCCGTACTGGTCCATCAGGTCGCCGGGGCTGCGGTACACGTCGAGCACCGGGGCGAGGTTGACGTTGAGTCCGGCGGAGCTGAGCGTGCCGGCGGCGCCGGTGCCGGCGGCCTTCGCCGCCGCGGTCGGATCGCTCGCCTGCCCGATCTGCTTCGCCGACAGGTTCGGTTCGCCGGGCAGCCGGCGGATCTCGCCGCCCTCCTGGTCGGTGAGCAGCAGCAGCGGTCTGGCCAGCGGGCTCTTCGCCGCCGCCTGCAGTCGGTCGGCCACCCGGTGCACCTGGGCGAGGCTGGAGACGTTGTCGGAGAAGAAGATCACCCCGGCGACCTCACCCTTGCCGATCGCGGTCAGTAGGCTGTCGGGTGGGGTCAGCCCGGAGTAGGACCAGATGACCCGCTCGCCGGCCAGCTGGCGCGCCGTCAGCGTGGCCCGGGTGGCCGACGGCGAGGGCTCGGCGCTGGACGTGTGGCCGCCGGCCGCGGGCAGGAACGCCGCGTGACCGTTCGAGCCCCGGCCGAGGAACAGGCCGACCGGCACCGCGACCGCGATCACCAGGACGGCCGCGAGCAGCCAACCCCGTCCGCGCTTCCGCGCCATGCCGCCTCCTGTTCGCGCCGTACCGCCGCCGCGCTGTCGCGCCATGTCGATCCGTCCTAACTTGTCGGTTTACTGGCGATTTTCCGCGCTTTCGTCACCCTACCGGCGACTCGCACGGCGCGCCCGCCCACAGCAACCAACGAGGGGGAGAAGTATGCGTCATGTCCTGACCGGTGGCCCCGGCGCCGGCAAGACCACGCTGGTCGAGGCGCTGGCCGCGACCGGCCTGCCGGTGGTACCGGAGTCCGGCCGGGCCATCATCCGCGACCAGGTCGCCGCCGGTGGTGATGCCCTGCCCTGGCGTGACGCGGCCCGCTTCGCCGAGGCGATGATCGAGGCGGACATCACCGCGTACCGGACCGCACCGGCCGGTCCGGTGATCTTCGATCGGGGCATTCCGGACACCATCGGCTACCTGCGGCTGACCGGCCTGCCGGTACCGCGACGGTTGGCGGCGGCGGCCCGGCGCGCCCGGTACGGGCGGATCTTCGTGGCGCCGCCGTGGCCGGCGATCTACCGCACCGACAGCGAACGCCGGCAGGACCTCGCCGAGGCACGCGCCACCCACGACGCGATCGTCGCCGCCTACCGGGAGCTGGGCCACCGGCCGCTGCGCCTGCCGCGTACCGGCGTCGCGGCCCGGGTCCGGTACGTCCTCGCCCGCCTCGCGGACGACCGCCCGGTCCGAAGTGGACGGTCGGCGGCTCGCGGCCGGCCGTTCACCGGTCGCCCCGGAGCCGGCCCGGGCTGACGCCGCGTTACCGTGGTGGTAGCCGAGGCGGAGGGCGGCGCCGATGGACAGCTCGCAGTACGAGTCGCTGATCGACCAGCAGATTCGCGAGGCCACCGAGCGCGGTGAGTTCGCCGATCTGCCCGGATCCGGCAAGCCGCTGCGCAACCTCGACGCCACCAGGGACGAGCTGTGGTGGCTGCGGGAGTACATCGCCCGCGAGGGGCTGCGCAGCGACGCGTTGCTGCCGCCCGCGCTGCAACTGCGCCGCGAGATCGAGCTGCTGCCGGAGACGGTGTGCGGCGCGCTCAGCGAGCAGAACGTGCGGGAGGCGGTCGCCGGGCTCAACCGCCGGATCGCCGACCACCTCAGGGCGCCGTCCGGGCCCGCGCTGCCGGTCGCCCCGGTCGACCCGGACGCCGTGGTGGCCCGCTGGCGGGCCGACCGCGCCGCCCGCTCACGCCGCCCGGCCACCCAGGGCACGCCGGACGCCGCGTCGCAGCCGGCCGAGGAGCCGGGACCCGGCCGCCGGCCGTGGTGGCGCCGGCTGTTCCGCCGCTCCTGACCCGGCCGCGCCCCGCGCCGAGTGTGCCGCTGCAGTGACCCGCCGTGTCCTCGCGCCGAGCGTGCCGCTGCGGTGACCTGCCGCGTCCTCGCCGTCGAGTGTGTCGCGACCGCAACCGGCTGCGCCCCGCGCCGTCGAGCCGGGGGCTGCGCCGCCGATCGAGAACTATCGGCGAGCTAACCACCTGTTTGCCTTGGCGCACATAGCGTTGAGCGCATGAGCGAGTGTGGCGAGGCAGCCGTAGGGTCCGCGCGGGTCGGTACCGCATGAGCCTGACCGGGGTGCCGCTGCTGGTCCTGGTCGCCGTGCTGGCAGTCGGCCTGCCGGTCGCGGCGGTGCTGTGTTGGCGCTGGCGGCGGCTGCGGCTGACCCGCACCGCGGCGCTGGTGGTGTGTGGTCAGCTCCTGATCACCTCCGCGTTCCTGCTCGCCGTCAACCGGCAGCAGCAGTTCTTCACCAGCTGGTCCGACCTGTTCGGCGAGCAGCAGGTACCGGCGCTGCCCACCGGGCCGCCCGGCGCCCGAGCGGCCGGCGGCGGGCCCGACCGGCACGCCGCCGACCCGGCCGGCCACGTGTACGCGATGCGCATCAAGGGGCCGCGCAGCCACCTGGACCTGCCGGCGGACGTGTACCTGCCGCCGCAGTACGACCAGCCGGGGTGGGCGCACCACCGGTTCCCGGTGGTGGAGTTCCTGGACGGCTTCCCCGGCAACCCGCAGCGCTGGCTCGGCGCGCTGCGGCTGCGCGACACGCTGGACAGCCAGATCGGTACCGGACGGATGCCGCCGGTGGTCGGAGTGCTGCCGACACAGACGACGAACGCCCTGCACGACAGCGAGTGCATCAACCAGGTACACGGCCGGCAGTACGCGACGTACCTGATCGACGACGTGCGCAGCGTGGTCGCCAGGCGGCTGCGGGTCGCCACCGGGCGGCGCTCCTGGGGCCTGATCGGGTACTCCACCGGCGGGTTCTGCGCGAACAACCTGGCCCTGCAGCCCGGGTACCGGTTCGCCGCCGCGGTGAGCCTGTCCGGTTACTTCCAGCCGTACCTGGACCACTCCACCGGCAACCTGTTCGCCGGCAGCCGGGCCGCGCGCGACGCCAACGACCCGCTGTACCAGGTCACGCACGCGGCACGGTTGCCCGCCCTGTCGTTCTTCGCCATGTGCGCCACCCCGGACCCGCAGCCCTGCACCGAGGGCAGGTCGTTCGCGGCCGCCGTGCACGCGCCGGTCCGGTTGCGCCGGATGGTGCTGCCGACCGGCGGGCACAACATGGTCACCTGGCGGGCGGTCACCCCGACCGCGCTGGACTGGCTCGGCAGCAAGCTGCAGGCCGGTACGGCGGCCGCCGTGCCGACGCCGTCGCGCACGGCCGCGCCGGTACCGGCCCGGCTGCCGGCCACGCCGCCCGGTACGGCGCCCGCCACCCCACCGGTCGCGGCTCGGCGCCACTGACGCCGGGCCGGCGCGATCCGGGTGCGCCGGGCCGGTCGATCTCGTAGGTTCGGCGGGGACGGCGCGTGCCCACACGGGCCGGGGGAGGCGGACATGATCGCGGTGACCGGCGCAAGCGGACATCTCGGCGGGCTGATCGCCCGGCTGCTGTCGGTGGCCGGCGAGCGGACCCGGCTGATCGGCCGCAGCGCGGCCCGGCTGCCGGTGCTGCCGGGCGGGACGCCGGCGCCGGTGCGCGACTACGCCGACGCCGCGTCCATGGGCCGGGCGCTCGCCGGCATCGAGACGCTGCTGCTCGTGTCCGCGACCGAGGCGCCGGACCGGGTCGAGCAGCAGACCGCCGCCATCGACGCCGCGGTACGGGCCGGGGTCCGGCGCATCGTCTACGTCTCGTTCGCCGGCGCCGCGCCGGACGCCACCTTCACGTTCGCCCGGGACCACTGGCACACCGAGCAGCACCTGGCCGCGAGCGGCGTGGCCCACACCGTGCTGCGCGACAACCTGTACCTCGCCGCGCTGCCCGGCATGGTCGGCGACGACGGGGTGCTGCGCGGCCCGGCCGGTACCGGTCGGGTGGCCGCGGTGGCCCACGAGGACGTCGCCGCCGTCGCCGCCACGGTACTGACCGGGGAGGGGTTCGACGGGGCGACGTTCGACGTGACCGGGCCGGAGGCGGTCACCCTGTCCGAGGCCGCCGAGGTGATCGGGCGCTTCGCCGGCCGTCCGGTGCGCTACGAGGCCGAGACGACACCGCAGGCGTACGCGTCACGCGCCCGGTTCGGCGCGCCGGACTGGGCGGTGGACGGCTGGGTCAGCTCGTACCTCGCGATCGCCGCCGGTGAGCTCGGCACGGTGCACCCCACGGTGCCGGACCTGACCGGGTACCCGGCCCGCACGCTGGCCGACTTCCTGGCCGAACATCCGGACAGCTACCGGCATCTGGTGCCGTGACGGGCGCCGCCGGCCCCGCCCGGTCCAGCGAGTCCGGTCGTGTACAGTTAGCGCTCGCATGCGCCCTTCCCCGAAGGCAGGCCGGAGCCGGTCGGAAGGTAGGGTCGATGCAGCAGGTCCGAGTGGCGGAATGGCAGACGCGCTAGCTTGAGGTGCTAGTGCCCGGTTTAGGGCGTGGGGGTTCAAGTCCCCCCTCGGACACCCAAAGATGATCAATGTTTACGCACGTCGAGCCCCGTCCGTGGACGGGGCTCTTTTGTCGTGGGGGCGAGGTGGAGGCGTACTGGACCGGTGCTCGATGCTCTGCATCCCGGGTCGATCGCGGCGGACCCGTGCGGCACTCTGCCGGTGGGTGCCGACGCCGGTGGCCCGCACCCGGGTCACGGGTGCGGGCCACCGGGGACGTCACTTGACCTTGTCGGCGCACTTCTGTCCGGCGGCCTCGGCGTCCTTGCCGTCCATGCCGCCGATGTCGTCGAGCTTCAGCTTGCCGTCCACGTACTTCTGCAGGTCGTCCTTGTCGCCGTACTTGAGCATCGCGTCGGCGAAGCAGTCGGTGACCGAGCTGGGCAGGCCCTTGAAGTCCGACTCGGTCTTCAGCTTGCCGGACAACGCCGACTTGTCGACGCCGCCGCAGGCGGTGAGGCCGAACGCGAGGCCGGCACCGACGGCGGTGAGCACGACGGACCGGACGAGAGTGGAGCGCATGATGGTGCCTTTCGAGGGATTCGGTTCGGGGATTCAGGCGGTACGGGTGGCCCCGCGCGCGGCCTTGCGGGCCTTCGCGTAGCGGCCGGCCGCGGGAAGGAACAGCAGCGTCGGGATCGCGAGCGACAGCACGACGAGCAGCACCGTGGTGACGGTGAAGCCGGTCGGCCCGGTACCGAGGGTGGTCAGCCGGGTCGTGTCGCTCAGCAGCAGCACCAGGGTGACGAGCACCCGGGCCCAGGTGGCGCCGTTGCGGGCGAAGACCGCGAACAGCAGTGCGAAACCGATCGCGACCAGGTCCAGGACGGCCCGGTTGACCAGCAGCCCGTACGCGGTGTCGACGGCGTCGGCGTGATCGAACGCGCCGGCCGCGTGCTCGGTGAGGTAGGAGCTGCCGGCATGCTCGACGAAGTCGCGACCGGTCGCGAAGACGACGACCGCGCCGACGACGGCGACGAGCACCGCGGCCAGCATCGCGTACCACGCGACGCGCAGTACGGTGGGTCGCACGACCGGCGGCCCGGCGGGCACGACGCCGCTGACGGGCGCGGTGTAGGCCGGCTGTTGTGTTGCCATGGTTGCGGTGAACTCCAGACATGATGGTCGGGAAGACGTCGTTCTCCCCGGGTGCGCCGAGTGTCGGCGGGCCCGCCACACCGGCGCCACATCGTCGCCACATCCGCCGCCGGCGGCTCAGTCGGTGGTGACCCCGGCGGCCAGCCGCAGCAGCAGCCGGGTGGACAGGGTGCGCGGCGCGCCGGTCCCGTCGTACCCGTCGAGCCCGGCCGCCTCGTCCCGGGCGCGCTCGGCGTCGTCGGTGCGGCCGACCGCGTCGTAGGCGGCGGCGAGCACCCGCAGCCCCTGCGCCACCCGCCGCGGCTGGGCCAGCTCCCGGAACGTGTGCACGCACCGTTCGAGCACGGGTACCGACTCGTCCGGTCGGCCGTCGGCGATCCAGCTCGTCGCGACCACCAGCGTGCCGAACGCGGCGATCTCCGCGTCGCCGTACGCGAGCGCGTCGGCGCGGGCCGAGGCGAACCGGCGTACCGCCTCGTCGTGGTGGCCGAGGGCGAGGTCGGCCAGGCCGATCTGGCACAGGGCCTGGAGCGCGCCGACCCGGTCGTCGAGCCGGCGCAGCGCCGCCAGGCACTCCACCCCGGCCTCGCGGGCCTGCGCGTACCGGCCGGCACCCATCGACCAGACGCCGTAGCCGTTGAGCACCAGCGCCTGCAGCGCCGGGTCGGCCAGCTCGCGGGCGCCGGCGACGGCCTGTTCCAGCACGGCGAACGCCGCGTCGGAGGCGCCGGCGCGGTTGAGCGCCAACGCCAGCTCGCGCTGCGCCGCGGTCCTCGCGGCGCGGTCGCCGAGCTCGTCGAACAGCTCGACCGCCCGCCGGGCGTACCCGAGGCTGCCGTCGGCGTCGGTCGCGGTGCTGCGCAGCAGGTGGCCGCGGGTGGCGAGGCAGCAGGCGAGCAGGTGGGCCAGGCCGAGGCGCTCGGCCTCGTGCTGGCAGCGGGTCACCGCCCGCAGCGCGGCGTCGTGCTCGCCGCGCCGGGTCAGCACCCGGCCGAGCAGGTACTCGGCGCGCAGCCGGGCCGGTTCGTCGCCGGCCGCGGCCGCCGCGTCCCGGATGGCGGCGTGCAGCCGGATCAGGTCCTCCGTCCGGCCGTCCAGCCACAGCTGCGGGTGCAGGTGCCCGGCGAACCACGCCGCCTGCCCGGTGCGCCCGGCCTCGGCGACGTGGATCGCGGCGGCGATCAGGTTCGCCCGCTCGGAGTCCAGGAACGCCCGTGGATCGCGCCGGATCAGCCGTGCAAGCGGGCCGGTCGCCGCCGGCGCCGGCGGATCGTCCGGCAGCCGCGGCACCGGCTCCTGCCGCGGTACGCCCTCGTCGGCCAGCACGGTCAGCGTCGCGGCGCGGTGGAACAGCCGGCGGATCGCCGCGCGCCGCGCCTCCACCGGGTCCTCCGCCCGGGCCCGCTCCCGTCCGTAGGTGCGCAGCAGGTCGTGCAGCCGGTAGCGGGGTTGGCCGGCGCGGTCCCGGCCGACCGGGTCGAGCAGGTTCGCCGCGAGCAGCGCGCCGACGACCCGGTCGGTGTCCGCGTCGCTCGCCTCGCCGTGCTCGGCGGCCGGGTCCGCGCCACCCAGCAGCGCGGCGACCGACCAGTCCGCGACCGTCACCGGATCCAGCAGCGCCAGCAGCCGCAGCCCCCGGCGTACCGGGGCGGGGAGGCCGGCGTAGCTCAGGGCGAGGCTGGCCCGTACCTCGACGTCGTCGACGGCCAGCTCGTCCAGCCGGCGCTGCTCGTCGTCGAGCCGGTCGGCCAGGGTCGCCACCGCCCAGTCCGGCCGGTCGGCGAGCCGGGCGCCGGCCACCCGCAGCGCCAGCGGCAGCCGGCCGCAGGCGGCCAGGATCCGGTCGGTCCCGGCCGGTTCCGCGGCGAGCCGGTCGGCGCCCACCGCCGCCGCCAGCATCGCCCGCGCCTCGGCGGCGTCGAGCGGCCCGAGCCGTACCGGGTGGGCGTGCCCGGTCAGGCCCGGCAGCTGGCGCCGGCCGGTCACCAGCACGGCACTGCCCGGGGAGCCGGGCAGCAGCGGACGGACCTGGGCGGCGTCGCTGGCGTCGTCCAGCACCACCAGGACCCGGCGGTCGGCGAGCAGCGACCGGTACGCCGCGGCGCGTTCGGCCAGTTCGTCCGGCAACTGCGGCCCGGACACCCCGAGCGCGCGCAGCAGCTCGGCCAGCACGGCCGCCGGCTCGCGCGGCCGGGACGACCCACCGGCCAGGTGGACGAACAGCTGCCCGTCCGGGAACTGCCGCCGCACCGCGTGCCCCACCCGTACCGCGAGGGCGGTCTTGCCGCTGCCCGGGGTGCCGGTGACCACCGCGACCGGGACCGTGTCGGTGGCCGCGGTCAACAGCCCGGTCAGCGCGGTGACCTCGTCGCCGCGCCCGGTGAAGTCCGGCACCTGGGCGGGTAGCTGGTACACCGGTGCGGGCATCGCCGCCGGTCGCGCGGGTGCGCCGGGGAGCTCGCCACGCAGGATGCGGGCGTGCAGCTCGCGAAGCTCCGGGCCGGGTTCGACGCCGAGCGAGTCGGCCAGTTCCTCCCGCGCCCGGGCGTACGCGTCGAGCGCCTCCGCGGTGCGCCCGGACGCGGCGAGGGCACGCAGCAGCTGGCCGCGCAGCCGTTCCCGCAGCGGGTGCTTGCCGACCAGCGCCTGCAGCTCGCCGACCAGGTCGGCATGCCGGCCGCCGGCGAGCTCCGCCTCCATGCAGTCCTCGACGACGGTGAGCCGGTCGTCCTCCAGCGCGTCGGCCTCCGGCTCCAGCAGCGGCACGTCCACGTCCACCAGCGGCCGGTCCCGCCACAGGCCGAGCGCGGCGCGCAGTGCGGCGGCCGCGGTGGCCGCATCACCGTCGGCCAGCGCCGCCCGGCCGGCGGCGACCCGGGCCGCGTACACCGACACGTCCAGCGCGTCGTCGGGCACCGTCAACCGGTACGCGCCGTACGCGTGGGTCAACGTGACCGTGGGCAGCAGCCGGCGCAGCCGGGAGACGTAGGTCTGGAGGTTGGAGGTGGCCGAGTCCGGTGGCGTGCCGCGCCACACCGCCTCGGTCAACACCGACACCGGCACCGGCCGGTTCGCGTGCCACAGCAGGACGGCGAGCACCGCGCGGCACCGCTCGCCCGGCACCGGCACGGCCGTACCGTCGGCGTCCCGCACCGACAGCGGCCCGAGCACGGCGAACCTCACAGCCACCGCTCCGATCGACCGCCTGTCCAGTCGACCGATCATAGGCGGCGCTCGATCCCGCGCCCCCGCCGGTACGGGCACCGTCCACGGTGGACCGGTTCGGTCAGCTCTCGTCGAGGAAGCGGAGGTGGTCGAGGAACAGCGGCACCGGATCGAACGACTGGAAGCCGTACAGCTCCAGCCGGCCGACGGCGGTGCGGTCGATGGTGACCCGGCGCAGATCGATCCGGATCTCGTTGCTGCCGGGCGCGAACCAGACCGGATGCTTGTCGTCGGTGCTGCCGTCGGCGCCGTGGAACTTCGCGTACAGCACCGGCGGCACCCCGTCGTTCGGGTTGTACGCGTCGAACGCCAGGTAGCGGTGGGCCGACCAGTCGGCGCCGCCGAGGTGTTTCGCGGCGTCGAACGAGATGCCCGGCCAGGCGACGTTCGCCGGATAGGTGACGGCGAGGCTGGACTTCCCGCTGGTGGCGTACTGCTCCGAGCGGGCCACGCCGACGTGGTTGAGCGTCATCCGGGTCAGGTCGGCGTCGGTCTCGAAGTCGTTGACCGGCACCGTCCGCAGCGCCGGCTCGGGCGCCACGACGAGCACCACGCGACGCTGCCGCGAGCGACGGTCGCCGTCGGTGAGTTCGACGTCCAGCTGGTGCGTGCCGGCGGGCAGCGGCAGCGCGGCCCGCCACACCACGGCGTCCCCGGCGGTGCGGTGCCGCACCGCGCGCCGGCCGTTCACCCGCACCCGGGTGCCGGCCGCCGCGTACACGTCGACCAGCACGCCGTGCTGCGCCGCCGACGGCACCGTCACCAGCGCCGGTACGCCCCGGGCCAGGTCGCTGATCTGCCTGGCGACCTCGTCCCGGGCGGCGGCGAGCCGGGCCGGATCGTCGGTGTAGTCGTCGAGCGCCGTGTACAGCCGGTCGAACACCGGCCGGGTCACCGCGCGGTGGTCCAGCGCGTCGCCGACACCCAGCCGGTCCGCGACCGCGGCGATCCGGCTCTCCCACAGCACCAGGTACTCCAGGTCCTCCAGCCCGTCGCGCAGCGCCTCGGCCCGCACGGTTCCGACCGGCCCGTCGATGCCGACCTGCTTGCCCGGGTACAGCAGGAAGCCGTCCCCGTTGGTCTTCGGGTACCCGGTGGGGTCGGTCCAGGTGTCGCGCGGCACGTAGGCGGTGCCGTTCCACTTCTCGAAGATCGTGGTCGACCAGTAGAGCAGCCCCTCGATGCCGAGGTCGTGCTGCAGCCAGCCGATCAGCCGGGTACCGAGCAGGCTGTCGTCGATGAACACGCTCGGCAGCGGCCAGCTGGTGCCGACCAGCGGGTACCACCAGGCGTGCTTGCCCGCGGAGCGCACCCAGTCGGTCATCGGCCGGCCGTAGTGGCCGAACGGGAAGCACCAGGTGGACACGTCGTCGGCGAGCGCGGCGACCGGCGTGGTGGTGACCACGTGCGGCACCTCGGGCGCGATCTGCTCGACCTGCCGGCACAGCTGCCGCACCCGGTCGTACGCGGCCGGCTTGGGCTCGTCGATCAGCCCACCGAGATAGAAGAAACCCTTGTGCAGCAACCCCTTCGCGCGCAGGATGCCGACCAGCTGCGCGGTCCTGCCGAGGATGTCGCCGCCGTAGTACGGGATCCGGAAGCAGCGGACCCGCTCGTCGGTCAGGTACGGCTCGGCCCGCTCGGCCCAGTCGGCCGGCTCCAGGTCGGTGCCGATCGGCAGGTCGTCGGGGAACAGCCGCTGCTCCACCTGGAACCAGTAGTACCGGTCCATCAGCGCCGCGTACTCGTCGGTGCCGGCGGTGACGCCGTGCGCCCAGGCGACCTGGTCGTACCAGATGGTGAACGCGGTCGGCGACGACGTGGTGGTCGGCAGGTCGAAGTCGCGGACCGTGAGGTGCACCGGGATCCGCAGCGCGGTCCCGGCACCGGTGATGCTCAGCGTCCCCGCGTAGTGCCCGGCGGTCTGCCCGGCGGGTACCCGGACCCGCAGCCACAGTCCCTGGTTGTGCTCGGCGGTGACCGGCACGGTGCCGCCGGATCGCAGCGGCACCAACGCATCCGGGTACCAGCCGGCCGGGTAGCGGGTGTTCTCCGGTGCGGTCACCTGGATGTAGTGCTGCCGGAACAGCTCCACCGCGCCGGCCGGCAGGGGGCCGTGCGGGCCGTCCAGCCGGCTCACCGACACCGTGACGTCCAGCGGGTCGCCGGCGGCGCGCAGCAGCACCTGGGCGCTCTCGTACTCGTTGCCGGCGGCGCGCAGGCGGATCGATCCGGTGTCGCCGTCGGGGGTGTCGTCCCGCAGCACCTTGCTGGTGTTCGCCGGCAGCCAGTACCGCAGCGGACCGGCGGCTCGTGGTCGGCCCGGGGCGGCGGCCGCGGGCGCGCCGGGACGCAGCGTCACCCCGGCACCGAGGGCCACCCCGGCGCCGAGCGCCGCGCCGAGCGAGAGCACATCGCGCCGGCTCGGGCCGGCCGAATCCGTCGTGGTCACCGCAGGTCCACCTTCCTCGCCGGATGGGCGGGCGCCCGATCGACACGGACGGCAGCCGTGTCCGGCGGCGGCCCGGTGACCGCTATTTCGCTGGTCTCCACCATTAAAGGAAGGCGGCGAACCGCCTGTCAAGAAGCGGACGGCGCCGCCAGCGGGCGGTCGGTGTCGGCCAGGTGCGACTCCAGCCGGTCCTGCGCGAGACACACCCCACCCAGTGCCACCGCGTCGGCGCCGAGCGTGGACGCCCGTACCTCCGGCGGGCGCAGACACAACAGCGCCAGCTCCTCGACCAGCGGCGGCAGCAGCACGTCGCAGCGGCGCGCCAGGGACCCGGCCAGTACCAGCGCGACCGGGTCCACGATGGCCACGGCAGCGGCCGCCGCGCCCGCCATCGCCCGCACGTAGCGGCGTACCGCCCGGGTCGCGGTGGGGTCACCGGTACCGGCCGCCGCCAGTACCGCGTCGATCCGGTTGCCGGCCAGCGCACCGGTCGGCGGCAGCGGGCACTGGCGCAGGAACTCGACCGCCGACTCCCACTTCAGCGTCGGCAGCAGCGACAGATCGCCGGCCACCCCGCCCGCGCCGCGGTGCAGCCGGCCGTCGATGACCAGCCCGATGCCGGTGCGCCGTCCCGCCTGCAGCAGCACCATGTCGGACACCCCGCGGCCGGCGCCGCGGCGCTGCTCGGCGAGCGCGGCGAGCTTGCTGTCGTTCTCCACCAGTACCGGGCCGGGCAGCGTGGCGGCCAGGTGCCCGGGCAGGTCGACGCCGGACCAGTCGGGAATCGCGTTGGCCAGCACCACCCGCCCGGAGCGGTCGACCCAGCCGGTGGTACCGACCCCGGTCAGCCACACGTCGCCGGCGTTCGTGTCGGCCGCGGCCAGGCAGTCGCGGACCGCGGCGTCGAGCGCCGCGAGCCGGCGGGTCCGGGACGACCGCGGCGTCGAGGCGGTCCGTACGCTCGCGAGCACGGTGCCGTCCAGGTCGGCCACCGCCGCCCGGATGTTGTACGCGCCGATGTCGATGCCGAGCAGCCGGCCGGCCTCGCCGCGGAACCGGTACCGGCGGGCCGGCCGGCCCCGGCCCACCGCGACCGGGGCCTGCTCGGCCAACCAGCCGCGTTCGGTCAGGCCGCGCACCACGTCCTCGACCGAGGCGCGGGCCAGGCCGGTGTCGGCGGCGATCTCGGCCACCCGGCGATCGCCCGCGGTGCGCACCGCGGTCAGCACCGCCTGCTCGTTGAACCGGCGCAACCGCGCCAGATCCGCCCCGCCGCCCTGCTGTGCCGCCATTCCGGCTCCCGCCGCCCGAAGCTGCCATCTGAATATGCTGGAGAGCATCTTATCTCTGACCGACGGCGACCGGCCCGGGACGGCGGTCGGTGCGTCCGGACGCGGGCGGTGCGGTACCCGGGGCAGGCACGGCAGAGGCGTGGTGTGGCGCGCCCACTGCGGTGGCGCGGGCGGAGTGCGAGGCTGGACCGGCAGTACCGAGGTGCACGACCACGACGAGGAGGGGACCGTGCCCGTTCACGGCCAACGACCGGCGACCGCCGAGCTGCTCGACCTGAGCCCGCACCCGGAGGGTGGGTGGTACCGGGAGACCTGGCGCAGCGACGTGCCGGTGCGCCCGGACGGCTATCCCGGCGAGCGGCCGGCCGGCACCGCGATCTACTTCCTGCTGCGTCCGGGCGAGCGGTCACGGTGGCACACGGTGCGCTCGGCCGAGCTGTGGTTGTGGCACGGCGGCGGCCCGCTGGAGTTGCGGCTCGGCGGCACCGGCGAGAACCCGGACGAGTCGCCGCGCACGGTGCTGCTGGGTGGCGAGATCGAGCGGGATCAGCGACCGCAGGCGGTGGTGCCGCCGGGCGTCTGGCAGTCGGCCGAACCGGCCGGCCCGGTGGAGACCCTGGTCAGTTGCGTGGTCTGCCCGGGCTTCGACTTCGCGGACTTCCACTTGGCGCCCTGACGGTGCACCGGACGACGGTTCGGTACGCCGGGCCGTGCTCCGGTGCACTCCCGGCGCGGGCGCCGGAGCGCGCTAGGCGGTGATGCGGGCGAGGAAGCCGGTCAGGTTGGTGGTGAGCCGGTCGACCTTCTCCGGCACGCTCAGCGATTCCTGGATCTTCCCGGCCGCCCAGATCTCCTTCTTCCCGCGCAGGTAGAGCGAGCAGGCGAGGTCGCTGCAGGCGTACAGCCCGACCGAGTTGCCCTGCTGGCCGGCCTTGCCGGCCCGCCGTGCGGTCAGCAGCGACACGCCGCCGGCGGTGTGCGTGGTCAGGCACAGCGAGCACATGGTGCGCCGCATCCGGCCGGCGCCGCCGCTCGCGCGCCGCAGCGCCACGCCGACCGGCGCGTCGCCGAACTCGGCCACCAGGTACGCCCGGTCGGGCGCGGCGCCGTCCTGCCAGCCGAGGAAGTCCAGGTCGTCCCACGGGGCGGTGGCGAGGTCGCGGGGGAGAGCCAACCGCTTCGCCTCGCCCTTGGTGCAGTTGACGAACGAGGCGCGGATGTCACTCTCGGCGATCGGTCTCATGCCGCCGAAGCTAACGGCCGCCCGTCCGGGGCCGCAAACGGTTAAGCACGCCGGTACGCCACCAGGTCGACACGCGACGGACCCCGGCAGCTGTTGACGGCCAAGGACGTACAGCCGGGGCACAGGTCGGCCTCATGGGTGGCACAAAGGCCGCCGGCACCGTCGGCGCCATGGTCACATCGACGTACGCGACGCCCACCGGGGAACCGTCGCCGGACACGGTGGCGCGCCACCCGGCCCGGCCGGTACTGGACGTGGTGGTACCGGTGCACAACGAGCAGCACGACCTCGCGCCGTGCGTGCACCGGCTCACCGGCTACCTGGCCGAGACGTTCCCGTACCCGTACCGGATCACCGTGGCGGACAACGCGAGCACCGACGACACGTTGGCGATCGCGCACCGGCTCGCCGCCGAGCGCCCGCAGGTACGGGTGGTGCACCTGGACCAGAAGGGGCGAGGGCGGGCGCTGCACGCGGTGTGGTCGACCTCCGACGCGACCGTGCTCGCCTACATGGACGTCGACCTGTCCACCGACCTCGCCGCGCTGTTGCCGCTGGTCGCACCGCTGATCTCGGGCCACTCGGAACTCGCCATCGGTACCCGGCTGTCGCGCGGCTCGCGGGTGCTGCGCGGTACCAAGCGGGAGGTGATCTCGCGCTGCTACAACCTGCTGCTGCGCGGCACGCTCGCGGCCGGGTTCTCCGACGCGCAGTGCGGCTTCAAGGCGATCCGGGCCGACGTGGCCGCGCAGCTGCTGCCGCTGGTGGAGGACACCGGCTGGTTCTTCGACACCGAGCTGCTGGTGCTCGCCCAGCGGGCCGGGTTGCGGGTGCACGAGGTACCGGTCGACTGGGTCGACGACCCGGACAGCCGGGTCGACATCGTCGCCACCGCGATCGCCGACCTGCGCGGCATCGTCCGGGTCGGCCGGGCGCTCGCCACCGGCCGGCTGCCCCTCGCGCAGGTACGCCGGCAGCTGGGTCGCGCGCCGATCGAGCCGGCGACCCCGGGCGTACCGGCGGGGCTGCTGCGGCAGCTGGTCCGGTTCGCCGTGGTGGGCGCCGGCAGCACGCTGGCGTACCTGCTGCTGTTCGTGGCGCTGCGCGGACCGCTCGGGCCGCAGTGGGCCAACGGCGTCGCGCTGGCGGTGACCGCGATCGCCAACACCGCGGTCAACCGGCGCCTCACGTTCGGCGTGGTCGGCCGCCGGCACGCCGGCCGGCACCAGGTGCAGGGGCTGCTGGTGTTCGCACTCGGGCTGGCACTGACCAGCGGCGCGCTCGCGGTGCTGCACGCGGCGACCACGCCCGGCCGGGTACCGGAGCTCGCGGTGCTGGTGGCCGCGAACCTGGTGGCGACGGCGCTGCGGTTCGTGCTGCTGCGCGGCTGGGTGTTCGGCCGCAGCCGCCCGGAACCGGCCCGCACCCGCCCACCCGCCGCCACGCCACCCACCGCTGCCGGCCCACCGGCCGCTGCCGGGCCCTCCGCCGTTGTCGGGCCCTCCGCCGGTGCCGGGGCGGCGCCGCGCGAGGTGAGCGTGCGGCCCGCGCTGGCCGATGGTAGCGAACTGCCGCTGGGCCCCGACGACGCCGAGGAGCCGGCATGACCGAGCAGGCACGAGGGACCGACCGATGCCCGGCGAACGCCGCGACGACAAGGGGACGCGCATGAGTGCGACGACGCTGACCGCTCCGGTACGTGCGGCGTTCGCCCGTACCGCCGACCGGCCCGGCTGGGCCCGGCCGGCGCTCGCGGTGCTGCTGCTGGGCACCGCCGCGCTGTATCTGGTGAACCTGTCCGCGAACGGCTACGCCAACTCGTTCTACGCCGGTGCCGTGCAGGCCGGCACGATCAGCTGGAAGGCGCTGCTGTTCGGTGCGGTCGACGCGGGCTCCGGGATCACCGTGGACAAGCCGCCCGCCTCGATCTGGCTGATGGCGCTGTCCGGCCGCGTCTTCGGCTTCTCCTCGTGGAGCATGCTGGTACCGCAGGCGCTGCTCGGCGTCGCGTCAGTGGCACTGCTGTACGGTGCCGTGCGCCGAGTGGCCGGGTACGCGGCGGGCCTCGGCGCCGGCGCGATCCTGGCGCTGACCCCGGTGGCGGTGCTGATGTTCCGGTTCAACAATCCGGACGCGCTGCTGGTGCTGCTGATGGTGGCCGGCGCGTACGCGGTGACCCGGGCGGTCGAGCGCGGCTCGCTGTGGTGGCTGGTGCTGGCCGGTACCGCGCTGGGGTTCGGGTTCCTGACCAAGATGCTGCAGGCGTTCCTGGTACTGCCGGCGTTCGCGCTGGTCTACCTGGTCGCCGCGCCGGTCTCGCTGCGCCGCCGAATCGGCCACCTGCTCGCCGCCGGTGCGGCGCTGGTGGTCTCGGCCGGCTGGTACGTCGCGCTGGTCGAGCTGTGGCCGGCCGGCTCCCGGCCGTACATCGGCGGGTCGACCGACAACAGCCTGCTGCAACTGGCCCTCGGGTACAACGGGCTGAGCCGGCTCACCGGCGGCTCCGGCGGTGGCCCGGGCGGCGGCGGGATGCCCGGCGGGGCGAGGGAGGTGTTCACCGGCGGTGGCAGCGGGGCGCCGGTGCGGGAGGTGTTCACCGGCGGCGGCCCGGGCGGTGGCGGCAACGCGATGTTCGGCGGGGCGACCGGGCCGCTGCGGATGTTCTCCGACACGTTCGGCACCCAGATCTCCTGGCTGCTGCCCGCGGCGCTGCTGGCGCTGGTGGCCGGGCTGTGGCTGACCCGCGCGGCACGCCGCACCGACCGCACCCGCGCCGCGCTGGTGCTGTGGGGCGGCTGGCTGCTCGTCACCATGGCGGTGTTCAGCTTCATGTCCGGGATCATCCACCCGTACTACTCGGTCGCGCTCGCGCCGGCGATCGCGGCGGTGGTCGCCATCGGCGGGCACACCCTGTGGGAGCAGCGGGAGCGCACCGGCGGACGGGTCGGCCTCGCCGTGCTGGTCGCGGTGACCGGGGTCTGGGCGTACCAACTGCTCGGTCGGGCGCCGTCGTGGCAGCCGTGGCTGCGCTACGCGGTGCTGGTCACTGCCGCGGCCGGGGTGGTCTGGCTGCTGGTACCGGGCCGGTGGGTGCGCCGGGTGGCGCTGGTGGCGGTGCCGGTACTGGCGTTCGCCGGGCTCGGCGCGCCGGCGGCGTACTCCGCCCAGACCGCGGCGACCGCCCACACCGGCAGCATCCCCACCGCGGGCCCGGGCGGCTCCGGCGCGGGCGGCCGGTTCGGCGGCCCCGGGATGGGCGGTCGCGGCCGGACCGGCAGCGGTTCCGGCTTCGGCACCCCACCCGGCGGCAGCGGGAACCCGAACGCGGCCGGGAACGCCAACGGCGGCAACGGATCCGGCGGCAAGGGTGGCCCGGGTGGGGCGACCGGTGGCCGGTCCGGCACCGGCCAGCCGCCGACCGCCGGGATACCCGGCTCCGGAAGCGGCTCGCAGGACAACTCGGGTCAGGGCAACTCGGGTCAGGGCAACTCGGCGCGGGGCAACTCGGGCGTGCCGGGCCAGGGCCGCCCGGGCGCCGGCAGCGACTCGCAGGGAACCGGGTCCGGGCAGAACGGGCGATCGGGCTCGGGCGGTGTCCCCGGTGGCGGGATGGGCGGCGGGTCGGCGAACAGCGCGGTGGCGACGCTGCTGAAGAACGCGCACGGCTACCGGTGGGCGGCGGCCACCAACGGCACCCAGCAGGCCGCCGAACTGGAGCTCGCCGCGGACGGTGCCTCGGTGCTCGGCATCGGCGGGTTCTCGGGCAGCGACGCCTACCCGACGCGGGCGCAGTTCCAGCGGTACGTCGCGGCCGGCGAGGTCCGGTACTTCGTCGCCGGCGGGATGGGCGGCGGGCCCGGCGGTACCAGCTCGATCGAGAGCTGGGTCGCGGCGCACTTCACCAAGAAGACGGTCGGCGGCGTCACGGTCTACGACCTGTCCCGGCCGACCAGCTGACCGGCCGGCACCGGACCCCGCTCCGGCGCCGGCACACGGCCCGGGCCGGCCGGCACCGGCCCACTCCCGGCGCCGACCCACTCGCGGTGCCGGCCCACGGTCCGGGCCGAGCATCCGGAGCCGGACACCGCGGTGCGGCGGCCCGTGCCCCCGGAGCGCCGCGCCGCGGGCGCCGCCGGTACGCGTCAAGAACGCGTCAGGAACTGCCCGGCGGCCGTTGTTTTCGCGTCAACGACCGTGGCCCGCCGACCCGGCCGGTACTTCACTCGATCACGGCAAGCCCGTCCGGGCGCCCACCGATCGAGGGGAGGGACCAGGCGCGATGGCTGACGTGGCTTTCGTGCTCGTGACGCTGGCGTCGTTCGTACTGCTGGCGTTGGCGGTCAGGGCGGTGGCGCGGCTGTGACCGTCGTCGACGTGGTGGGCCTGATCGTCGTGGTGGCGCTGGTCGGGTACCTGGTGGCCGCCCTGTTGTGCCCGGAGCGGTTCTCGTGAGCGCCACGACCGCGGGCATCCTGTTCGTCGTCTCGCTGGTCGTCGCGCTGGTGCTGGTGCACCGTCCGCTCGGCGACCACATGTACCGGGTGGTGACCGGCACCCGGCACCTGCGGGTCGAGCGCCTCGCGTACCGGCTGATCGGGGTGCGCGCCGACGGCGAGCAGACCTGGTCGGTGTACGCGCGCAGCGTGCTCGCGTTCGCCGCCGCCTCGATCCTGTTCCTGTACCTGATGCTGCGGTTGCAGCACCAGCTGCTGCTGTCGCTGGGCATGCCCGCGGTCGCACCCGCCGGCGCCTGGAACACCGCGGTCAGCTTCGTCACCAACACCAACTGGCAGTGGTACTCCGGCGAGTCGACGCTGGGATACCTGGTGCAGATGGCCGGCCTCGCGGTGCAGAACTTCGTGTCCGCCGCGACCGGGATCGCGGTGGCGGTGGCGCTGGTCCGCGGGTTCGCCCGCAGGCGCACCGACGAGCTGGGCAACTTCTGGGTCGACCTGGTGCGCATCACCGTACGCATCCTGCTGCCCATCGCGGTCGTCGGCGCGGTCGTGCTCGTCGCCGGTGGTGCGGTGCAGAACCTCTCCGCCGGTACCGACGTGCACACGATCGCCGGTGGCACCCAGCACCTGACGGGCGGCCCGGTGGCCAGCCAGGAGGTCATCAAGGAGCTCGGCACCAACGGCGGCGGGTTCTACAACGCCAACTCGGCGCACCCGTACGAGAACCCGACGGCGTGGACGAACTGGGTGGAGATCTTCCTGATCCTGCTGATCGCGTTCAGCCTGCCGCGCACGTTCGGCCGGATGGTCGGCGACCGCCGGCAGGGGTACGCGATCGTCGCGGCGATGGCGGTCCTCGCGATCGGCAGCGTGGTGCTGATCAACGTCGCCCAGGGCATGCACCCCGGTACGGTGCCGAGCGCCGTCGGCGGCGCCACCGAGGGCACCGAGACCCGGTTCGGCGTGCTGAACTCGGCCACGTTCGGTGCGGCGACGACGCTCACCTCGACCGGCGCGGTCGACTCGTTCCACGACTCGTACACCGCGCTCGGCGGCGGGATCACGATCGGCAACATGCTGCTCGGCGAGGTCGCGCCGGGCGGGGTCGGCTCCGGCCTGTACGGGATGCTGATCCTCGCCGTGCTCACGGTGTTCCTGGCCGGGCTGATGGTCGGCCGCACCCCGGAGTACCTGGGCAAGAAGATCGGCGCCCGCGAGGTCAAGCTCGCCAGCCTGTACTTCCTGACCATGCCGGCGCTGGTGCTGGTCGGCACCGCCGCCGCGCTCGCCACCGCCTCCGGCCGGGCCGGCATCCTCAACTTCGGCGCGCACGGGCTGTCCGAGGTGCTGTACGCGTTCGCCTCGTCGGCCAACAACAACGGCTCCGCGTTCGCCGGCCTGAGCGTCGGCAGCACCTGGTACGAGACGGCGACCGGGCTGGCGATGCTGTTCGGCCGGTTCCTGCCGATCGTGTTCGTCCTCGCGCTGGCCGGCTCGCTGGCCGGACAGTCGCCGGTACCGGAGTCGCCCGGCACGCTGCGCACCCACCAGCCGCTGTTCGTCGGGATGCTCGTCGGCGTCACGGTGATCCTGGTGGCGCTGACCTTCCTGCCGGCGCTCGCGCTCGGCCCGCTGGCCGAAGGTGTGCGGTGAAACCCCTGACGAGACAACAGAAGGACGTCATGTCTGTCCGTGAAGTCGCGGTACCGCCGGCCACCGGGCCGGCGCCGCGGGTGCGCGCCGGTGGGCTGCTCGACCGCCGGCAGCTGCTCGCCGCGCTGCCGCAGGCGCTGCGCAAGCTCGACCCGCTGACCCTGTGGCGCAACCCGGTGATGCTGGTCGTCGAGGTCGGCTCGGTGTTCACCACCGTGCTCGCCGCCGTGTCGCCGAGCGTGTTCGGCGCCGCGATCGCCGGCTGGCTGTGGCTGACCGTACTGTTCGCGAACCTGGCCGAGGCGGTCGCCGAGGGCCGGGGCAGGGCGCAGGCCGACGCGCTGCGCCGGGCGAAGACCGACACCCTGGCCCGCCGGCTCGTCGGCTGGACCCCGGGTGCCACCGCGCCGGTCGAGCGGCCGGTACCGGCGCCGCAGCTGGCCCGCGGCGACCTGGTACTGGTCGAGGCCGGCCAGGTGATCCCCGGCGACGGCGACGTCGTCGAGGGCATCGCCAGCGTCGACGAGTCGGCCGTCACCGGCGAGTCGGCCCCGGTGATCCGCGAGTCCGGCGGCGACCGGTGCGCGGTCACCGGCGGTACCCGGGTGCTGTCCGACCGGATCGTCGTGCGGATCACCCAGCGGCCCGGGGACAGCTTCATCGACCGGATGATCGGCCTGGTCGAGGGCGCCAACCGGCAGAAGACGCCGAACGAGATCGCGCTGAACATCCTGCTCGCCACGCTGACGATCGTGTTCCTGCTGGCAGTGGCGACGATGCAGCCGATGGCGGTCTTCGCCCGGCACGCGCAGGCGTTCGCGCCGGACAGCGCCACCATCGACGCGCACGGCGTGACCGGGGTCGTCCTGGTGGCGCTGGTGGTGTGCCTGATCCCGACCACGATCGGCGCGCTGCTGTCCGCGATCGGCATCGCCGGGATGGACCGGCTGGTGCAGCGCAACGTGCTCGCGATGAGCGGCCGCGCGGTCGAGGCCGCCGGGGACGTGGACACGCTGCTGCTGGACAAGACCGGCACCATCACGCTGGGCAACCGGCAGGCGAGCGGCTTCGTCCCGGTCGGCGGGGTGTCGGCGGCCGAGCTGGCCGACGCCGCGCAGCTGTCCAGCCTCGCCGACGAGACGCCCGAGGGCAGGTCGGTGGTGGTGCACGCGAAGACCGAGTACGGGCTGCGCGAGCGTGCGGCCGGCGAGCTCACCGGCGCGGTGTGGGTGCCGTTCACCGCGCAGACCCGGATGTCCGGCGTCGACCTGCCGGCCGGCACCGGTACCCGGCAGCTGCGTAAGGGCGCCGCCGCCGCGGTCACCGACTGGGTCCGTGCCGCCGGCGGTACGGTGCCCGACCGCATCGACGCGATCGTCGACGACGTCTCCGCGGCCGGCGGTACCCCGCTGGTGGTGGGGGAGCGGGTCGGCGGCCGCGCTCGGGTGCTCGGCGTGATCCACCTCGCCGACGTGGTCAAGCCGGGGATGGCGCAACGGTTCGACCAGCTGCGCCGGATGGGCATCCGGACGGTGATGATCACCGGCGACAACCCGCGCACCGCGGCCGCGATCGCCACCCGGGCGGGGGTGGACGACTACCTCGCCGAGGCGACGCCGGAGGACAAGCTCGCGCTGATCCGGCGGGAGCAGCAGGGCGGTCGGCTCGTCGCGATGACCGGCGACGGTACCAACGACGCGCCGGCGCTGGCCCAGGCCGACGTCGGGATGGCGATGAACACCGGTACCTCGGCGGCCAAGGAGGCCGGCAACATGGTCGACCTGGACTCCGACCCGACCAAACTGATCGAGGTCGTCGCGATCGGCAAGCAGCTGCTGATCACCCGCGGCGCGCTCACCACGTTCTCGATCGCGAACGACATCGCCAAGTACTTCGCGATCATCCCGGCGATCTTCGCCGCGCTCTACCCGGGCCTGGACGCGCTGAACGTCATGCGGCTGCACAGTCCGACCTCGGCGATCCTGTCCGCGGTGATCTTCAACGCGCTGGTCATCGTGGCGCTGATCCCGCTCGCGCTGCGCGGGGTGCGCTACCGGCCGGCGAACGCGGCATCGATGCTGCGCCGCAACCTGCTGGTCTACGGCCTCGGCGGGATCGTCGCGCCGTTCGTCGGGATCAAGCTCATCGACCTTGTCATCCAGTTCGTCCCGGGGATCTCGTGATGCGTGTACCGTCCTGGATCAGAGCGCACGTCGCCGCGTTGCGGGCCGTGCTCGTGCTGACCGTCCTCACCGGCGTCGCCTACCCGCTGCTGGTCACCGGCCTCGTGCAGCTGCCCGGCCTGCGGGACCAGGCGAGCGGCTCGGTGCTCTCGCAACACGGCCGCGCCGTCGGCAGCTCGCTGATCGGCCAGTCGTTCACCGACGCGCACGGCCGGCCGCTGGTGCAGTACTTCCAGTCCCGGCCGTCGGCCGGCGGCTACGACCCGACCGCGACCGGCGCGTCCAACCTGGGGCCGGAGAGCGTCGTGGACACCCTGCGCAACCCCGCCGACGAGCACGACACCGGTACGCCCAGCTTGCTCACCCAGGTCTGCGCGCGCAGCCTCGCCGTGGGGCGGCTGGAGCACGTGGACTCCTCCCGGCCGTACTGCACCTCCACCGGGGTGGGCGCGGTGCTCGGGGTGTTCCGTACGCACGGTGATCGCGGCGCGGTCACCCGGGTGGTCAGCCTGAACCAGCAGTGCCCGGCGGCCCCGTTCCTGACCCGGTACCACGGGGTGCGGGTGGCGTGCGCCCGGTACGGCGCCGACTACTCGCACGCGGTGGTCACGCCGGTCCGGGGCGACGCGCCAACCCACCCCGCGGTACCGCCGGACGCCGTCACCGCCAGCGGCAGCGGCCTGGACCCGCAGATCAGTACCGCCTACGCGGAGCTGCAGGCGCCCCGGATCGCCCGCGAGCGGCACCTCGCCCCGGCGACCGTCAGGGCGCTGATCGACCGGTACACCACCGGCCGGGCGCTGGGGTTCATGGGCGAGCCGGCGGTCGACGTGGTTGAGCTCAACCACGCCCTGGACGCGAAGTACCCTTACCGACAGTGATCATGAACGCGAGAGGCTCGGCCAGGCGATGACGCAGGGACTGTTGCGCGTCTACCTCGGCGCCGCGCCGGGCGTCGGCAAGACCTACCGGATGCTGGAGGAGGGCCGCCGGCGCGCCGAGCGCGGTACCGACGTGGTCGTCGGCCTGGTCGAGACGCACGGCCGCCCGCAGACCGAGGCGATGCTCGGCGAGCTGGAGGTGGTGCCGCGGGCGACGATCGAGTACCGCGGGGCCAGGTTCACCGAGCTGGATCTCGCCGCGGTGCTCGCCCGCGCGCCCGAGGTGGTGCTGGTCGACGAGCTGGCGCACACCAACGTGCCCGGCTCGGCCAACGCCAAGCGCTGGCAGGACGTCCAGGAGCTGCTGGCCGCCGGCATCGTGGTGATCACCACGCTCAACATCCAGCACCTGGAGTCGATCAACGACGTGGTCTCCGAGATCACCGGGGTACCGCAGCGCGAGACGGTGCCGGACGCGATCGTGCGCCGGGCCGACCAGATCGAGCTGGTCGACCAGACCCCGGAGGCGCTGCGGCGCCGGATGGCGCACGGCAACATCTACCGGGCCGACAAGATCGACGCGGCGCTGGCCAACTACTTCCGGGTCGGCAACCTGACCGCGCTGCGGGAGCTCGCGCTGCTCTGGCTCGCCGACAAGGTCGACGACCAGCTCGACCGGTACCGGGCCGAGCACCGCATCTCGCAGCCGTGGGAGACCCGGGAACGGGTGGTGGTGGCGCTGACCGGCGGACCGGAGGGCGGCACGCTGATCCGCCGGGCCGCCCGGATCGCCGAACGCACCACCGGCGCCGACCTGCTCGCCGTGCACGTCACCCGCAACGACGGCCTGGTCGGCGGCGCCGACCCGGCGAGCCTGACCGCGCAGCGCACCCTGGTCGAGGACCTCGGCGGCACGTACCACCAGGTCGTCGGCAACGACATCGCCACCGCGCTGCTGGACTTCGCCCGCGGCGTCAACGCCACCCAGCTGGTGCTCGGCGCCAGCCGGCGCAACCGGTTCGCCCAGCTCCTGTCCCGCGGGGTCGGGGTGACCACGACCGCCGCGTCCGGCTCGATCGACGTGCACCTGGTCACCCACGAGCAGGTGCACCGCGGCCGGGGACGTTCCGCGCCGCCGGCCGCGCTCAGCGCCCAGCGCCGGCTGCTCGGCTTCCTGTTCGCGCTGGTCGGGCTGCCGTTGCTGACGCTGGCGCTGACCCAGCTGCGCGGCGAACTGACCCTGACCAGCGACATCCTGCTGTACCTGGCCTGGGTGGTGGTCGTCGCGCTGGTCGGTGGGCTGTGGCCGGCACTGACCGCCGCGGTGCTCGGCTCGCTGCTGGTCAACTACTTCTTCGCCCCGCCGTACCACACGCTCACCATCAACCAGCGGGAGAACGTCCTCGCCGTCGCGGTCTTCCTCGCCATGGCGGTGGCGGTCAGCGTCGCGGTCGACGTCGCGGCCCGCCGTACCCGGGAGGCGGCCGCCGCCCGGGCCGAGGCGGAGACGCTGTTCACGCTGGCCGGCAGCGTGCTGCGCGGCTCCCCGGCGGTGCGGGCGCTGCTCGGCCAGCTGCGCGAGACGTACCGGTTCGCCGCGGTGACGCTGCTGGAGCGCCGCACGGCCGTACCGGACAGCCCGGACGTGCAGCACGACCGGCAGGCCTGGTCGGTCGCCGCCACCGTCGGCGCGCCACCGTGCCTGACCCCCGGGGAGGCCGACGCCGACATCCTGGTCGACGGCGACACCTGCCTCGCGATGCGCGGCCACCCGCTCGCCGCCGCCGACCGCCGGGTCGTCCAGGCGTTCGCCGCCCAGGCCGCGCTCGCGCTGCGGGAACAGCGGCTCGCCGAACAGGCCGCCACCGCGGGCTCGATGGCCGAGGTGGATCGGCTGCGCACCGCGCTGCTGTCCGCCGTCAGCCACGACCTGCGCACCCCGCTCGCGGCGGCGATGGCCGCCGTCGACGGGCTGCGCAGCCCCGGCGTCACCCTGTCGGCCGCCGACCGGGCCGAACTGGTCGACACCGTCGCCGAGTCGCTGGGCCGGCTGCACCGGCTGGTCGACAACCTGCTCGACATGAGCCGGCTGCAGGCCGGCGCGCTCGCCATGCGGCCGCAGCCGATGAGCGTCGCCGAGGCCACCGCCGCCGCGCTGGACGAGATCGGTGCCGCCGCCCGGCCGGTACCGGTGCGGATCCCGGACGACACCCCGGAGGTACGGGCCGATCCGGTCCTGGTGGAGCGCATCCTGGCGAACCTGCTGCGCAACGCGCTGCGGTACAGCCCGGCGGACCGGCCGCCGCAGCTGTCGGTCAGCGAGCACGGCGGGTACGTGGCGGTGCGGGTGGTCGACCACGGACCGGGCATCCCGGCGAGCAAGTGGGACACCGTGTTCCTGCCGTTCCAGCGGCTCGGCGACCGGGACAACGAGACCGGCGTCGGGCTCGGCCTGGCGCTGTCCCGGGGGCTCGCCGAGGCGATGCACGGCACGCTCGACCCGGAGCACACGCCTGGCGGCGGGCTGACCATGACCCTGCGGTTGCCGGTCGTGGAGGACGCGGTCGGACGCGCGGACCAGCCACCAGCCGAGGCGGCGCTGCGCCGCGTCGCTGCCTGGCGCCGCGGCCGGGACGCCGTTGCGCGGCTCGACCCGGACGGCGCTGCGCTCCACGGCCGCGAAGCTGGTGGGCGGTCCGGCGGCGACGCTGATGGGGGGCCCGGCGGCGATGCTGCGGCGCGGCCCGGCCGGGGTGCGCGGCCCGGCGACGTCGAGGCGGCCCGGGTACGGGACGACGAGGAGCGGGCATGACGCGGGTGCTGATCGTGGACGACGAGCCGCAGCTCCTGCGCGCCTTGCGGATCAACCTGACCGCCCGCGGCTACCAGGTGGTGACCGCCGCCGACGGCGCGCAGACCCAGCGGGCCGCCGCCGACGAGCATCCCGACCTGGTCGTCCTCGATCTCGGGCTGCCCGACATCGACGGTGCCGAGCTGATCCGCGACCTGCGTACCTGGACACCGGTACCCATCGTGGTGCTGTCCGGCCGGTCCGACGCGATCGACAAGGTGGAGGCGCTGGATGCCGGCGCGGACGACTACGTGACGAAGCCGTTCAGCATGGAGGAGCTGGTGGCCCGGCTGCGCGCGGTGACCCGGCGGCTCGGCCCGGCCGACGAGCCCCCGGCGGTACCGATCGGCGCGCACACCGTCGACCTGGCCGCGCGGCGGGTGTACCGCACCGACGACCCGGCGCGGACGGTGCACCTGACCAGGACCGAGTGGCAGCTGCTGGAGGTGCTGCTGCGCTCGCCCGGCAAGCTCGTCGGCCAGCGCCAGCTGCTGCAGCAGGTGTGGGGGCCGACGTACCGGGACGAGACCCAGTACCTGCGGCAGTACCTGGCGCAGCTGCGCCGCAAGCTGGAGGCCGACCCGAGCCGGCCGGTGCACCTGATCACCGAACCGGGCATGGGCTACCGCTTCCAGCCGTGAGGCGCTGCCGATCGGGCGCCGAGGCGGCGCCGATCATGCGGTCCGCGACCGCCGCCGAAGCGCCGGACGGATTTCCGCGTATCGATCTGCCGGGCGGCCGGCCGCCCTAGGATCGACCGCGTCGGTCACGACGTATCCGGGGGGACGAATGAGTGATCTGGCGGCGATCGCCTACCGTGACGTGGGCACAGCCGAGCAGGCCCGCGAGAAGCTGTTCGAGCTGCAGAAACAGGGACTGATCTCGATCCGGGACGCGGCCATCGTGGAGGCCCAACCGGACGGCAAGGTCAAGCTGCACCAGGCCCGCAACCTGACCGGCGCCGGTGCCGCCGGCGGAGCGTTGTGGGGCGGCCTGATCGGGCTGCTGTTCTTCGCGCCGTTCCTGGGCATGGCGTTGGGGGCGGCCGGCGGCGCGGTCGCCGGCAAGTTCACCGACGTCGGGGTCGACGACGGCTTCATGAAGAAGGTCGGCTCGGAGCTGCGCCCCGGTACCGCGGCGCTGTTCGTGCTGGTCGATCAGGTGACGATCGACAAGGTCGCCACCGAGCTGGCGCAGTACCAGTTCGGCGGCAAGATCCTGCACACCTCGCTGAGCACCGAGGCCGAGCAGCACCTGCGCGACGTGTCGCAGCGGGCCCAGGAAGCCGCCCGGACCCAGGGCGCGCCGGCCGCCGGCTGACGCTCGACCACGGTCCCGGCCCGCGGCCAGCGGGCCGGTACCGCTGACCGCGGGCCGTGCTCGGCCGCTGTGGGGCGGAATCCGGGCCCGCGCCGGGGGTGCGCCGACCACACTGGGCTGATGATCACGGTCGCGGTGCTGCTCGCCGTCACGATCCTCTGGTACCTGCTGCGTGCGGTCGCCCGGGTCGCCGCGCCGGCGGCCCGGCTGGTGCGCCGGCTCGGCCGGTGGACCAACCGGCTGCACGCCTGGGTGCTGACCGCGCCCGCCACGTTCGCCTACTGCGCGATCTTCACCGCCTCCACGCTGGTACAGCGGGCCGCGCCGCCGCGGCTGATCACCGTGTTGACGACGATCCAGTCGACCAACCTGGTCGGCCTGCACGCCAAGCCGGTCGGCGTGCTGGTCGCGAGCGGACTGTGGGTCGCGGACCGCGGTGCCGGACTGGTGGGCTACCTCGCGGTGTTCGCCGTCGTCGTCGCGTACGCGGAGCGCCGCTACGGCACGCCCCGGCTGGTGCTCGTCGGCCTGGCCGGGCACGTACTGGGGTCGCTGCTGACCGCGGTGGTGGAGCTGCACGCGATCCGTACCGGAGCCGCGCCGCGCTCGCTCGCGCTGTCCACCGACGTCGGCGTCAGCTACGTGATGGTGGCCTGCTGCGCGGCGGCGGTCCTGGTACTGCGCGGCTGGCTGCGCGTCGCCGGGGCGGTGGTGCTCGCGCTCGGGGTGCTCACCCCGGTACTGGTGCACCACACGATCTGGGACCTGGGCCACCTGCTCGCCACGCTGTGCGGGTTGGGCGCCGCGCTGCTGTTGCTCGCCATCCGGCCCACCCGGGTACCGGTGCCGGTCGACGAGCTCGCCGGCCGCCTCACCGTCCGCCGCACCCCACGCCACTGACCGCCGCCCGAACCGCCCCTCGCCAGCGGCGGAACGGCGCTCTCGTCGGGGCGGTGAGTCAGTGCAGCCGGACCGGGAGCGCCCGCAGGCCGTTGAACAGCAGAGCGGGATGGCGCTCCGGCTCGGTGTCGGGGTCGGCCAGCCGCAGCCGCGGGAACCGGTCGAGCAGGGTACGCAGCGCGATCCGGGCCTCCAGCCGGGCCAGCGGCGCGCCGAGGCAGTGATGGATGCCGTGCCCGAACGCGAGGTGCTGGGCCGGCGGCCGGTCCAGGTCGAGCCGGTCGGGTTCGGCGTAGCGGCGCGGGTCGCGGTTGGCCGCGAGCACCGCGGCCAGCACCACCTGCCCGGCCGGGATGGTGACCTCGCCCAGCCGTACCTCGGTGGTGGTCCAGGCCGGGATCGTGGACTGCACCGGGCCGTCCAGGCGCAGCAGTTCCTCGATCGCGCCGGGCAGCCGGTCCGGCTCGGCGCGCAGCAGGGCGAGCCGGTCCGGGGCGGTGAGCAGCCGGTAGGTCGCGGTCCCGATCAGGTGCGCGGTCGTCTCGTGCCCGGCGGCGAGCAGCAGGAACACCATCGAGGTCAGCTCGTCCACCGACAGCCGGTCGCCGCTCTCGGCGCGCACCGCGAGCAGTGCGGACAGCAGGTCGTCGGCCGGCCGTGCCTGCTTCGCGGCGATCAGCCCGCGCAGGTAGTCGACCATCTCCCGGGTCGCACCGACCCAGACGTCGGCCGGGTACACGGCGCCGTAGCTGACGATCGAGGACCAGTGCCGGAACGCGTCCCGGTCGGTCGCCGGCACCCCGACCAGCTCGGCGATCACCGCCACCGGCAACGGATTGGCGTACCGGGCGACCAGATCGACCGGCGCGCTGGACTCCGCGGTGCCGCCGGGAGGCGCGCTCCCGGTGCCGGGGGCGCTGTCCGGGCCGGTGGCCGCGGCGGCCATCGCGTCGGCGAACCCGCCGGCCAACCGGGTGATGCGCGGTTCCAGTTCCGCGACGCGGCGGCGGGTGAAGCCGGCCGACACCAGCGCCCGCAGCCGGGTGTGCTCGGGTGGGTTGGCGGACAACAGATGCGTGTTCATCGCGGCGGCCAGCTCGGCGGGCAGCACGTCGCGGTGCGGCACCTCGTCGGTGGATCTGACCACGCCGGGGTGGGTGAGCAGCGCGCGGGCCTCGTCGTACCCGGCGACGACCCAGACGCGGACGCCGGTGAACAGCGTCACCTGGCGCACCGGCCCGGCGGCCGTCAGCTCGCGGTACGCGGCGAACCGCGCGGTACCGGTGGTCTCGGTGAACGGCGAAGGATCCTCCATCGCCGCCGATCCTACGGCGCGTCCGCACGGGCCGCCGGTGCTACCGCGGGGTGCGTTCCCAGTCCTCGACCGGGCCGGCCACCACCACGAACGACGGGTGCGGCGACGGCACCGCCGGCAGCAGTACGGCCCGGTCCGGGTTGCGGTCGGCGAGCTTGGCGGCGAGGTGCCGGCGCTCGTGGTCGAGCTGGCCGCGGGTCACCGGGATCCGTGCCACGGTGCCGGGGCGCTGCTCGATCCGGCCCCGGTCGAAGCGGTAGCCGCGCTGGTCCGCCTCGTCGGCGAGCCCGGCCAGGTACCGGCCGATCGCCGCCACCGGCTCGGGCTGGGCCCGGAACCGGTGCAGCTGCGGGTGGTTGGTGTAGCCGCGGCCGGGACGCACCAGGACCCGCTGCGCGAGCAGCGCCTCCCGCCAGCAGGCGACCAGGCCCTGCCGGTCCAGGTAGCGCGGATGCAGCGACCACAACCGCACCGGTCGCTCACCCCCTCGGCCGGCCCGGCGGCGCGCTCCGCGCCGGCTGCCCGGCTGCCTGCTCCGAGCGTAGCGATCCCCGAATCGGCAGGCGGGTGCCCATCGGAACGGGCGGACCGGGCACCCGGTCACCGGTGATCCGGGTGGCCGCCGGGACGGCCACCCGGAACCCGGTCAGTGGTGCGAGGTGACGGCGAGGCCGGCGAAGAACAGCGGGCCACGCGGGGTACCGACACCGGTCTCGGCGTCGTACCCGGGGGTGCTGTGGATGGTGCTGGTCTGCACGTCGATCGTCTGCAGCTGGTAGCTCTTGCCGTCGGTGGCGTCCACGCCGTTGACCAGGTTGGTGCGCACCTCGGCGAGCGGGGCGCGCGGCGCGGTCACGTCGTAGAGCGCCGGCGTGCGCAGCAGCCGGTAGTAGGCCGGGTTGACGAACCCGAGGGAGCGGTGCGTCAGCTGGTCGGCCATCGCGACCACGCCGGCGAGCAGCGGCGAGGACAGGCTGGTACCGCCGATCCGGTACTGGTCGAAGTAGGTGCCGTCCGGGAACACCTGCGTCTCGCCGACCACCATGCCGGTGTTCGGGTCGCCCACCATCGAGATGTCCGGCACCGCGCGCATCGGCGCGCCGCCGTTGGTCTGCGAGATCGAGCCGGGCACCCGTCCCTGCTGGTAGAACGGCTGGTCGAACAGCACGCTGGTGCCGCCGCCACCGCCGGAGGAGTACGGCCCGGGCAGCGCGCCCCAGGAACCGTCCGCGAGGTCGGCGTACGAGGTCTGCCAGCCGTGCTCGAAGACGCGTCGGCCGTGCGCGTCGATGCCGATGCTGGTGCCGCCGACGGCGGTCACGTACGGCTCGTCGGCCGGGAACTCCACCGTCTTCGCGCCCAGGTCGGTACCGCCGGCCGTGTGGTCGCCGTCGTCACCGGAGGAGAAGTTGACGGTGATCCCGGTCAGCGCCGCCTCCAGCGAGAACTGGTCGTAGAAGTCGACGTAGTCCTGGCCGAGCACCGACACGTCGTCGGTACCGTCGGTCCACGAGTTGGTGACGACGTCGGCGACGTGGTCGTCGATCGTCTTCGCCCACGCGTCGTCCAGCCCGGACGAGCAGTCCTTGGCGCCGACGTACACGATGTTCGCGCCGGGCGCCATCGCGTGCACCGCCTCGACGTCGAGGGTCTCCTCGCCGTACCAGCCGTTGCCGCCGCACTCGTCGATCATGTCGTAGCCGTCCGGCCCCGGCGTGATCTGCCGGAACTGGCCGGGCCGGAACCCGGGCTGGTGGTGCACCCTGTTGTACTGCTGGGCGTCGGCGTAGATGGTCGGCGCCGCGTACGCGTCGGTGATCGCCACGGTGACCCCGCGGCCGGTGATGCCGGCGCGCAGCAGCGCGCTCTCCCCGTACGCGGACTGCAACTGCTGGGGCCCGTAGCCGCAGGACGCGTACGGCTGCTTCTTCCCGTACGCGGCCGGCTTGTCGGTCGCGGTCTGCTGACCGAAGTAGGCCGAGCAGGGCTTGACGTTCACGCCGTAGCGCGAGCCGGTCGGCGGGCCGGGCGCCTCGTCCGCCGGCTTGTGCAGCTGGGAGCCCTGGTCGACGCCGAGCACGCCGGCCACCGAGCGGGTGACCTGCGCCGGGGTACCGGCCGGGAACGACAGCGCGCCGTCGTTGGAGCGCACCTTCATCCCGCGGTACGAGTAGGTCTTGAGGGTGGTCGCGAACGCGTGCTCGACCTGCTTCGCGGTACCGCTGGCCTCGACGTACATGCCGCCGCCGAGCGAGTCACCGACCCGGAACCCCTGCCCGGACAGCCAGCTGCGCACCGCGGACACGTCGGCGGCGGCCGGCGCGTACCGGGAGCGGAACCGCGCCGAGGACAACCAGTCGCCGTAGTGCGCGCTGGTCGGGTCGGACACGTCGCGCAGCGTGTCGACGGCGCCGGTGTGGTCGCGCATGTGCAGCAGGACGCCGAAGTCGACCCGGCTGGCCGCGGCGGTGTCGCCGACGGCGTGCGCGTGCGGCAGCCACCGGGGGGTGCTGTCGGCGATCTGGTGCCGGCCGCCGGCGAAGGCCGGGGCGGACAGGACGGTGAGCCCGAGGGCGGTGGTGGCGACGAGCGAGCCGACGATCAGCCGCCCGGGCCGCACGGTTCTTCCCATACGGTGCCTCCTTGAGGGCACGGGAACCGAACAGACGCCGTCAGCAAACTCTCGGCGGATATCCGGGTCAAGCGCCGCGCCGCGCTCGTGGCCGAGTCGAGCCACGCTTTACCGTCCTCGAACCTTGGCCCGCGCCGAATTCGGGGCAGACTGGCCGATACGAGACGCCGGGCCCCCTCACCCGGCGGCGACGGTACGGGAGGTCGCGATGAACCTGCGTCGGATGTGGTGTCGGGCCGGGGCGGCGGTGGTCTGCGGTGCGGCGCTGGTGCTGGTACCGGCGGCCGGGCCGGCGGCGGCCGCGAACCAGTCGGTGTGCAACACCTACTGCGACGGAAGGGATCCGGCGCTCGCGCCGGCGGAGCGGGTACCGGTGCAGGCCAGCCTGTCGGGCCGGACGATCCGGCTGCACGTCGACGACACCGACGCGATGGGCTGGGCGTCGATCGACGGCGGCACCGGCGGCGACGAGGTGTGGCTGGACCGCTCGTACGACGGCGGGCAGAGCTGGTCGACCGGCAGCAAGCTCGGCGACACGTCCACGCCGAGCGGTTCGAGCGGCTGGCGCACCCTGATGTACAACGTGGACGACTGGAACGACGCCGGGGTCGGCGCGCTGCGCGCCTGCGGCCAGGCCGCCGGCTCGACCGCGATCGCCTGCACCCCCTGGGCCCGGTCGACCTGGAACGCGTGGAGCCGCAGCACCGCGGCGGCCACCGGCCTGATGATGATGTACGACCGGGACACCGGGCTGTTCGGCGGCAACGGCTGGTGGACCTCCGCCAACGCGCTGACCGCGATCATCGACAACGCGCGCACCAGCGGCATGCCCAGCTACGAGTACGCGATCTCGACGACCTACGACAAGAACCGCACCGCGCAGGGCGGCGACTTCACCAACGACTACGTGGACGACACCGGCTGGTGGGGCCTCGCCTGGCTGGACGCGTACGACCTGACCGGCGACGCCCGCTACCTGACCACGGCGCGGGCCGACGCCGACGACATGGCCCGCTACTGGACCGACCTGTGCGGCGGCGGCGTGCTGTGGAACACCGGCAACACCGGCTACAAGAACGCCATCGCCAACGAGCTGTACCTGGAGCTCAACGCCGCGCTGCACAACCGGATCGGCGGCGACACGACCTACCTGGCGCGGGCGCGACAGGAGTGGGCCTGGTTCCAGGGCACCGGCATGATCAACTCGTCGCACCTGGTCAACGACGGGCTCGACAGTGGCTGCCACAACGACGGGCACCCGACGTACACGTACAACCAGGGGGTGATCCTCGGCGGGCTGGCGGAGCTGTACCGGGCCACGGGCGACGGCGCCGTGCTGGACACCGCCCGTACCCTCGCCGACGCCTCGACCGGCTCCACCACGCTGAACCCCGGTGGCACGCTGCGCGATCCGAACGAGGCGGACAGCTGCGCCGGCGACGGGCCGTCGTTCAAGGGTGCGTACGTGCGGGGGCTCGGCCTGCTCGACTCCGTGCTGTCCGACCACCCGTACGCCGGCTACCTGCACCGGCAGGCCGACACCGCCTACGCGAACGACCGCGACCCGCTGGATCTGTACGGCCCGCACTGGGCCGGCGACGGCCGCGGCCCCACCGGCCACGGCTGCCAGCACAGCGCCCTCGACCTGCTCAACGCCGCCTCCTGAGCGTCCCGTCCCGGCCGGCGTCCGGGCCGGGACGGTCGCTCCGCACCCGGGCCGGACCGGCGGCTCGGGACGGTACGGCCGGGCTCAGCCGGCGGGGGACAGGCGGATGACCGCGACGCCGTCGAGCACCCCGAGGGTGGCGATCTCCAGCCCGTTCAGGGTGGCGATCGCGTACCCGCCGCCCTGCGCGGACACCGTCGCCTGACCGGTGCTGCCGTTGGTGCCGACCGTGTCGACCCGCATGCCCTGCGCGGTGATGGAGGTGACGGTCAGCTTGGCGAAACCGGTCTTCGGCGACAGCGGGATGCGCTGCGGCGCGCGGACCCGGACCTCGCACCGCCCGTCGTAGCAGGCGTGGATGTCGGTACCGTCGGCGGCGGCCGGCAGCGTCGGGCCGGTCCGGCTCGGACTCGGGCTCGGCGCGCTGGGGCTCGTGGCCGAGGCGGCCGGCGCGGCCGGCCGGTGGCTGCCGGCGCCGGTGGCGGTGTCGTCGCCGGAGCCGCCGCAACCGGCGACCGAGACCGCAACGGCGGCCGCGACCAGCAGGGGGAGTACCGGACGGGGCATTGCTACCTCCGAGGTGCGAGCCGCCCGAAGCGGCGGTTCTGGTTGAATTCGTGGTACCGATGAGGGTGGCGCGGCGGGTCCCGCCGGCGCCGGTGCGGTGGGTGGTGGCAGGAGGCTGTGGTGGATCCGACCGTTCCGCCGTTCCCCGACGCCGCCGACGTGGCCCGGGCGATCCCGCGGTACCGGATCGTGCGGCGGCTGGCGCAGACCGCGATGAGCGAGGTCTACCTGGCCCGCGACACCGGTCTGCACGACCGGCTGGTCGCGGTGAAGATCCCGGCCGACGGCGCCGACCCGGCCCGGTTCGCCCGCGAGGTGGCGGTGGCGGCCCGGCTGACGCACCCGAACATCATCCCGCTGCTCGCCGACGCCGGTCCCACCGAGCGCCCCGGCTACCTCGTCATGCCGTACGTGCCGGGCGACGGCCCGGGTGGGCCGGACCTGCAGACCAGGCTGGACACCGACGGCCCGCTCGGGCTGGACCGCACCCTGCACCTGGCCGCCCAGCTGGCCTCCGCGCTGGACTACGCGCACGAGGCGGGCGTGGTGCACCGGGACGTCAAGCCGCGCAACGTGCTGCTCGCCGGCGGCACCGACCATGCCTACCTGTGCGACTTCGGCATCGCGAAGATCGCCGGCGAGCAGCTGACCGTGCCCGGCAGCGCGCCGTTCGGCACCCCCGGGTTCTCCGCGCCGGACCCGGTCGCCGGCCGGCGCGGCGACGTGTACTCGCTCGGTGCCGTGGTCTACGCGTGCCTGGCCGGCACCCCGCCGTTCGAGTCGTCCGACACGCACGCGGTCCGGGCCAGCCAGCTGAGCACCGATCCACCGCCCGTCTCGGCGCGGGTCGCCGGTCTGCCGCCGGGACTGGACGAGGTCGTGGCCCGGGCGATGGCGCGGGATCCGGCGCAGCGGTACCCGAGCTGCGGCGAGTTCGTCACCGCGTTGCGGGCGGCGGCGGCCGGCACCGCCGGGCCGCCGGTTCCGGGCGGCGCCGGCCGCGCCGCCCGCGGTGGACGGGTCGCGGCGCGCCGGCTCGGTGCCTCGGTCCCGGTCCGCCGGCTCGGTGGCTCGGTCCCGGTCCGCCGGGCCGGTGGCTCGGTCCCGGTCCGCCGGCTCGGCCGGCTGGCGCGACGCCATCGCGTCGTCGCCGGGCTGCTCGCGGTGGCGCTGGTCGGCGTGGCCGGCCTGGGCGTCTGGTACGGGCTGGGGCCGCGGGTCGGTGACCGCCCGGACGGCGCCGCGCTGGCGCGGATCCCCACCGCGCTGCGGGCCGACTGTCGTCTCGCCGCGCCGACCGGCCGGTTCGCCGCCGCGGACACCGCGCTGACCTGCCGCACCGGTACCCGCACGGTCCGGTTCGGGCTGTACGACGGCAAGCCCGCGCTGGATGCCGCCTACCGGTCGGCGGTCCGGGCGGCCCGGGTGCCCAGCGGCAGCGGGGACTGCCCCGCCGGTACCGACGGCGAGCACCGCTACCCGGCCACCGGCGCCGGCATCGGTCGGGTGCTGTGCGCCACCGGGTACGGGGAGACGACGCTGACCTGGACCGACATCGATGCCCGCACCGTCGGTACGGTCGTCGGCGGCAACGCCGGTGCGCTCGGCGCGGCGTGGTCGGGCTGGGTCCGGCTGGCCGCCTACCCGACCGCGGCGGAACGCGCGCTGACCGGCCTGGTCGCGCTGTCCGGCTGCCGCCGCGCCGCCGCCGGCAGCGTCGACGACCTGCCCGGGCTCACCGCCGCCGTCACCTGCGACCCGCCCGGCGACGGCGCGAGCTCGGTGTCGTACTACCAGTTCGGCAGCGACGCGGCGCTGACCGCGGCGGTGCACCGCCGGTCCACGGCGGTGCGGGCGCCCAGCGGCGTCGACTGCAGCGACGGCGCGGCGCCCGGGTTCCTCGGCGTGCGGTCGCTGGACCTGCGCAGCGTGCCGGTCGGCCAGTTGCTGTGCCACCGCGGTGAGCACGACGCCCCCGTGCTGACCTGGAGCGTCGAGCCGCTGCGCCTGCTCGCCACCGCGACCGGGACCAAGCCCGGCGAGCTGGCCCGCTGGTGGCGCGGCTACTACGGGTTCGCCGCGCCGACCGCGAAGATCGCCGCCGCGGTGAACGCGCACGCCGACCCGGTGTTCCCGACCGCGGCCGAACGCGCGCTGCTGCGGCACGTACCGGCCGCGTCCCGGGTGGACTGCATGCGCCCGCCGCACGACCAGATCACCTCGAACGTGGGCGACGCGACGGTGACCGCGGTGGTCTGCGGCCCGACCCGCGGTACCAGCATCGTGTTCTACTACCAGTTCGACGACGCGGCCTCGATGAACGCCGCGTACGCGGCGAACGTCGGGATCAGCGGGCCGCGCTGCACCGACTCGCCGGCCGACTTCCACGGCGACGCGCCGTACCGCAACGACGGAGCCCGGGGCCGGCTCGGCTGCGCCCGGCACGCCGGCAGCTACACGCTCGCCTGGACCGACGATCACCTGGAGATCCTCACCCTGTCGTTCGGGGCCACCAGCCCGGACGTGCTGCTGGACTGGTGGCGGTTCGACGCCGGCCCCCGCTGACCCGCGCTGTCGACCGCCCGTCCGGGCCCGGCCGGCCCGGCTCCGGCGATCAACCGTCCGGGCCGTCCAGCCGGGCGAGATCGGCCGGGGTCAGGGTGGCCGAACGCAGCAACGCCTGGATCAGGGTCGCGTTGACCGCGTTGCCCAGCGGTACGCCCAGCTCGTCCGGCGACGGCAGGTCCGGGATGCTGGCCCGGATGCGGGCCACCGCGTTCGCGACCGCCCGTTCGTTCCACGGCTGCCCGTTGCCGCGCGGCAGCGCCAGCATGTTCAGGTCGTCGACCACCTGCTTCCAGGCCACCGGCGCCGCGTGCGGCTCGCCCCGCAGGTACCGCTGGGCGAGCGAGGCGAGCAGCACCCGTTCGGTGTCGTCCAGCGGGTAGGCGTTCGGATCGGCCCGGGTCGAGGCGCCCGGCGCGCCGCGGGTGTCGGCCGGCCCGCGGCCCACCAGCCGCAGCTCCACCAGGTGCGACCGCTTGCCGCGGCCGATCAGCAGCGGCAGGTATCCCGGCGCCACCGGCATCTCCTGACCGGACAGCAGCAGCGCGTCGGCGGGTAGCCGGATCGGCAGCCGGCCGGCGTTGCGCAGCCACCACCGTTCGCCGTCGCACATCAGCCGGCCGTGGCAGCGGCTGATGTAGGGGTCGTCGGTACCGACCGGGACGTGCACGTCGCCGTCCTCGCTGCCGCGGCCGAACAGCAGCGTGAACCGGCGCGGCGGCATCGCGTACCCGCCCTGCTCGGACAGTACGAACAGCGTCCCGGCCGGCGCCGGCGGTACGCCCCGGGCCAGGCTCGGCGTGCTCGACGGCAGGTAGTGCGGGATGAACTCGTCGGCCATGGCTGTCCCTTCGCCTCGCGGGCCCCGCGGTGGTGTCGGGTGCGTGCCGCGACCGGCGCCGTCCTGGGCGGCCCCGGCCGGCACAGGTCTACCCGCCCGCGGGCGGGACCCCTCCCGGGCCGGCCGGCGCCGGGTGGACCCGGGTACCGCCGAGCCAGGTACCGACCACCTCGATGCCGGCGATCCGGTCCGCCGCCACGGTGCGGGGATCGTCGGCGAGCGCGACGAAGTCGGCGATCTGTCCGGCCGCGATCCGGCCCTTGGTCGCCTCCTCACCGGACGCGTACGCCGAGCCGGTGGTGTAGACGGCGAGCGCCTGGGTGGCCGTGATCGCCTGGCGGTCGCCGAACGGTGCGCCGTTGCGGTCCCGCCGGGTGACCAGGCTCTGCAGCGCGAACAGCGGCTCGTACGGCCCGCACGGGTGGTCGGAGGAGCCGGCCACCGGGACGCCCGCGGCGAGCAGCGTGCGGTGCGCGAACATCCGCTCGATCCGGTCGGCGTCGTAGAACCGGCGCAGCTTGTCCCCGTGCGCCGCCGGGTACTGCCCGAACGGCACAGCGACCACCCGCAGCGCCCGCATCGCCGCGACGATCTCGTCGTCGACGATCGCGACGTGCTCGACGCGATGCCGTACCTGTGGCCGCGGTCGGCGCTGCTGCGCCGCGTCGATCGCCGCCAGGACCTCGGCGATCGCCCGGTCGCCGTTGGCGTGCACCGCGATCGTGCCGTCGTGCTCGTGCACGTCGGCGACCACCTGCCGCAGCTGGGCGGGCGACATCCGCGGCTGGCCCGGCGCCTCCGCCGCCGGTACCGGCTGCTTGGTCCAGGCGACGCCGCCGTTGACCGCGCCGTCCGCGAACGCCTTCACCCCGCCGACCCGCAGCCGGTCGGTCGGTACCGGTGCCGGCAGCTCCAGCGCCCGGAACGACTCCCAGTGCTCGTAGCCGACCAGCGCGTTGACCCGCAGCGGCAGCTCGCCGGCCGCGGCCAGCCCGGCCAGCGTCGCCCACGACTCGGGGCCGACCATCGCATCGCCCACCGAGGTGATGCCGGCCGCGTGCAGCCGGCCGGCGAACCGCACGAACGCCCGCTGCGCCGCCGCCCGGTCCGGCCGCGGCACGATCGTGGCCCGTCGGGTGAACGCCGGGAACGCCACGTCGTAGAGCGCCTGGTCGACCAGCACCCCGGTCAACCGCCCCGCCGCGTCGTGCCCCAGCTCGCCGCCGCCCGGCGCGTCGTCGACCCCCCGGTACCCGGCGAGCGCTAGGCCGGCGCTGTTCAGCACACCGGCGTGCAGCGTCACGTCGACCACCAGCACGGGCTGGTGCGGGCACGCGGTGTCCAGCTCGTCGGCGGTCAGCGGCACGCCGCCGAGGCTGCGCGCCGGGTCGACCCCGCAGCCCACGATCCACTCGCCGGGCGGGGTGCCGGCGGCCCGCTGCGCGAGCGCGGCCAGCATCGACGCCCGGTCCGGTACCCGCTGCGGGGAGAGGTCGAGCTGCAGCAGCTGCTCGGCGCACACGGTCGGATGGCTGTGCGCGTCGTTGAACCCCGGTACCAGGGTGACCGCGCCGAGGTCGACCAGCGTGGCGCCCGGCCACGCCGCCCGCAGCGCCGCGACCGGACCGGTCTGCCGGATCCACTCGCCGACCACGACGAACGCCTCCGGCTCGGTCCCGTCCCCGGCGACGATGCGTTCCGCGGTGACGATCTGCCCGGCGTCCGGCTCGCTGTCCGACATCGGCCCCCTCACGACGACTGGACCTCCAGTGAAACACCGGGCCGGACCGGTCTGCCGGTCCGGCCCGATCACGAGGTCCCCCGGCGTCCGGGGACCCTGGTCAGGGCCCCGTCCGGGGGGCCCGGTCAGGGCCCGTAGGTGGACTGGGTGACCGCGAAGACGTTGCGGTGGCCGCTGGGCTCCTGCAGCGACCACAGCAGGTCCGGGCCGGACGCGTCCTCCCAGTAGCTGAGGCTCTCGCCGCCACCGACCCAGCTGTACGTGTGCGAGCCGGTCGACGGGGTCCAGTAGTACAGCTTCTTCGCACCCGAGGAGTTGAACCACCAGCGTCCGTTGTGCGAGCCGACCCCGTTCAGGTTGTACCAGGGCAGTTGCAGCGCCTCGCTCGCCGTGGTGGTCGCGGCGAAGGTGGTGGCGCCGGACGCGAACGGGAACCGCAGCGCCCGCGGCGCCCGCTGCGGGTAGTTCGTGCAGCTGGCGCAGGTGTACTCGGTCATCACGATCGAGGAGCTCACCCGGTCCAGCGAGATCGTCGACCACACCACGGAGGTGCCCGAGGTGGTGTGCGAGGTGATCGTGCCGACCTGCGGAAGCACGTAGGCGTAGTTGTGCGCGTGGTAGGTGCCGTCGGACTGCCGGCCGATGGCGCTGGAGCTGCCGCTGGTGTCGGTCTTGAGGATCTTCTTCATGTTGAAAACCCGCATGCCGTGCCCGGTGTCGGCGACGTAGAGGTAGTCGCCGTACCACGAGACGCCGCCGGCGTGGATCGGGATGTCCTTGAAGTTCGGCGTGGTGGCCGTGCCGGTCGGCTCCACCAGCAGGATCTTGCGGTACGTGTTGGGCCAGGTGGCGTCCCAGTCGACCAGCGTGATCCGGCTGCGCGACTGCGCCCCGTCGCAACCCGCCTTGGTGTACCAGCTCACCGCGATCAGCTGGTGGCCGTCGTAGTTGCCGCTGTTCGCGGTGCCGACGGCGTCCCGGCTGGTGGTGATGCCCTGCGGGTAGTTGGTGCAGTCGGAGTTGTCGCCGGAGTCGAACTTGAACCCGGTCTGGTAGCCGGCGATGCCCAGCGAGTCGGTGATGCCGGTGCGGGTGTGGTTGGCGTTCTTCATCACCGTGTCGACCGACGCGGTGCCGAGCTTGCTCACCAGCGCCGAGTCGAGGGTGTCGTACTGGTGGTAGTCGGAGGTCAGCGTGAACTGGCTGGTCGGCAACGTGGTGGGGCCACTCGCCGCGGAGGCGACGGTGGACGTGGTGGCGGTGAGGGCCGCGCCGGCCAGCAGCACCGCTCCGGTGGCGGCGAGCGCCACGAGTCTTCTCCGGAATGCCATGACGGAACCCCTTGTCGCTGAGCCGAAATGGGGCTCTCACGGTATCTCGCGGTGGATGTAGCTCGCTGCCCTTGTTAACCGGAATCTCGTAATTTTCCACCAACTTCGTCGCGCCGCGGGCGGGCGCATAGCACGCCTCGCGGGAATCGGCAAGGTTGTCCACAGGGGTGCCGGTTGTGCACAGATCCGTTGCGGCACAGCCGATCCCAGCCGTCCGGGATCGACGATGGATGCCGTCCGACCCGCCGTGCGGGTCCCGCCACGAACGAAACGGAGCAGTCATGTCGCTGCAGCTCTCCCGCCGCGCCCGGCGCCTGTCGATCGCCGGCCTGGCCGTCGGCGCGGTGTGCGCGGTCGCCCCGGCCCTGCCGGCGCACGCCGGACCGGCCGGGTCCGGCGTCCGGGACACCGCGGCCGCGCCGTCCCGCCCGGTCGCCGCGCATCCGGCGCCGGTGCTCGACGGCTTCCGCCTGACCCACCTGCCGGCGGGCCTCGGGACCCCGTCGGACTTCGCGTACGAGTGGGACGAGGTCGCCTTCTGTTCCCGTGACTGGGAGAGCCGGCACGGCGACGGCTGGCGGGTCGACCTCACCGTCGAGACGCTGCGCGGTGACCGGCTGACCAGCCTGGCCGCGCTGCGCGGCTACCTGACCGACTACCTGGAGCAGGGCCCCGACTGGCGGCTGACCCGGGTGACGATCGGCCACCACCCCGGCCTGCGCACCGACGACCGGGTGTTCTGGCTGGTCCGGCCGGGTGTCGCGGTCTCGGTCCGGATCGACCCCGAGCGGTACGGCGTGGCCGAGTTGCTGCGCACCGCCCGCGGCGTGCACGAGCGGCGGTGAGCCGGCGCCCGACCGGGCCCGGCGGGCCGCCCGAGCGGCTCAGGGCCGCCCGGGGCGACTCAGCCGGCCGGCCGGGCGGCCAGCGGGGCGGCGAAGAACGCCGCCTCGTGCTCGCAGGAGGCGCGGAACGCCCGCCACATCCGGTCCCTGGTCGGCTCGTCGGCCTCGACCGCCGCGGTGGTGACGAGATCGATGGCCCGCTCGTTCTGGGCCGCGAACTCGGCGTCGCCGTAGGCGTCCAGCCACGCCCGGTAGGGATGGGCGGCATCGCTCCGGGCGGCCAGTCGGCTGCCGAGATTCTGGTAGAGCCAGAAACACGGCAACAGCGCCGCGATCAACACCCGGTAGTCGCCGCGTGCCGCGGTGGCGAGTAGGTGGTCGACGTAGCGCGTCGTGCTCGGTGCGGCCGGCGGCCGCGGTCGGTCACCCAGCAGCGCGCGGTGCAGCCGCTGTTCCTCGACCAGCGCGCCCTGCGCGCAGTCCGCCCAGAACCGCTGCGCCGACGGCTCGGTCGCCAGCGTGCTCGCCGCGGCCAGCGCGCGCGAGTAGTCCCGCAAGTAGCAGGAGTCCTGGGCCAGGTACCACTCGAACGCGGCTCGGTCGAGGTCGCCCTCGGCGAGCCCCCGTACGAAAGGCAGTGCCTCGATGTCGCGCCGCAGCTCGGCAACCTGCTGCCACCAGCGCTCGGCCAACCTGGCCGGGCGGGGCCGGGTGCGCAGGCCGCCGCGGGACCAGAGCCCGGCGAGGTGGTGCACCGGACCGTTGCCGCCGCCGACGCCGAGTTCGGCGCCGGCGGCGATCGACTCGGCCAGCCAGTCCCGGGCCGCCGCGACGGCCGGTGCCCAGTCGCCGAGCCGTACCCGCAGCGTCGCCACCGCCGAGGACAGCGAACAGCCGGTGCCGTGCGTGTTGTGGGTCTCCAGCCGCTCACCCCGGAACTCCACGACGGCCTGTCCGCCGGCGGCGTCGACCAGCGCGTCGCGCACCGGGCCGCCGGCCAGGTGCCCGCCCTTGGCGAGGACGAGCACCCGGTACCGGCGGGACACGGCCAGGGCCTGCGCCACGGCGCCGGCCCAGTCGCTCGCCGGCGAAGCACCGGCGAGTACGGCCAGCTCGGGGATGTTCGGGGTGATCAGGTCGGCGTGCCCGATCAGCTCCCGCAGCGCCCGCTCGGCGTCGGGATCGAGCAACCGGTCGCCGCTGGTGGCCACCATCACCGGGTCCAGCACCACGACCGGCGGCCGGCAGCGGCGCAGCCAGTCCGACACGACCCCGGCGACGGTGGCGTCGGCGAGCATCCCGATCTTGACCGCGTCGATCTCGACGTCGTCGCTGACCGCGGCCAGCTGGTCGGCCAGGAAACCGGCCGGCGGGACGTGCACGCCACGCACACCCCTGGTGTTCTGCGCGACCAGCGCGGTCACCACCGCCATGCCGTACCCGCCGGTCGCGGCGATGCTCTTCAGATCGGCCTGGATGCCGGCGCCGCCGGTGGGGTCGGTGCCGGCGATCGACAGCACCCGCGGGATCATGCCGCCTCCCGCCAGGCCGCGGCCAGCCGGCTCGCCGCGGCGCGCGGGTCCGTCGCGCGGCAGACCGCGGCGGCGACGGCCGCCCCCGCCGCGCCGGCGGCGCGCAGCGCCGGCAGATCGTCGACCGAGATGCCGCCGATCGCCACCACCGGCCGCCGGCACCGCGGGACCAGCCGGCGGAACCCGTCGGTGCCCAACGGCGGTGGCGCGTCCTGCTTGGTGCCGGTGGCGTGCAGCGCGCCGATGCCGACGTAGTCCACCGGTGCGCGGTTCGCCGCGGCGAGCTGGTCGGCGGTGGACGCGCTGAGTCCCAGCAGCGCGTCCGGGCCGATCAGCGTCCGGGTGGCGGGCACCGGCAGGTCGGACTGTCCGATGTGGACACCGGCGACCCGGATGCCGGCCAGCCGCGCGGCGAGGTAGACGTCGACCCGGTCGTTGACGATCAGCGGGACGTGCGGTGGCAGCGCCCGCGCCACCCGGGCCACGGTGTCGAGCAGCTCCCCACCGCGGGCGTGCTTGTCCCGCAACTGCACCGCACTCACGCCGCCGCGAGCGGCGGCGGCCACGGTCTCCTCGACCGTCCGGCCGGCGGAGAGACAGCTCGGCACGTCGGCGATGAGGTAGATCGACAGGTCGGGAGGCGTCGCGTCGCTCATGCCAGTACCGCCCGCGACTCGAGCGCCGCACCGTCCACGGTGGACAGCGCGTCCAGGAACGCGGGTGCGAAGCTGCCCGGTCCGTTCGCGTGGTCGGCGGCGAGCTCGGCGGCCACCGTGTAGGTCAGCACCGCGGCCACCGTGCTCGCCAACCGGTCCGGCCCGGTCGCGGCGAAGGCGGCGATGACCGCGCCCAGTGCGCAACCGCCACCGGTCATCCGGGTCAGGTGCGGGTGCCCGTTGCGCACCCGGACGGTGTCGCGGCCGTCGGTGATCACGTCCACCGGTCCGGAGACGGCGACCACCCCACCGGTCCGCCGTGCCAGTGCGGCTGCGGTCGCGGCGGCCGACTCGGCATCGTCGGTGGCGTCGACGCCGCGCCCGCCAGTGCCCGCGCCGGCGACCGCGAGGATCTCGGATGCGTTGCCCCGCACCACGTCCGGGCCGGCGGCGCACAGCGTGGCGGCCAGCTCGGTGCGTACCGGCAGGGTGCCCACGGCGACCGGGTCCAGCACCCACGGGGTGCCCGCGTCGGTGGCACCGGCCACCGCGGCGCGCATCGCGGCCCGGTGCTCGGCCCCCGGCGTACCGAGGTTGACCAGCAGGCCCGAGGCGGCGGCGGCGAACCCGCCGGCCTCCTCGGGGATGTCGACCATCGCCGGTGCGGCGCCGAGCGCGAGCAACGCGTTCGCGGTGGTGTTGACGACCACGGAGTTGGTGATGCACTGCACCAACGGTGCTGAGGTCCGGACGGTGGCCAGCGCGTCGCGGCTGGCACGGAGCAGGTCGGCAGGCGTGCGCGACATGCGCGACATCCCTTCGCTAGTACAAACTAGATCAGGTTCGACGGGTGTGATCTCAGCCCCGGCCGTGGGGCACCCCGTGTCACGAGTGCGGGTGACGGCCACCTCGGCGGCCGTCCCGGGCACCATACACCGGCCCGGCGGCCCCGCCGCCCGGCTCGATGGGGTGATGATCGCGACCCGAATCCACCCATCCGGCCGGCCGCGATCATGCCGCGCCGAGCCTGCCGCCAGGTCCGCCGCCGGGCTCGCCGAGGATCAGGTGCCCGGCCGCCCGTGGTGGTACTCGTGCCCCTCCATCGGGTGCGGCGGCGCGTGGTGCGGCGGATACGGAGTGCGCCGCAGCGACAACAGGATCGCCGTGACTCCCGCGGACACGGCACCGAGCACGATGCCGACGATCCACTGGTACTGGCTGATTCCGGTCTGCGCGCCGATCAGCACGCCGAGTTCGCCGCCGACCAGCGCGACGAACGCGGTGACCGCGCACTCCGCCACCCGGGGGCGCGGTACCAGGATCCGGATGACCACGCCGAGCACGATGCTGACCACACCGACCGCGATGCTGATGCTCAACTCCATGACGCCCGTCCACGGTGTCGTCGACCGGTCGGGGCGGTGCCGGCCGTCGCCGGTCGGGTGCACCGCCGAGACGCTCTCCTGGAAGTACCCACGGTCCGGGGTGGCCATGCGTTCGAACCGTGGAACCTTCCGGTGGCGCGCGGCGCTCGGTCAGCGGGTGTGGCCGGCGGTCGTCGCGGCGCCGCGGATGATCACGTCCAGGCAGTCGCGGAACAGGTCGTCGGCGGTGCGATCGTCCTGGAAGTACTCGGTGATTCCGGCGACGACCGTCGGGTGGGTCCGGGTGAACGCCTCGAGGTCGAAGTCCGGCGCGGAGGTCGCCGCCGGCCGCCCGGTCTGTTCCTCCAGCACGTGACCGACCGTGAAGTGCTCCACGGTCAGCACGATCAGCCGGGCCTGGCGCAGCGGCACGTCCCGGGCCACCAGGGTGCTGATCGCGAGCTCGGAGATCGCGGCCATCCGCAGGGAGAGCTGCGAGATCGAGACGAGTCGGGCACCGTCCGGATGGGCCAGCAGCGCCTGGCGCAGCCGTTGCGCCAGCCCGGCCAGCCACTCCTGCCAGCACTCTTCCGGTGGCGGCGGCGTCAGCTCGGCGAACTGCTGCTCGAGGACGGCGTCGGCGACCGCGGTGATCAGCGCCGCCTTGTTCGGCAGGTACCAGTAGAGGGTGGGCTGCTGCACGCCGAGCCGGGCCGCGAGCTTGCGCAGCGTCACGCCGTCTAGCCCGTCCGCGTCGAGCAGCGCGACGGCCTCGGCCACGATCTGCCGCCTGTCCAACGCCACCGGCCTCACCCCGCGGCCACTCTATCAGTGATTGAGAACCGCTCTCTATCGGTGATAGAGTCCGTCTATCACCGATAGAGACAGTGAAGGGGAGTGGCCACCATGCCCGACGGACGGACCCTGCTCGGCACCCTGCACGGGGCGACCCATCGCGTCCCCGGCGTTCCCGCGCACCGCGAGCGGGCGGCCGGGCACCAGGGCGCGACCCGCCACGGTCGCGGGCACAGCACGACCACCGAGCGCCGCACGCACCACCACTCGCCGGCCCGGCCGCCCCGGGTGCTCGTGGCCTGGCAGCGGAGCATCGCCGCCCTCTTCGGCCAGGAGCTGCGATGAAGGCCGCGGTGGTGCACGAGGTCGGCGGCGTCCCCCGGTACGAGGACTTCCCGGACCCGGTGCCGCAGGACGGCGAGGTCCTGCTCCGGGTCCGGGCGGTCGCGGTCGAGAACGTCGACCGGGCGATCGTGGCCGGCGAGCACTACACCGCCGCCCGCTACCTCGCCGCACTACCGATGATCCCGACGTTCGACGGCGTCGGTGAGCTGCCGGACGGCACGCTGGTGACCTTCGGCAACGTCCGCCCGCCGTACGGCGCGCTCGCCGAGCTGTGCGCGGTCGACCCGGGGCTGACCCGTCCGATTCCGGCCGGGATCGACCCGACCGTGCTGTCGGTGCTCAGCTCGGCCGTCACCGCGATGTCGATCCGCGCGGCCGGTGAGCTCGAACCCGGCCAGACCGTGCTCGTCCAGGGCGGGACCGGGGTGGCCGGCCGGCTCACCGTCAAGATCGCCCGGCTGCTCGGTGCCGGCCGCGTCGTGGTCACCGGGCGCGACGACGACCAGCTCCGCGAGTTGCGCGAGCTCGGCGCCGACACGGTGATCAACACCGCGGTGCCCGACGACGACCTGCTGCGGGCGTACCGGGACGCGGCGGGCGACGGCTACCACGTGATCGCGGACTACCTGTGGGGCCGGCCCACCGACGTGTTGCTGCGCGCGCTGGTCCCGGACACGTTCGCGCTCGGCCGGCGGACCCGGCTGGTCCAGATCGGCGAGGTCGCCGGTGCCGAGACCACCGTGCCCGCCGCCAGCCTGCGCACCTCCGGGCTGGAGATCGTCGGCGCGGCCACCGGGCTCGACGCCGAGAGCTTCCCCGCGGTGTACGAGCAGGTGCTGTCCTGGGTCCGGGCCGGGGAACTGACCGTCGGGCTGGCGACGGTGCCGCTGCGCGATGTCGGGGCCGCCTGGCAGCGCACCGACCTGCGGGGCCGGCGGCTCGTCGTGCTGCCGCAGGAGCAGTAGCCGTCCCGGCCGGCCGACCTCCGCAGCGTCGGCGTGCGCCGACCAGTGCCGGCCGGTCGGTTCAGTGCTGACCGGTCGGTTCAGTGCTGACTGGTCGGTTCAGGGCTGACCGGTCGGTGCGGACAGCGGGAGGCTGATCCGGAACCGGGTGTCGCCGGGTGTGGAGGTCACCCGCAGGTCGCCGCCGTGCCGCTTGACCACGATCCGCCAGCTGACGTCCAGCCCGAGGCCGGTGCCCTGGCCGATCGGCTTGGTGGTGAAGAACGGCTCGAAGATCTGCTGCTGCAGCGCCGCCGGGATGCCCGGCCCGGTGTCGCCGATCTCGACGACCGCGCGGTCGCCCTCCCGCCGGGTCCGGATGGTCAGGGTGCCGGCGCCGTCCATCGCGTCGACCGCGTTGTCGATGATGTTGGTCCACACCTGGTTGAGCTCGGCGGCGTAGGCGGGCACCGGCGGCAGCGTCGGGTCGTACTCCTTGACCACGGTGACGTGCTCGCCGAGCTTGACCGCCAGCATCACCAGCGTCGAGTCGAGCCCCTCGGTCAGGTCGACGTCGCGGTGCGGCGCCCGGTCGAGCTGGGAGTACTGCTTGGCCGAGCCGACCAGCGCCGAGATGCGGACGACCGCCTGCTGGATCTCGTTCATCAGCGTCTCGGTCTCCACCGAGTACCCGAGCCAGCGCAGCGCCGGCTCCAGGAACTCCGGCTCGGTACTGGCCGCCAGCAGGTCCAGGTCGTCCACGGTGATGCCGGCCGCGGTCAGCACCGGCGCCATCTCCCAGCCGCGGGCGACGTCGTGCTCGTCCAGCCAGTCGGTGATCGCGTCCTCGCGGTCGCTGGTCTCCAGCGCGGTCAGCGCCGGCGCCTTCGCGACGCGGGCGACGAACTCCTCCTGCACCCCGGTGAGGTGCTTGAGCTGCTGGACGTGCAGGTCACCGGCGGCGAGCAGGGACAGCTTGTGCCGCATCCCGGCGACCCGCTCGCGCAGCGCGTCGGTGGCCCGTACCGCGGCGGCGGCCGGGTTGTTCAGCTCGTGGGTGAGCCCGGCGGTCAGCTTGCCCAGCGCGAGCAGCCGTTCCCGCTGGGTCACCAGCGTCTCGGTGTTGCGCTTGCCGGCGAACATGCCCTGCAGCAGGTGCACCGCCATCGGGAACCACCGGCCGAACGCGGCGTTGAACTCGTCCGCCGGCAGCGCGTAGAACACGCAGTCGGTCACCGCGCGTACGGCCGAGTCGTACGACTGCTCGATCTGGTCGCCGAAGTAGAACCGCACCGCACCGCAGTACGCCCCGACGTGATCGGTGCGGTTGAGCTCCACCTCGTCGCCGCGCACGGTGCGAAACAGCGACAGGGTGCCGGAGCGCAGCACGTAGAAGCAGCGGGCGGGCTCACCCTCGCGCAGCAGCATCTCGCCGGCCGGCACCGCCACCTCGTCGGCGTGCTCGGCGATCCACTCCGTCTGTTCGTCGGTGAGGTGCTCGAACAGCGCCATCCCCGCCAGCTGGGACCGATCGATGCTCATGGCCGTTCCTCCTTCGTCGGAACGGCCATGAGGCACCACGAGGCACGATGCTGTCGCGCTCGCTGGCGCTCGCTCATCGGCGTCCTGTCTCGCCGCCCGGTCACTGGTCCTCCAGGTACCGGTGCACCAGGGTGACGGCCATCGCGCCCTCACCGACGGCGGCGGCGACCCGCTTCACCGACTCGGACCGCACGTCGCCGGCGACGAACACGCCCGGCAGGCTCGACTCCAGGTAGTAGGGGTCCCGGTCCAGCGTCCAGCCGGCCGGCCGTTCCCCGCTGACCACCAGGTCGGGCCCGGTACGGACGAAGCCCAGCGGGTCGCGTTCCACGACGCCGTCGAGCCAGTCGGTGTGCGGCCGGGCGCCGATGAACACGAACAGGTGGTTGGAGTCGACCTCGTCGACGGTGTCGGTGAGCCGGTCGCGCAGCCGCAGCCGGACCAGGTGGTCGTCGCCGACCACCTCGTCGACGACGGTGTTGGGCCGCACGGTGATGGACTCGATCGCCTCGATCTGTTCGATCAGGTAGTGCGACATCGAGCGCTTCAACGACTCGCCGCGGACCAGGATCGTCACCGAGCGGGCGTGCCGGGAGAAGAACACCGCGGCCTGGCCGGCGGAGTTGGCGCCGCCCACGACGTACACCGGTTGGCCGGCACAGGACGGGGCCTCGGTGTTCGCCGAGCCGTAGTAGACGCCGCGGCCGGTGAGCCGCTCGGAGCCGTCCGCGTCGAGCGTGCGGTAGGCGACGCCGGTGGCGAGGATGACCGCGTGCGCGGCGACCTCGGTACCGTCGCCGAACCGGACCACCCGGGCCGAGCCGCGTGCCTCCAGCGCCACCACGTCACGGGCGGCGAGCACCTCGGTGCCGAACTTGACCGCCTGGCGGCGGGCCCGGTCGGTCAGCTGGGAGCCGGAGACGCCGTCCGGGAAGCCGAGGTAGTTCTCGATCCGGGAGCTCTGCCCGGCCTGCCCGCCGGTCGCCTCCCGCTCGACCAGCACGGTACGCAGCCCCTCGGAGGCGCCGTAGACCGCCGCACCGAGCCCGGCCGGCCCGGCGCCGATCACGACCAGGTCGTAGAAGTCGGCGGACGGTGCGGTGGACAGCCCGACCGCCCCGGCGAGCTCGACCTCGCCGGGGGCCCGCAGCACGCCGCCGTCCGGGGTGATCACCACCGGGATGTCGTCGGCGGTGGCGCCGGCCGCGGACAGCAGCCGCTGGCCCTCCGGTTCGTCCACGCTGAACCACCGGTACGGCACGGTGTTGCGGGCGAGGAACTCGCGCGCGGCGAACGACGGCGCCGACCACCGGTGCCCGACGACCTTGACCTCGTCGACCGGCGTCTCGCCGGTGGCCCGCCACATCTCGATCAGCGCGTCGACCACCGGGTACAGCTTCTCCTCCGGCGGGTCCCACGGCTTGAGCAGGTAGTGGTCGACGTCGACCACGTTGATCGCCTGGATCGCCGCGTCGGTGTCCGCGTACGCGGTTAGCAGCGCCCGGCGCGCCCGGGGGAACAGGTCCATCGCCTGCTCCAGGAAGTCGATGCCGGTCATTTCCGGCATCCGGTAGTCGGCGAGCATCGCGGCGACCGGCTCGCCGCGCAGCTTGAGCTCCCGCAACGCGTCGAGCGCGTCCCGGCCGGAATCGGCCCGGACCACCCGGAAGTCCTCGCCGTACCGCCGGCGCAGGTCGCGGGCCACCGCCCGGGACACGCCCGGATCGTCGTCCACGGTCAGCAGCACCGGTTTCGCCGCTCGGCGATCGATCATCTCCCTGGCCCTCCCCGCCGCCGGCGCGCCCCGCGCCGATACGCCACCAGCAACGATACGGCCGTCCCGCGGCCACCGGGCCGTCGTCGGCGGTGGCGCCGGCATGACCCGCACCACGGCCGCGCGGCCGGCCGCAGGACCGGGCCGGGCCGTGTCCCCGCCCGTTCCACCAGTGCTGGTATGAAGGGCGGATGAACGAGCGAGACACCGGCCGGGTGGGCGCATGACCACGACCGATTCCGGGCCGAACCCGCCCGCCGCGACCGACGAGGTGGTGCGGATCTGCCAGGAGTTGCTGCGCATCGACAGCACCAACACCGGCGACAACGACACCAGCGTCGGCGAGCGGGCGGCGGCCGAGTACGTGGCGGCGCAGCTGGCCGAGGTGGGCATCGACTCGTTCCTGACCGAGAGCGCGCCGGGCCGCGCGTCGCTGGTGGCCCGCATCCCCGGTGCCGACCCGTCCCGGTCGCCGCTCCTGGTGCACGGCCACCTCGACGTGGTGCCGGCCGACCCGGCCGAGTGGCAGGTGCACCCGTTCTCCGGCGAGGTGCGCGACGGGTACGTGTGGGGCCGCGGCGCGGTCGACATGAAGGACTTCGACGCGATGGTGCTGGCGCTGGTCCGCCAGTGGCGGCGTACCGGTTCGGTGCCGCCGCGCGACCTGGTGCTGGCGTTCTTCGCCGACGAGGAGGCCGGCTCCACCTACGGCGCGCACCACGTGATCGAGCACCACGCCGAACTGTTCGAGGGCGTCACCGAGGCGATCGGCGAGGTCGGCGGCTACTCGGTCTCGGTCTCCGACGACCTGCGGCTCTACCTGATCCAGACGGCCGAGAAGGGCCTCAACTGGATGCGGCTGACGGCCCGCGGCGCGCCCGGGCACGGCTCGATGGTGCACCACGACAACGCGGTCGCCGCGATGTGCCGGGCGGTGGCCCGGATCAGCGCGCACGAGTTCCCGGTGGAGCTGACCCCGACGGTGCGCCGGTTCCTCGACGAGGTGTCCGACGCGTACGGGGTGGAGCTGGATCCGGAGCGGCCGGAGCAGGTGATCGCCAAGCTCGGGCCGATGGCCCGGGCGATCGGTGCCACCGTGCGCAACACCGCCAACCCGACGATGCTGTCGGCCGGGTACAAGACGAACGTGGTGCCCGGCGAGGCGCACGCGACCGTCGACGGCCGGGCGCTGCCCGGGCACGAGGACGGCTTCCTCGCCGAGATTCAGCGGCTGGCCGGCGCCGACGTCGAGATCGCCTACGAGCAGCACCAGCCGGCGCTGGAGACCGACTTCAACGGGCCGCTGGTGGACGCGATGGCCGAGTCGCTGCGGCACCACGACGCCGGCGCCCGGCCGGTGCCGTACATGATGTTCGGTGGGACCGACGGCAAGGCGCTGGGCCGGCTGGGCATCCGGCACTTCGGGTTCGCGCCGCTGAAGCTGCCCGCCGACCTGGACTTCACCGGCCTGTTCCACGGTGTCGACGAGCGGGTCCCGGTCGACGCGCTGCGGTTCGGCGTCCGGGTCCTGGACCGCTTCTTCGCCCACTGCTGAGCCCGCGGCGGCGGCCGGCCGGGCCGCCGCCGACCGCACCCATCGGAGGAGTCGATGACCGACCCCGATCTCGAAGCCGCGCTGGACCAGGTGGTCGAGGCCGCGCGGGCGCATCTCGCCGCGGTCCGCGCCGCCGGCGGGCGCTCGGACGACGAGGCGGTGTGGCGCAGCTACGTGGCGCTCAACAACGCCTCGTTCGGCTACGACGAACTGCTGCTCGACACGTTCGGTGAGGTCACGCCGTGGGACCTGGAGCCGATCGACCCGACCGAGGCGGACCGACAGTGGGCGCCGGCGCCCGACGCCGAGACCGACCAGCAGGTCACCATCTCGGTCCGGCAGCGCCGCGACTTCACCGTACCCAGCGTGGCCGCGCTGCTGCGCGCCGCGGAGACGATCCGCCGGGCGGCGCCGCACGCGGAGAGCACGGCCGAGCCGATCGACACCGTCGGGGCGGCGGTGGCGGAGCTGATGCAGTCCGGCGACGGCGCGCTCGGTTCGCTGGACGTGCCGGAACTGGAGCCGCTGCGCGGCGTGGTCACGGTCAGTCAGCTGCCGCCCGGTGCGGCGGAATCCGACGACGAGGACGAGGACGACCCGTTCGTGGCCGACGCGGCCGAGCTGCCGCTGTTCCGGTTCGACGAGTACGTGGAGGAATCACCCGAACCACGCTGAGCCGGCGGCGGCCCCGTCGCGGGTCGCCGCTGGACGGTGGCCGCTTCAGTAGGAGAGGCCGGGCAGCGGGGGCTCGGCCTGTCTGCGCCGCCGGCGCAGCATCACCTGGCGACTGCCGTCGCGGAACAGCCGGACGGTGGCCAGCTCCCAGCCGCCGAACTCGGCCTGGATGGCGAGTCGGACGGCCGCGGTGAGCCGGTCCACGTCCGGCGGGATCCGGAGCGGAACGTACTCGTAGTCGGATGGCACCCCCCGATCCTGCCCAATGGCGTCACCGGATCGCCAGTCCAGCGTCATCTGGTGCTCACCCCGGCCCGATGCCGCCCAGGGCGGGGGAGGAGACGTCGTCCAGCGCGTACTGGATCTCCGGCGGCAGGGTGAGCGCCTCGGCCTGCAGCGAGCCGAGCAGCTGCCCGACGGTACGGGCGCCGACGATCGGGGCGACGACACCGGGCTGGTCGCGTACCCAGGCGAGGGACACCGCGAGGGGGGACACGCCGAGCCCGTCGGCGGCGGTGGCGACCGCCTCGACGATGCCGGCCGACGTGTCGTCCAGGTAGCGCTCCACGAACCGGTCGAACTGGGGCGAGGCGGCCCGCGAGTCGGCCGGGGTGCCGTGCCGGTACTTGCCGGTCAGCACGCCGCGGCCGAGCGGAGACCAGGGCAGGATGCCGATGCCGAGGTCCTGGCAGGCCGGCACCACCTCGCGCTCGGCACTGCGCTCCACCAGCGAGTACTCCACCTGCGCGGACACCAGCGGGGTACGCCCCGGCCAGGCCCGCTGCCAGGTGGCCGACTTCGCCGTCTGCCAGCCGGAGAAGTTGGAGATGCCCACGTAGCGGACCCGGCCGGAGGACACCGCGTGGTCCAGCGTCGCGAGCGTCTCCTCCATCGGCGTGAGCGGGTCGTAGCCGTGCAGCTGCCACAGGTCGACGTAGTCGGTGCCGAGCCGGGCCAGCGAGGCGTCCAGGGTGCGCAGCAGGTGCACCCGGCTGGAGTCGCGCCGCCGGTTGGTGCTCGGCCGCAGCCCGGCCTTGGTCGCGATGACCAGCTCGGAGCGGGGGACCAGGGCGTCGAGCAGGTTGCCGACGATCTGCTCGGCGTCCCCGTCGGCGTACACGTCGGCGGTGTCGATCAGCGTGCCGCCGGCGTCGACGAACGACTTGAGCTGGGCCGCGGCGTCGTCCGGGTCGGTGTCGCGTCCCCAGGTCATGGTGCCCAGCCCCACCCGGGACACCCGCAGGCCGGTGCGGCCGAGCGCGCGCTGCTCCATGCAGCGGACGGTACCGGCGCGCATCCACCCACCGGCGGCGACCCGCCGCGCGCTCGCCAGTACCCTGCACGCTCAGGAGCCGCCGGCCGGCGTACGCTCGCGCGGCCTGTCGGTAATGTCGGGCATGTCGGTGATCGGAGGCACGGATGGGGATGCGGCTCGGACTCAACCTCGGGTACTGGGGTGCCGGCAACGACCCGCGCGCCCACCTGGCCCTGGCGCAGGAGGCCGACCGGCTGGGCTACTCGGTGCTCTGGGCGGCCGAGGCGTACGGGTCGGACTCGCCGACGATGCTCGCCTGGCTCGCCGGCCAGACCGAGCGCATCGACCTGGGCAGCGCGATCATGCAGATCCCGGCCCGCTCCCCGGCGATGACCGCGATGACCGCCGCCACCATCGACGGCATCTCGAACGGCCGGTTCCGGCTCGGCCTCGGCGTCTCCGGCCCGCAGGTCTCCGAGGGCTGGCACGGCGTCCGGTTCGCCAAGCCGCTGGCCCGCACCCGGGAGTACGTCGACATCGTCCGGCTGGCGCTGCACCGCAAGCCGGTCGCCTACGACGGGCAGTTCTACCAGCTGCCGCTGCCGGACGGGCCGGGCAAGGCGCTGCGGCTGACCGTGCACCCGACCCGCGAGATCCCGATGTACCTCGCCGCCGTCGGTCCCCGCAACCTGGAGCTCGCCGGCGAACTGGTGGACGGGTGGCTGGCCGTGTTCCTCGCCCCGGAGTTCGCCGCCGAGCAGCTCAGGCACGTCGAGGCCGGCCGCGCCAGGATCGGCAGGACCCTCGACGGCTTCGACGTGGTGCCCACGGTTCCGGTCGTGGTCGGCGACGACGAGCAGGCCTGCGCCGAGCCGATCCGCGGGTACGCCGCTCTCTACGTCGGCGGGATGGGCTCGCGCGAGCAGAACTTCTACAACCGCCTCGCGGTACGGATGGGCTACGAGCAGGCCGCGGCGCAGGTCCAGGACCTGTTCCTGGCGAAGAAGCACCGCGAGGCGATGGCCGCGGTGCCGTTCGAGTTCATCGACCGCACCTCGCTGCTCGGCACCCCGGAGCGCATCGCCGACCGGCTCGTCGCGTACGCCGAGGCCGGGGTCACCACCCTGACGGTCGCACCGTACCCGCCGGCCGGGGTCACCGAGCCGGCGCAGATCCTGGACCACGCGATCCGCACCCTGCGGGTACTGGCCGAGGCGCTGGACCGCGCCGGCGTGGGCGCCTGACGTCGGGGCCCGTACCGAGCCCCGCGGCCCGAACCCCGCGGCCCGGGGTGGGTCCGCGACCCGGTGGCCTGGCGCGGGACGCCGTGGTCGAGCACGCCGTGGGGGCGGTCGAGGACGGCGGTTAGGGTTGCGCCATGGCGATCCTGGTACTGCTGCGGCACGGTCGCACCACCGCCAACGCCGACGGGGTGCTGGCCGGCTGGACCCCGGGCGTCGGCCTGGACGACACCGGTCGCTCGCAGGCCGCCGCGGCGGCCGCCCGGCTCGGCGCGCTGCCCTGGCGGGCGGTGCTCAGCAGTCCGCTGCAGCGCTGCCGCGAGACGCTGGACGTGGTGCTGGGCGACCGCACCGACCTGGCCCCGGTCACCGACGACCGGATCGGCGAATGCCGGTACGGCGACTGGGAGGGCCGGCCGCTCAAGCAGCTGGCCAAGGAGCCGATGTGGAAGGTCGTCCAGGCCCACCCGTCCGCGGCGGTGTTCCCCGGCGGTGAGCCGCTCGCGGCGACCTCGGCCCGCGCGGTCGCCGCGGTGCGCGAGTGGGACGGCCGGATCACCGCCGAGTACGGGCCGGACGCGCTCTGGCTCGCCTGCAGCCACGGCGATGTGATCAAGGCCATCGCCGCCGACGCGCTCGGCCTGCACCTCGACCAGTTCCAGCGGATCACCGCCTCGCCGTGCTCGGTGACGGTGATCCGGTACACGCCGCTGCGGCCGTTCGTGGTGCACCTCAACGATCTCGGCAGTGACCTGTCCGGGCTGGTGACGAAGAAGCGGCGGCGGCGCAAGCCGAGTTCCGACGCGACGGTCGGCGGCGGCGCGGTCTGACCATGACCTCGCCGGCCGGTACGGGGTGGGCCGGGTGCGGCACGCCGGTGGGCGCGCGCGGGCGGTCGCGGCACCGGGCGGATAGGGTCGAAGGATGTCACGCCAGGTCTATGACTTCGAGCCACCGGAGCGGTTCGTCGCCGGCACGGTCGGCGAGCCCGGTGACCGGACGTTCTTCCTGCAGGCCCGCGGGGGCGGCCGGGTGATCAGCGTCGCCCTGGAGAAGATCCAGGTCACGCTGCTCGCCGACAAGCTGGAGGAGTTGCTGGCCGAGGCGGCCCGTCGGTTCGACGCCGACATTCCCGACTCGCCCGATCCGCTGCCCACCGACAACGAGCCGCTGGACACCCCGCTCGACGAGGAGTTCCGGGTCGGCACGCTCGGCCTCGCCTGGGACTCCGACGACAACACGGTGCTGATCGAGGCGGTCGCCGCCGGCGCGGAAGGCGAGCTGCCGACCGAGGAGGACGACGAGCCGGCCGGCTCGGATCTCGACGACGAGACCCGTGACCTGCTGCGGGTGCGGCTCGGCCCGCGGCAGGTGCGGGCGTTCATCGAACGGGCCCGCCGGGTGGTGTCCGCCGGACGGCCGCCGTGCCCGCTGTGCGGCCTGCCGCTCGACCCGGACGGGCACCTGTGCCCGCGGCAGAACGGCTACCACCGGATGGTTCCGAGCGGCGAGTGACCCCGTCCGCGCCCGTGGTTCGCCCGACCGCCGCGCGGCACAATGGCAGCACGCGGGCGAGCTGACTGGGGAGGTCGGGATGGCACGGTGCGCTCCCGCACCGGAACGATGCCGGCGCGCCACCGCGCCGGGCCGGCGGCGGTGCCGGTGAGCGATCCGGTGGCCGACCCGGTCCGTACTCCGAGGCTGGACGACGCGGCGGCGCAGCGGCTGCTGCGGCACGGTTCGATCGAGCCGGAGGGGTTGCTGCCCGGCTCCTCCAACGCCAGCATGCGGGCGGTGATCACGCTCGACGACGTGCGCGCCCGGTGCGTGTACAAGCCGGTGCGCGGCGAGCGTCCGCTGTGGGACTTCCCGGACGGCACGCTCGCCGGTCGCGAGGTCGGCGCCTACCTCGTGTCGGCGGCGACCGGCTGGGGGGTGGTGCCGCCGACGGTGCTGCGGGACGGCCCGTTCGGCCCGGGCGCCTGCCAGCTGTGGATCGACACCGACGACGAGGCCGACCCGGTCGGGTTCGTCCCGGCCGACGCGGTGCCGGACGGGTGGCGGCCGATCGCGGCGGCCCGCGGCGAGGCCGGCGAGCCGTACGTGCTGGCGCACGCGCCGGACGACCGGCTGGCCCGGATGGCGGTGTTCGACGTGGTGGTGAACAACGCCGACCGCAAGGGCGGGCACGTGCTCCCCGGTACCGACGGCCGGCTGTACGGCGTGGACCACGGCGTGTGTTTCCACGCCGAGGACAAGCTGCGCACCGTGCTGTGGGGCTGGGCCGGCGAGCCGCTGCCCGCCGGCGTCACCGACACCCTGCGCGAGCTGCGCGACGCGCTGACCGCCGAGCTCGGCGACGAGTTGGCCGAGCACCTGACCCGCATCGAGGTGCGGGCCACCCGGGTCCGGGTCGATCAGCTGCTGGCCGCCGGCCGGTTCCCGCTGCCCGGCGAGGACTGGCCCGCCCTGCCCTGGCCCCCGGTCTGAGCGACGGTGGTCGAGCCGGAGTCGATCGCCGGCTCACCGTGCGCCGGTGGGACCCGCGGGGCGAAACCGATCCGGCTCCGGCTCGGCCGGCGGCGGTGTGGACCGGCGGGGCGGGTCGAGACGGTCGATCAGCTGCTGGCTCCAGGCGCGGATTGCTGCGGCCTGGTCGGGCGTGAGCGGGTCGAGGCCGAGGCGACGGATGGTGTCGGAATGGCCATCGATCGCGCGTTGCACCACGTCCCGGCCCGCCTGTGTCAGCGTGATGCCGGTCCGGCGGCCGGCAGCGCCGGACTCGGTGCGAGCGAGCAGCCCGCGCTGCTCCATCCGGGTCAGTTGGTGGGCGACCCGGCTCTTCTCCCAGCCGAGTGAGTCGGCGAGCTCGGTCACCCGCAGCTGATCGTCCGAGGCTCGGTGCACCGACACGAGGACGCTGAACTCGGCCTTCGAAATCCCGAAGTCGCGCTGCAGGGTGCGGTCGACCTCCCCGGACAGCAGGCGTTGTGCGGTCATCCAGGTGTCCCAGAACTGCCATTCGGCGGGGGACAGCGGTGTCGATCGGGCCATGCCGCGATGCTACCGACCCCAAGTTGACGAATCAACTCTTCGATCCTAGAGTTGTCACGTCAACTTTGAGTCGGGGTGGAGGGGAAAGTGACGGAAATGCGAAAGGTTGTTGCAGTCGTCGGAGGCGGGTACGCCGGGACACTGATCGCCACAGAACTCGATCATGAAGCACGGGTGGTGCTCGTCGATCCTCGGGACGCGTTCGTCAACGTGGCGGGCTCGTTGCGGGCACTGGCCCGACCCGACTGGGCGCCCCAGGTGTTCTTTCCGTACCGGACGCTGCTCGAACACGGCCAGGTCATCCGGGACCGGGCATCGTCGGTCGATCCGGCAGGCGTCATGCTGGCTGGCGGCGGCCGGATCGACGCCGACTACCTGGTTCTGGCGACGGGATCGAGCTACCCGTATCCGGCGCGGCCCCGGCGGATGGCCACGAGCGCTGCGCAGGCACTGAGCGAGCTGCGTGCCACCCACGACCAACTCGCCCGGGCCGAGCGCGTGCTGATCCTCGGCGCGGGCCCGGTCGGGTTGGAGCTGGCGGGGGAGGTCCGCGAGGTCTGGGCGCACAAACGTCTGGTGATCCTCGACCAGGCAGCCGAGGTGCTGCCCGGCTTCCTCCCCGAGGTACGCCGGGCACTGCGGCGCCAGCTCGACGAGCTGGGGATCGACCTACGAACCGGGACGTACCTGACGAGCCTGCCGCCCACCGCGGACGGTACGGCGGGCACCTTCGTCGTGTCCACCGTCGGCGGCGAGAAGATCACCGCGGACATCTGGTTTCGCAGCTTCGGCGTGCACCTCAACACCAGCTACCTCGCCGACGGCAACCTGGTCCAGCTCACCGACGGGGCAGCCGTGCCGGTCGACGAGCACCTCAACGTGGTCGGCCACGACCACGCCTACGCTGTCGGCGACATCGCAGACCTTGCCGACGCCAAAATGGCCTCCCACGCGCAGACGCAGGCCCTGGTCGTCGTCGAGAACATCCGGGCACAGCTGGCGGGTGGCCGGCCCCGTTCCTCGTACCAGCCGGGGTCGGTGCCCCGGATCCTGCTTCCGCTGGGCACCAGTGGTGGCGTGGGCCAGCTGCCGACCCCCGACGGTGGCGCAGCGGCGGCGCCCCTCGCGACCGTGATCCAGCGCAAGGGAGCGGACCTGTTCACCTCCCGCTTCGTGCAAAGGTTCGATCGGTCCCTCGCCTGACGGGTCCGCTTGCCGTCCGGGTTCAGCTCGCCTCGAGGTGCAGGTATCCGGTGCGGACTCGCCAGTGCCGGCCGGCCCGCAGGTGGTCGACGACCGCGCGCTGCAGGGTGGTGTCCCGAGGCAGCTCGTCGAGGTCGGCGCCGATCCGGCGGAACACGAACTCCAGCACGTTCGCGTCGCCGTTCAGCCCGTCCGCGAACCCGTCGTCGACCAGCCGGAACCGGCGCTGGAAGCGCAGGATGTTCGAGCCGGCCGGCAGGTAGTCGGCGAGCTGGTCGTCCAGCAGCCACGAGGTGCAGGTGGCGACCGGGTACCGGGTGCCGAAGTGCGCGGCGAAGAAGTCGGGTGCCGCGGCGAACGACGCGTCGCAGTCGGCCGGCGTCATCGGCCCGGTCTCCGGGATGTGGGTACCCAGGCAGGGCGTGCCGGGGGCGAGCGTGACGGCCTCGTCGCGGATCCGGGACACGTTGAACTGCAACCGACCCAGCGCGTACAGCAGGCCGCGGTAGTGCAGCGTGAACCAGTCCTGCTTGTCCAGCCCGGCGGCGCCCCGGGTGCGCCGGCGCAGTACCGCCTTCGAGCCGAGGTCGGCCAGCGTCGCCGCGGTCACGCTGGCATCGACCCCGTGCCGTTCGTGGTAGGCCAGCAGGCGCGGCGTGGCGGCGAGGAACGTCCACAGGTAGAACCAGCGACCGGCCGCGCCGAGCCGTTCCGGCAGCTCCGGCCAGCTCGCGAGCGGGCTCTGGTCGCCGAGCCGCTGGCCGAGCAGCCGCCGACCGTGCTGCAGCAGCCACCACAGCTGCGGGTCGCGGTCCGGATGCGGCGCGGCGGCGAGCGCCTCGGCGTGGTCGCCGGCCGGGATGTCCAGCAGCGTGAGCAGCCGCCGGGCCGCCGCCTCGTCCGGCAGCGGCAGGTCCGGGCCGGTCGCCGCGGCCAGTTCGGTCAGCCAGTCGGTCCGCTCCGGCGGCAGCGCCACGAAGCGTGCCAGCTCGGCGATCTCGGCCATCGGTGTACCACCCTCCCTGCGTTCGGCAAGATTGTTTCCCATCGACGCCGCCGAACCGTCCGGAGTGTGCCGACGCTCACCCCCACCCGGTACCGGGTAGGCATCGGTGGCTGTCGTTACGCTGGCGGGTATGGATACCTGGTCGGCGCCCGAGCTGCCCCGTCTTCCCGGCTCCGGAACCCAACTGCGGCTGTACGACACGGCGAGCCGGTCGGTGCGCCCGGCCGTGCCGACCGACGCGGGCCGGATCTACGTGTGCGGCATCACGCCGTACGACGCGACCCATCTGGGTCACGCCGCCACGATGATCGCGTTCGACCTGATCAACCGCGCCTGGCGGGACGACGGCCATCCGGTGCGGTACGTGCAGAACGTCACCGACGTGGACGACCCGCTGCTGGAGCGGGCCGAGCGGGACGGCATCGACTGGGTGGCGCTGGCGGAGCGGGAGACCGAGCTGTTCCGCACCGACATGGCCGCGCTGCGGGTGCTGCCGCCGGACCACTACGTCGGTGCGGTCGAGTCGATCCCGCGCATCGCCGAGCTGGTCGGCCGGCTGCTCGCCGACGACGCCGCGTACCGGATCGACGACGGGACCGGCGACGTCTACTTCGACGTGGCCGCGGCGAAGCGCTTCGGGTACGAGTCGAACTACGACCGGGAGACGATGCTCGCGCTGTCCGCGGAGCGCGGCGGTGACCCGGAGCGGCCGGGCAAGCGCGACCCGCTCGACCCGCTGCTGTGGCGCACCGCCCGGGACGGCGAGCCGAGCTGGGAGTCCGAGCTCGGCGCCGGCCGGCCGGGCTGGCACATCGAGTGCGCGGTGATCGCGCTGCAGCGGCTGGGCAACCGGATCGACGTGCAGGGCGGCGGCAACGACCTGATCTTCCCGCACCACGAGATGTCCGCCGCGCACGCGGAGACGCTGACCGAGGCGTGGCCGTTCGCCGAGCACTACGTGCACGCCGGGATGATCGGCTGGCAGGGCGAGAAGATGTCCAAGTCCAAGGGCAACCTGGTGCTGGTCTCGACGTTGCTGGCCCGCGGCGAGGAGCCGGCGGCGATCCGGCTCAGCCTGCTGTCCGGGCACTACCGGGCCGACCGGGAGTGGACCGAGCAGCAGCTCGACGCCGCCCGCGAGCGGCTCGCCGCCTGGCGGGCCGGGGTGGCGCGGCCGGCCGGCCCGGACGGCGCCGCGCTGGTGGCGCGGCTGCGCGAGCGGGTGGCCGACGACCTGGACACCCCGGGCGCGCTCGCCGCGGTCGACGACTGGTGTCGTGGCGAGGGTACCGACACCGCGGCGCCGGCGCTGGTCGCGGACGCCGCCGACGCCCTGCTCGGCGTCCGCCTCTGAGCCCCGCCGACGGCGCCCCGCCCACCGACGGCCACCGCCTCTGAGCCCCGCCGACGGCGCCACGCCCACCGACGGCCGCCGCCGCTGAGTCCCACCGGGGGTGGCCGCCGTGCGCCGGGCGGCGCCTGCCTCTCCGTGCCGGCCGTCGGCGGCGCTGGTCACCGGTTCGCCCGGGCGGCGGCGAGCGAGGCGGCGATGCCGTCGGCCGAGGAGGTCGGCGCCAGCCCGAACGTCGTCTCGAACGCGGTCGAGTCGAACAGGTACGGCGCGGTGTACTGGTAGCCCATCTCCAGCGTCTCCCGGGCACCGCTGTTGAACAGCGCGCCGAGCCGGATCGTGCCGGTTCCCATGGTGCGGCCGGACCCGCCGGCGAGCTCCAGGTACCGCCGGCCGGTCAGTGCGGGCGCGGTCGGCAGGTGCCAGGTCCGGCCGCGGGCCGCGGGGTCGGTGCCGAGGATCGCGAGGGCGGCGCCGATGTCGGGGGTGTAGGTCATCGAGTGCGGCTGGTCGCCGTCGAACAGCCAGCTGCCGGGCCGGCCCGCGGCGATCCGGTCCAGCGCGTAGGTGTTGAACACGCTGGTGGTCGCGCCGATGCCGTAGAAGTCGGCGCTGCGCCCCACGGTGTGCACCAGCCCCTGCTCGGCCGCGGCCCGGTCGAGCAGGTCGATGGCTGCGGCCCGTACCCGGCCCTTGCGGCTGGTGGGGCGGACCGGCGTCTGCTCGGTCATCGGGCCGTCGACCCGGCCGTAGGCGTAGACGTTGTCGAAGTACACCAGGTGGGTGCCGTGCGCGAGTGCCGCGGCGACGGCGTTGCCCACGATCACCGGCCACTGCTCGGCCCAGATCCGCGCGGAGTACGGCAGCCCGGCGGTGAGGTAGGCGACGTCGGCGCCGGCGACGGCACTCTTGACGGCGTCGGCGTCGAGCAGGTCGGCGCGGATCGACCGCACGCCGTCGACGGCGGCCGGTCGGCGGCCGACGGACGCGGTGTCCAGCCCGCGGTCGAGCAACGCGCGGGCCGTCTCGCGGCCGACGACGCCGTTGCCACCGAGGACGACGTGGGTACTGCTGCTCATGCGGGGTCTCGTTTCTGCTCGGGCCGGCTCGACGCGGCGGAGGGCTCCGCCGTCGACCATGGTGCCGGCCGCGCGCTCGCCCGGCGCCGGTGCCGCCGCCCCGACCGCCGCGCGCCGAGGTCTGCGCAGCCGCGCGGCAGGGGCCCTCAGCGCAGCTCGGCGGCGAGGCGGCGCAGCTCGGCGAGCGTCCGGTCCGCCCAGCCCTCGCGAACCGAGTCGGTACCGCACAGCCGCGGCTTGGCGACGAGGTGGAAGTGCAGGTTCGCCACCAGTGCCACCACCCGGCACCAGGGAAGGGCGGCGAGATCGGCGTCGCGAAGCGGCCGCACCTGCCGGTAGCCGGCGGCGAAGTCGTCGAAGTACCGGGTCCCCGCGACGCCGGTGAGGTCGCTGGCGCGCGGCCGGTGGCCGGCGAGGTCGAGGTCGTGCAGGTACAGGCCGTCCGGGCCGGCCAGCAGGTTGTCCAGGGTGACGTCGCCGTGGCAGATGCCGTGGTCGAGCGCCGGCCCGTACCGCCGCAGCGCGGTGCCGGCGGCGGACCCGAGCGAGGCGACCAGGGCCCGGTCCGCCGGCCGGTCGGCCAACGCGGCGAGTACCGCGCGGGTGGTGTCGTCGTGGCCGCGCCGGTCGTACCGGGCGGGCCCGGCGAACCGATCGGCCGCCGCGTGCCAGCCGGCCACCAGCGCGCCGAACCGGCGGTACAGCGCGGCCTCCGGCGCCGGCGCGACCCCCGGGACGTACTCCCACAGCAGGTACGCGCGGTCGCCCTCCGGCGCGCTGGCGGTACCGACCGGGTCGCCGGCGGCGGTACGCCGGGGTCGCGGCACGCCGGCGCCGGCGTCGGCGAGGTGTTCGGCGAGCCGCGCCTCCCACGCCACCTCGGCCGGTGTGCGGTGATCGGCCGCGTACAGCTTGAGCACCGCGCGGCCGGAGTCGGCGTGCACCAGGTAGACGTCGTTGACCAGCGACCGCAGCAGCACGCAGTCGGTCACGGCGATCCGGTACGCGTCGGCCACCAGGCGGGCGACCGCGTCGGGCGTGGGGACGCTCCGGCTGACGGCAAGCACCGCCCGACCATAGGGACGCCCCGGCGGCACCACAACCAGAATCGGTCCCGCGCCGGCGGCGCCCCCGTACCCGACCGTGGCCCGCGCGTTCGGGACGCCGTCGCCCGGCCGGGCCCTCGCGCGGACGCCCGGTACCCACCGGTACGGGCGGTCGCCGCGGCGGCTCCCGGCGCCGACGATCGTGACCGGTCGGGACCGGCCGGTACGGGCGGGCGGTGCGGCGGGGGTCTGGCGCCGACGATCGCGACCGGCCGGTACGGGCGGGCGGTGCGTCAGGCCAGGACGATGTCGAAGCCGCCGTCGTCCTCGCGCGGGTCGGGCCGCTCCGGGCCCTGCGGCACCGGGTACTCGTCGACCAGCATGGTGCCCGGCCCCGGCCAGGTGGCCTGGCTGACCTCCAGCACGTCGCCGTGCTCGTCCCGGGCCACGTGCAGCAGCGCGAGCACCGGCGTGTCCGGCCGGATCTGCAGCAGCTCGGCCTCGGTACGGGTCGGCTGCCGGGCGGTGATGTGGTCGCTCGCCTTCGTGTAGCGCCGCCCGGTGGCTTCCTCGACCGCCAGGTAGAGCGGGCCGCGCGGCGCGTCCAGGGTGTCCAGCCCGCTGCCGGCGACGTCGGTCGGCCGCAGCCAGCTCGCCCCGACCTCCGCCGGCTGGTCGCCCAGGTAGAGCACGTGCCGGCGCAACACGAGCGGGGTGCCGACCTCGACGCCGAACGCCCGCGCCACGTCGTCGGGGCAGGCCTCGGTACCGGCCGAGATGAGCCGCTGCCGGTACCGCACCGGCATGTCGCGGTGGTAGCCGCGGGCCCGCCCGTACCGGGAGCGGGACAGCCGGTGCATCTGCCGCCGGCTGCCGCGCACGAACGTGCCGGAGCCGGGCTTGGTGAGCACCAGCCCCTCGACCCGCAGCTGGTCGAACGCGCGCTGCACGGTCTGCCGGGCCACCCCGTAGCTGGCCGACAGCGACGGGATCGACGGCAGCCGGTCGCCGGGCTGCAGCGAACCGGACCGGATCGCCGCCCGCAGGTGTTCGGCGATCTGCCGGCTGGGTGCCTCCGCCGTACCGGGGTTGATCGTCACGGCTCGCCTCCTCGCGTCGCTTGCGGGTCAGCATAAGCCCTAGCTTCCTAGGATGGCGTACCCGCCGCGCCACGGGTCACCGCCCGATCGTCGCGCCCCGCCGCAGCGTCGCCAGGCCCCGGCGACCGGAGGCGCGTCGTCGGGCCCGACGACCGGAGCCGTGTCGCCAGGCCCGGCGATCGGAGCCGTGTCGCCGGACCCGACGACCGACGACCGACGTGGCAGCGTCCGCCTCCGCTACCGGCGTGCCGGCGCGGACCGACCAGCGACGTGGCCGCGCCGGCACAGCCACCGGGACGGCCGCCGGACGCGCAACGCCCCGGCGTCGACGGATCGACGCCGGGGCGGGGGGCGAGGACGGTTCAGCGGGCGGCCGGCCCGCCGCCGCGCCGTCGCAGGTACTTCTCGAACTCCTTGGCGATCTCGTCGCCGGACAGCGGCTCCAGCCCCGGCTCGTCGTCGCGCTGCTCCAGCGACTGCACGTACTCGGCGATCTCGGAGTCGGAGGCGACCAGCTCGCGCACCTGCTCCTCCCAGTCGGCGGCGTCGGCCTCCAGGTTGCCGGTCGGCACCGGCAGGTCGAGCACCTCCTCGACCCGGTGCAGCAGCGCGAGGGTGGCCTTCGGGCACGGCGGCTGGCTGACGTAGTGCGGCACGTGCGCCCAGAACGAGATCACGTCCAGCTCGGCGTGCTCGGCCGCCTCGTGCAGCACCCCGACCACGCCGGTCGGCCCCTCGTACTTGGTGGGGGCGAGCGCGAGCCGGCGCATCAGCTCCGGGTCCTGGGTGCTGCCGGTGATCGGCAGCGGCTGGCTGAACGGCACGTCGGCGAGCAGCGCGCCGAGCAGCACCACCTGGTCGATCTCCAGCCGGTGGCAGACGTCGAGGATGTCGTCGCAGAAGCTCTTCCACCGCATGTTCGGCTCGATGCCGCGCAGCAGCACCACGTCGTGCTCGGCCTCGGGCAGGTGGCACAGGTAGAACCGGCTGGTCGGCCACTCGATCACGTCCGGGCCGGTTTCGGACATCGTCACCGTCGGCCGGGTGACCTGGAAGTCGTAGTAGCTCTCCGGGTCGATCTGGTCGATCGGGCGCGCCTGCCACGCCGTGCGCAGGTGGTCGACCACCGCGGTCGCGGCGTCGGCGGCATCGTTCCAGCCCTCGAACGAGGCGATCAACACGGGGGAGCGCAGCACGGGAAGTCCGTCGAACTCGGTCACGCGGCCAGCCTACGTCGAGCCACCGACACGGCCGGCGGGCGCTCCGACGACACGCCGATATCGGGACGAAACGGATTATTCACGCAACGGAACGATGTAGGTGTCCGGCGGGTGTCGCGCCGGCGTCCACCCAGTGGCGGCCGGGGAGTGCCGGTCGAGCGAGGTGGCCGGCGCGCGGCTAGCCTTGGCGGGTGGCAAACGCGAAGCTGTTGGACATCGTCCGTGACCGGGTGCTGCTCGCCGACGGCGGGATGGGCACCATGCTGCAGGCCGCCGACCCCACCCTGGACGACTTCCAGGGCCACGAGGGCTGCAACGAGATCCTCAACGTGACCAGGCCCGAGGTGGTGCGCGGCATCCACGACGCGTACTTCGCGGCCGGCTCCGACTGCGTCGAGACGAACACGTTCGGCGCGAACTTCGGCAACCTCGGCGAGTACGGCATCGTCGAGCGCACCGCGGAGCTCGCCGAGGCCGGCGCCCGGCTGGCGCGCGATGTCGCCGACGGCTGGTCCAGCCCCGACCGACCCCGGTTCGTGCTCGGCTCGATGGGGCCCGGCACCAAGCTGCCCACGCTGGGCCACGCGCCGTTCGCCACCCTGCGCGACTCGTACCAGCAGGCCGCCTCCGGCCTGATCACCGGCGGCGCGGACGCGCTGATCGTGGAGACCTGCCAGGACCTGCTGCAGGCCAAGTCCGCGGTGATCGGGGCCAAGCGTGCGATGGCCGCGGCCGGCGTCACGGTGCCGCTGATCTGCCACGTCACGGTCGAGACGACCGGCACCATGCTGGTCGGCAGCGAGATCGGCGCGGCGCTGACCGCGCTGGAGCCGCTGGGCGTCGACTTCATCGGCCTCAACTGCGCGACCGGCCCGGCCGAGATGGCCGAGCACCTGCGCTACCTGTCCCAGCATGCCCGGGTGCGGCTGTCGGTGATGCCCAACGCCGGCCTGCCGGAGCTGACCCCGGACGGCGCGCGCTACCCGCTGACCCCGGACGAGCTGGCCGAGGCGCTGCACGAGTTCGTCTCCGACTACGGCGCGTCGCTGGTCGGCGGCTGCTGCGGCACCACCCCGGAGCACCTCGCCCGGGTGGCCGAGCGGGTCGACGGCCTCACCCCGACGCCGCGGACGCCGAGCACCGAGCCCGGCGTCTCCTCGATGTACCACCACGTGCCGTTCCGGCAGGACGCCGGCGTGCTGATGATCGCCGAGCGCACCAACGCCAACGGCTCGAAGGTGTTCCGGGACAAGATGCTCGCCGGCGACTTCGCCGGCTGCGTGGAGATCGCCCGGGACCAGGCCCGGTCCGGTTCGCACCTGCTCGACCTGTGCATCGACTACGTCGGCCGGGACGGCAGCGTGGACATGCGCGAGATCGCCGGCCGGTTCGCCACCGCGAGCACGCTGCCGATCATGCTCGACTCGACCGAGCCGGCGGTGATCGAGGCCGGGCTGGAGACGCTCGGCGGCCGGTGCGTGGTCAACTCGGTCAACTACGAGGACGGCGACGGGCCGGAGTCCCGGTTCGCCCGGGCCATGCCGATCATCCGCGAGCACGGCGCCGCGGTCGTCGCGCTGACCATCGACGAGGAGGGCCAGGCGCGTACCGCGGAGTGGAAGGAGCGCGTCGCGGTCCGCCTGATCGAGGACCTGACCGGCAACTGGGGCCTGTCCACCGCGGACATCCTGGTCGACTGCCTGACCTTCCCGGTGTCCACCGGGCAGGAGGAGACCCGGCGCGACGCGCTGGAGACCATCGAGGCGATCCGGCGCATCCACGAGCGGTACCCGGAGGTCAACTTCACCCTCGGCGTGTCGAACGTGTCGTTCGGCCTGAACCCGGCGGCCCGCCAGGTGCTCAACTCGGTGTTCTTGCACGAGTGCGTGCAGGCCGGGCTGTCCTCGGCGATCGTGCATGCGAGCAAGATCCTGCCGATGTCGAAGATCCCGGACGACCAGCGCGAGGTCGCCCTCGACCTGGTGTACGACCGGCGCCGGGAGGGTTACGACCCGCTGCAGAAGCTGATCGAGATGTTCGAGGGCGTCGACGCGGCGTCCGCGCGGGCCAGCCGGGCGGAGGAGCTCGCCGCGCTGCCGCTGGTCGAGCGGCTCAAGCGGCGCATCATCGACGGCGAGCGCAACGGCCTGGACGACGACCTCGCCACCGCGCTGGCCGAGGGGTACAAGGCGCTCGACATCGTCAACGACATCCTGCTGGACGGGATGAAGGTGGTCGGCGACCTGTTCGGGTCCGGCCAGATGCAGCTGCCGTTCGTGCTCCAGTCGGCCGAGGTGATGAAGGCCGCGGTGGCCTACCTGGAGCCGCACATGGAGGCCACCGACGACTCCGGCAAGGGCACCATCGTGCTGGCCACCGTCAAGGGCGACGTGCACGACATCGGCAAGAACCTGGTCGACATCATCCTGTCCAACAACGGCTACACGGTCGTCAACATCGGCATCAAGCAGCCGATCGCGGCGATCCTGGAGGCGGCCGAGCAGCACCAGGCCGACGTGATCGGGATGTCCGGCCTGCTGGTCAAGTCGACCGTGGTGATGAAGGACAACCTGGCCGAGATGATGGCCCGCGGGATGCACTCCCGGTTCCCGGTGATGCTCGGCGGCGCCGCGCTGACCCGGGCGTACGTCGAGGACGACCTGCGCGGCCAGTTCGAGGGCGACGTGCACTACGCCAAGGACGCCTTCGAGGGCCTGTCGTTGATGGACAAGGTGATGGCGGCCCGCCGCGGTGGTGCGCCGGTCATCGACCCGGAGCGGGAGGCGCAGCTGGCCAAGCGGCGCGAGCGCCGGGCCCGGCAGCAGGCGATGGTCGCCGACACCGCCCCCGACCTGTACGACGCGTCGGTGCGCTCGGATGTCGCGACCGACGTGGACGTGCCGCGGCCGCCGTTCTTCGGCACCCGGGTGGCCAAGGGCATCCCGCTCGGCGACTACGCGGCGATGCTGGACGAGCGGGCCACCTTCCTCGGCCAGTGGGGTCTCAAGCCCACCCGCGGCGGTGACGGCCCGTCGTACGAGGAGCTGGCCGAGTCCGAGGGCCGCCCCCGGCTGCGGTACTGGCTGGAGCGGCTCGCCACCGACAAGCTCATCGAGGCCGCCGTGGTGTACGGGTACTTCCCGTGCTACTCGGAGGGCAACGACCTCGTCGTGCTGGACGAGAACGGGCACTCCGAGCGGGCCCGGTTCACCCTGCCCCGGCAGCGCCGGGAGCGGCGGCTGTGCATCGCCGACTACTTCCGCCCGAAGGACTCCGGCGAGCTGGACGTGGTGGCGTTCCAGCTGGTCACGGTGGGTCCGGCGATCAGCGACTACACCGCGAAGCTGTTCGCCGACAACGCCTACCGCGACTACCTGGAGGTGCACGGGCTGTCGGTGCAGCTGGCCGAGGCGCTCGCCGAGTACTGGCACCGCCGGATCCGCACCGAGCTGGTGCTGCCCGGCGGCGCCACGGTCGCCGACGCCGACCCGGGCGATCTCGCCGGCATCCTGAAGACCGACTTCCGCGGCTGCCGGTACGCGTTCGGCTACTCGGCCTGCCCCGATCTGGAGGAGCGGGCGAAGGTGGTCTCGCTGCTCGACCCGGATCGGATCAACGTCTCGCTGTCCGAGGAGTACCAGCTCAGCCCGGAGCAGTCGACCGACGCGCTGGTGGTCCACCACCCCGAGGCCAGCTACTTCAACGCCCGCTGACCGCCCGGTGGCGCGCCGTCACGGGGCGCCACCGCCGTGCTGCAGCACCGCCAGGTACTCGTGCGCCCGGCGCAGCAGCGCCGGGTGACCGGCATGGTCGGCGTGCCGGTCCAGCACCTCGCCGTCGACGCGCAGCTGTCCGAGCGCCAGGCCGGTGCCCTCCAACAGCAGGATCAGGTCGGCCGGGCTGTAGCACCGGCCGACCTGGGTGATCGCCTCGTCCGGCCGGTCGGCCTGCCACCACGTGTCGGTGTAGCGGCTGTGCACCGGGTCGAAGTCGGTGCGTTCCTCCAACGTGTACGCGTAGCCGCGGGAAGGATCCGCTTCCCGGCGTTCCCGGTCGCCGGCCCAGCCCGCCCAGACGAACGGGTTCATCACGTCGACCAGCGCGGTACCGCCCGGACGCAGCCATTCGCCGGCGATGCGGCGCAGCAGCCGGCGCTGGTCGGCGTCGGTACCGATCCCGAAGCCGTTGAAGTAGCACACCACGTCGTAGCCGCCGGGCAGTTCGACGGTGTAGAAGTCGTCGCGCAGCACGCGAAGCCGCGGCCCGGCGTACCGTTGCGCCTGCTCGGCCCGGTCGCTGATCTCCACCGCGGTCACCTCGTGCCCGCGCTCGGCGAGGGCCGCGGCGGTGTTGCCGAACCCGGCGCCGAGTTCGAGGATCCGGTACGGCCCCGCGCCGCAGACCTGCGCCAGCAGTTCGGCGCGGCCACGTTCCCGGTCGCCGACGCCGGAGATGGCGGGGCCCCACCAGCGCCCGGTGGTCGAGTAGAAGTCGCGCACCCAGTCCATCGCAGCAGCACAACACGCCCCCGGCCGGGCGCCAACCGGGTTTCGCCCGGGACGCCGCCTCGCATGGCCCGATGGATGGACGCGTGGAGAGCAGCGGGCCGCGGGAGGGCAGGCACGACTACTGGGGTGTGGTGCTCGACGCGCCGGACGGCCCGGCGTTGGCCCGCTTCTACGCCGACCTGCTCGGCTGGCGGGTCGCCTCGTCGGAGCCGGAGTTCGCGACCGTCGGCCCGCCGGACGGGGTGGCCTACCTGGCCTGCCAGACCTCGCCGGAGTACCGCCCGCCGGTGTGGCCGCCCGCCGGCGACGCCCAGCAGATGATGCTGCACCTCGACTTCGAGGTGTCCGACCTGCCGGTCGCGGTGGAGGCGGCGCAACGTTCCGGCGCGCGGCTGGCCGACTTCCAGCCGCAGGAGTCGGTGCGCGTGCTGCTCGACCCGGCCGGTCACCCTTTCTGCCTGTACCTCGACAACTGACCTGATCCGGCGACGTCGATCGGCGCCGGCCCGGCTTCAATAGCGGCGCAGTTACCTAGGACGCTGGGTTCGGGGTGAGCCGCGCCACCCGGACGCGGCGGAGGGCGCCGGTGCCCGACCGCGACCGGCAGGATCGACACCATGCAGACGACCACCGACCTCGCCGCCGTGCTGTTCGACATGGACGGGACCCTCGTCGACAGCGAGAAGGTGTGGACCATCGCCCTGTACGAACTGGCCGACAAGCTCGGCGGCCGGCTGTCCGACCGGGCCCGCGCCGACATGGTCGGTACCAACATGAGCCGGTCGATGGTGATCCTGCACGAGGACCTCGGCCTGCCGCTGGACGACACCACCGGCAGCGTCGGCTGGCTCGAGGACCGGATGGGGGAGCTGTTCGCGGAGGGCCTGGTCTGGAAGCCGGGCGCGCGCGACCTGCTCACCGCGGTGCGGGACGCGGGCGTACCGGCGGCGCTGGTCACCGCGACCCGACGCCGCCTGGTGGAGAAGGCGCTCACCACCATCGGCCGCGACTTCTTCACCGCGGTGGTCTGCGGCGACGACATCCCCGAGACCAAGCCGGACCCGGCGCCGTACCGGCACGCCGCGCAGCTGCTCGGCGCCGACCCGGCGCACTGTGTGGCGATCGAGGACTCGCCGACCGGCCTGGCGAGCGCCCGCGGCGCCGGCTGCGTGGTCCTCGGCGTGCCCAGCGAGGTCGACCTGTCCGGCATCGCCGGCGTCACCCTGGTCGACAGCCTCACCGAGGTCGACGTCGACTACCTGCGCCGCCTCGCCACCACCCGCTGAGCGGCGTCAGGCCTGGCCGGCCAGCGGCACCGGTGTGCCGGTGCCGGCCCGGTCGGCAAGGTGCACCTGCCACAGCACGAACGGCAGGAGCAGCACGCCGAGCACTCCGCCGGCCGCGATCACGGTCGGTACCGGCACCACGTCGGCGGCCGCGCCGGCCACGGTCATGGCGAGGCCCTGCGCGGTCATCTGGCCGGCGGTGAGCAGGGTCAGCGCGCTGCCGCGCAACGACTCCGGTACCGCGGCGAGGAACCGGCGGTCCAGCCCGAGGCTGTAGGTGATGGCCAGCCCGGTGGCCACCTGGCAGGCGAGGCAGACCCACAGCGGCGGATCGAACGCGTACGCCAGCGACGGCACGGCCGCCCACAGCGCGGCCGGCGCCATCAACCGGGCCCGGCCGCGCGCCCCGAGCAGCGAGCCGGCGAGCGTCTCGCCCAGCACCGCGCCGACCGGCATCCCGCACATCAGCAGGCCGAGCCAGCCGGACGAGGCGTGCGCGGCGGCGGCGAGCGGGGTCAGCAGCGCCTCGCCGACCACCACGAACATCGGCGGTACCCAGGCGAGAAGCAGCAGCGAGCGGATCCGCCGGTCGGCGAGCAGCCACCGCACCGCGCCCAGCGAGGAACCCAGCAGCGGCCCCGCCGTCGTCCGCGCCGCCCGGGCCCGAGTGCCGAGCCGCAGCACGAGTGCGGAGGCGAGGAAGGTCGCCGTGGTGACCGCGAGGACCCCGCGCGGCGACACCGCGAGCAGCAGCACCCCGCCGATCCCGAACCCGGCCAGCTGCGCCGACTGCGACACCAGCCGGATTACCGACCGGCCCAGCACGTACCGGTCGCCGGTGCCGAGGATGTCGGTCAGCGTCGCCGCCCGGGTACCGGTGAACACCGGCGCCACCGCGGCGAGCAGGCAGCGCATTACCAGCAGCGCGGCGACCGGCATGCCCGGTACGACCAGGCCGGCGGCGCCCGCGGCGCACAGCAGGTCGCAGCCGACCAGTACCCGGCGGGTGGGGAAGCGGTCGGCGACCGAGGACAGCAGGGTGCCGCAGAGCGCGTACGGGAGGAGTCCGAGGGCCAGGCTCAGCGCGCTGAGCAGCGGTGACCCGGTCAGCCGGTACACCAGGACCGACAGGGCGATCTCGGCGAGCACCTCGCCGAGCATGGACAGCACGTGCGCGGCGAACACCGCTCGGAACTCCGGTACCGCGAAGACGGAGCGGTAGCCGGCACTGCGCGCGGACGACATGGCGGGCAGCGTGCCCGGCGCCGGCGACGCGACCTACTGTTTCGGCTGGAGCCGAAAGATGGGGGGAGCCGCCGTGCCGTTGCGGATCCGGTTCGGTGCGGACGACCTGGCGCGGTGCCGGTTCGCGCTGTCACCCCTGTGCGAGACGCACGAGGCCGTCCGGACGCTGCGCCGCGCCCGGCGGCACGCCTACCATCTGCCCTGGTTGCGGCGGGCCCGGGACGCGGCCCGCGGCCTCGACCTCACCGAGCTGTCGCTGCTGATGCCCGATCCCGGCTACACGCCGGACTTCCTCGGCCCGCCGCCGACGACCCCGTACACGACGGTGGCGTCGTTCGCCGACGAGCTCGACCGGCTCGCGCGCACCGACGTGGAGCTGGCGCGCTCCGAACTGCGGCGATCGCTGGACAGCACGCCGGGCGCCGAGGAGAGCGCGGCCGGGCGGCGGCTGCTCGCCGACCCGGCCGCCGCGGTCCGGCGTCTGGCGGTGGTCACCGAGCAGGCGTGGCACGCGCTGGTCGCCCCGGACTGGCCCCGGATCCGTACCCTGCTGGAGGCCGACATCGCCTACCGGGCGCGGCGCCTCGCGGTCGGCGGGCTGCGGGCGCTGTTCGCCGACCTGCATCCCCGGCTGCGGTTCGCCGACGACACGCTGACCGTACTGACCGCGGACGGCACGCCGCGCCGGCAGGAACTCGCCGGCCGCGGCCTGCTGCTGATGCCGAGCGTGTTCTGCTGGCCGGAGCCGATCGGCGGCTTCGCCCCGCCGTGGCAGCCGACCGTGATCTACCCGGCCCGCGGCATCGACGGACTGTGGCGGCCGGGGCCGGCCGCCCCGGCGGCGCTGGCCCGGCTGCTCGGTCCGAACCGTGCCGCCGTGCTCGCCGCCCTGACCGAACCGGCCACCACCACGGCGCTCGCCGAGCGGCTGCGCCTGGCCGTCTCGTCGGTCTCCGCGCACCTTGCCATACTGCGCGACGCCGGTCTGGTCACCGCGCACCGTGCCGGCCGCCACGTCCGCTACCAGCGCACCGCCGTCGGCGCCATCCTTACCACCGACCCGCGCTGACCGCGGTCGTGCCGCCCGCGCTGGGCTGGTGCCGAGGGCGGGCACGAGGCTGCCGAGTCCGCGTCGCGGCTCGTCGGCCGCGTGCCGGCCGGCAGGGCGGCACCGGCCGCTCGCCCGGGTCGTCGATCGTGGTGGCCGGTCAGCGGGTCGGCTCGGCGGGGAGGGTGGTGAGGGCGAGGTCAGCGATGGCGTGCAGGTCGGCGGTGCTCGCGCCGTCCCGAGCTTGCTGTGACATGCCCTGGACGACGGCGGCGAAGTAGCCGGCGAGGGCGCCGGGATCGGTGTCCTCGGGCAGCTCGCCGCGGCGCACCGCGGCGGCGAAGCGGGCGGTGAACACGTCGAGGTTGGCTGACCGCTGGCGGCGCAGGTTCTCGGCCACCTCCGGGTTGTCCGGGCCGCAGGAGTTCGCGGCGTTGATGACGAGGCAACCGCGCGGTTGGCCGGGTGTCGTGTAGGCGTCGGCCAGCGCGTGCAGCATCGCGCCGAACGCGGGGCGCACCGGTACGGCGGAGTCGAGCGCGCGCTGCAGGACCGCGCCCTCGTGCGCCCCGTAGGCCGCGACGACCTCCTCGAACAACCCGCGCTTGTCGCCGAAGGCGGCGTACAAGCTGGGCGGCTTGATGCCCATCGCCGTGGTGAGCGCGGCGATGGAGGTCGCCTCGTACCCGTGCTCCCAGAACAACTGCTTGGCTGCCCCGATCGCCCTGTCACGGTCGAAGCTGCGTGGCCGTCCTCGCGTCGTTGCCATCCATCCACTCTATAGCGATCGCTAAAAAATCTGCTACGGTACTCATCCATAGTGATCACTACAGAATTGGAGTGGGCGGCCATGGGCGCACTGGACGGGAAGACCGCGTTGGTCACCGGGGCGAGCCGGGGCATCGGGCGAGCCATCGCGGAGCGGCTCGCGGCGGACGGTGCGGTCGTCGCCGTGCACTACCACCGCGGTGTGACGGCCGCCCACGAGGTGGTGACCGGGATCCGGGAGCGCGGCGGCGTCGCGTTCGGCGTCCGCGCCGAACTGGGCGTGCCCGGTGACGTCGACACGCTGCTCGCCGGCTTCGACACCGCGATCACCGAGTACGACCCGCGTGGCGGCCTCGACATCCTCGTCAACAACGCGGCGATCGGCACCAGCGACGACCTTGCCGGGCTGACCCCGGCGGGCTTCGACACGCTGTTCGCGGTCAACGTGAAGGCGCCGATGTTCCTGGTCCAGCAGGCGCTGTCGCGGCTGCGGGACGGCGGTCGGATCGTCAACATCTCGTCCGGGGTGACCCGGATCGCGCTGCCCGACATCATCGGGTACGCGGCGACGAAGGGTGCCGTGGAAGCGTTCAGCCACAACCTTGCCAAGCAGCTCGGGCCTCGCGGCATCACCGTGAACGCGGTGTCGCCCGGCATCGTCGAGACCGACGTGAACCCCTGGCTGGCCGACCCGGAGCGCGCCCGGTGGGCGGCGGACTTCTCGGCGTTCGGCCGGGTCGGTCAGCCGGACGACATCGCCGACGTGGTCGCGTTCGTCGTCGGCGACGACGCGCGCTGGGTGACCGGGCAGGTCCTCGACGCCACCGGCGGATCCGCCCTGTGATCCGAGCGCCGAACCACCTCTCGGTGCCGCCGGCCAGCGCACTGCGCTGCACCGGTCCCCGCACCGGGACTGCCGGTACGGCGCGGCGTTCCGAGGCACTTCCGCTGGCCGCGGGGCAGGTCGAGGCCGATCGCCGGTGCCGGCCCGCCGGTTCCACCGGCTGCCGGGCCGCCGCCGGCGAGCCGAGACGGCAACCGTGACCGCGTCAGCGGGCCAGGGCGGCGGTGAGGGCGTCGATCTCGGCGAGCGGGTCGGCGGACAGCGGGCGTACGGCGACGGTGTCGACGCCGGCGTCCCACAGTGCGCGGACCCGATCGGCGGCGACGTCGGGCGAGCCGGCCGCGGCGAAGAGCTCGGGTTCCGGCACGCCGAGCCAGCTCGCCTGCTCGGTGACCAGCGCGCGGAACGCGAAGGAGTCGGGGTCGGGCGCCAGGTAGGTGAAGACGGTCAGCTGGTGCGGGCCGGGTGCGTCGATCCGGGCGCGGGAGGCGGCCACCCCGTGCGGGCCGATGCCTTCGGGCAGGATCGTGCCGTCGGCGACCCGGCCGGCCAGCGCCAGCGAGCGCGGCCCGACGACGCCGGCGACCACCGGCGGCACCACGGACGGCGGATGCACCAGGGTGACCCCGTCGACGTGGATCACCGTGCCGTGCAGGGTCAGCGCCTCGCCACGCAGCAGGGTGCGGACCGCGGTGATGGTCTCGCCCAGCAGCGCCAGCTTGTGCGGCGTGCCGGCGCCGACCCGGTCCATCCACCCCGGTACGCCGTGGCCGATGCCGGCGGTCAGCCGCCCCGGGTACACCCGGGCCAGGGTGGCCAGCTCCATCGCCAGCAGCACCGGGTTGCGCAGCGGTGCCGGCGCGATGCCGTATCCGACGTGCAGCCGTTCGGTGGCACCCAGCGCGATCGCCGCGGAGGTGGCGCCGCCGGCCCAGCCCAGGTCCTCGACCACCCACAGGTCGTCGACCGGCAGTTCCTCCAGCGCCCGGGCGAACGCCGGCAGGCCCTCCGGCGCGCGATCCCGGTCGTACATGACGCCGAGCCGGCGCCGCCCGTTCCCGCTCACCGCGCGACCGTAGCAGCCCGATTCCGTTCGCGGGCGGGCACTCGACGTCAGGCCGTGGGGGAGGGGCGCCAACCGGTGTCGGCGGCCCAGCGTTCGGCTGCCTGCATGAGGATCCCCGTCGCCGGCACCTTGATCTGCCCGTAGTCGTTCAGGTCCGGCACGCTGTCCGCGAGCCTGCGTTTGAACGCCGCCCAGTGCCGCCGGGCCTCGTCGTCGGCGCGCAGGTAGTCGCGGAACAGCAGCGCGAAGCGTGCGTTCGGGGCGTGCTCGGCACGCAGGTGCACGTTGCACCGTCGACCACCGACCGGCGGAGCGAACACGAGTTTGCGGCAGAGCCGCCCGCCGGACATCTCCGCCCGGTTCCACGGTTCGGGGCGGCAGCGGAAACCGATCGCGGCGAGCAGCGCGACCTGCCGCGGCTCGTCGATCGCCGGAACCCGGATCTGCACGTCGATGCAGTCCTTCGCGGCGAGGCCGGGTACCGAGGTCGAGCCGACGTGGTCGACCGCGCGCGCCTGTGCCCCCATCGCGTCGCGCAGCACCGCCGCCAGCTGCGCGAACTCGTCCGCCCACTCAGGACGGTAGTCGGTCACGGCCACCGGCGCGGTCTCGTCGGGAAACGGCATCCCCCGAGTATCGCCCGCGCGACGCCGGCCACCGCCGCGAGGCGACGCCGGCCACCGCCGCCCCGGCCGTCGGGCTGCGATGGCCGCCGTGCGGCGCCGGCATCACCCGGTGGGACGCCGCCGACCGGCATGCGGTCGGCGGCGCCCCACCGTGATGTCGTTACTCGTAGGCGATGGCGTTGAGCACGTTGAGCCGGGCGGCGCGGATCGACGGCAGGATCGCCGCCAGCACCCCGATCACGGCCGCGAGGATCAGGTACGCCACCATCAGCCCCCAGGAGAAGCTGAGCTGGGTGATCCCCTGGTCGTGCAGGGCGCGGACGACCGCCGCGCCCAGCCCGGCGCCGACCGCGAGCCCCAGTACCGCGCCGAACACCGAGATGGTGACCGACTCGACGGTGATCATGCTCATCACCTGCCGGCGCTTCATCCCGATGGCCCGCAACAGTCCCAGCTCCCGGGTCCGCTCGATCACCGACAGCGCCAGCGTGTTGACCACGCCCAGCGCGGCGATGATGATCGCGAGCGTCAGCAGGATCTGGATCATCGTCTGCACCGTGTCGAACGTCGACGTCTGCTGGTGCACGTAGTCGCTGCGGTCGGCCACGGTGATCAGCGGGTTGTCCGCGAGCAGCGCGTCGACCTGCTTCTTCACCGACGCGGTGGAACCGGAGCCGGACACCGTGACGTACGCCGAGGTCGGGTTGGTGAGGCCGAACCCGGCCACCGCGGCGTGTGGCAACAGCCAGCCGGACATGCCGCCCTCGCGGGACGAGTAGATCCCGGACACCGTGTAGGTGCCGCCGCCGCGCGGCAGCTTCACCCGTACCGTGTCGCCGACCTTCAGGTGGTCGGACTTGGCGGTCTTGCTGTCCACCAGCGCCTGGTGGTCGCCCAGCCCCGAGATCGAGCCGGCGGAGCGCTGGATGCTCAGCGACTTTTCCAGCGCCGGCACGTCGTCGGTGGCGGCCACCGCGGTGTTCCTGCCGTCGACCTGCGCGCTGGTGCGGTAGATGCCGGCGACCGAGGACACCCCGGAGATGCCGCGCATCCGGCCCAGCAGCGCCGTGTCGAAGCTCGGCGGTACCTCGGAGGTCTGCTGACCGGAGACGATCAGATCGGCCTTGATCTGCTCGTTGGCCAGCCTGTCGATGCTGGTCTGCACCGACGACAGCACCGTGGACACACCGGTGATCAGCGCGATGCCGACCATCAGCGCCGCCGCGGTGACCGCGGTACGCCGCGGGTTGCGCGCCGAGTTGCGCCGGCCCAGCTTGCCGGCCGTACTGAACGACATGAGCCGGCCGATCGCGCCGACCACCGGCCGGGCGATCAGCGGGGTCAGCAGCGCCACCCCGATGAACGCGATCAGCACGCCGGCCAGGATCGCCCACAGCGTCGCGGTCCCCGACAGCGAACCGAACAGGCCGAACCCGAGCACCACCGCGCCGCCGACGAACACCACGCCACCGGCGATGCTGATCCGGGTCAGCGGCCGGTCCGGCGTCGCCGCGTCCCGCATCGCCGCGACCGGCGGGATCCGGGACGCCCGCAGCGACGGGAACAGCGCCGCCACCACCGTGATCACGATGCCCACCGCGAACGACGCGACGACCGCACTGGCCGGTACCCCGATCGACAGCTGCAGGTTGCCGCCGCCGACGTGGGTGAACACGTACCCGAGGGCGGCGCCGACGCCGATGCCGGCGAGCAGGCCCAGGGCGCCGGCGAGGATGCCGATGACCACCGCCTCCAGCAACACCGAGCCGATCATCTGCCGCCGGCTGGCCCCCAGCGCCCGCATCAGGGCGAGCTCCCGGGTGCGCTGCGCGACGATGATCGAGAACGTGTTGAGAATCAGGAACGCCCCGACGAACAGCGCGACACCGGCGAAGCCGAGCAGGATGTAGTTGAGGAACTTCAGCCCTTCCTTCAACGAGTCCGTGGTCTTCTTCGTCAGCTCCGCTCCGGTCTGCACCTTGTAGCCGTCGCCGAGCCGGCTGCCGATCCGATCGGCGAGGGTCTGCTGCGACACGCCCGAGGCCGCGGTGACGGTCACGTCGCTGTACACCCCGGTACGGCCGAGCAGCAGCCGCTGCGCGGTGGCGGTGGTGAACTGGATGCTCGTCTCGCCGCCGAGCGAGTCCCGGTTGCCCGAGTAGCCGTAGATGCCGGCCACCCGGAACGTGTGGGTCTTGCCGTTGATGATCGCCCTGATCGGGTCGCCGACGGCGAAGTCGCCGGTCTTGGCCAGCCCGGCGTTGATCACGACCTCGTCCGGCGCCCGCGGCCCGTGCCCGGAGCGCAGCTGCACCACGCTGTCGGACCCGCTCCAGTTCCCGCCGTACTGCTGGCCGGTGGTCGACGGGATCGCCTTGCCGTCCGAGCCCAGCGGTACGGTGCCGTTGGTCATCACCTCGCCGTGCGCGGCCCTGACCCCGTCGATGCCGCGCACGGTGCGCACCACCGACTCGGGTACGGTCGCGCCGCGCGCCGCCGACGGCCCGGAGTCGGCGTTCTGCCCCGGTGCCGGCTTCGGCGCCACCTGCACGTCGGTGTTCTGGTACGCGGTGGCGAACAGGTTGCTGAACGAGTCGCCCAGCGAGGTGGTCAGCACCAGCGAGCCGGCCACGAACATCACGCCCAGCACGACCGCGAGGCCCGACAGCACGAGTCGGATCTTGCGGGCGAGCAGGCTCTTGAGCACCGCCCGGAACATCAGGCGTCACCCCGCGGGTGCTCGCCGACCTTGTCCAGGTTCTTCATCTTCTCCAGCACCGCGTCCGCGTTCGGGTCGTGCAGCTCGTCCACGATGGCGCCGTCGGCGAGGAACACCACCCGGTCGGCGTACGAGGCGGCGTTCGGGTCGTGCGTGACCATCACGATGGTCTGGCCGAACTGGCGCACCGAGTCGCGCAGGAACCCCAGCACCTCCTGGCCGGACCGGGAGTCCAGGTTTCCGGTCGGCTCGTCGGCGAACACCACCTCGGGCCGCGACACCAGCGCCCGCGCGCACGCCACCCGCTGCTGCTGGCCGCCGGACATCTGCGTCGGCCGGTGCCCCAGCCGGTCCCGCAGGCCGACCGTGTCCACGATCGTGTCGAACCAGCCCTGGTCCGGCTTGCGGCCGGCGATCGACAGCGGCAGCAGGATGTTCTCCTGCGCCGTGAGCGTCGGCAGCAGGTTGAACTGCTGGAAGATGAAGCCGACCTTGTCGCGCCGCAGCTCGGTCAGCCCCTTGTCGCCGAGCCGCGTCACCTCGGTCTCGCCGATGTACACCGCGCCCCGGCTGGTCGAGTCCAGGCCGGCGAGGCAGTGCATCAGCGTCGACTTGCCGGAACCGGACGGCCCCATGATCGCGGTGTAGCGCCCCCGCTCGAACTCGACGTTGATGTTGCGCAGCGCCGCGATCTGGGCCTCGCCGGTGCCGTACAGCTTCCACACGTCCACCGCTCGGGCCGCGACGCCCGTCGCCGTGGTGACCGATGTCGCCACGATCCTCCCCCATCACCGATTCGGCGGGCCGACCCCGCCAACCTGCCCTCGACGCTACGGGCCGTGACGGCGGGATGCGTCGTACGTGGGGACTGTCGTCGACTCCATCCACCGGGGGAAGCGGGCCCCGGCGTCTCATCCGGCGCGACCCGTAGACCGAATCGGGGAACGACCCCGACTCCTCCTCAGGCAGGAGACCCGCCTCGCCCGGGCGGGGGTGGCGTCAGCTGCCGGGCCGGACCAGACCCGTCTCGTACGCGAGGACGACCGCCTGCACGCGGTCGCGCAGGTCCAGTTTCGTCAGCAGATGCCCGACATGCGTCTTGACCGTGGTCTCCGACACCGACAGCTGCCGGGCGATCTCCGCGTTGGACAGCCCGCGGGCCACCCACACCAACACCTCGCGCTCCCGCTCGGTCAGCACGTCGATGCGCGCCGGGGGAGCCGCGTCCGGATCGGGCAGGAAGGTACCGAACTGGTCCAGCAGCCGGCGCAGGATGCGCGGCGCGACCACCGCCTCGCCGGCCGCCACGGTGTGGATCGCGGTGACCAGATCCTCCGCCGGTACGTCCTTGGCGAGGAAGCCGCTGGCCCCGGCGCGCAGCGCACCCACCACGTACTCGTCCAGGTCGAAGGTGGTCAGGATCAGCACCCGGACCGGCAGCTTGGCCTGCACGATCGCCCGGGTCGCGGCCACCCCGTCCATCCGCGGCATCCGGATGTCCATCAGCACCACGTCGGGCAGCAGCCGGCGGGACAGCTCGACCCCCTCGGCGCCGTCGCCGGCCTCGCCGACCACGTCGACGTCGTCCTCGGCGCCCAGCACCATCCGGAACCCGGTCCGCAGCAGCGGCTGGTCGTCGACAAGCAGCACCCGTACCGGACGTGTTGCCTGCTCCACCTGCTCCACCCACCGATCCTGCGTGTTCACGCCCGCCCCTGTGGCTGCGCGTCGGCCACCGGGTGGTGCCCGCCGGCGTCGGGGAGCCGCGACAGCCCCGCCAGAGTGTCCATGGGAATCCTCGCGTACACCCGGAAGCCGCCACCCGGGCGGGGTCCGGTGACCAGCTCCCCGCCGTACAGGGCGACACGCTCGCGCATCCCGACCAGACCGTGCCCGCCCCGCTGATCGGCGTCCGCGGCCGGCCCGCGTCCGGTGTCGAACACCTCGACGGTCAGCGCGCTCGGCCCGAATCCCAGCCGTACCTGGGCGCTCGCCGGCCCGGCGTGCTTGACCGCGTTGGTCAGCGCCTCCTGGATCAGCCGGTACACGGCGAGCCCGATCCCCGCATCCACCGGGTACGGCTCGCCGTCGAGCTGCACGTCGACCGGCAGGCCGGCCTGCCGTACCGACGCGACCAGGCCGGCGATCGCCGGCAGCCCGGGCGCCGGGGCCAGCTCACCGGACTCCTCGGCCGGCTCCTCGTCGTTGCGCAGCACGTCCAGCAACCGGCGCAGCTCGCGCAGCGTGGTCCGGCCGGTCTGCTCGATGCTGCCCAGCGCCTCGGTGGCACCGGCCGGATCCCGGGCCAGGCTGCGCCGTGCCCCGGTGGCGAGCACCCCCATCACGCTGACGTGGTGCGCCACCACGTCGTGCAGCTCGCGGGCGATCCGGCGACGCTCCTCGGCGACCGCCTGACCGGCCAGCACCCGCTGGTTGCGTTCCGCCTCGGCGGCCCGCGCCTCCAGCGCCTGCAGGTAGGCCCGCCGGGTCCGGTGGTACTGGCCGAGCACGAAGCAGATCATCGCGACCAGCGCGTCGACCAGCAGCCCGAGCAGGGCGTCGCCGAGGGTGTCGCGGTGCGCCGCGCCGACGGCCATGGTGGCCGGCCACAGCAGCAGGAACGTCAGCGCCGTCTGCCGCGCCGGCAGCCGCGCGGCGGCCCGGTAGGTCAGCACGACGGCGGCGAAACCCTGGGTCTGCAGGGCGACCGGCCAGACCAGGCCGGGCAGCAACAGCAGCAGCGTCGCGACCACCGACGGCCACGGCCAGCGGCGCCGGCCGACCATCGGCAGCACGCCCAGCACCGACCAGATCGTCAGCGCCGGTGTCGCCGACACCCCGACCGATGCCGGTGCCAGCGCGATGACCAGCAGGTAGGCCAGCAGCACGACGGCGGGCACGATCGCATCGACCAGCAGCGCACCGGGCCACTGCCGCCGTCCCACCGCACCGAACGCCGCCACCTTTCGACCGTATCGGTGCCGGCCGGCGGCGGGTCGTCACGCAGGCCGATCTGTGTCTCCTCCGCGCGAAGGAGACACCCCGACCTACCCGGCGCCGCCGAGGTCGGCGGCCCCGGCCCCCGCCGGCTCGGCGTCCGCCCCCGCCGGCTCGGAACCGGGCGCGCCGGCCGCCGGCTCGGCATCCGACCTCGCCGCCGGCTCGGTATCGGGCGCGGCGGCCGGCTCGGTTCCGGGTTCGGCCGGCGCCGGGAACGGCGGGGGAGTGCCGCCGAACTCCGGGCACCTGGACTGGTGCGAGCACCAGTCGCACAGCCGGCTGCGCTTGGGCGGGAACTCCTTCGCCGCGGTCGCCCGCTCGATCGCCGCCCACAGCGCACCCAGGTTGCGCTCGAACCGGGCCAGCTCGTCGGCGTCCGGGCTGTAGTCGCACGCCTCGCGGTCCTTGAGGTAGAGCAGCCGCAGCGACCGCGGCACCACCCCGCGGGTGCGCCACAGCACCAGCGCGTAGAACTTCAGCTGGAACAGCGCCCGTGCCTCGAACGCCTCCCGCGGCGAGCCGCCGGTCTTGTAGTCGACCACCCGGATGTCACCGGCCGGCGACACGTCCAGCCGGTCGACGAAGCCGCGCAGCCGCAGCCCGGTGTCGAGCACCACCTCGATCAGGCTCTCCCGGTCGGCCGGCTCCAGCCGCTGCGGATCCTCCACCATGAAGTAGCCGTCGAGCAGCTCGCCCGCCGAGGCCAGCCAGCCGTCGAAGTCGGCCGCGGCGTCGCCGGTGAACAGCTCCGCCATCGCCGGCTCCGCCTCTGCCAGCCGCTGCCACTCCGGCTGCAGCATCGCCGTCGCCGCGGCCGGGGTGCGCTGCGCGGCAGGCAGCTCGTACAGCTTCTCCAGCACCGCGTGCACCAGCGTGCCGCGCACCTGGTCGGTGCTCGGGATCTCGGGCAGCCGGTCGATCGTGCGGTAGCGGTAGAGCAACGGGCAGGTCTTGAAGTCGGCGGCCCGCGACGGCGACAGCGACCCGCGCACGTCGGCCAGCTCCGCCGCGGACAGCGTGCTGCTGCGGTGCCGGCGCAGCGGATGCTGCGACCCGAGCTCCCCGGACCCCTCGCCGCCCGGCCCGTCGGCCTCGGACCGGGCGCCGGCGTCACGGGGGGAAGGGACACCGGCAGGGGAGGTATCGACCGTCATGGCCGCAGCCTAGGCGAGGGGTACGACGCTCACCTGCTGACACGGCGCGGCGGCGCGTCGCGCGTGGTCGGAGCGCGCTGCGCGGCGCGCCGGCGGTACCGGCCGATGCGTAGCATGGTGGCGATGGAGGACACCTCGCGCCCCTCGGCACCCGCCCCGCCGGGCGTCCGGCTCGGCCGGGTGTTGGGCATCCCGGTGCACGTGTCGATGTCCTGGCTGATCCTGGCCGTGTTGATCACGTTGTTCTACAGCAGGGTCGTGCAGTCCAATCTGCCCGGTCTGTCCACCGCCGGCGCCTACGCGGTCGGGTTCGGGTTCGTCGTCTGCCTGATGATCTCGGTGTTCCTGCACGAGCTGGGGCACGCCCTGGTGTCGCGCCGCTCGGGCATCGGGGTGCGGGCGATCAGCCTGGAGATGCTCGGCGGGTTCACCGAGATGGAGCGCGAATCGCCGACCCCGCGGATCGAGCTCGCGGTCTCGCTGATCGGCCCGGCCGTCTCCGCCGTGCTCGGTCTGCTGAGCTGGGGGCTGCTGCTGGTGCTGCCGGCCGGCACGGTGGCGCACGAGCTGGCGTTCCAGCTGACCGCGAGCAACCTGATCGTGGCGGTGTTCAACGTGCTGCCGGGCCTGCCGTTGGACGGCGGCCGGGCGCTGCGCGCGGTGATCTGGGCGGCGAGCTCCAACCGCTACCTCGGTACCCGGGTGGCCGGTTACGTCGGCCGGGGTGTTGCGGTCGCGACGATCCTCGGCTCGGTCTACAGCTACGCGCACTGGTACGTCGGGTTCACCGGGTTCTACATCGTCGCGGTCGGCGCGATGATCGGGATGTTCCTGTGGTTCGGCGCCGGCCAGGCGATCCGCGGCGGCCGGCTCGCGGCGCGGTTCGAGCTGGTGCACGCCGGCCGGCTGGCGCGCCCGGCGCTGCAGGTGCCGGCCGGCATGCCGCTGGCCGAGGTGACCCGCCGGGTGGTCGAGACCGGCGCCGGCGCCGCGGTCGTGCTCGACGGCGGCGGCAACCCGGTCGGGCTGGTCAACGAGCACGCCGCCGCGGCCGTCCCGGCCGAGCGCGCGCCGTGGGTGGCGGTGGACACCGTGGCCGCGACGCTGCGGCCCGAACTGGTGCTGTCGGCCGACCTGGCCCGCGAGGACGTGATCCGGGCCGTCCAGGCGACGCCGGCCAGCGAGTATCTGGTGGTGGACGGCCCGCCCGGCCAGCAGCCGGCGGCGGCACATATCGTCGGTGTGCTCACGGCCGACGACCTGGCCAACCTGCTGGACCCGAAGAGGACGATCCGTTGACCCTGCCCGCCACCCCGACCGATCCGACCGCAGTACCGTCCGGAGCCCGCCGCGGGCCCTTCGGCGTCGGTGACCGGGTCCAGCTCACCGACCCGAAGGGTCGGATGCACACCCTCGAACTGGTCGCCGGCAAGGTGTTCCACACCCACCGCGGCGGGGTCGAACACGACGACCTGATCGGCCGCCCGGACGGGTCGGTGGTCACCTCCTCCGGCGGCACCCCCTACCTCGCGCTGCGACCGCTGCTGAGCGACTACGTGCTGTCCATGCCGCGCGGCGCGCAGGTGATCTACCCGAAGGACTCCGCGCAGATCGTCGCGCAGGGCGACATCTTCCCCGGTGCGCACGTGCTGGAGGCCGGCGCCGGCTCCGGCGCGCTGACCTGCTCGCTGCTGCGGGCGGTCGGCCCCACCGGCCGGGTCCGGTCGTACGAGCAGCGGCCCGAGTTCGCCGAGGTGGCCCGGCGCAACGTGGAACGGTTCTTCGGCGGCGAGCACCCGGCCTGGGAGCTGACCGTCGGCGACGTCGCCGACGCCACCGACACCGACCTCGACCGGATCGTGCTGGACATGCTCACGCCGTGGGAGATGCTGCCCATGGTCAAGCGCGGGCTGCTGCCCGGCGGGGTGCTCGTCGGCTACGTGGCGACCACCCCGCAGCTGTCCGAGCTGGTGGAGGCGCTGCGCGCGGACGGCGGGTTCACCGAGCCGCACGCCTGGGAGTCGATGATCCGCGACTGGCACGCCGAGGGGCTCGCGGTGCGACCCGAACACCGGATGATCGCGCACACCGCGTTCCTGGTGACCACCCGCCGGTTGGCCGACGGGGTGGTGGCGCCGGCCCGCCGACGCAAACCCAGCAAGGGCGCCGAGGCGTACGCGGCGCGCCGCCGCGCGACCGAGGCGACCAGCTGAAACAACCGGTACGGTAGGTCGCCCCGGCCGGTACCGGCACGGCCCGTCGCCACCCGTACGCGGTGGTCTCGTGGCCGCCGTCCGGTCCCACCGCGGGCGTCGGGCGGCGCTGTGGTCATGATCTCCACATCGACCCGACGGCGTTGAGACGAGCCCGAACCGGGCATCACCGGTTAGGGTTTAGGAGGAAACCTCGAGCCAGGGGAGGTGGAGACGTGGCACGCAGCGAAGACGCGGAGAGCCGCGCCGCGCGCTGGGAAAAGGAGGCCCACGACCTCTCCACGCAGGTCGCGTTCCTGCAGGAGGAGCTGGCCCTCGTCCGCCGCCGGCTGACCGAGAGCCCACGACAGGTCCGTTTGTTGGAGGAGCGCCTGGCCGCCGCGCAGGCCCAGGTGCAACGACTCGGTGACCAGAACGAACGGCTGGTCTCGACGCTCAAGGACGCCCGCGAGCAGATCGTCACCCTCAAGGAAGAGATCGACCGGTTGGCCCAGCCGCCCAGCGGCTACGGCGTCTTCCTCGGTCGCTACGACGACGGCACCGTCGACGTGTTCACCGGCGGGCGCAAGCTGCGCGTCGCGGTGTCCCCGGCGGTGCCGCTCGAGGACCTCCAGCGCGGTCAGGAGGTGCTGCTCAACGACGCGCTCAACGTGGTCGAGAGTCTCGGCTTCGAGCGTGCCGGCGACATCGTCATGATCAAGGACCTGTTGGAGGGCCCGGAGGGCCGTTCCGACCGTGCCCTGGTCGTCTCGCATGCCGACGAGGAGCGCGTGGTGCACCTCGCCGACACGCTGATCGGTGCGCCGCTGCGGGCCGGCGACGCCCTGCTGATCGACTCCCGCAGCTCGTACGCCTTCGAGCGGATCCCGCGCAGCGAGGTCGAAGAGCTGGTGCTGGAGGAAGTTCCCGACATCAACTACACCGACATCGGCGGGCTGGACTCGCAGATCGAGCAGATCCGCGACGCGGTGGAGCTGCCGTTCCTGCACGCCGACCTGTTCCTGGAGCACCAGCTGCGGCCACCGAAGGGCGTGCTGCTCTACGGCCCGCCCGGCTGCGGCAAGACCCTGATCGCCAAGGCGGTCGCCAACTCGCTGGCCAAGCAGGTCCAGGAGCATCGCGAGGGGGAGCGGGCGCGCAGCTTCTTCCTCAACATCAAGGGCCCGGAGCTGCTCAACAAGTACGTGGGCGAGACCGAGCGGCACATCCGGCTGATCTTCCAGCGCGCCCGGGAGAAGGCCGGCGAGGGTGTCCCGGTGATCGTGTTCTTCGACGAGATGGACTCGATCTTCCGCACCCGCGGCTCGGGGGTGTCCTCCGACGTGGAGAACACGATCGTGCCGCAGCTGCTGTCCGAGATCGACGGGGTCGAGGGCCTGGAGAACGTCATCGTCATCGGCGCCTCCAACCGGGAAGACATGATCGACCCGGCGATCCTGCGGCCCGGCCGGCTCGACGTGAAGATCAAGATCGAGCGGCCGGACGCCGAGTCGGCCAAGGACATCTTCGCCAAATACCTGACGACCGAGCTGCCGCTGCATCCCGACGACCTGGCCGAGCACGGCGACTCCCGGCAGGCCTGCATCGCCGCGATGGTGCAGGCCGCGGTCGAGCGGATGTACACCGAAAGCGAGGAGAACCGCTTCCTGGAGGTCACCTACGCCAACGGCGACAAGGAGGTCCTCTACTTCAAGGACTTCAACTCCGGCGCCATGATCGAGAACATCGTGGGCCGGGCCAAGAAGATGGCGATCAAGGACTTCCTCAGCACCGGTACCAAGGGTCTCCGGCTCACCCACCTGCTCGACGCCACCGTCGACGAGTTCCAGGAGAACGAAGACCTGCCCAACACCACCAACCCGGACGATTGGGCGCGCATCTCCGGCAAGAAGGGCGAGCGGATCGTCTACATCCGCACCCTGGTGTCCGGCAAGAGCGCCGAGTCCGGCCGATCCATCGACACCGTCAGCAACACCGGTCAGTACCTCTGACCAGCACCGACGACCGACCCGCGCGCCGGGGCGACCAGCATGGTCGCCCCGGCGCGCTTTTCTGTGTCACGGTTTCCACACGCTTGCCAACGCCATGCCCCCTCCGGCCGTCTTCTCTGTGGAGGCACAGGACACCCTGTGTAACCCCCCTCCATCAGGTTGACCCAGGAGGGGTGCAATGCGCGGTCAGGTCGTCGACAGCACGGTGGTCCCACCCGAGCCGGCGCCGGCGCCGAGCCGGCCACGCACCCCGCTGGTACGCCGGGCCGGGTTCTGGCTCGTGGTCGTCGCCGCCGCCTACCCCGCCGCCATGCTCGTCCTCGTCGCCCCGCACCTGCCGCTCGGCGCGGACGAGTCGCTCTACGCCAGCCAGGTCAGCCCCCGGGTACCGGCACTCGCCTGGACCGCCGCCCGCGCCCCCGGCATCACCTACCTGATCGCGCCGATCGTTCAGCTCACCGGTTCGGTCACCGCGCTGCGCTCGTACCTCGCGGTGCTGGCCGGCGTGGCGCTGGCCGCCGGGTACTGGCCCTGGCTGCGGGCGCTGCGCCGTCCCGCCGTCGTACCGGTCGCCGCCCTGCTGTTCGCCGGACTGTGGACCGCGCTGCTCTACGGGGCCGAGGACCTGCCCAACAGCTGGGTCGCGTTCGCCGCCGTCGCCGCCACCGGCTGGTTCGTCCGGTACGGCCAGCGCACCGCCCGGCTCGCCCCGCTCGGCGTCGCCGTCCCGCTCGCCGTGATCGCCCTGCTACGCCCCTCCGACGCCGGCTGGGTGGCGCTGCCACTGCTCGCCACGATCGCGCTCGTACGCCGCTGGCGCCGGCCCAGCCTCGCGCTCGCCGTCGTCGGCGGCTGCCTCGCCGGCGCGGCCGACTGGATCGTCGAGGCGTACCTGCGCTTCGGCGGCCTCGCCGCGCGGCTGCACGAGGCCAGCAGGCAACAGGGCGGCATCGGCTTCCACCCACTCGGCCTGCTCTACCAGCTGCGCGCGCTCAACGGTCCACTGCTGTGCCGGCCGTGCAGCCTGCACCACCTGACCGCGGCCCACGCCTGGCCGCTCCGCGCCTGGTGGCTCGCCCTCCCGGTACTCGTGGTCGCGGCCCTGGTCGTCGCCCGCCGGCAGCGCCAGCTCGCCGCCATCGCGCCGGCGGCCGCGGTCGCCACCGGCATCGGAATCTGCTACCTCGGCACCGTCGACTACGCCGCGCCGCGCTTCCTGCTCCCGGCCTACGCACTCGCCGCGCTGCCGGTCGCGAGCCTGCTAGTCGCGGTGCCGGCGGCGCTGGCCCGACGCCGAGCGGTGCTCGCGGTGCTGCCCCGGGGCCGAGCGGTGCTCGCGGTGCTGCCGGCGGCGCGGGACCAGCGTGCGCGGCGAGCGGTGCTCGTCGCGCTGGTCCTGCTGCTCGCCCTGCACGAGACGGCCCAGCTGGCGAGCCTGCGCCGGATCGTGCACCGCCCCGACCCCACCGCGGCGGCCGCCGCGGAACTGCGACGACTCGGCGTCCGGCGGCCCTGCGTGCTGGCCGGGCCGCGCCGCACCCAGCTCGCCTACCGGCTCGGCTGTACCACTAGCCCACCCGCCGGCCTGCCCGCCCTCGCCGGCCGGCGGCAGGCGGTCCTGCTCACCTGGCACCGCGACGACCACCGGGCCGGCCCCGGATGGCGCCGCCACCCGATGCCCCGGCCGCACGGCGTCGCACCCTGGTACGCCTTCCTCGCGCCGGCACCGGGGCGGCGACCACCCGGTACCGATGCCCGCCACCCGGCGTGACCGGGCGACATTGGGGCTAGGCTCGATACGAGCACGTCCGATCCGGACACCGCGGACCGGACGCGCGGCGGCCCGGCGAGCAGCTTCGCCGGTACCCTTCGTCCTCACCGGCCCAGAGGGGCCGGGCACACGCGAGCCGATTCAGGAAGAACCGAGTCACGCGAGCAGGGAGCGGGCATGAGCAGCCGACGGGTCATGGGCACCGAGGTCGAGTACGGCATCTCCGTGCCCGGCCGGCCCGGCGCCAACCCGATGGTCACCTCCTCGGCCATCGTCAACGCCTACGGCGCCCGCCCCGAGCTCGACCGCGGTGGTCGCGCCCGGTGGGACTACGAGGAGGAGTCGCCGCTGCGCGACGCCCGCGGCTTCAGCTACTCCGGCGCGCTGTACGACCCGGCCGAGGCGCTCGCGGACGAGGACCTCGGCCTCGCCAACGTCATCCTCACCAACGGCGCCCGGCTCTACGTCGACCACGCGCACCCCGAGTACTCCGCGCCGGAGTGCACCAACGCCCGCGACGTGGCGCTGTGGGACAAGGCCGGCGAGCTGGTGATGGCCGAGGCGGCCCGCCGCGCCTCCGCCATCCCGGGCGCCCAGCCGATCAACCTGTACAAGAACAACACCGACAACAAGGGCGCCAGCTACGGCACCCACGAGAACTACCTGATGCGCCGCGACACCCCGTTCGCCGACATCGTGGCGCACCTGACCCCGTTCTTCGTCACCCGGCAGGTGTTCACCGGCGCCGGCCGGGTCGGCCTCGGCCAGGACGGCTCCGGCACCGGCTTCCAGCTCTCCCAGCGGGCCGACTTCTTCGAGGTCGAGGTCGGGCTGGAGACCACGCTCAAGCGCCCCATCATCAACACCCGGGACGAGCCGCACGCCGACGCCGACAAGTACCGCCGGCTGCACGTGATCATCGGCGACGCCAACCTGTCCGAGATCGCCACCTACCTCAAGGTCGGCACCACCGCACTGGTGCTCGCCATGATCGAGGCGAAGGCGCTGCCCGGTGACCTCGGTATCGCCGACCCGGTCACCGAGTTGAAGAACGTCAGCCACGATCCCTCGCTGACCCACCGGATCCGGATGCGCGACGGCCGCGAGCTGACCGCGCTGGAGATCCAGCGCGGCTACCTGGAGCACGCCCGCGCGTTCTGCGCCCAGCAGTACGGCGACGAGCTCGACGAGATCACCGCCGACGTACTGGACCGCTGGGACGAGGTGCTGCGCAAACTCGCCGAGGACCCCAACACGCTCGCCGACCAGCTCGACTGGGTGGCGAAGTTGCGGCTGCTCAACGGCTACCGGCAGCGCGAGCAGCTCGACTGGTCCTCGCCGAAGCTCGCCCTGGTCGACCTGCAGTACTCCGACGTACGGCCGGGCAAGGGGCTCTACCACCGGCTGGTCGCGCGCGGCGCGATGCGGCGGCTGTTCACCGACGACGAGGTGGTCCGGGCGGTCGGTGAGCCGCCGACCGACACCCGGGCGTTCTTCCGCGGCCGCTGCCTGAAGAACTACCCGGCGGAGGTCGTCGCGGCCAGCTGGGACTCGGTCATCTTCGACGTCGGCCGCGAGTCGCTGGTGCGGGTACCGATGATGGAGCCGCTGCGCGGCACGAAGCGGCACGTCGGTGAGCTGTTCGACCGCTGCGTCAGCGCGAAGGACCTGCTCGCCGAGCTGACCGCCGACTGAGCCGGGCGGGGCGCTGCGCTGTCCCGGCCGGGTGCGTTCGAGGCACCCGGCCGCATCCCTCTGGCGTGAAGTCCGTTTTGCCACCGGGATTCGGCTGCCCGGCGAGGTAGATTTTGATCGACGGCACCGGTCCGGTCGGCTCGACCGGACCGGGGTGCGTCTACGGGTTCGTCAGCGAGGGGAGCATCCGATGGCGACGCGAGACAGCGGCGGGCAGTCCCAGTCCCACCGCAGCCACACCGAGGAAGACGCAGTCGACGAGGCCCCCGCGGTCGACCCCGAGGTCGCCGAGCGGCAGGAGAAGCTCACCGAGGACGTCGACGACCTCCTCGACGAAATCGACGGCGTCCTCGAAGAGAACGCCGAGGAGTTTGTGAAGGGCTATGTACAAAAAGGGGGAGAATGAGGCATTTGCGGTGATATGTCCGATTCATTGATTGGGGATTTCACCGATGCCTCTGCCGAATGACGACCGTGATGGTCGGCGCCGATGTCGAGACTGTGGCGAGTGGAAACCGCTCGATGAGTTTCACGTCAGCTCCGGGCGTCCGAGTGGTCGCGGTTCCTACTGCAAGCCCTGTTTCAACAAGCGGTCCAACGCCAGCTACGAGCGACGTGGCAGCACGGCGGGCCGAACCGTCCGGCCGCGCGAAGAGCTTCCCGAGGGGACCCGCCGGTGTCCGGACTGTCGCGCCCTCAAGCCGTTGGCCGAGTTCCCGAAGAGTCGGTCCGGCCGCGGGGGTCACGGGCGCTACTGCAAGCCGTGCCACAACGTTCGCGGGCGTGAGTCGAGGATCCGCAATCACGGAAGTACGCGCGAGTATCACCTGCGGCGGCGGTACGGGATCGGGGTCGCGGACTTCGCGCGGATGCTGGCGGAGCAGGGCGGGGTCTGCGCGATCTGTGGGCGGGCCGCGCCGGAGCATGTCGACCACGATCATGTGTCCGGCGGGGTCCGTGGCATTCTGTGCTTCAACTGCAACGGCGGGCTCGGGCACTTCCGAGACGACGTCGAGCACCTGGCCAAGGCGATCAGCTACCTGAGAGGAACCACTCCGTGGGTCGAGATCTCCCCGGGCGTCTACCGGTCGAATTCGCGTACACCGGCGGTCCGTCGTTCGCGGATTATCTGAGGGTCGCGGCACCCGAGCTGCTGCCGGGCCGTCGCCCGCTGCCGCCGTCCGGGGCGCTCGGCGACCTCGCCCCGCACGGTACGACGATCGTCGCGATGACCTACGCCGGCGGTGTGCTGCTGGCCGGCGACCGGCGCGCGACGATGGGCAACCTGATCGCGCAGCGCGACATCCGCAAGGTGTTCCCGGCCGACACGTACTCGGCGATCGCGTTCGCCGGCACCGCCGGCATCGGGCTGGAGCTGATGCGGCTGTTCCGGGTCGAGCTGGAGCACTACGAGAAGATCGAGGGCACCTCGCTGTCGCTGCCGGCGAAGGCGAACCGGCTGGCCGCGATGGTGCGCGACAACCTCGGTGCGGCCATCCAGGGCCTCGCCGTGGTGCCGCTGTTCACCGGGTACGACCCGACGGCGGCGGATCCGGCGACGGCCGGGCGGATCTACTCCTACGACGTCACCGGCGGGCCGTACGAGGAGCGGGACTTCCACGCGGTCGGTTCCGGCTCGCTGTTCGCCAAGTCGGCGCTGAAGAAGCGCTACTCGCGCGACGTGGACGCCGACGGCGCGGTCCGGCTCGCGGTCGAGTCGCTGTACGACGCGGCCGAGGACGACACCGCCACCGGTGGCCCGGACCTGGCCCGCAGCATCTTCCCGATCGTGGCCCTGGTGGACGCGGACGGCTTCCGGGAACTGCCCGAGGAGGACGTGGCCGCGGTGGTGCGCTCGGTGGTGGAGGAGCGGATGCAGCACCCGGGCGGCTGAGCGGGCCGCACCAGACCAGGTAGGACAGTGTTGGAGCCTCAAGCCGCGCACCGGTCGCCGGTGCGCGCACCGATGGGAACCGGAGAGTCTCAGCCGTGACGATGCCGTTCTACGCCTCGCCCGAGCAGCTGATGCGCGACAAGTCCGAGTACGCGCGGAAGGGCATTGCGCGGGGCCGCAGTGTGGTGGTGCTGACCTACGCGGACGGCGTGCTGTTCGTGGCGGAGAACGTCTCCACTGCGCTGCACAAGGTGGCGGAGATCTACGACCGGATCGGCTTCGCCGCGGTCGGTCGTTACAACGAGTTCGAGAACCTGCGCAAGGCCGGCGTGCGCTACGCCGATGTGCAGGGGTACGCGAACAACCGCGCCGACGTGCGCGGCCTGGGCCTGGCGAACGTGTACGCGCAGGCGCTGGGCACGCTGTTCACCGAGCAGCCGAAGCCGTTCGAGGTGGAGGTGTGCGTCGCGGAGGTGGGCGACAGCCCGCAGCGCGACCAGCTGTACCGGTTGACCTACGACGGTTCGGTGGGTGACGAGCCGGGCTACGTGGCGATGGGCGGCCAGGCGGACGCGATCTCGGCGGTGCTGCGCGACCGGCACCGGGAGGACATGACGCTGGCCGAGGCGTTGCGGCTGGCGGTGGACGCGTTGAGTGGCACCGGCGCCGAGCGGCGCGAGCTGACCGCGTCGCAGCTGGAGGTGGCGGTGCTGGACCGGCGTCGCTCGGGCCGCACGTTCCGGCGCATCACCGGGGCGGCGCTGGACGAGTTGGTGGCGCAGGGCACGCCGGCCGAGGCGCCGGCGGACGCGGGTGCGCCCGCGGATGCCGGGGAGCCGGCGGGCGAGTCGGCCGGGGCGGCGGACGCCGAGTCGACCGGCAAGGCGGCCGAGAAGGACACCGGGAAGTCCGACGAGGCGGGCGGCGAGAAGCCCGCGGGTGATGCCGACGACAAGTGAGGGTTCGCCCCGCCGCACCCCGCGGCGGGGCGGCGCGGGCCGGCCACTGTGGACGGTCGGGCGTCGCGGGTCGGGGCGTCCGGCGGCGTCGTGGCGTCCGGCGGCGATCGCGGCATGCCACGCTTTCGGCGCTGCCGGTGGCAAACTCGTCCGGGATCGTGACCGTCCGACGGCAGCGCGGAGGCGGTCGGTGAGGCTAATGTCGGTACATGGATCGGCGCATCTTCGGGATTGAGACCGAATACGGGGTGACGTGCACCTTCCGCGGGCAGCGGCGGCTGTCCCCGGACGAGGTCGCCCGCTATCTGTTCCGCCGCGTGGTGTCGTGGGGGCGCTCGTCCAACGTGTTCCTGCGCAACGGCGCCCGGTTGTACCTCGATGTCGGTTCGCACCCGGAGTATGCGACGCCGGAGTGCGACTCGGTGCAGGACCTGGTCACGCACGACCGGGCCGGTGAGCGGACCCTGGAGGGGCTGCTGATCGACGCGGAGCGGCGGCTGCACGACGAGGGCATCGCCGGGGAGATCTACCTGTTCAAGAACAACACCGACTCCGCCGGCAATTCGTACGGATGCCACGAGAACTACCTGGTGTCCCGGCACGGCGAGTTCGGCCGGCTGGCCGACATCCTGATCCCGTTCCTGGTGACCAGGCAGCTGATCTGCGGCGCGGGCAAGGTGCTGCAGACCCCGCGCGGTGCGGTGTTCTGCCTGTCCCAGCGGGCCGAGCACATCTGGGAGGGCGTCTCCAGCGCGACCACCCGCTCGCGGCCGATCATCAACACCCGGGACGAGCCGCACGCCGACGCCGAGCGGTACCGGCGGCTGCACGTGATCGTGGGCGACTCGAACATGAACGAGGTCACCACGCTGCTCAAGGTCGGTACCGCCGATCTGGTGCTGCGGATGATCGAGGCCGGTGTGGTGATGCGCGACCTGACGTTGGAGAACCCGATCCGGGCGATCCGTGAGGTCAGCCACGACGTGACCGGCCGGCGCACGGTGCGGCTGGCGTCCGGCCGGGAGGCCAGCGCGCTGGACATCCAGCAGGAGTACTACACGAAGGCGGTCGACTTCGTCGCGCAGCGCGGCGGTGACGAGGTGACCAAACGGATCCTGGAGCTGTGGGGCCGGGTGCTCGGCGCGGTGGAGTCGGGCGACCTGACCAGCGTGCGGCGCGAGATCGACTGGGTCAGCAAGCTGGACCTGATCGAGCGGTACCGCAGCAAGCACGATCTGCCGCTGGCGCATCCGCGGGTCGCGCAGCTGGACCTGGCCTACCACGACCTGCGTCGCGGGCGCGGGCTCTACCAGCTGATGGAGCGGCGCGGCGAGGTCGACCGGGTGGCGAGCGACGTGGAGATCTTCGAGGCGAAGGAGACGCCGCCGCATACCACCCGGGCGCGGCTGCGCGGTGAGTTCATCCGGCGGGCGCAGGAGAAGCGGCGCGACTTCACCGTCGACTGGGTGCACCTGAAGCTGAACGACCAGGCGCAGCGCACGGTGCTGTGCAAGGACCCGTTCCGGTCGGTCGACGAGCGGGTCGACAAGCTGATCGCGAGCATGTGACGGGTCGGGAGTGGCGGACGAGGCGACTGTGCAGACGATGAACGACGGCAAGCAGCCGGCCGAGCGGGACGAGCCGCCGAAGGCGTCGGACGAGGACAGCGAGGACGAGATCCCGTCGTTGCGCGACGAGTTGCGCACCGCCGCGCAGTACGGCGTGGCGGGGCGCTGGGCGACCCGGCGCCGGGAGAAGATCCGGGCCGAGATCGAGCGGAACCGGCGCGGCGAGTACAAGGTGCCGACCTGGGTGCTGGGGCTGATCCTGGCCGTCGTGGTGGTCGGCTGGGTGCTGCTGATCGTGCTCTCCTGACACCCGGATCGGTAACGGCCTGGCCGGGGTGACGAAGCTTACCGGACAATTGCCGGGCGGTCGGCTGCGCCGGGCCGCAGACTCGAGGTCATGTCCGCTTCTGTCGCCGCGTACCGCCGTGCCCTGAGCACCCCGGGCGCCCGCGGGCCGGTGGTGGCCTCGCTGTTCGCCCGGCTGCCGATCGCGATGATCGGCCTGGCCGCGCTGCTCTACGTGCAGCGCGAGTACGGCTCGTACGGGCCGGCCGGGCTGGTGTCGGCCGGCACCCTGGTGGGCGTCGCGGTCGGATCGGTGGCGCAGGGCCGGCTGATGGACGCGTTCGGCGCGACCCGGCCGATGCTGGTGGTGGTCGCCGTGTACGCCGGGTTCGTGACGGCGGGGTGCCTGACCATCCAGGCGCACGGGCCGGTGCCGCTGCTGGTGCTGCTGGCGCTGGGGATCGGCGCGTTCGAGCCGCAGGTGGGTTCGGCGTCGCGGGCGATGTGGCCGCGGCTGCTGCCGGCCGGGCCGAACCGGGACGCCGCCCTGGCGTACGAGGCGATCAGCATGGAGGTCTTCTTCATCCTGGGCCCGGGTGTCGCGGGGCTGCTCGCGGCGGCGCCGTGGGCGGGGACGGGGCTGGTCGCCGGCGCGGCGCTGATGATCGTGGGTTCGCTGGCGTTCGTGCTGAACCCGACGATCCGCGGTCACCGGCCGGTCCGCGGTACCGGCAGCCGCAGCGTGCTGGGCGCCCTCGCCAGCCCCGGCCTGCGCACGGTCGCGCTCGCCGCGTTCGGCTTCGGCGTGGTCGTCGGCTTCGTCGAGGTCGCGGTGCCGGCGTCGGCGACCGCGGCCGGCCACGAGGCGGCCGGTGGCCTGCTGCTCAGCCTGTTCTCGGTGACCTCGGTGGCGTTCGGCCTGGTGTACGGGGTGCGCCCGTGGCCGCGTCCGATGCGGTTGCGGCTGCCGGCGCTGCTGGCCGGGTTCGCCGCGCTGGTGGCGCTGCTGTCGGTACCGACGGGGCTGGTCGGGCTGGCGGTGGCGCTGCTGGTGGCGGGCTGCCTGATCACGCCGCAGTCGACGGCGCACTCGGCCGCGGTGGAGCTGGTCGCACCGGCCGGTACCGCCACCGAGGCGTTCGGCTGGATCGTGACCGCGGTGACGTTGGGGCTCGCCGGCGGCCAGTCGATCAGCGGGCAGTTGACCGCGGCGCACGGCCCGCGGCCGGCGTTCCTGCTGGCCGCCGGCGCCGGGCTGGTGCTGGCCGGGCTGCTCTGGTTGCTGCGCGGCACGATCGGCGGCGACCATCCGGAGCCGAGGTCGGACACCCCGGCCGAGCCGCCGGTCCCGGCCGGCGTCTGACCCGGCTTCCGACCACCGCGATTCGGCCCGGCGTCTGACCGGCCTCCGACCACCGCGATTCGGCCCGTGGGCCCGCGGTGCGGCCGGGCGGGTGGTCAGGCCAGCAGATCGGCGGCGTGCCGGCCGGCGGCCGCGGCGGCGAGGAAGTAGCCGGTGTCGGCGTCCAGGCCGCGGCCCATCGTGGACAGCCGGACCGGGCTGGCCCGCAGCGCGTCGAGCAGCCCGGTGCCGTCCACCTCGACGATCCGGTGCCGGGCCGGCAGCTCGCGCAGGTCGGCGGCGACGCGCTCGGCGAGCGCCGGCGCGAGCCCGGTCGGTACCACCAGGTCGGCGGCGGCGAGCGCGACCCGGCCGTACGCGGTGCGGCTGTGGTGGCTCAACCCCTGGTGCCGGGGCCGGGGGTCGGCGTCGGAGATGCGCAGCGAGCCGATCGGCCGCCCGCCCAGCACCGCGACCGCGTTGACCGCCTCGCCGACCGCGACGCCGGAGTAGCCCCACCGGGTGCCGGTACCGAGATTGCCGGGGCCCTGGCTGACGATGGTGACGGCGGCGCCCAGCGCGTACCGGCAGGCGAGCAGGCCGGCGTGCACGGTGGCCGCCTCCAGGTCGCCGCCGAACGCCTGGCCGGCGGTGACGGTGCCGCACAGCCGGTCGGACAGCCCGTCGAGGGTGCGGCTGAACCAGGCCGGCAACGCCCCACCGTCGGTCATCAGGTACGCCACCGGGATCCGCGCCGGGATCGCCGCGAGCACCGCGGGCAGCGCCGAGTGCAGGTCGGCGAGGACCACGGGCATCCCGGCCAGGTCGTCGGCGCCGGCGACGGCGTCCCGGTGCGGCGCGCCGTCCTCGTCGACGGCCTGTACGACCGCCTGCAGCGGCGTGTAGCGCGCCTTGACCACGTGCCCGGGGCCGGTCGGATCGGCCGGCAGTCGGTCCGGCACGGCGACGACCAGCGCGTACCCGCCGGTGCCGAGCGACAGGGCGAGCGCGTTGGTGTTGAGCAGTACCCGGTCGCCGGCCTGCGGCGTGCCGACCAGGTCGGGGTAGGCGAGTGCGCGCACCGTCTCCGGATCGTCCGGGCTGCGCGTGTCCAGCCGTACCTGGTATTCGATCGCGCCGCGCCAACGGCACCGCTCGCCGAGCACTCGTCCGCTGCGCCACCGCACCACGCGCTCACCGTAGTCATCGCCGCCGACGGCGTCCCGGCCGGGGCGACAGCGTGTCGTTTGCGGCTGTTGCCCGGCTTCTCCCGGCCTGTCGACCGACCGCCACACCCGTCGTGCGACGAGCGGCCGGCGGCGATGGGATAGCCTGGCCAGAGTGTCGCGCTCCCGCACCGAACGCCTGGTCAACCTGGTCATCTGCCTGCTGTCCACGCGCCGCTTCCTGACCGCCGCGCAGATCGCGGCGACCGTGCCCGGCTACGGGCACGACCCCGCCGACGCCCGCGAGCACGAGGCCTTCCAGCGCAAGTTCGAGCGCGACAAGGCCGACCTTCGCGAGCTCGGCGTGCCGCTGGAGACCGGGACCGACTCGGTGTTCGACACCGAGCCCGGTTACCGGATCGGCCGCCGCGACTACGCGCTGCCGGAGGTGCGGCTGGCCCCGGACGAGGCGGCCGCGGTCGGGCTGGCAGCGCGGCTGTGGCGGCACGCCGGGTTGGCCCAGGCGGCGTCCTCGGGGCTGCGCAAGCTGCGCGCGGCCGGGGTGGAGGTCGACCCGCAGGCCACGCTCGGGGTCGAGCCGGTGGTCAGCGCCGAGCCCGCGTTCGAGCCGCTGACCCGCGCGGTCCGGGAGCGCCGCGCGGTCCGGTTCGACTACCGCACCCCGGCCGCCGACGAGCCCGCCACCCGCCGGTTGCAGCCGTGGGGCGTCGTCTCGCTCCGTGGCCGGTGGTACGTGGTGGGCCACGACGAGGACCGGCGGGCGACCCGGTGCTTCCGGTTGTCCCGGTTCGCCGGCCCGGTGCGGCTGGTCGGCGAGCCCGACGCGTTCCGCCCGCCCGAGCAGGTCGACCTGATCGACTACGTGGCACACTCGTTCGCCGAACCGGCCGCCACCCGTACCGCGACGGTGCGGTTGCGGGCCGGCGCGGGCAACGGCATCCGCCGGCAGGCGCACGCGGTCGACGGCGACGTGGTACGGCTGCGCTACTCCGACGTCGAGTCGCTCGCCTCGCGGCTGGTCGGCTACGGCGCCGACGTGGTGGTGCTCGACCCGCCGGAACTGCGCGCGGCGGTCATCGACCGGTTGCGGCCGATCGCGTCCCGCGCCGGTACGGCCAGCCCGTCGGAGGTGAGCTCGTGAGCGCGGCGACCGACCGGCTCGGCCGGGTCCTCAATTTGATGCCCTACCTGCTGGCGCGGCCCGGTATCCGGATCGCCGACGCGGCCGACGACCTGGGCGTCACCGCCGCCGAGCTGCGCGACGATCTGCAGCTGCTGTGGGTGTGCGGGCTGCCCGGGTACGGGCCGGGCGACCTGATCGACATGTCGCTGGACGGCGACACCGTGACGATCACCTACGACGCCGGTATCGACCGGCCGCTGCGGCTGACCCCGGACGAGGGGCTGGCGCTGATGGTCGCGCTGCGCACGCTGGCCGAGACGCCCGGGCTGGCCCACCGCGACGCGGTCGAGCGGGCGCTGGCGAAGATCGAGTCGGCGGCCGGGGAGGCGGCCGACACGGCCGGCCGGGTCGCCGTGCGCGGCCCCGCCGACAGCGACCGGACTGCGGAGGTGCGCGGCGCCCTGGACCGCGGCCGGGCGCTGCGGATCCGGTACTACACGGCCGGGCGCGACGTGTCGACCGAGCGGGTGGTCGACCCGATGCGGCTGCTGACCGTCGGCGCCTGGTCGTACCTGGAGGCCTGGTGCCGGCGGGCGGAGGCGGTGCGGCTGTTCCGGCTGGACCGGATCGACCAGCTCACCGAGCTGGCGGAGCCGTCCGCGCCACCGCCGCAGGCGCAACCGGCCGACCTGCGCGGCGGTACGTTCCGCCCCACCGCCGACCAGCCGCAGGTCACGCTGCTGGTCGACCGCGGTGCCCGGTGGATCACCGAGTACTACCCGTGCGAGCAGGTCGAACCGCAGCCGGACGGGCGCTGGCGGGTCCGGCTGCGTGCCTCGGACCTGACCTGGGCGCGCCGGCTGGTGCTGGGGCTCGGCGCCGACGCCGAGGTGGTGGGTCCGCCGGAGCTGGCCAGCGCCGTCGCGGCCGACGCGCGCGCCGCCCTCGCCGCGTACGGCATCGACTGACCGACGTCGATACGCACTCCGGGCGCAACGGGGCGGTTTCCCGGCGGATCGGGCACGCCGGCGTGCCATGCCTGTCGGTCGGTCACGCCATGACCTAGGGTGGCCGACGTGCATGCCATCTGGTTCGTTGTCCTCGCGATCGTGCTGGTCGGCGCGGCGATGCTGGCGGCCGGCCTGCTGGAGCTGCGACGCCGGTTGCCGGCGCTGGTGGCGGCGCTGACCGCGCTGCGGCAGCGTCGCGGGCAGCTGGTCCTGCTGGCCGAGCGCTCCGGCTCGCTCGACCTGGAGCTCGCCGCCGTCCGGTCCCGCCTCGCGGAGGTACGGGACGAGCTGCCGGTCTCCGCTCGACACCGGTCATAGCCGTAAGATGGGCGTCCGGCGTCGAGTTTCGGCCGTGCCCGGTTGACGGGGACACGTCCGGGCGGCGAGACTTGGCGCGCCGGGCCGTGCAGCAGACTGCTGGGCCGAAGACGTTCCCTACGGCGGAACGTAGGATGGGAAGGTCTTCGCACCGGGAGGTGGAGTTAGATGGGTGCCCTCAGGCCGTGGCACATCGCGATTCTCGTGGTGGTGCTGATCTTGCTGTTCGGCGCGAAGAAGCTGCCGGACGCCGCGCGTGGCCTGGGCCGCTCGTTGCGGATCATCAAGGCCGAGACCAAGACGCTGCGCGACGACGAGGATCGCGACGTGGCGGAGAAGGCCGACGCGCAGGCCAGCCGTAAGCCGCTGGAGTCTGACGACGTGGTGTCTCCGGTGCAGGAGTCCAGGTCGGCCAAGAAGTCCACCACGGACCTGTGATCTCGACCGAGCCGTGACTCCGGTCCTCCGCCGCCGTCGGGCGGAACAATTTCAACGAGCGGCCGACGGCTCCATGCCGCTCATGGAGCACCTGCGGGAGCTGCGCAGCCGGCTGTTCAAGTCCGCCCTGGCCATCCTGGTCGGCTTCATCATCGGCTACGCGGTACACAAGCAGGTCATCCACTTCCTGACCAACCCCTACTGCGATCTGCCCATCGCCCATCGAAGCGGCAAGTCGTGTGACCTGATCACCTATCAGGTCACCTCGTACTTCGTGGTCGGGCTGAAGGTCGCGCTCTACGTGGGGCTGGTGCTGGCCTGCCCGGTGTGGTTCTACCAGCTGTGGGGGTTCATCGCCCCCGGCCTGCACAGCAACGAGCGTCGGTGGGGCTTCGGCTTCGTCGCGGTCGCGGTGCCGTTGTTCGCCGGCGGTGTGCTGCTCGCCTACCTGGTGGTGGCCCGCGGGCTGGCGTTCCTGTTACCCGGCTTGGACGACCAGACCAAGGCGATGCTGGACGTCAGCGCGTACCTCGACTTCCTGACGAAGTTGATGGTGGTGTTCGGCCTGGCGTTGGAGTTCCCGCTGATCCTGGCGTTGCTCAACGCGGCCGGCATCCTCAGCGCGAAGCGGCTGCTGGGCTGGTGGCGGATCGCGATCTTCCTGATGTTCGTCATCTCGGCGTTCGTGACCCCGACGCCGGACCCGTTCGGGATGTCCGCGCTGGCCATCCCGATGGTGGCGCTCTACTTCGGTGCGGTCGGGTTCGCGTTCATCAACGACCGCCGCAAGGCCCGCAAGCTGGCCGCCGAGTACGGCGCGGTCGACGACGACGAGGCCTCGGAGCTGGGCTACAGCGCCGAGCCAGTGGACGATCTGGAGCCGATCGGTGCACCCGAACCGATCGAGGACGACGAGACGCCGCGCTCGCGTCGCCGGTCCAACTTCGACGACACGATCTGACCGGGTGGCCGGGCCGGCGTCGACCGGTCTGGCCGCCCGTCGCCGCGTACCGGTACGGTCATCCGCGTGAACGATGGCGCTGAGGTGGCCGTGCTGGTGAACCCGACCGCCGGCCGGGGTCGGCGGGGCGGGGTGCTGGCCGACGTGGTGGGTCGGCTGCGGGCCGCGCGGCTGGTGCCGCGGGTGCTGGCCGCACCGGATCGGGAGCAGGCGCAGCAGGCCTGCCGGGACGCGGTGGACCGGTCCCCGGCCGCGCTGGTCGCCGTCGGCGGCGACGGCACGGTGCACCTCGCGGTGCAGGCGGTCGCCGGCACCGACGTGCCGCTGGGCGTGGTCCCGACCGGTACCGGCAACGACTTCGCCGGCGCGTTGGGGCTGCCGCTGGAGCCGGAGGCGGCGATCAAGGGGCTGGTGGCGGCGCTGACCCAGGGCCAGCGCACCGTCATCGACCTGGGCCGGGCGAGCGGCCCGGGCGCCGATCCGCTCTGGTTCGGCACCGTGCTGTCGGCCGGCCTGGACGCCTCGATCAACGAGCGCGCCAACCAACTGCGCTGGCCGAAGGGCCCCCGGCGGTACGACCTGTCGATTCTGGCCGAGATCGCGCAGCTGGCGCCGCACGACTACAAGCTGGTGCTGGACGGCGAGACCCGGGAGCTGACGGCGATGATCGTCGCGGTCGGCAACACCGCGCGCTACGGCGGCGGGCTGCCGGTCTGCCCCACCGCCGACCCGGCCGACGGGGTGCTCGACCTGACCATCATCGGGCCGATCGGGCGGGCCACCGCGGTGAAGATGAAGTCGTTGATGCGCAAGGGAAAGCACGTCGAGCATCCGGCGGTGAGCACGCACCGGGTGCGCACCCTGGAGATCCACGGCGAGCCGCGCCGCACGTACGCCGACGGTGAGCGCGCCCTGCCGCTACCGGTGACGGTGGAGTGCGTGCCGGGTTCCCTGCAACTGCTGGCCTGACCGGCCGTTCCGCGGCGGGCGTTCGGCCGGTCCGGCGGTCCGGACCGCCAGACGGTCGGACGGTCAGGTGGCCGGGCGGTCGGGACCGTCAGACGGTGCGGCGGTCCGGTGGCCGGCGGTCAGGCGGCGCGGCGGTTCGGCGGCCGGGCGGTCAGACGGCGCGGCGGTCCGGTGGCCGGTGGTCAGGCGGTGATGCCGAGCAGGTGCAGGACGGCGGCGAGGCCGTGCACCTGGTCCGGCTCGGTCGCCGGCAGCACCAGGGTGGGGCAGCCGATCGCGGCGGCGGCCGCGTCGGCCGGCGTGTCGCCGACCATCAGCGTCTGCTCGGGCTCGTGCCGCACCGCGGCGCAGCCGCGCCGGAAGATCGCCGGATCCGGCTTGCAGGTACCGAGCTGGTAGGACAGCAGCCAGTGGTCGATCAGGTCGGCGAAGCCGAGCGCGGTGGCGATCGGCAGCACGTCGAAACCGATGTTGCTGACCACCGCGACCGGCACTCCGGCGGCGCGCAGGGCGCGCAGCATCGGCAGCGTGTCCGGGTAGATCCGCCAGCCGTCCGGATCCAGCAGCCGCTCGTACAGCGCGTCGGGCAGGCCGTCGATGCCGGTGTCGACGGTGGCCGCGAGCCCGGTGTACGCGGCGCGGTGGGCCGGCTCGGACAGGTCCCGGTCGGCGTACGCCTCGGCCAGCTCGGGCGGGATCCGGCCCGGCCGGGGGCCGCCGGCGCGGCCCGCGGTGACGAGCGCATCGGCCAGGCCGGCGCAGCGGTCCGCGGGCAGGTCGGTGCTGCAGGCGGCCGCGGCCAGCCGTACCCACCGTTCGGCCGGCTCGACCTGCACGATCGTGCCGTGGAAGTCGAGCAGGACGGCGCGGGGACGGCGCTGCCCGTCGAGCAGCGGGGCGGCGCTGGGCGGGCCGCCGGATCCGGCGGAAGGGTCACGAGGCGTGGCGTCCGGCACGTCAGCACGATACCGAGTGCGCCGGGCGACTCGACAACGGTGCTGGTATGGGTGGCAACGTGCCGGTACCGGGTGGCGCGACCGGATTGCGGTTTGTGTACCTCTCCCGGGATATGCGCGGGCGGGAGGCCCACCCGGGCGCCTAGCCTTGCGGGTATGAGCACCTCACCCGGCCGGCCCGCGTTCGCCGACTTCGCCGCCGACCTCGGTTTCGAACCCGACGAGTTCCAGGTGGAGGCGTGCGCCGCGGTCGAGGACGGCAGCGGTGTGCTGGTCTGCGCACCGACCGGCGCCGGCAAGACCGTGGTCGGCGAGTTCGCGGTGTTCCTCGCGCTGCGGCTGGGCCGCAAGGCGTTCTACACCACGCCGATCAAGGCGCTGTCCAACCAGAAGTACAACGACCTGGCCGCCCGGCACGGGCCGGCCAACGTCGGGCTGCTGACCGGTGACAACGCCATCAACCCGGACGCGCCGGTGATCGTGATGACCACCGAGGTGCTGCGCAACATGCTGTACGCCGGATCGTCCACTCTGGACGGTCTGGGCTACGTGGTGATGGACGAGGTGCACTACCTCGCCGACCGGTTCCGCGGCGCGGTGTGGGAGGAGGTCATCATCCACCTGCCGGCGTCGGTGATGCTGGTGTCGTTGTCGGCGACCGTGTCCAACGCCGAGGAGTTCGCCGACTGGCTGGTCACCGTCCGAGGCCGCACCGAGGTGGTGGTCTCCGAGCACCGGCCGGTACCGCTGTGGCAGCACATGCTGGTCGGTCGCCGGATGTTCGACCTGTTCCACGACCAGGCCGCGGCGCGCAAGCACGAGGTGCACCCGGAGCTGCTGCGCAACACCCGGGAGCAGCTGCGCCGGCTGGAGTGGGGCGGCGGGCGGCGCGGCCGGCCGCGCCGCTGGCAGCCGCCGGCGCGGCCGGACGTGATCGACCGGCTGGACGGCGCCGGGCTGCTGCCGGCGATCCTGTTCGTGTTCAGCCGGGCCGGCTGCGACGCCGCGGTGACCCAGTGCCTGCGCGCCGGGCTGCGGCTGACCACCCCGGCCGAGCGCGCCGAGATCCGTGCCCTGGTGGAGGAACGGACCGCGGCGCTGGCCGGCGAGGACCTCACCGTGCTGGGCTACTGGGAGTTCCTGGAGGGGTTGGAGCGGGGGCTGGCCGCCCACCACGCCGGGATGCTGCCGACGTTCAAGGAGATCGTCGAGGAGCTGTTCGTCCGCGGCCTGGTCAAGGCGGTGTTCGCGACCGAGACCTTGGCGCTGGGCATCAACATGCCGGCCCGCTGCGTGGTGCTGGAACGCCTGGTCAAGTACAACGGCGAGGCGCACGTGGACATCACGCCGGGGGAGTACACCCAGCTGACCGGGCGGGCCGGCCGGCGCGGCATCGACATCGAGGGCCACGCGGTGGTGCTGTGGTCGCCGGACACCGACCCGCGGCACGTCGCCGGCCTCGCCTCGACCCGTACCTATCCGCTGCGGTCCAGCTTCCGGCCGTCGTACAACATGGCGGTCAACAGCATCGAGATGCTCGGCTTCGAGCGCTCCCGGGAGGTGCTGTCCCGCAGCTTCGCGCAGTTCCAGGCGGACCGGTCGGTGGTGGGCCTCGCGCACCAGGTGCAGCGCAACGAGGAGAACGCGCGGCGGCTGGCCGAGCGGATGCACTGCGAGCTGGGCGACTTCGCCGAGTACTTCGCGCTGCGTGCCGCGATCACCGAACGGGAACGGTCGCTCGGCCGGCGCAGTTCGGCGAACCGGCGGGCGCAGGCCGCGCAGGCGCTCGCGATGCTGCGGGTCGGCGACATCGTCCGCATCCCGCACGGGCGCCGGGCCGGGCTCGCCGTGGTGCTCGACCCCGGCGACAGCGCCCGCGACGACCCGCGCCCGCTGGTACTCACCGAGGACCGGTGGGCCGGCCGGCTGCCCGGCTCGGAGCTCGGCGACGCCGCGTCGCTGGGCCGCATCCGGGTACCCAAGCACTTCAACCACCGTTCGCCGCAGGCCCGGCGCGACCTCGCCGTCGCGCTGTCGAGGGCCGAGGTCGCGGTCGCCGACGACACCCGCCGCGCCCGGCGTGGCCGGTCCGCCGCGGCCGACGATGAGGAACTCACCGAACTGCGTCGCGAGCTGCGGGCGCACCCCTGCCACCGGTGCCCGGACCGGGAGGACCACGCCCGCTGGGCGCAGCGGTACGCGCGGCTGCAGCAGGAGACGGCCGCGCTGCAGGACAAGGTGGCCGGCCGGACCGGGTCGCTGGTGCGCACGTTCGACGACGTCTGCGCGATGCTCGCCGAACGCGGCTACCTGGCCGGCGCCCACGACGGCTACGAGGTGACCGACTCGGGTCGTACGCTGGCGCGGATCTGGTCGGAGACCGACCTGCTGGTCGCCGAGTGCCTGCGGCACGACGTGTGGGCAGGGCTGTCCGCGCCGGAGCTCGCCGCCGCCGCCTCGATCCTGGTGTACGAGGCGCGCCGGGAGTCCGAGGACCGCATCGCGGTGCCGCACGGCAACGCCGAGGAGGCGATCGGTCGCAGCCTCGCGCTGTTCGGCGAGCTGTTCGCCGCCGAGCAGCGGTACGGGCTGCGGCTGACCCGCGAACCCGACCTCGGCTTCGCCTGGCCGATGTACCGCTGGGCCCGCGGCGAGCCGCTGGCGAAGGTGCTCGCGAGCGCGTCCGGGGTGGACGGCGAGATGCCGGCCGGCGACTTCGTCCGCTGGTGCCGGCAGGTCATCGACCTGCTCGAACAGATCGCCGTACCGGCCGACGACACGCTGCGCCGCACCTGCCGGCAGGCGGTCGACGCACTGCGCCGCGGCGTCGTCGCCTACACCTCGGTCGGCTGATCCGGGCCCGTCGTCCCGCGGCGGTCGCCGGCCGTCGCGCCACGCCGGACGGCGACCCCACGGCGGCGTGGTTTTGCGGCATCATGACCGGATGTCGTGGATCGCACCCGAGATCAAGCGCGTGGACGAGCCGTTCGTCGGTGACGAGCGCGCCATCCTCGAAGGACTGCTGGAGTGGCATCGCGCCACCCTGCTGCATCAGTGCGCCGGCCTGACCGGCGAGCAGCTCGCCCGGTGGGCGGTGCCGCCGTCCAACCTGTCGCTGCTCGGGTTGGTGCGGCACATGGCCGACGTGGAACGGCAGTGGTTCCGCCGCCGGTTCGGCGGCGCCGACCTGCCCGAGCTGTACCCGGGCTCGGACGCCGACTTCGAGCAGGCCGACCCGGCCGGCGCGGCGGACGACTACGCGACGCTGCTGGCCGAGCAGGACGCCGCCCGGGCCGCGGTCGCCGAGCTGTCGCTGGACGCGACGTTCGAGCACCCGAAGCTCGGCACCCTGTCGCTGCGCTGGTGCTATGCGCACATGCTGGAGGAGTACGCGCGGCACAACGGCCACGCCGACTTCCTGCGCGAGCGCATCGACGGCCGGACCGGCGGCTGAGAAGGATCGGGCGGCCGGTGGCGGCGCGGTGTCACCGACCGGGCCGCCGGCCGGCCGACCGAACCGTCTGGTCGGCCGCGCCGGGTGAGCCGTCTGGTCGGCCGCGCCGACTGAGCAGTCTGGTCGGCCGGATGAGCCGGCTGGCCGGCCGCGCCGGGTGAGGTGGCTGGTCGGTCGGCCGTAGACTGGCCGACCGTGGAGCACATCGAGCCGCTGATCGCACCGAGCATGCTGGCCGCCGACTTCGCCCGGCTGGCCGACGAGGCCGCCGCCGTCGCCGACGCGGTGGACTGGTTGCACGTCGACGTGATGGACAACCACTTCGTGCCGAACCTGACCATCGGGCTGCCGGTGGTGGAGAGCCTGCGCCGGGCCACCGACGTGCCGCTGGACTGCCACCTGATGATCGACGATCCGGACCGGTGGGCGATCGGCTACGCGGAGGCCGGCGCGTACAACGTGTCGTTCCACGCGGAGGCGACCGACGATCCGGTCGCGTTGGCCCGGCGGCTGCGTGCGGCCGGCAGCAAGGCGGGGCTGGCGATCGACCGGGACACCCTGATCGAGCCGTACCTCGACCTGTTGCCCGAGTTCGACACACTGCTGGTCATGACCATCAAGGCCGGCTTCGGCGGCCAGCGGTTCCTGCCCGAGCTGCTGGACAAGGTGCGTGCGGTCAAGGCCGCCCGGGGTGACCTGTCGGTCCGGATCGAGGTGGACGGCGGAATCAACGCCGACACCATCGAGCAGGCCGCGCAGGCCGGCGCGGACGCGTTCGTCGCCGGTACCGCGATCTACGGTGCCGACGACCCGGCCGCGGCGGCGCGCGCGCTGCGGGAACGGGCCCGGGCCGCGGCGTCGTGACCGACCAGCGGTCGGCCGGGCCCGGTCGGGTGCTGGTCGTCGACGACGATCCGGACATCGTCCGCTTCGTCGAGATGAACCTGCGGTTCGAGGGGTTCGAGGTGGCGGTCGCCGCGGACGGCGTGCAGGCGCTGGCCGAGATCGCCCGGCACCGGCCCGACCTGGTGCTGCTGGACGTGATGATGCCCGAGCTGGACGGGGTCGAGGTGACCCGCCGGATCCGGGCCGACCCGCTCACCGCCGGCCTGCCGGTGATCATGCTGACCGCCAAGGGGCTGGGCGCCGACCGGGTCGCCGGGCTGACCGCCGGCGCCGACGACTACATCATCAAGCCGTTCGACACCCTCGAGCTGGTCGCCCGGGTGCGCTCGACGCTGCGCCGCAACCGGGAGGTTCGGGAGGCGTCGCCGCTGACCGGGCTGCCGGGCAACACCCGGATCCTGCGCGAGATCGCCGGGCGGGTGCGGCGAGACGACCGGTTTGCCCTGTGCTACGTGGACATCGACTGGTTCAAGAGCGTCAACGACGCGTACGGGTTCGTCCGCGGCGACGAGTTCATCAGCCTGCTCGCGCACGTGCTGTACGAGGCGGTCGTCGCGGTCGGCGCCCCGGTGCCGTTCCTCGGCCACGTCGGCGGCGACGACTTCCTGGTGCTGTGCCTGCCCGGGCAGGTGGAGGCGATCACCTCGCACACCATCGCCGCGTTCGAGGCCGGCGTGGTCGAGCTGTACGACCCGGCCGACGCCGCCGCGGGGCATCTCCGGCTGCCCGACCGGCGCGGCGAGATCCATACGTTTCCGCTGGTCACGCTGTCGATCGGGGTGGCCAGTTCGCAGCATCGCACGTTCGGCGACCCGCGCGAGGTGGTCGCCGTGGCCACCGAGATGAAGCAGGTCGCGAAGTCCCGCCCCGGCTCGTACGTGGCGGTCGACCGGCGCCGCAACCGCGCGGAGCCGGCCGACCCGCGCTGAGCCTGCTGCGGCGGAGTGCTGCTGAGGCGCAGTGCTGCTGAGGTGCAGTGACCAACGAGACGCGGGTACCGCTCGGAGCCGCCGCCGCGGCGTGCCAGACTGGTGGTGCGAAACCAGCACGCGCGCTGGCGGGGTTCGGTGAAATTCCGAACCGGCGGTGACACGGCGAGTCCGTGAAGCCCGCGACCCGGCACCGCGGTCGGCGACGGCCACGGTGACGGTGGATCCGGTGAGAGTCCGGAGCCGACGGTCAAAGTCCGGAAGGGAGCAAGCGCGCGGGCAGCGTCGACGCGGCGTGCCGTGTCGACGTCACGGCGGTGCGTGCGCTTCGCCGTGTGCCCGCATGTTGCCCTGCCCGCCTCGCGCATCGAGGAAGGAGCGCGGGGCACATGTTCACCGGGATCGTCGAGGAGTTGGGCGAGCTGACCGCCGTCGAGCGGCTGGCCGACGCCGCTCTGTTCACGGTGCGGGGGCCGCTGGTGGCAAGCGACGCGGGGCGCGGTGACTCGATCGCCGTCAACGGCGTGTGCCTGACCGTCGTGTCGGTCGACGCCGACGCCGGTACCTTCGTCGCCGACGTGATGCGCGAGACGCTGGAACGCTCCACACTGGACGGTCTGGCCGCCGGCGACGGGGTCAACCTGGAGCGGGCCGCGAAGCTCGGTGGCCGGATCGGCGGGCACCTGGTGCAGGGCCACGTCGACGGCGTCGGTACGGTGCTCGACCGCAAGCCGGCGCAGCACTGGGAGGACGTGCGGATCGCGCTGCCGCCGGACCTCAACCGGTACGTGGTGGTCAAGGGGTCGATCGCGGTCGACGGCGTGTCGCTGACCGTCACCGACGTCGACGAGGTGTCGTTCGCGGTCAGCCTGATCCCCACCACCCGGCGGGCCACCACGCTGGGCTGCCGGCCGGTCGGCGGGCTGGTCAACCTCGAGGTCGACGTGATCGGCAAGCACCTGGAGAAGCTCGTCGGATCGCCGGAGCGTGCGCTGTGACCGGCGTGCAGGCGCCGGTGACCGGGTTCGGCACGGTCGAGCAGGCGATCGCCGACATCGCCGCCGGCCGGCCGGTGGTCGTCGTCGACGACCCGGACCGGGAGAACGAGGGCGACCTGATCTTCGCCGCGGCGAAGGCGACGCCGGAGCTGCTGTCGTTCATGGTCCGCTACACCTCCGGCTACATCTGCGTACCGCTGCCCGGCGCCGACTGCGACCGCCTCGCGCTGCCCCCGATGTACCACGTCAACCAGGACCGGCGCGGCACCGCGTACACGGTGACGGTGGACGCCTCGGAGGGGGTGAGCACCGGCATCTCCGCGACCGACCGGGCCCGGACGATCCGGCTGCTCGCGGATCCGGCGTCGACGGCGACCGACTTCCGCCGGCCCGGCCACGTGGTGCCGCTGCGGGCCCGGGAGGGTGGCGTGCTGCGCCGGCCCGGGCACACCGAGGCCGCGGTCGACCTGGCCCGGCTGGCCGGGTTGCCGCCGGTCGGCGTGCTGTGCGAGGTGGTCAGCCAGAAGGACGTCGGGATGGCCCGGGTGGACGAGCTGAGCGTGTTCTGCGCCGAGCACGAGCTGACCCTGATCACCATCGCCGACCTGATCGCCTACCGGCGCCGGCACGAGCAGCAGGTCGAACGGGTGGTCAGCACCCGGCTGCCCACCCGGTACGGGCAGTTCCGGGCGGTCGGCTACCGCAGCGTGCTGGACGACTCGGAGCAGATCGCGCTGGTCGCCGGCGACATCGGCGACGGCGAGGACGTGCTGGTACGGGTGCACTCGGAGTGCCTGACCGGGGACGTGTTCGGCTCGCTGCGCTGCGACTGCGGCCCGCAGCTGGACGCGGCGCTGCACGCGGTGGCCGCCGAGGGCCGGGGCGTGGTGGTGTACCTGCGCGGGCACGAGGGCCGCGGCATCGGCCTGCTGTCCAAGCTGCGGGCGTACGAGCTGCAGGACGGCGGCGCCGACACGGTCGACGCGAACCTGGCGCTGGGGCTGCCCGCCGACGCCCGCGACTACGGCATCGGCGCGCAGATCCTCGCCGACCTCGGCGTGCGCAGCATCCGACTGCTGACCAACAACCCGGACAAGTGGACCGCGCTGGCCGGGTACGGGCTGCGCATCGCCGAGCGGGTCGCCCTGCCGGTGCCGGCCGGGCCGGACAACATCAACTACCTGAAGACCAAGCGGGACCGGCTCGGGCACCTGCTCACCGACCTGCCCGACTTCGACGAACTACGGGAAGGACACGCCTGATGGCCGGGCACGCCGCACCTGATCTGTCCGACGCGCTGCCGCAGGCGGCCGGGCTACGGCTCGGCCTGGTCGCCGCGCGCTGGCACGAGAAGCTCACCGACCAGCTGCTGGCCCGGGCCGAGGCGGCGGCCGCCGCGTGCGGCGTCACCGACGTGACCTCGGTACGGGTGGCCGGGTCGGTGGAGCTGCCGGTGGTGGCCGCCGCGCTGGCTGCCCGCTGCGACGCGGTGGCCGCGTTCGGGGTGGTGGTCAGGGGGGAGACCGAGCACTTCGCGATGGTGTGCCGGTCGGTCACCGACGGGCTGACCCGCGTCGCCCTGGACACCGGGGTACCGGTGGGGCAGGGGGTGCTGACCGTGCACACCGAGCAGCAGGCGCGTGATCGGGCCGGGCTGCCCGGATCCCCGGAGGACAAGGGTTTCGACACCACGGTCGCCGCGCTGGACGCGGCGCTGACGATCCGCGCGTTGCGGGGCTGACCGCCCGGCCGCCGCGGCACGTGTCGCGGCGGCCGGTTGCGGTGCCCACCTACCCTCCGGTCGCGATGTCTTCTGGGGGATTGGATAGTTCCGTGCGTATTCGACGAATCGTCGGCATTGTGGCGTTTGCTGCCGTCGGGTTGGCAGCGTTGGCCGGGTGCAAGGACAACAAGGACACGGCGAAGGCGCAGGCCCGGCCGAGCGCGTCCGCCTCGTCCGCCTGCGCCTCGGCCCCCGCCTCGCCGTCGGCGAGCAGCCAGGGCGGCAACGGCAACGGGGGCCCCGGCGCGCCGAGCCCGTCCGCCGGCGGCCGGAACGGCGGCCTCGACGGCGGCCAGAACGGTGGGGACGACGGCGGCCAGAACGGTGGCGGCGACAACGGCGGGTTGAACGGCGGCGACAACGGCGGTGGGCTGAACGGCGGGAAGAACCCGGCCGGCGGCGGGCTCGGCGCGAGCCCGAGCGCCGGCGGCGGGCAGCAGGCGGCCACCGGGTCGCCGAGCCCGGCGGGCGGCCAGCCGTGCGGGCAGCCGTCGTCCAGCCCGACGGGTACCGCGCAGCCCGGCGACGGCCAGCCGTCGTCCAGCCCCGGTACCGGTGGGCAGCCCGGCCAGACCACGATGCCCGGCAACGGCGGTACCAGCCCGAAGCCGGGCAACGGCATGCCGACCCTGCCGGGCGGGCACTGAGCGGCACCGGACGACCGCGGTACCGCCCGGCCAGGGCGGTACCGCGGACCGGCCGTCGTCCCGCAGGGCGGAACTGCCAGAATGGGACACCGTGAAGACCTTCGATCAGCTGTTCGCGGAACTGTCGGCCAAGGCCGCCGCCGCCGACCCCGACTCCGGGACGGTCGCGGCACTGCGGGCCGGCGTGCATGCGATCGGCAAGAAGGTCGTCGAGGAGGCGGCCGAGTCGTGGATGGCGGCCGAGCACGAGGGTGCCGACCGGGCCGCCGAGGAGATCTCCCAACTGCTCTACCACGCGCAGGTGCTGATGATCGCGAAGGGGTTGACGCTCGACGACGTCTACCGACATCTGTAGTCGGGTCCGTACGTCGTCCGTCCACCACCTTCGCCCGGGAGTAGTCCCATGCTGCGCATCGCGGTACCGAACAAGGGGTCGCTGTCCGCGCCCGCCATCGACATGCTGCGCGAGGCCGGTTACCGGCAGCGCCGTACCGACAAGGATCTGACCTGCACCGACGAGGCGAACTCGGTGCAGTTCTTCTACCTGCGCCCGCGTGACATCGCCACCTACGTCGGCTCCGGCGACCTGGATCTCGGCATCACCGGCCGCGACCTGCTGATCGACTCCGACGCACCGGCCGACGAGATCCTCGAACTGGGCTTCGGCGGCTCGGTCTTCCGGTACGCCGCGCGGCCCGGCACCGTGACCGCGCTGGCCGAGCTCGCCGACCGGCGCATCGCCACCTCGTACCCGGGTGTGGTGCACCGACAGCTCGCCGAGGCCGGCGTCTCGGCGCACGTGATCCGGCTCGACGGCGCGGTGGAGAACGCGGTGGCGCTGGGTGTCGCCGACATCGTCGCCGACGTGGTGTCCACCGGCGCGACGCTGCGCCAGGCCGGGCTGGAACCGTTCGGCGAGCCGCTGCTGCGCTCCGAGGCGGTACTGGTGCGCCGGTCCGGGATGACCGGCAACGGTGCGGTCACCCAGCTGACCCGGCGGCTGTCCGGCGTGCTGGTCGCCCGCCGGTACGTGATGCTCGCCTACGACGTGCGGGTCGAGCACCTGGACCGGGCGTCCGAACTGACCCCGGGCATCGAGGCGCCGACCGTCTCGCCGCTGCACCGCGAGGGCTGGGTGGCGGTGCAGGCGATGATCGCCCGGGTCGACGCGCAGCGGGTGATGGACGAGCTGTACGAGGTGGGTGCCCGCGCCATCCTCGCCACGGACATCAGCGCCTGCCGGCTGTGACCCGATCGCCCGACCGGGACGACGAGCCGCGGCCGACCGGCGCGGAGGCCACGGCGCGGCCGGTCGGATCACCGCAGTCGGTCGATGCCGAGGTTGCGGGACAGCAGGTCCGCTCGCCGGTCCGGCGCGGCGGGCAGCCGGTCGGGTCACACCCGGCCCGGCGGGAGCCGCGGCTGGCGGCCGGTGGGCCGCCGGTCGGCCGGCTCGGCCGCGTTGCCGCCGGGTTGCTGCCGGCGCCGGCGGCGGTGGCGATCGCACTGGTCGGCGGCGCCTGCTCGGCCGCTCAGGGGATCGTCAACGGTGCGCTCGCGCAGCGCATCGGCACCCCGGTACTGGCCGCGCTGATCTCCAACGGCCTCGCCACCCTGCTGCTGCTGGTGGCGGCCTGCGCGCTGCCGGCGGTACGCGCCGGGCTGCGCCGGCTGCGGCACGACCGGCTGCGGCCCTGGCAGTACCTGGGTGGCGCGTTCGGCGCGCTGTTCGTGGCCGGCTCGGCCCTGACCGTCCCGATCCTGGGCGTCGCGATGGTCACCGTGGTCCAGGTGTGCGGTACCTCGATCGGCGGCATCGTCACCGACCGGATCGGCCTGGGCCCGACGGGTCGGCTGCCGGTCAGCCCGGTACGGCTGGGCAGCGCGGCACTCGCGGTCGTCGCGGTGGCGGTCGCGCAGCTGGGCCGGCCGGTCGGTCAGGTCGCGGTGGGGCTGGTCGGGTTCGTCCTGCTGCTCGGGCTGGGGTTGGCCGTGCAGTCCGCGCTGAACGGCCGGGTCAACCTGGTCGCCCGCGACGTCGGCTCCGCCTCGCTGGTCAACGCGCTGGTCGGTACGACGGTGCTGTCGCTCGCGACCGGGGTGTTCGGGGCGTTCGGCGCCCTGCCGGCGCACCCGCCCGGCGGCACCTGGTGGCTGTACCTGGGTGGCGTCCTCGCGCTGGTCGTGACCGGCGCGAACCTGCTCGCGATCCGCACCCTGGGGGTGCTGCGTACCGGTCTCGCGGTGGTCGCCGGCCAGCTGGTCGGCGGCCTGCTGCTGGACCGGTTCGTCCCCGGCGGCGCCCACCCGACCCCGACGGTACTGGTCGGGGCGGCGCTGACGGTGGCGGCCGTGCTGCTGTCCGGAGTCGCGTCGGGTCGGACCCGCCGGTGACCCGGCCGGCCCGGCGAGGCAGACTCGACGTGTGAGTGCTGACGCGAGTCATCCGATCTCGCCGGCCGCCGGCACGTCGGCCACCCCGGACGTGGACGTGCGGCCGCGCAAGGTGCGCTGGATCTGCACGATCGCGGCGATCGCGATCTTCGTCGTCTTCGCGTCGACCGCGACGGCGCTGACCGGCAAGACCGAGGGTGGCGGGGTGTTCCACCGCGGCGACCAGGTGGCGATGGTGATCCTGGGTGCGCTGATCGGGCTCGGGATCATGGCGATCGCCCGGCCCCGGGTGCGGGCCGACGCCGACGGCGTGCGGATCCGCAACATCATCGGCGGCTACCAGCTGCCCTGGGACGTGGTGCGCGCGGTGAAGTTCAACCGCAGCTCGCCGTGGGCGAGCCTGGAGCTCGCCGACGACGACGAGGTGGCGGTGATGGCCATCCAGGCCAGCGACAAGGAGTACGCGCTGGACGCGGTGCGGGCGCTGCGCCGGCTGCTGGCCGCGCACGGCGGCGCCACCGGGCACTCCGGCGGCCGGCCCGGCGCCGGCGGACCGTCGGGCCCCGGACCGCGCACCTCCTGACCGGTCCGGCGCCCGGTGGGGGCCGCCGTCGGGTTTCCCGGACGGGCCGCTACACTGGTCGGGCGTGCCTTCGTGGCCGACCATGTGTCGGTTCGCGGAGTCACAGGTAGTGTTGACAGGACACCAAGTGGAGCCCCGCTCCCACCCGAGTCGCCGCTGCGGCGTCCGGGTCCGGTCCGATCGTCCGGCCACGGCGTGGTTGGGCGGTTGCTGGCGGCCTTGCCGCTGGCATGACCGGTTCGAGCGGGCCTCGGCGTGATCGCCGGGGCCCTTTCGTGTGGTCGGGTGCCGCTTGGTGGGCCCGCCGCGCCGCGGCGGGCCGGAACCGCCGACCATCGGCGGTTGGCAGGCACCGAGTTGAGGAGGCCACATCAGCGCCGAGCCACGCATCAACGACCAGATCCGCGCACGCGAGGTCCGGTTGGTCGGCCCTGAGGGAGAGCAGGTCGGAATCGTCCCGCTCGACCAGGCGATCAAGCTGGCCCAGGACGTGGACATGGACCTGGTCGAGGTCGCGCCGATGGCGCGCCCTCCGGTGTGCAAGCTCATGGACTACGGCAAGTTCAAGTACGAGAGCGCACTGAAGGCGCGCGAGGCGCGGCGCAACCAGCAGCAGACCGTCATCAAGGAGATGAAGCTCCGACCGAAGATCGACTCGCACGACTACGAGACCAAGAAGGGTCACGTCGTGCGGTTCCTCAAGGCCGGAGACAAGGTCAAGATCACGATCATGTTCCGTGGTCGCGAGCAGAGCCGGCCCGAGCTCGGGTTCCGGCTGCTGCGCAAGCTCGCCGAGGAGATCGACGAGCTCGGCTACGTGGAGTCGGCCCCCAAGCAGGACGGCCGCAACATGATCATGGTGGTCGCGCCGCATCGTGCCACCAAGGAGGCCGCGCGCCAGGGCGGTCAGGCGTCGCCGGACGAGCCGGGCGCAGACGCCAGTTAGTAACCCGTCCCCGCCGGTCTCGGCGGGGACGACGTCAAGGAGACAAACCTCGATGCCGAAGAACAAGAGCCACTCGGGCACGACCAAGCGGGTCAAGGTGACCGGGTCCGGCAAGCTGCTCCACGAGCGCGCGAACCGGCGCCACTACGCAGAGTGGAAGCCGTCGTCGATGATGCGCCGGCTCGCTGGCACCAAGGAGTTCGCCAAGAACGACGTGAATCGGATCAAGCGGCTGCTGGGTCGCTGACCAGTCATCCCAGATCCGCCTCCCCGCGTCACCATCACCGCCGCTGGCGGCCGGTGGTCGACGTCTGAGCAGTGAGCAGGAGAGAAGACCCGTGGCACGCGTCAAGCGGGCAGTGAATGCCCAGAAGAAGCGCAGGACCATGCTGGAGACGGCCAGCGGCTACCGCGGCCAGCGCTCCCGGCTGTACCGCAAGGCCAAGGAGCAGGTCCTCCACTCGATGACCTACGCGTACCGGGACCGCCGGGCGCGCAAGGGTGACTTCCGCCGGCTGTGGATCACCCGGATCAACGCGGCGGCCCGCGCGAACGGGATGACCTACAACCGGTTCATCCAGGGCCTGAAGGCGGCCGGTGTCGAGGTCGACCGCAAGGTGCTGGCCGAGCTCGCGGTCAGCGACGCCAAGGCGTTCACCGCGCTGGTCGCGGTGGCGCACCAGGCGGTGCCCGCCGCCGACGCCGCCTGAGCGGCGCCAGCTCCATGATCGAACGACCCGGGGACGTCGGCACGGTGCACACCGAGCGGACACCCCGGGTCGTTCGTGCCCGGGCCCTGTTGCGCCGCTCCCGCCGGGACGAGGCGCGGCGGTTTCTCGCCGAGGGGCCGCAGGCAGTGTCCGAGGCCCTTGCCGTCGGGGAGCCGGCGGTGGAGGAGCTGTTCGGTACCGAGGAGGCGCTGTCCCGGTACGCCGCGCTGGTCGAGGTGGCGACCGACGCCGGGGTACGGGTGTCCACGGTGACCGACCGGGCGCTGGATTCGTTGGCGGACACCAGGACCCCGCAGGGCCTGGTCGCCGTCTGCCGGTACCGCGACGTCGGGCTCGACGCGGTGCTGGCGCGCCGACCGCGGCTGGTCGTGGTGCTCGCCGGCATCGCCGACCCCGGTAACGCCGGTACGGTGCTGCGCACTGCGGACGCCGCCGGCGCCGACGCGGTGGTGTTCACCGACGACAGCGTGGACGTCTACAACGGCAAGTGCGTCCGGTCCTCGGCCGGCAGCGTGTTCCACCTCGACGTGGTCCGCGGCGGCGAGCCGGTGGCCGTCGTCGAGGCGTTGCGGGCGGCCGGGCTGTGGGTGGTGGCCACCGACCTGCGCGGGGCGCAGGATCTGGACGAGCTGGCGGACGCCGGCGCGTTCGCGGTGCCGACCGGGTGGCTGTTCGGTACCGAGGCGCACGGCCTGTCCGCCGAGCTGTCCGCGGCCGCGGACGCCCGGGTGCGGGTGCCGATCCACGGCCGGGCGGAGAGCCTGAACCTGGCTGCCGCCGCGGCGGTGTGCCTGTACACTTCGGCCCGTGCGCAGCGCCCGCGGGGCGCCGCCGAGCCGAGCAGCACCGACGCCGAGGGGCGATGACGATGGCCGAGTCGTGGGCCGCACGTCCGTCCCGCTCGGCGTGCCCGCCGCACCGGCACCACTCCGGCCCCGACGCGGGCGGCCACTCCCGGCGCCGCTCGTTTAGCCGGCCCGCCTAGCGCGGGCGAAGGAGTTTCCTCGCCCGGCACGCTGGGCGGGCTGCGGCGAAGCCGCGCGGTCGGCATCCGTAGACTCTGGCGCTGGCGTACCCGTCGAACACGATCGGTCGCCGGGCGTCAGCAATCCCGTTTCGGGGCCTTACCGGGAGAGTCATGTCCTATCGCAATGATCCGTACGACCCGAAGGAGGCCACGCTGCTCGACCCGGCCTCCCTCGACGCGGCGGTGACCGCCGCGGAGAAGGCGTTCGCGGCCGCCGAACGCGCCGACGAGCTGGCCGCCGCCCGGGTGGCGCACCTGGGCGACCGGGCGCCGGTACTGCTGGCCCGCCGGGAGATCGGCAGCCTGCCACCGGCGGCGAAGTCCGACGCGGGCAAGCGGGTCAACGCGGCCCGCACCGCGATCCAGGCCGCGTACGACGCCCGGCACGCCGCGATCGAAGCGGCCGAGCGGCAGCGGGTGCTCGACGAGGAGACCGTCGACGTCACCCTGCCGGTCGACCGCGCGCCGCTGGGCGCGCGCCATCCGCTGCCGGTGCTGATCGAGCGCATCTGCGACCTGTTCGTGTCGATGGGCTACGAGGTGGTCGACGGGCCGGAGGCCGAGTCGAGCTGGTTCAACTTCGACGCGCTCAACATCGGCCCGGACAACCCGGTACGCGGCGAGATGGACACGTTCTACACCTCGACGCCGGGGCTGGTGCTGCGCACCCACACCTCGCCGGGCCAGGTGCGGACGATGCTCGACCGCACCCCGCCGATCGCGATCATCTGCCCCGGCCGGGTGTATCGCACCGACGAGCTGGACGCCACCCACACCCCGGTGTTCCACCAGGTGGAGGGGCTGGTCGTGGCCGAGGGCATCACCATGGCGCACCTGCGCGGCACGCTCGACCACTTCGCCCGGTCGGTGTTCGGCCCGGACGCGCGGACGCGGTTCCGGCCGCACTACTTCCCGTTCACCGAGCCGTCGGCGGAGTACGACATCTGGTTCCCGGAGCACCGGGACGGGCCGCAGTGGGTCGAGTGGGGTGGCTGCGGGATGGTCAACCCGCGGGTGCTGACCGCGTGCGGCATCGACCCCCAGCGCTACTCCGGGTTCGCGTTCGGGATGGGCATCGACCGGTCGTTGATGTTCCGGTATGGGGTGAGCGACATGCACGACATCGTCGAGGGCGACGTGCGGTTCAGCCGCGCGTACGGGATGGAGGTCTGAGCCGTGCTGGTACCCCTGTCCTGGCTGCGGGAGGCCGTGGAGATCCCGGACGAGCTGGCGCCGGCCGAGGTCGGCGAGGCGTTCACCACCCTCGGTGTCGAGGTCGAGCAGATCACCGATCTCGCGGCGAGCGTGCGCGGGCCGCTGGTGGTCGGCACGGTGCTCGACATCGAGGAGCTGACCGGGTTCAAGAAGCCGATCCGGTACTGCCAAGTCGACGTCGGCGCCGCCAACGGCACCGGCGAACCGCAGTCGATCGTCTGCGGCGCCCGCAACTTCGCGGTCGGTGATCTGGTCGTGGTGATCCTGCCCGGTGGCGTACTGCCGGGCGAGTTCACCATCGGCGCGCGCAAGACGTACGGCAAGCTGTCGGCCGGGATGATCTGCTCGGCCCGGGAACTCGGGCTGGGCGACGACCACGACGGCATCATCGTGCTGCCGGCCGACACCGCGGCCGCACCGGGCGACGACGCGCGGCCGGTGGTCGGGCTGGACGAGGTGGTGTTCGACCTGTCCGTCACCCCGGACCGCGGCTACCAGCTGTCGGTTCGCGGCCTGGCCCGGGAGCTGGCCCGGGCGCTCGACGTGCCGTACCGCGACCCGGCGGACCGGCCGGCGACCGCCGGTTCGGCGCAGGCGTCGGCGGGTCGGCGGATCCTGGTCGAGGACGCCGCCGGCTGCGACCGGTTCAGTGCCCGGCTGGTGACCGGGATCGACCCGGCCGCACCGAGTCCACAGTGGATGGTGCGGCGGCTGGCGCACGCCGGGATCCGGTCGATCTCGCTGCCGGTCGACATCACCAACTACGTGATGGTGGAGCTCGGCCAGCCGATGCACGCGTTCGACGCGGCCACCCTGACCGGTGACCTGGTGGTGCGCCGGGCCCGCGCGGCCGAGCGTCTGACCACGATCGACCACGTCGACCGGGAACTGTCCACCGAGGACCTGGTGATCTGCGACGACACCGGGGTGATCTCGCTGGCCGCGGTGATGGGCGGCGCGACCACCGAGGTCGGCGACGCCACCACCGACGTGCTGTTCGAGGCGGCGCACTGGGATCCGGCGTCGATCAGCCGCACCGCGCGCCGGCACCGGCTGCTGTCCGAGGCGTCGAAGCGGTTCGAGCGTGCCGTCGACCCGGCGATCACCCTGGCCGCGCTGCAGCGCGCGGTGGACCTGCTGGTCGAGTACGGCGGGGGCACCGCCGGCGCCGAGGTCGTCGACGTGGACCAGGTGGTACCGCCGGAGACGGTGCTGCTGAGCGCATCGCTGCCGGGCCGGGTGGTCGGCGTCGACTACCCGCTGCCGCGGGTGGTGGAGCTGGTCGAGGCGGTCGGCGCGCGGGTGGCGGTGGACGGCGAGACGCTCGCGGTCACCCCGCCGACCTGGCGACCGGACCTGGTCGACCCGGTGGACGTGGTCGAGGAGGTCGTCCGCCTCGACGGGTACGAGAAGGTGCCGTCGGTGCTGCCGCCGGTGGTGGCGGGCAACGGGCTGACCGGCGCGCAGCGGCGCCGCCGGTCGGTGGCGCGGGCGCTGGCCGAGGCCGGCTACGTCGAGGTGCTCAGCTACCCGTTCGTCAGCCCGGAGTCGCTGGACGCGCTGGGGCTGCCCGACGACGATCCGCGCCGGCTCGCGGTGCGGCTGGCGAACCCGATCTCGGAGCGGGAACCGTTGCTGCGCACCACGTTGCTGCCGACGCTGCTCGCGACGCTGCGGCGCAACCTGGCCCGCGGCCAGCGCGACGTGGCGCTGTTCGAGTCCGGGTTGGTGTTCCGGCCGGCGGCCGACACCCCGACCGAAGTGCCAGCGCTGCCGGTCGATCGGCGGCCCACCGACGCAGAACTGGCCGCGGCGCTCGCCGTGGTCCCGCGCCAGCCGTACCGGGTGGCGGCCGTCGTCACCGGCGAGGTGCAGCGGGCCGGCTGGTGGGGCGAGGGCCGGGTGGCGGACTGGACCGACGCGCTCGCGGCGGCCCGGCTGGTGGCGGCCACCGCCGGCGTCACCCTGACCGTACGGGCCGATCGGCACGCGCCGTGGCACCCGGGCCGGTGCGCCGAGCTGTCCGTCGACGGCGTCGTCGTCGGACACGCCGGTGAGCTGCATCCGGAGGTGTGCCAGGCGCTGGAGCTGCCCCGCGGTACGGCGGCGATGGAGCTGGAGCTGTCCGCGCTGCCGGCCCGCGAGCCGGTGCCGGCGCCGTCGATCTCGACCTACCCGCCGGCGCTGATCGACGTGGCGCTGCTGGTCGACGACGCGGTACCGGCAGCCGACGTGCAGGACGCGCTCGTCGGTGGCGCGGGCGAGCTGCTGGAGTCGATCCGGCTGTTCGACGTCTTCCGCGGTGACCAGCTCGGCGCGGGACGCAAGTCGCTCGCGTACAAGCTGACGTTCCGGGCCGGGGACCGGACGCTGACCGCCGAGGAGGCGGTGACCGCCCGGGACGCCGCGGTGGCCGAGGCGACCCGCCGGGTCGGCGCCGCCCTCCGCGGCGCCTGACCCCGACGCGTTCCGGCCGCGCCGGGCCCGGTCCGCGTGCTCCGGGACCCGGCGGGTCCGGCCGCGCCGTGCCCGTGCTTCGGGGCGCGCGGCGGTGACCGGGGCGGTGTCCGGCGCGGCCACCGGTCGTGCTGCGGCGGCGTCGGCCAGAATGGGGGCGTGGCGGCCGACGCCGAGGTGATCGGGGAGCGAGCGCACCTGCTGGCGCTGGCGTACCGGATGCTCGGCACGGTCGCCGAGGCCGAGGACGTGGTGCAGGAGACCTACTCCCGCTGGTACCGGATGGACCAGCCGGCGCGGGACGAGATCCGCAGCGCGCGCGGCTGGCTGACCCGGGTCGCCGGCCGGATCTGCCTGGACCTGCTCGGGTCGGCCCGGGCCCGGCGGGAACGCTACGTCGGGCAGTGGCTGCCCGAGCCGGTGCCGGCGACCGAGTTCGGCGACCCGGACACCGATCCGGTCGCCCGGACGGCGCTGGACGACTCGGTGAGTACCGCGCTGCTGCTGGTGCTGGAGGCGATGACGCCGGCGGAGCGGGTGACGTTCGTGCTGCACGACGTGTACGCGGTGCCGTTCGCGCAGATCGCAGAGATCGTCGGCCGGTCGCCGGCGGCGTGCCGGCAGCTGGCCAGCTCGGCCCGGGCCCGGGTCCGGCGGGAACCGACCTTCCGGGTGTCCCGGCAGCAGCACGACCGGGTGGTCCGGGCGTTCGCGGCGGCCAACCGGGGCGGTGACCTGCGCGCGCTGGCCGCGGTACTGGCGCCGGACGTGGTGCTGCGCTCCGACGGCGGCGGCCGGGTCACCGCGGCGCGCAACCCGGTGTACGGCCCGGACCGGGTGGCCCGGTTCCTGCTCGGTGCGCTCGCCGGGCGCCCGCAGGTCGAGGTGGTCGAACGGGAGACCGCCGACGGGTTGGGCTTCGCCCTGGTGACCGACGCCACCGTGATCGGCGTCGTCACGCTCGCGGTGGCCGGCGAGGCGGTCACCGAGGTGCGGCTGGTGCTCAACCCGGACAAGCTCTCGCGGTGGAATCCGGCGAAGGACGCCTGACATCGGGGCGGAGCGTGTCGTCCTGAGGGTATGTACACCAACACAGCGCTGCGGCGCGGCCTGCTCGCCGCGACCGCGATCCTCGGCGGCTACGTGGGGGTCTGGGCGGAGTTCTTCCCGGCCGCGTTCTACTCGTCGTTTCCCGGGTTCGGCCTGCACTGGATCGACATCGCGGGCGCCTTCGACGAGCACCTGATCCGCGACGTCGGCAGCATGTACCTGGCGCTGACCGCGGTGAGCATCGCCGGGGTCGTGGCCCGTACCGCCACCGTCGGGCGCGTCGCGGGTCTGGGCTGGGTGGTGTTCGGGGTGTTCCACTTCGGCTTCCACGTCACGCACCTGGTGGGCTCGACCCTCGACGAGGTCGGCGCGGTGGTGAGCCTGGGCGTCAGCGCGCTGCTCGGCGTCGCCCTGCTGTTCCCGCTCGCCCCCCGGACCGACCACGCCACCTGACGCGCTGCCGGTCAGCGGGCGGGGCGGACGTCCCAGTACCAGACGCCGCCGGCGTAGCGGGCCCGTACCGACAGCAGCCGGTCCAGGGTGCGCCGGACCGCGTCGCCGTGCGGCGCGGCCGGATCCAGCACCACGCAGTCGGTACGGCCGGCGGCGAGGTCGCTGTGCGCCCGGGCCTGGTCGGCGTCGTCGACACTCGGTACCCGGCCGGTATGGGAGACGGTCGCCGCCGTGCTGGCGAGCCGGCTGCGCGGGGTGCCCCACTGCGCCCGGCCGTCCGGGCCGGGGATCATCACGGCGCCGTCCGGTACGGCCATCTCGGCGTTCGTGCCGGACGACCAGCGCATCGACAGCCGGTCGGTGGCGAACGTGGTCGGTACGGCGAGGACGCTGTGGCCGGGGCGGACGTGGTCGCGCCAGCTGCCGGCGGTGAAGAACTGCGGGATCGGCGGCCGGTGGGTGACCGGCAGCGCGGTCGGCAGCAGCGGGACCAGCGCCGCCGCGTACCCGGCGAGCCAGAGCGGCCGGGGCAGCCCGGTGCGCACGGCGCGGTCGGCCCCGCAGGTCAGGATCGCGCCGAACGCGGCGATGCTCACCAGCGCGAGCCGGTCCGGGATCGCCTGCTCGACCAGCGGCAGCCGGGCAACCAGCGCCCACGGCCCGGTGACCCCCGTGTGGGTGCGCAGCACGACGATCTCGGTACCGAAGCTGCCGACCGCGAACAGCACCGCGGTCGCGGCCAGCGCGAGCACGGTCCGGCGCCGGCGCAGCCACCACACCAGCCCCGCGACCAGCACCAGCAGTCCCGGGCCGAGGAATGCGGTCTGCTCGGTGGCGTTGCCGGAGTAGACCCGGCCGGCCTGCGCGGCGCCACCGAGCAGCGAGAACGCGTTGAACCAGGGCCAGGCTGCCACGTCGGTGCCGTACATGCCGATGTCCCACGGGGTGCCGTGGTAGCTGTTCGGCCCGGCCAGCAGCACCCACAGCGGGTAGGCCGCGAGCACCACGAACACCGCCACGGCCACGCCGATCCGGACGGCGAAGCCCGGCAGCGCAGGCCGTACCGCGGACGGGGTCAGGGCCGCCCACAGCAGCACGAACACCCCGACCCCGAGCACCGTGAACAGCAGCACCTCGGTACCGGTGAGCAGCTGCGCGGTGAGCAGCACGCCGAGCAGCGCGCCGCGGCGCACCGGCCGCGGCGGGCCGGGGGAGGGCAGTACGCAGGCGACCACGAACGGCACCAGGAACTGGGCGGTGATGTGCACGTGCGCGTTGGACAGCGAGATCATGCCCGGCGCGAAGCCGATCAGCCCGGCGCCGAGCCCGGCGGCGAGCGCCGAGCCGGTCAGCCGGCGCCGGAACAGCACGTACCACGCGGCCGCGGTGCCGGCCAGGCACAGCCCGGTGAACAGGACGAACGTGGTCGCCGCGCCGAACGCGAGGGTGACCGGGGCGAGGATCAGGGCGGGCAGCACGACCGACGAGTTCGCCATCAGGTTGGCGCCGTGCGGTACCTGCACCGAGTCGGCCAGCAGCGGGTTGCTCAGGTGCGTCAGCGCGTAGGCGCCGTGCGCGAACATCCACTCCATCAACGGCTGGTCGTTGCGGTTGTCGGCGAGCACCCGGGTCTGCGGCGCGACCCACAGCCGGCTGGTGACCCAGTAGGCCAGCGCCGCGTAACACAGCAGGACCGCGAGGTGGCCCGGCCAACGGCGTGCCGGCGCCCCGGTCGGGTCCTCGGTGGACGCGTCCGGGGCGCGTTCGTCGGCCAGCCGGTGACTCACCGCGCGCGGGGCACCGGCGTCAGTCGCTGCCGGGCCAGGATCCCCAGCGCCTTCACCCCGTCCAGCCAGGTGATCTTCTTGCCCTCGGCCCGGCTGCGGGCGGAGTAGTTGATCGGCACCTCGTAGGGCCGGATGTGCCGGCGCAGCAGCTTGCCGGTCACCTCCGCCTCCATCCCGAAGCCGTGCGAGGAGATGTCCAGCTCCCGGTACAGCCGGGTGGGCATCAGCTTGAAGCAGGTCTCCAGGTCCGACAGGTAGCAGTTGTACAGGATGTTCGCCGCGGTGGTGATCGCCTTGTTGCCCATCACGTACCAGAACGAGAAGGCGGCGTGTCCGCCGAAGTTGCGGTTGCCGTAGATCACCGTGCCCTGCCCGTCGCGTACCGGCTTGAGCAGCTTCGGGATGTCGCGCGGGTCGTACTCCAGATCGGCGTCCAGGACCACCATGTAGTCGCCCGTCGCCTCGCTCACCCCGGTGTGGATGGCCGCACCCTTGCCCTGGTTCACGGTGTGGTGCACCACCCGTACCCGTGGATCGACGAAGTGGTCGAGCAGCTCACCGGTGCGGTCGGTACTGCCGTCGTCGACGACGAGCAGTTCCACGTCGCACGGGTAGCTGACCTCCAGGGTCTGCTTGATGGCGGTGATGACCCGTTCGTCCTCGTTGTAGACGGGCATCAGGATCGACAGGCGCACTGGAAACACCCCAACCGAATTTGCTCGCCGGGCCTGCGTCTCCAGGCTGCCCGAGGCAGCGTCCCGGCCGGACACGAACGGCCTCCCCTGCACCCCGTGAGGTGAACTCACCGGCACTCCGCGTGCTGAGCCGCATCGCCTTGATCGTAACCACGACGTGGGCTCCGGCGGTCCGAGCTGCCGACATCTCGGTACCTCTTTACGGGCCGCTTGCCGGGCTCGACGTGGCGTGGGTAACCGGAAGCCCGGGTCGCATCGTGATACAGTGCGTTGCATAGACATGCGGGAGGTTGTCGTGGGTGTACGGGTGGCCGTGGCCGGAGCGAGCGGGTACGCCGGGGGTGAGCTGCTGCGCCTGATCGCCGGGCATCCGGGCCTCGACCTCGTCGCGGCGACCGCCGACAGCAGCGCCGGCCGGGCGGTCACCGACCTGCATCCGCAGCTGGCGACGCTGTCCGGAGTGCCGCTGCGGCCGACCGAACCGGCCGAGTTCACCGACGCGGAGCTGGTGTTCCTCGCACTGCCGCACGGGCACTCGGCCGCGCTCGCCGCGGCCCTGCCGGCCGGCGTCAAGGTGGTCGACCTGGGTGCCGACCACCGGCTCGCCGATCCCGCCGACTGGACCCGCTACTACCCCGGCGAGCATGCCGGCACCTGGACCTACGGGCTGCCGGAGCTGCCCGGCCAGCGGGCGGCGATCGCCGCCGCCGACCGGGTCGCCGCCACCGGCTGCTACGTGGTGGCGAGCACGCTGCCGCTGGCGCCGCTGATCGCCGCCGGGGTGGCCGACCCCGACGACGTCGTGGTGGTCGCCGCCTCCGGTACCTCCGGAGCCGGCCGCGCCGCCAAGCCGCACCTGCTGGGCAGCGAGGTGCTGAACGACGTGTCCGCCTACAAGGTCGGTACCCACCAGCACACGCCGGAGATCAAGCAGGCCACCGGCGCCCGGTCGCTGTCGTTCACGCCGCTGCTCGCGCCGATGCCGCGCGGCATCCTGGCCACCGTCACCGCCCGGCCGACCGGTACCGCCGGTGCCGACGACGTGCGGCAGGTGCTCGCGCAGGCGTACGCGGACGAGCCGTTCGTGACGCTGCTGCCGGACGGCGCCTGGCCGCACACGGCCGCCACGTTCGGCTCGAACGGCTGCCAGCTGCAGGTCACGGTCGACGGCGACGCCGGCCGGATCGTGGCCGTCAGCGCGATCGACAACCTGGGCAAGGGCGCCGCCGGGCAGGCCGTGCAGTGCGCCAACCTGATGCTCGGCCTGCCCGAGGCCGCCGGCCTGACGGCGAACGGGGTGGCGCCGTGATCGGTTGCGGCACAAGCGAAGCCAGCGGGAGCACCGCGCCGCGGGATCGGTACCACGGGAACGTCGCGACGCAGGAGGAGGGCTCGTGAGCACGCACGACGAGCGGCTGGAGGTCGGGGTGACGGCGCCGGCCGGCTTCCGCGCCGCCGGCGCCACCGCGGGGATCAAGCCGTCCGGTGCGCCGGACGTGGCGCTGGTGGTCAACGACGGCCCGGACGCCACCGCGGCCGGCGTGTTCACCCGCAACCGGGTCAAGGCCGCGCCGGTACTGTGGAGCGAGCGGGTGCTCGCCGCCGGCATCGTGAAGGCCGTGGTGCTCAACTCCGGCAACGCCAACGCCTGTACCGGCAAGGCGGGCTTCGGCGACACCCACGCCACCGCCGAGCACGTGGCGGCGCGACTGGGCATCGGCCCGGCCGACGTGGCCGTCTGCTCCACCGGCCTGATCGGCGAACGGCTGCCGGTCGACAAGCTGCTCGCCGGGGTCGACACCGCGGCGAAGTCGTTGTCCCGCACCGGGGGCGGCGCGGCGGCGGAGGCGATCCGTACCACCGACACCAGGGCCAAGCAGGTCCGGCTGGACGGCGACGGGTACGTGCTGGGCGGCATGGCGAAGGGCGCCGGCATGCTCGCGCCGGCGCTCGCCACGATGCTGTGCGTGCTGACCACCGACGCGGTCGCCGACACCGACGTGCTGGGCGACGCGCTGCGCGAGGCGTGCCGGGTCACGTTCGAACGGGTCGACTCGGACGGCTGCCTGTCCACCAACGACACCGTGCTGCTGCTCGCCTCCGGCGCGTCCGGGGTCAGCGCCGACCCGGCGGAGCTGACCGACCTGGTCACCGCGGCCTGCGCCGATCTCGCCGGGCAGCTGCTGTCCGACGCCGAGGGCGCCACCAAGGACGTCACGATCGAGGTGGTCGACGCGGCCACCGAGGACGACGCGGTCGAGGTGGGCCGCGCCATCGCCCGCAACAACCTGGTGAAGACCGCGCTGTTCGGCAACGACCCGAACTGGGGCCGCATCCTCGCCGCCATCGGTACCACCGAGGCACGGTTCCGGCCGGACGAGCTGGACGTGGCGATCAACGGCGTGTGGATCTGCCGGGGCGGCGCGGCGGCCGACGACCGGGCCGGTGTCGACCTGTCCGGCCGGGCGGTGAGCATCACCGTACGGCTGGGCGCGGGGTCCGCGGCGGCGACGGTGTGGACCAACGACCTGACGCACGGCTACGTGCACGAGAACTCGGCGTACTCGACATGACCGACGTGGTGGTTCCCGCCGGTGCGGGCGAGTCGGCGACCAGCGACAAGCTCGCGGTCGCGATGGCCAAGGCCGAGGTGCTCACCGAGGCGCTGCCGTGGCTGGCGGAGTTCCAGGGCGCGACCGTGGTCGTCAAGTACGGCGGGCACGCGATGGCCGACCCGCAGCTGCGCCGCTCGTTCGCCGCGGACATGGTGTTCCTGCGCCGGGTCGGCCTGCGGCCGGTGGTGGTGCACGGCGGCGGGCCGCAGATCTCGTCGATGCTGTCGAGGCTGGACATCCCGAGCGAGTTCCGCGGTGGCCTGCGGGTCACCACGCCGGAGTCGCTGGACGTGGTCCGGATGGTGCTGGTCGGTCAGGTGGGCCGGGAGCTGGTCGGGCTGATCAACGAGCACGGCCCGCTCGCGGTCGGCATCTCCGGCGAGGACGCGCAGCTGTTCACCGCGGTCCGGCGTACCGCGCTGGTCGACGGCGACGAGGTCGACCTCGGCCTGGTCGGCGATGTGTCCACCGTGGACACCGGAGTGGTGGACGACCTGCTCGCGAGCGGCCGGATCCCGGTGGTCTCGACCGTCGCACCGGACGCCGGCGGGGTGGTGCACAACCTCAACGCCGACACCGCGGCCTCGGCGCTGGCGGTGGCGCTGGACGCGCAGAAGTTCGTGGTGCTCACCGACGTACCCGGGCTGTACGCGAACTGGCCGGACACCGACAGCCTGATCTCCCGGCTGCCGGCCGAGGAGCTCGCCACCCTGCTGCCGGACCTGGCAGCCGGCATGGTGCCGAAGATGGAGGCGTGCCTGCGCGCGGTACGCGGCGGGGTGCCGCAGGCGCACGTGATCGACGGCCGGGTGGCGCACTCGATCCTGCTGGAAGTGTTCACCTCCGCCGGGTTCGGCACCATGGTGGTGCCCGGCGACGACAACGGGGAGAAATCGTGACCGACGAGCTGGCGACACCGGCCGCGACCGGCGCCACCGCGGCACCGGCCGGCGGCGATCTGGTGGGGCGCTGGGACGCCTCGATGCTGCACAACTACGGCACCCCGGCGGTGGCGCTGGTGCGCGGCGACGGCGCGGTGGTCACCGACGAGCACGGCCGCGACTACCTCGACCTGTTCGGCGGCATCGCGGTCAACGTGCTGGGCCACGCGCATCCGGCGATCGTCGCGGCGGTCAGCGAGCAGATCGCGACGCTCGGCCACGTGGGCAACTTCTTCGCCAACCCGCCGCAGGTGGCGCTCGCCGAGCGGCTGCTGGCGCTGTTCGACCGGCCCGGCCAGGTGTACTTCGCCAACTCCGGCACCGAGGCCAACGAGGCGGCGTTCAAGCTGTCCCGGCGCACCGGCCGCCGCCACATCGTGTCCACCGTGGACGCCTTCCACGGCCGTACCATGGGCGCGCTCGCGCTGACCGGCCAGCCGAGCAAGGCGGCCGCGTTCGCGCCGCTGCCCGGAGAGGTCACCCACGTGCCGTACGGGGACACCGACGCGCTCGCCGCCGCGGTCACCGACGACACGGCGATGGTGATCCTGGAGCCGATCCAGGGCGAGGCCGGCGTGATCCCCGCGCCGCCCGGCTACCTGACCGCGGCCCGGGAGATCACCGAGGCGCACGGCGCGCTGCTGTGCCTGGACGAGATCCAGACCGGCATCGGCCGCACCGGCCACTGGTTCGCCCACCAGGCCGAGGGCGTACGACCGGACGTCGTCACGCTGGCCAAGGGGCTCGGCGGCGGCCTGCCGCTCGGGGCCTGCGTCGCCTTCACCGACACCGCGTACGGCGACGTCGCGGCGCTGCTGCCGCCCGGCTCGCACGGGTCGACGTTCGGCGGCAACCCGGTGTGCTGCGCGGCCGGCCTCGCGGTGCTGGCCACGATCGCCGACGAACACCTGCTCGACCACGCCAAGACGCTCGGCGAGCACCTCCGGGACGGGGTCGCCGCTCTCGACCATCCGGCGGTGGCCGGCGTGCGCGGTGCCGGCCTGCTGCTCGGCATCGTGCTGACCGGTCCGGTCGCCCCGGCGGCGGGGGCGGCCCTGCGCGAGGCCGGCTTCCTGGTCAACCCGTGCCAGCCGGACGTGCTGCGCCTCGCGCCGCCGCTGACCCTCACCACCGAGCAGGCGGACGGCTTCCTCGCCGCGCTGCCGGCCGCCCTCGACGCGGCCGGCGCGCCGGCCGACGGCACCGGCGCCCGCGACGGTGCTGCCACCGACACCGCCACCGACACCGCCGGAGGTACCCAGTGACCCGCCACTTCCTGCGCGACGACGCGCTCAGCCCGGCCGAACAGGCGCAGGTCCTGGACCTGGCCGCCGCGTACAAGGCCGACCGGTACGGGTTCACCCCGCTCGCGCGCCGCGCGGTCGCGGTGATCTTCGAGAAGCAGTCGCTGCGCACCCGCAGTTCGTTCGAGGTCGGCATCGCGCAGCTCGGCGGCCAGCCGCTGATCATCGACGCCCGCAGCACCCACTTCGGCCGCGGCGAGACCGTCGCCGACGCCGCCCGGGTACTGTCCCGCTACGTGGACGCGATCGTGATCCGTACCTTCGGCGACGACCGGCTGGCCGAGCTCGCCGCCGCCTCGTCGGTACCGGTGGTCAACGCGCTCACCGACGGCTTCCACCCCTGCCAGCTGCTCGCCGACCTGCAGACCGTCCGGGAGCGCCGCGGCAGCCTCGCCGGCAGCACGGTGACCTATCTCGGTGACGGTGCGAACAACATGGCGCACTCGTTCCTGCTGGCCGGCGCCACCGCCGGGATGCACGTCCGGATCGCCGGCCCGGAGGGCTACCGGCCCGATCAGGCGGTGCTCGCCGAGGCCAACCGGATCGCCGCCGGCACCGGCGGCTCCACCGCCGTACTCAGCGACCCGAAGCAGGCGGTCGACGGCGCCGACGTGCTCGTCACCGACACCTGGACCTCGATGGGCCAGGAGGACGACGGCCGGGACCGCATCACCCCGTTCCTGCCGTACCAGGTCAACGCCGAGCTGCTGGCCGCCGCCGCGGACGGCGCGTTCGCGCTGCACTGCCTGCCGGCGCACCGCGGCGAGGAGATCACCGACGAGATCCTGGACGACCCGGCCGGGGCGATCTTCGACGAGGCGGAGAACCGGCTGCACGCGCAGAAGGCGCTGCTCGCCTGGCTGCTCGACGACGCCGTCCAGGCCGGCGCCGGACTGCCGGCGGACGCCGACGAACCGACCGGCGGGACGCCGGCGGATCCGGCGCGGGGGAGCGTGACATGACGACCGGCATCCGGGACGGCGACGCCGGTACCGCGCCGCGGCCGGTGACGAAGGCCGCCCGGCACGCCCGCATCGCCGAGCTGATCCGCACCCGTACGGTGCGGTCGCAGACCGAGCTGGTGCAGCTGCTGGCCGACAGCGGCATCACCGTCACCCAGGCGACCCTGTCCCGGGACCTGGAGGAGCTCGGCGCGGTCAAGGTGCGCGGCACCGACGGCGGCGCGTCCAGCTACCTGCTGCCGGAGGAGGGCGGTCCGCCGATGCGGCCGGCCGAGCAGGCGCCGGCCCGGCTGCAGCGGCTGCTGCGGGAGCTGCTCACCGGCGCGGACGCGAGCGGCAACCTGGCGGTGCTGCGTACCCCGCCGGGGGCCGCGCAGTTCCTGGCGAGCGCGCTGGACCGGTCCGGGCTGCCCGAGGTGGTCGGCACGATCGCCGGCGACGACACCATCGCGGTGATCGCCCGCGAGCCGCTGACCGGCGCCGACCTGGCCGCCCAGCTGCTGCGCTGGGGCGGCACCGACGAGCCCGAGAGCTGAGCCGGGCGGCCGCGCCCGCGGTGCCGCGAGGCCAGCTCGTACCCATCCATCGCACCCAGGAAGAATGGCGGCGTGAGCGAACAGCAGCAGAACGCGACCGAACCGACCCGGCTGTGGGGTGGCCGGTTCGCCGGCGGCCCGGCCGAGGCACTGGCCCGGCTGAGCCTGTCGGTGCACTTCGACTGGCGCCTCGCGCCGTACGACATCGCCGGTTCCCGCGCGCATGCCCGGGTGCTGGCCCGTGCCGGCCTGCTCGACGCCGACGAACTGGGCAAGATGCTCGCCGCCCTCGACGACCTCGCCGCGGCCTGCGCGGCCGGCGAGTTCACCCCGACCGTCGAGGACGAGGACGTGCACACCGCGCTGGAACGCGGCCTGCTGGAGCGGCTCGGCACCCTCGGCGGCAAGCTGCGCGCCGGTCGCAGCCGCAACGACCAGGTCGCCACCGACCTGCGGCTGTACCTGCGCGACCACGTCCGCGGTCTGGCCGGCCGGCTGGTCGACCTGGTCGAGGCGCTCACCGAGCAGGCCCGCAACAACGTCGACACCCCGGCGCCGGGCATGACCCACCTGCAGCACGCGCAGCCGATCTCGTTCGGCCACCAGCTGCTCGCGCACGTCCAGTCGTTCGGCCGTGACCTGGACCGGCTCGCCGACTGGGACACCCGCGCCGCGTGCAGCCCGCTCGGCGCCGGCGCGCTCGCCGGCTCGTCGCTGCCGCTGGACCCCGCCGCCGTCGCCACCGAGCTCGGGTTCGACGCGCCGTGCGAGAACTCCATCGACGCGGTCTCCGACCGCGACTTCGCCGCCGAGTTCCTGTTCGACGCGGCGCTGATCGGGGTGCACCTGTCCCGGCTCGGCGAGGAGATCGTGCTGTGGACCTCGCAGGAGTTCGGCTGGGTGGAGCTGGACGACGCGTTCGCCACCGGCTCGTCGATCATGCCGCAGAAGAAGAACCCGGACGTCGGTGAGCTGGCCCGGGGCAAGTCCGGCCGGCTGATCGGCAACCTGACCGGGCTGCTCGCCACGCTCAAGTCGCTGCCGCTCGCCTACGACCGCGACCTCCAGGAGGACAAGGAGCCGGTCTTCGACGCGATCGACACCCTGGAGGTGCTGCTGCCCGCGCTGACCGGCCTGGTCGCGACCATGACCGTACGGGCCGACGTGCTCGCCGCGGCGGCACCGAAGGGCTACACCCTGGCCACCGAGGTCGCCGACTGGCTGGTCCGCCGCGGCGTGCCGTTCCGCGACGCGCACGAGATCTCCGGCGCCCTGGTGGCGCTGTGCCTGTCCCGCGGCTGCGCCCTGGACGAGGTGTCCGACGCCGACCTCGCCGCGGTCAGCGACCAGCTGACCCCGCAGGTACGCGAGGTGCTGTCGGTGCCGGGTGCGCTCGCCGCCCGGACCACGCCCGGATCCACCGGCCCCGGTCCGGTCACCGACCAGTTGACCGCGCTGGCCGGGAGGCTGACCGGCTGGCGCGACTGGGCCGACACCCAGGTGGTGCCGCGCTGAGCTACCGGTTCCTGTCCGCCCCGGCCGAGCAGGTCGACGCCACCGCGCGTGCCCTGCTCGGCTGGCAACTGACCGCGCACGGCGTCCGGCTGCGCCTCACCGAGGTCGAGGCGTACGCGGGTGCCGGCGGCGACCCGGCCTCGCACGCACACCGCGGCCGTACCCCGCGCAACGCGGTGATGTTCGGCCCCGCCGGCATCGCCTACGCGTACTTCATCTTCGGCGCGCACTGGTGCTTCAACATCGTCTGCGGCGCCGACGGTGAGGCGGCCGCGATCCTGCTGCGCGCCGGGGAGGTCGTCGACGGCGTCGAACTGGCCCGGCAGCGCCGGCCGAACGCCACCGACCGCGACCTGGCCCGCGGCCCCGCCCGGCTCGGCCGAGCCCTCGCGATCGGCGCCGAGGTCAACGGCACGTCGGTGATCGACGGCACCGGCCCGCTGCGGCTCACCCCACCCACCACTCCGGTACCGCCGGGGTCGGTCTCGGCCGGCCCCCGGGTCGGCGTGGCCGCCGCCCACGACGTGCCCTGGCGCTTCTGGATCACCGGCGACCGCACCGTCAGCCCGTACCGCCGGCACGTGCCCCGCCGCCGCTGACGCCGCCCACGCCTGCCGCCGACCGCGCGGGGTCGTCGGCGGGCGTTCCGGTCAGGCGCTGGCGCCGGCCGCGTCGAGATCGGCCAGGGACGCGGCGAACGGCCGGTCCCGGTTCGCGATCAGCGCATCGAGGATCTCGCGGGCGGCGAGCAGCCGGTCCACCGACGCGCTGATGCGGTCCCGCTCCGCGCCGAGTCCGTCGATCAGCTCCGGGCACACCGGTACCCGGACGACGGTCGGGTCGGCGAGGCACGGCAGGATCTCCGCGATCACCGTGGTACCCAGCCCCGCGGCCAGCAGCACCTGGATCTGCCGCACGGTGCGTACCGCGGACTCCGGATAGTCGCGGTACCCGTTCGGTCGTCGCGCCGGGGAGAGCAGCCCCTGCTCCTCGTAGTACCGCAGTGCGCGCCGGCTCACGCCGCTGGGCGCGGCGAGGTCCCCGATCTCCATGTGACCCAGTCGACCAACTCTTGACCCTCACGTCAACGTCAACCCTTAGCGTCGCGACATGACAGACACCACCGCCCCGCCGGTCAGCGTGCTCGGACTGGGCCCGATGGGTACCGCGCTCGCCACGGCGTTCCTCGCCGCCGGCCACCGCACCACGATCTGGAACCGCACCCCCGGCCGTGCCGCCGCCCTCGCCGATCGCGGCGCCACCCCGGCGACCACCGTGGCCGCCGCCGTGGCCGCGTCGCCGCTGATCGTGGCGTGCGTCCGGGACCACGCCGCGCTGCGTGGCGTGCTCGACCTCACCGGAGCCGACTGGACCGGCCGTACCCTGGTCAACCTCTGCTCCGGGCGGCCGGACGAGGCGCGCGCGTTCGCCACCTGGGCCGGCGAGCACGGCATCGCCTACCTGGACGGCGCGATCCTCACCCCGACCCCCACGATCGGCACCGACGCCGGCACCGTGCTCTACAGCGGACCCGACGAGCTCTTCTCGGTACACCGGCCGACGCTGGCCGCGCTGGGCGGCCGCGCGGTGTACCTGGGTGGCGACCCCGGCCGGGCCGCGGCGTACGAGATGGCCCTGCTCGACCTGTTCGCGACCGCGGTGCACGGCATCGCGCACTCGTTCGCGCTGGCCCGCGCGGAGCAGATCGCGCCGACCGACCTCGCCCCGTACGCCCGTGGTATCGGCGGCCTGCTGCCCGAGATGATCGATCGGGCGGCCCGGCAGCTGCAGGCGGGGGAGTTCCCCGGCGAGGTGTCGACCATCGGCTCCGCCGCGACGGCCATCCGGCACGTCACCGAGACGGCCCGAGCGCACGAGCTGGACACCGGTGCGCTCGACGCGATGCTGGCGCTGGTCGACCGCGCCGTCGCGGCCGGCCACGGTGACGCCGGGCTCGGCCGTCTCGCCCTGTCCGTACCTCGCTGACCGACCTGCCGAACTACCTCGCCGGCGCCGCGCCGGATGCGGAACAATCACCACCGTGACCGACATCGTTGCCGACCTCCAGTGGAGAGGTCTCATCAAGGACAGCACCGACCCCGACGAACTGGCCAAGCACCTGGCCAACGGGCCGGTGACGTTCTATGTCGGGTTCGACCCCACCGGACCGAGCCTGCACATCGGCCACCTGGTGCAGATCCTCACCGCGCGGCGCCTGCAGCAGGCCGGTCACCGGCCGCTGGTACTCGTCGGCGGCGCGACCGGCCTGATCGGCGACCCGAAGGACGCCGGCGAGCGCACCCTCAACGCGCCGGACGTGGTGGCCGGCTGGGTGGCTCGGCTGCAGGGCCAGCTCGCCCCGTTCGTCACCTTCTCCGGTGAGCTCGCGGCCCGTGCCGTCAACAACCTCGACTGGACCGCCGAGATGTCGGTGGTGGAGTTCCTGCGCGACGTGGGCAAGCACTTCCCGGTCAACCAGATGCTCTCCCGCGAGATCGTCCGGGCCCGGCTCGCCGCCGGCGGGATCAGCTTCACCGAGTTCAGCTACCAGCTGCTGCAGTCCAACGACTTCTACCAGCTGCACCGGCGGTACGGCTGCACCATGCAGTTCGGTGGCTCCGACCAGTGGGGCAACATCACCGCGGGGGTCGACTACTGCCGCCGCCAGGGCGCCACGGTCCAGGCGTTCACCACGCCGCTGATCACCCGCGCCGACGGCACCAAGTTCGGCAAGACCGCCGACGGTCAGTCGGTCTGGCTCGACCCGGCCATGACCAGCCCGTACGCGTTCTACCAGTTCTGGTTCAACACCGCCGACGCCGACGTCGACCGGTACCTGCGCTGCTTCAGCTTCCGCTCGCACGGCGAGATCGAGGAGATCCTGGCGTCCGCCGCGCAGCGGCCGGCGGCCCGCGCCGGCCAGCGGGCCCTGGCCGAGGAGCTGACCACGTTGGTACACGGTGCCCACGAGACCGAGCAGGTGGTGGCCGCGAGCCAGGCGCTGTTCGGCCGTGGACAGCTCGGCGAGCTGGATGAGTCCACTGTGGACGCGGCGCTTCGCGAGGCGGGACTGCTCGAGGTGACCGAGCTGCCCAACGTGGCGACCCTGTTCAAGCAGTCGGGCCTGTGCGCGAGCCTGTCCGAGGCGCGGCGTGCGGTGACCGAGGGCGGGGCGTACGTCAACAACGAACGGGTCACCGACGCGGACGCCGTACCGGCGCCGGACCTGTTGCTGCACAACCGTTTCCTGGTACTGCGCCGAGGCAAGCGCACGGTCGCCGGGGTGCAGCTGACCCGCTGAGGCCGACCCACCTCGTCGGTGTCGTCCGTCCGATGTGGACGGACGACACCGATGTGTGAGCGGGGACACCGCCCCCCGGTTTGACGAGCCGATCATGGATCGCGTAACTTACTTCTTGCCCACGGGGAACACGGACAGGGCCGGACGCGAGAGCGGCCGGTGGCCGGCCCGGGGCGGCGATCAGGTTGGAAGACACGATCGTCGGGCGGTGCGGAAGAGATCCGGGAAGCCGGGTTTGCATCCGCGACACCGACCATGTACTCTGGAACACCGCAGGAAGCCGGACGAGCCGGTCGACGTGCAAGATCTTGATCTTGCACGAGACTTGGAAGGCCGGTCTGCGACCCCCAGGTGAGAGCCCAGAAACGGGTGAGCTACTCTGGGGAGGCCTAAGAGAGAGCGAGGCCGCTTAGCGCGGCGGTTCTCTCACGGGCAACATAGCAACATGGAACAAGCCCCTAGGGTTTTCCACGTGTGTGGTTGTCTTAGGTGTGCGTTTGTTTCTTGAGAACTCAACAGGGTGTTGAAAAGCCAGTGCATTAGTTTTGCCCCGTTGCCATGGCTGGCCGTTGTGGTTGGTTGTGGTGGGGTTCCTTTGATGCAGTTCGCCTGGCCCTTGTTTTTTTGGGGGTTGGGTGTGTTGCTGGGATTTTCTTCAAGTTTTTGGTGGAGAGTTTGATCCTGGCTCAGGACGAACGCTGGCGGCGTGCTTAACACATGCAAGTCGAGCGGAAAGGCCCTTTCGGGGGTACTCGAGCGGCGAACGGGTGAGTAACACGTGAGTAACCTGCCTTCAGCTTCGGGATAACCCCGGGAAACCGGGGCTAATACCGGGTATTCACATTGTCTCGCATGGGATGGTGTGGAAAGGGTTTTACCGGCTGGGGATGGACTCGCGGCCTATCAGCTTGTTG
>NZ_BOPO01000112.1 GCF_017312725.1 Actinocatenispora comari | reverse complement strand
TGGCGCGGCCGGCCGCGCTGGCCGCCTGCCGCCAGAGCCGGATCACCGCGTACGAGCGCCACGGCCGCACCGTGGCGGCCCAGGCGGCGAGCGGCTTCGCCGCGTCGGGCAGCCCAAGCGCCGCGGCCCCGTGCCGTACGCCCAGATCGCCCTCCAGGAACGTGTCCGGCTCGCCGAGGCCGCGCAGCATCACGTAGTTGACCGTCCACGGCCCGATGCCCGGTACCGCGAGCAGCGTCTCGGCGACCGCGTCGGGGTCGCCGCCGTCCAGGTCCACCGCACCGTCGGCGACCAGCCCCGCCGCGGTGCGCAGGGCGCGGCGCCGGGCGTTCGGCATCGGCAGCAGCTCGTCCGGCGCGTCGGCGACGGCCGCCGCGGTCGGGAACGTGTGGCTCAGCTCGCCCGCGGCGACCGGATCGCCGAGCGCGGCGGCGAGGTTGCCGAGGATGCTGCGCGCCGCGGCGACCGACACCTGCTGGCCGACGATCGCGCGGCACAGCATCTCGAACCCGTCCACCGACCGCGGCAGCCGTACCCCGGGGGTGGCCGCGACGTCCGCGGCCAGCGCCGGCTCGGCGCCGAGTACCGCGTCGACCGCGACCGGGTCGGCGGACAGGTCGAACAGCCGCCGGCAGCGGGACACCGCGGGGGCCAGGTCGCGCACGTCGGCCAGGTGCAGCACCGCCGACACGTACCCGTCGGCCGGGCTCAGCTCGGCCCACCCGACCCCGTGCGGCAGCCGCATCGTCCGCCGGTACGTGCCGGCCACGACCGACTCGACGCCGGGCAGCGCGCGGGCCGCCAGGAACCCGACCACCTCGGCCGCCGCGAACGGTTCCCGGTACGCGAGCCGTACCGGCACCGTGGTCCAGTCCGTGCCCGGCACCGGGGCACCACCGGCGTCGACCGGCGCGGTACCCGCGTCGACCGGTGGCGTCTCGGGGATCGTGGCCGGCCCGGCCCGGTGCACGGTCGCGGCCCGTCCCGCCGTACGGCCGCCGCGCCGCTTCGCGGCCCGCAGCGCCGACGGGGTGCTGCCGTACACCTCGCGCAGCGTGTCGTTGAACTGGCGAACGCTGCCGAAGCCGGCCGCGAACGCGATCTCGGCGAGCCCCATCGGGGTCGTCTCGATCAGCAGCCGGGCGGTCTGCGCCCGCTGCGCCCGGGCCAGCGCCAGCGGCCCGGCGCCGACCTCGGCGGACAGCAGCCGGTTGAGGTGACGTTCGGTGTAGCCGAGCCGGCTGGCCAGCCCCGCGACACCGTCCCGGTCGACCAGCCCGTCCGCGATCAGCCGCATCGCGCGGGCGGCGACGTCGGCCCGGCTGTCCCATTCGGGGGAGCCGGGCGTGGCGTCCGGACGGCAGCGCATGCAGGCGCGGAAGCCGGCGCCCTGGGCGGCCGCGGCGGACCGGTAGAACCGGACGTTGGCGCGTCGCGGGGTCTGCGCCGGGCAACTCGGTCGGCAGTAGATCTTCGTCGAGGTGACGGCGGTGTAGAAGCAGCCGTCGAACCGCCGGTCGCGGCTGGCCACCGCGCGGTAGCAGTGCTCGAAGTCCGGAAGCGTGTTCACGTCTCCGATCCTGACACCGCCGCCGGCGAATGGCTCGCGGCTTTCGGACACGACCGTGACGACGGCCGATCGCGGATTTCGGACCTGGTCGGGCCGGGTCCCGCGCTTGCCGGCGCGGGCGTCTCGTGCGGCGGCGACCCCGGGTCGGGCGCGAGTGCGGGATCCGATCGCTGCGCACACCCGCCGGGGTTCGCGAAGCGGGTGCGCGTGGCGGGCGCCGGCAGCCGGGCCGGTCGCGCCGCGGGCGGGCTGGTCACCCCGCGGTGGGTCGGTCGGGCCGGCGGTGAGGCGATCAGCGCAGCGGTGCGGGGCCAGCCGGGTGGTGCGGGGTCAGCCTCGCGGTGCGAGGGCCAACTCGTGTCGGAGGTACTCGGCGGTGTACGAACCGGGCGCCGCGGCCAGCGCGCCGACCGGGCCGGCGAACACGACGCGGCCGCCGTGCCGGCCGGCGCCCGGACCGAGGTCGATCACGTGGTCGGCGTGCCGCACGACGGCCAGGTCGTGCTCGGCGACGACCACGGTGTTCCCGTTGTCCACCAAGCCGTCCAGCACGTGCAGCAGCACGTCCACGTCGGTCGGCGACAGGCCGGTGGTCGGTTCGTCCAGCAGGTACACCGTGCCGTGCGCGGACAGCTCGCCGGCGAGTTTCAGCCGCTGCCGTTCGCCGCCGGACAACGTCGACAGCGGCTGCCCGAGCGTCAGGTACCCCCGGCCGACCGCGACGGCGGGCGCCAGCCGGCGTCGTACCGCCGGGTCGGTGAGCCGGTCGACCGCCTGCTCGGTGGTGAGGGCGAGGACGTCGACGATCGTCATCCCGGCCACCCGGTACGCCAGCGCCTCGGGCGAGTAGCGGGAGCCGCCGCACGCCTCGCACAGCACCGTCACCGGGTCCAGGAACGCCAGGTCGGTACGGATCTCGCCGCGCCCGTCGCAGCGCGGGCAGGCGCCGGTCGAGTTGAAGCTGAACAGCCCGGCCGGCACGCCGTGCGCGGTCGCGAACATCCGTCGCAGCGGGTCCAGCACGGCCAGGTGGGTCGCCGGGGTCGACCGTACGGAGCCGGCGACCGGGCCCTGGTCGACCACCACGGCGTCCGGGTACTGCGCGGCCAGCTCGCGCACCAGCGTGCTCTTGCCGGCGCCGGCCACGCCGGTCACGACCGTCAGCACTCCGGTCGGTACCTCGATCGTGCCGCCGGCGAGGTTGTGCCGGCCACCGCGGACGGGCAGGTGCCCGGTCGGGGTGCGGTGCCGGGCGGTGATGCGGGCGCGGCGGGCCAGCGAGCGGCCGGTGGCGGTGTCCGCGGCGCGCAGAGCGTCGACGGGGCCGGCGTACACGATGCGGCCACCCGCGGCACCGGCGCCCGGACCGAGGTCGACGACGTGGTCGGCGGCCCGCGTCACGGCCGGGTCGTGCTCCACCACCAGCACGGTGTTTCCGTTGTCCCGCAAGGCGTGCAGCAGGTCGATCAGTCGTTCGACGTCGCGCGGGTGCAGGCCGGCGCTCGGCTCGTCGAACACGTACGTCATCCCGGTCAGCGCGCTGCCCAGGTAGCGCACCGTCTTGAGCCGCTGCGCCTCGCCGCCGGACAGCGTCGGGGTGGCCCGGTCGAGCGTCAGGTAGCCGAGGCCGACCTGCTCGATGCGGCGCAGCGTGGCGACGGCCGCGGCGGCGACCGGGTTGTCCATCCCGGCCAGCAGCGGGGTCAGCTCGCCGATCTCCAGCGCGGTCAGGTCCGCGATCGAGCGACCGTCGATGCGGGACGCCCGGGCGGCCGCGTTGACCCGGGCGCCACCGCAGTCCGGGCAGCGGCCGCGCGTCACGAACCCGTCGGCGAGGCGCTGCTTGTCGGCGCCGGCACGCAGGTACCGCCGGGTGATGCCGGGGACGAGCCCCTCGTACCGGTTGCGGTAGACGCCGCCGGCCGGGGTGGTGCGCTGGACCGTGAAGCCCTCGCCGTGCAGCAGCAGGTCGCGGTCCGCGGCGGGGAACGCGGCGACCGGCCGGTCCGGGTCGAACAGCCCGGAGCGCGCGTAGATCTGCCACGCCGTCGACCCCACCCGGTACGGCGGGAACCGGATCGCGCCGTCGTCGAGCGAGCGCGTCTCGTCCAGCACCCGGGCCACGTCGACGGTGGCGACCGTACCGAGCCCCTCGCAGCCGGGGCACATCCCGGCCGGGTCGTTGAACGAGTACCGGTTGGACTCGCCGGCGCTGGGCGAGCCGTACCGGGAGAACAGCACCCGCAGCGTCGGGTGCACGTCGGTCATGGTGCCGACCGTGGAACGGGCGCCGCCGCCGACCGGCCGCTGGTCGACGACCACGGCCGGGGTGAGGTGCTCGATCGCGTCGGCGTCCGGGCGCTCCTGGCGGGGCAGGCGGTGCCGCACGAACGCCGGGTACGTGTCGGCGAGCGCGCGCTGTGCCTCGGCCGCGATGGTGCCGAACACCAGCGACGACTTGCCCGATCCGGACACTCCGGTCACCACGGTCAACCTGCCGTGCGGCACCCGTACCGAGACGTCGCGCAGGTTGTGGGTGCGGGCCCGGGTCACCACGATGTCGGCCACGTCGAACTCCTTCAGCTACGACCTATAGCCAAAGCTACAGCCCAAAGCTAAGATCGTCCGCGTGACCTCGGCAACCCCGGACCGGCGCGCGCTGCGCCGCGAGCAGACCCGCGCGGAGATCCTCGACCTCGCGCTCGACGAGATGGCCACCGCCGGCGTCGCCGGGCTCAGCCTGTCCACCGTCGCCCGCCGCCTCGGCATCCGCCCGCCGTCGCTGTACAAGTACTTCCCGTCCCGGCACGCGGTCTACGACGCGCTCTTCGCCCGCGGCAACCGCGACTACCTCGCCGCCGCCCGCGCCGCGGCCGGTGGCGCCGAACCCGGGCTCGCGGCGATCGGCGCCGCGTTCGAGGCCGGCGCCCGCTGGGTCGTGGCCAACCCGACCCTCGGCCAGCTGATGTTCTGGCGTCCGGTGCCCGGCTACGTCCCCTCCGCCGCGGCGTACGCGCCGGCCGTGGCGCTCGGCGAGCTGATGACCGCCCAGGTCCGCGCCGCCGTGGACCGCGGCGAACTGCACCCCGACGCGGCGGCGCCGGCCGGTCTCGACCTGCTGCGCAGCCTGATCACCGGGGTGGTGTCCCAGCAGCTCGCCAACGAGCCCGACGCGACCTACGAGACGGGTCGTTTCACCCGCCTCGTGCCGCGACTGCCCGCCCTGTTCGCCGCCGCCTACCCGCCCACCGGCTGATTCCGGCGGGCGGGACGGTGGTGTTCAGGTGCGGGGGAGGGCCGGCTCGTGCGCCCGGGCGGGCGCCGCCCGCCGGTTCAGCAGCCGGGCCAGCGGCCGGGGCAGCCACCAGTTCGCCGCGCCGAGCAGCTCCATCAGCGCCGGTACCAGCACCATCCGGACCAGCGTCGCGTCCAGCAGCACCGCGACCGCGAGCCCGAGACCGAACTGCTTGACCGCCGGATCGTCGCCGAGCAGTACGGTCAGGAACACCAGGACCATGATCGCCGCGGCCGCGGTGATGGTCCGGGCGGTCGACGCGAGGCCGCGCCGCACCGCCTCGCGGGTGTCCGCGCCCGCGTCGTACTCCTCGCGGATCCGGGACACCAGGAACACCTCGTAGTCGGTGGACAGCCCGAACAGGATCGGGAACACGAACAGCGGTACCCAGGTGGTGACCGGTTGGTCGGTCGCGAAGCCGAGCGCGTGGCCGAACCAGCCCCACTGCACCACCGCGGTCAGCACCCCGTACGCGGCGAGTGTGGACAGCAGCGTCATCACCGCCGCCTTGACCGCGATCACCACCGAGCGCACCAGTACCAGCAGGACGAGCAGGGAGAGCGCCACGACGACCGTGATCAGCCACGGCAGCCGGGTGGTGACCGAGTCGGCGAAGTCGATCGTCGCCGCGTTCGGCCCACCGACATACACCCGCTGACCCGCCGCGGCCTGCGGGATCACGGTGTCCCGCAACCGATGTACCAGCTTCGGGGTGGCGGCGTCCTGGGTGCCGGCGGTCGGGATCGCGACGAACTCGCTGGCCCCGCCGTCCGCGCTGGTACGCACCGGCGTCACGGCGGCGACGCCCGGGGTGTCGCGGACCGCGTCGGCTACCGGCCGCAGCGCGGCGCCGGAGCCGTCCGTGACGATCACCAGCGGCGCGTCCCGGCCCGGACCGAACGCGTCGGCGAGGGTCCGGTGCGTGGCGTACGCGGACGTGTCGCGCGGCGCGGTCGACGCGTCGGCGAAGCTGAGCCGCATCGACAGCGCCGGTACCGCGAGCGTCAGCAGCACCGCGGCCCCGACGACCAGGCCGACCACCGGATGCCGCTGGATCGCGCCGGCCCAGCGGGACGCGAGCGGACTGGTCGTCGACGTCCGGCCGAAGTACGGCAGCCGGAGCCGGTCGATGTGGCGCCCGACGAAGCCGAGCAGCGCCGGCAGCAGCGTGACCGCCGCGACCATGGTGGCGAGCACGGTCACCGACGCGGCGACCGCGGTCGCGTTCAGCAGCGGCTGCTGCATCACGAACAGCCCGGCCAGCGCGATCACGACGGTACTGCCGGCGAACAGCACGGCCCGGCCGGCGGTGGTGATCGCGACGACGGTGGCCTGCTCCGGTGTCGCTCCCTGCCAGGCGCCCTGCTCGGCTCCGCCGTGCTGTGCGCCTTGCCCGGCTCCGCCGTGCAATGCCTCGCGGTAGCGGGTGACGATGAACAGCGCGTAGTCGATCCCGACGCCGAGCCCGATCAGCGTCGACACGATCGGGGTGAACGACGGCGCCGGCAGCAGGTGGCCGAGCAGCTCGATGCCGGCCAGCCCGGTACCGATGCCGAACAGCGCGGTCAGCAGCGGCAGCCCCATCGCGAGCAGCGAACCGAAGCTGATCAGGATCACGATCACGGCGGCGAGCACGCCGACGCCCTCGCTCGGCCCGCCGGGCGGCTGCTCGACCGACAGCACCGCGTCGCCGCCCAGGGTGAACGTGACGCCGTCGCCGGACGCGTGCTTCACCTTGTCCAGCAACGGGGTCACCGTGTCGGCGGAGATCTGGTCCGCGCTGGACCGGATCGTCGCGTAGGCGGTGCGGTGGTCGGCGGAGATCTGCCCCGGCGTCCGGTACGGGTCGGCCACCTCGACGACGTGCGGCGCGCCGCGCATGGTGGACAGCAGCGACTCGACCCGGGTGCGTACCGCCGGGTCGGTGACGGGCCGGTCCGCGGTCACCGCGAGCGTGAGCGTGTCCCCGTTCTGCGTCGGGAAGTGTTGCCGGATCAGCTCCTGCGCGTGCGCGGACTCGCTGGTACCGCCGGAGAAGTCGTTGTCGGCGGGCGCCGCGTAGCGGAATCCGACGACGAGCAGCGCGGCGGTGCCGACCAGCCAGCAGGCCAGCACCAGCCAGCGGCGCCGGAAGCAGCCGCGGGCCAGCGCGGCCAGCGGCCCGGTCGGTCCCGGAGCGGACCCGGACCGGTTGTCAGGACGGAATCGACTGGTGTGCCTGGGATGCATGACGCACTCCTGAAGGGATCGAGCGAACCCCCTGAGCCTCGCGTCTCGACTCGCCCCGGTCGTCCACCCGGAGTTGCCGACCGGTACCCCCACCGGAGGCATCCCGACGGAGTACCCGCCGCCACCACGCCAGGCGGTCAGCCGCCCGGGGTGACGAGCCCGCTCTCGTACGCCAGCACCACGAGCTGGGCGCGATCGCGCGCGGCGAGCTTGGTCATGATCCGGCTGACGTGCGTCTTGACCGTCAGCGGGCTCAGGAACAGCCGGCCGGCCATCTCGTCGTTGGTCAGCCCGCCGGCGACGAGCACCAGCACCTCACGTTCCCGGTCGGTGAGCCGGGACAGCACCGAGGTGTCGGCGACGCGCTTGGCCGGCCGGGCGACGAGATCGGCGATCAGCCGGCGGGTGATGGACGGCGCGAGCAGCGCGTCGCCGCGGGCCACCACCCGGATCGCGTGCAGCAACTCGTCCGGCTCGATGTCCTTGACCAGGAAGCCGGACGCGCCGTCCTTGAGCGCCTGGTACACGTACTCGTCCGTCTCGTACGTGGTGAGGATCAGCACCCGGACGCCGGCCAGGTCGTCGTCGGAGGCGATCTCGCGGGTCGCGGTCAGCCCGTCGGTGCCGGGCATCCGGATGTCCATCAGGACCACGTCGGCCGCGGTGTCCCGCGCCGCCCGGACCGCCTCGTCGCCGTCCGCGGCCTCCGCCACCACCTGGATGTCACCGGCGTCGGCGAGCAGGGTACGAAACCCGGCCCGGATCAGCGCCTGGTCGTCGGCGAGCACCACCTTGATCACCACGGCATCAACCTCACGGTTCGGAGTACCACTTTCGACCGGGACGCGCCGGCCGGGACAGGTCGGGGTAGCCGTGGCCGGCGGGCGATCGGGCGCCGCGCCGGCCCGGGCAGGTGTCGCCGGGCCACTATCGGGCACCGCCCGGCAACGGGAGCCGGGCGTGCACCCGGAAGCCGCCGGCCGGATCCGGGCCGGCCTCGACGCTACCCCGGACCGAGGCCGCGCGCTCGCGCATACCGAGCAGCCCGTGGCCGTCGGTTTCCGGTGCGGTACAGCCGATCCCGTCGTCGAGTACGGTCAGCTCCAGGTGGCCGTCCCGGGTGTCGACGGTGACCGTCGCGCGGGCGCGACCGGCGTGCTTGACGGTGTTGGTCAGCGACTCCTGCACGATCCGGTACGCGACGAGTTCGGTCGCGGCGGGCAGCTCCGGCAGCGGCGTCGGCAGCCGCAGCGTGACCGGAACCCCGGCCTGCCGGGTGCGCTCGGCGAGCGTGGCGAGCTGGGCCAGCCCGGGCGTCGGGTGCCGCGGATCGGCCTCGCCCTCGGTACGCAGCAGCCGCAGGATCGCCCGCAGCTCGACCAGGCCGTCCTTGCTCGCGGCGCGGATCGCGGCCAGCGCGGTCGCCGCCTCCGGCGGCGGATCCTTCAGCACGTGCGCGGCCGCTGCCGCCTGCACGCTGATCGTGGCCATCGTGTGCGCGACGACGTCGTGCAGTTCCCGGGCGATCCGCAGCCGCTCCGCGTCGACCCGCCGGCGCGCCTCCTCCTCCCGGGTCCGTTCGGCCTGCTCGGCCCGGTCGGCGATCTCCGCCACGTACGCCCGGCGGCTGGCCACCGCGAGCCCGGCCGCGAGCGCCACCGCCACCTCGAACGGGATCACCGTCACCGGACCACCGAAGCCGAACGGGCTGAACAGGATCGTGCTGCCCATCAGCACCACGACGGTGATCCCGGCCAGCAGCAGCGCCCGCCGCGCCCGGCCGAGCGTCGTCACCGTGTACACCGCCAGTACCGGGGCGATCAGCGCGGAACCGTTGACGTAGCCGGGAATCGTGTACAGCACGACCAGCGCCAGCGAGATCGCCCAGACCGTGACCGGCCGGCGCCGGCGCCACACCAGCACCGCGGCGGCCGCACCGGCGAGCAGGTACGCCGGCCACGGCGGCACCACCAGCCCCGCCACCACGTCGTCCGGGTTGCTCGGGTACGACTCGCCCAGCGAGCCGAGCACCACCAGCGCGGTGACCACGACCGCCAGGGCCGCGTCCACCAGCAGCGGGCGCGGCCGCCACCGCACCACACCCGGGTACCGCGTCGCCGTCACGTCACCGAGCCTAGGCGTGCCGGCGTCCCCGGCGTGTCCTCCGCCGGAAGGCACCCCGTACTCCCCCCGATGTACGCCGCCCCCCGCACCGCGTCGCGGCCGGCCGGCTGCGGGCCCGCCACGCCGCCGGGCCCGCCACGTCGCCCGGGCCCGCCATGCCGCCCGGGC
>NZ_BOPO01000111.1 GCF_017312725.1 Actinocatenispora comari | reverse complement strand
GCCGGCGGCGGGCCCCGGCGCTGGGCCGGGCGATCCGCCGGCTGGCCGGCGCGGGAGGCCGGCCGGCCCACCGCCCGCCGGGCGCAAGGAGCAGGCCGCGGCCACCGCGGCGGCGCTCAAGGCGGCCGCGGTCCGGGTGTTCGACGAACGTGGCTACCTGAACACCAAGATCACCGACATCACCGCCGCGGCCGGCCGCTCCGCCGGCTCGTTCTACAACCACTTCACCGGCAAGGAAGCGCTGCTGGAGGCGCTGCTCGCGGACATGCTCGCGGCGAGCGACGAGCGGGTCGACCGGGAACACCCGTACGACCACGACCTGTCCGACCGGGAGGTGCTGCGGTGGCACGTCGCCGGGTTCTGGGAGGCGTTCCGGGACAACAAGGCGGTGTTCGTCGCGGTCACCCAGGCGGCGCTGGTCGACGAGCACTTCGGCGCGCGGCTGGCCGAGCTGATGTCGCCGGACCAGGGCGCGATGCGCCAACACCTGGAACTGCTGGCGGACAAGGGGTACCCGTTGCCCGGCGAGCCCGCCGCGGTCGCGGTGGCGCTGACCGGCATGTGGTACCAGTTCGCCTACCAGCAACTGGTCGGCGGCTTCCTGGGCACCGCGCCGGCGCTGCCCGAGGAGGCGGCGATCGACCTGCTGACCGAGTTCTCCCTGCGCGGGCTGATCGGCACTCGGCACCGGACGAAGCCGGCCTGAGCGGTCGGCACCGGAAGGGCGTGCTGTCGCGGCTCCGATCGGGGCGGCCAGCCCGGTCTGCGCGTCCCCCTTCCAGGCGCGCGCGAGTCGAGGCGCAGTCGCCCACCGGGGTCGGCTGCGTTCTGCCGGAGCCGCGAGCGGCTGCTCGACCGGCGGCTGGGCGGCTCGCGGCGGGCGACGACGCCGGCAGCGTCGTGCCGAGTCCCGCAGGCCCCGACGGTCCTTTCGGTGGCTGCGTAGGCTGTGCCCATGGAGCTGCCCGCCGGTCTCACCGCCCGAGTCGAGCTGACCGTCACGGACGCCGACACCGCGCAGACGCTGGGCTCCGGCGACGTGCCGGTGCTCGGTACCCCGCGGGTGCTCGCGCTCGCCGAGGCGGCCACCGTGCTCGCCACCACGTCCCGGCTGCCGTCCGGTGCCACCACCGTGGGCACGTCGGTCCAGCTCACCCACCTGCGCCCCACCCCGATCGGCGGTACCGTCGTCGCGGTGGCCCGGCTGTCCACAGTGGACGGCAAGCGGTTGCGATTCGACGTCTCGGTGCGCGACGGCGAGGTCGAGGTGGCCACCGGCACGGTCGAGCGGGTGCTCGTCGACCGGCACCGGTTCGTCACCGCGGCGCTGGGCGAGAACCCCGCGACCGAGCCGGCATGAGTCCGGCCTGGCAACAGATCGCCGACGGCGTGCACGTCTGGCGCTACCCGGTGCTCGACGTCAACGTGACCGCGGTGTCCGGCGACGACGCCACGCTGGTGGTCGACACGCTGTCCACCCCGGCCCAGGCGCGCCGGTTGCGCCACGCTCTCGCCGAACTCGAGCCGCGCCGGCTGGTGCTGGTCAACACGCACGCGCACTTCGACCACTGCTTCGGCAACGCGACGCTGGCCGGAGCGGACACCGAGATCTGGGCGCACGACGCGACCCGGCGCCGGCTGGCCGAGCGGCCCGGGCGGGTCGTCGCCGAGGCCGCGGCGCGGCACGCCGGCGACGATCCCGAGCTGGCCGACCTGGCCACCGTCACGCTGCTGGCGCCCAACCGCACCGTGCACGAGCACGCCGTGCTCGACCTCGGCGGCCGGCGGGTGCAGCTGCGGTACGCCGGGCGCGGGCACAGCGACGGCGACCTCGCCGTGCGGGTACCGGACGCCGGCGTGCTGGTACTGGGCGATCTGCTGGAGGTGGACGCGCCGCCGCAGTTCGGCGACGCGTACCCGGTCAGCTGGCCGGCGACGCTGGGCCGGCTGCTGGACGACGCGACCGGCCCGGTGGTGCCGGGCCACGGCGGGGTCGTCGACGTCGGGTACGCGCGGCGACAGCGCGACGAGCTCGCCGAGCTGGCCGACCGGATCGCCGCCGGACACGCCGCGGGCGCGCCGGTCGAGCGGGTCGCCGCGGCCGGGCCGTTCGACCTGCCGACCCGGCGGGAGGCGGTCGCCCGCGGCTACGCCGAACTGGCCGGCTGACCGGCACCGGGCTGCTGCCAGGCCGTGCCGTCGACCGGCACGCCGCGCTGCGCGCGGACCGGCCGGCGTGGAGCTGGCACCGCCGGGCCGGACTGCCCGGACGACGACGCGACCGGGCCGGGCTGCCAGGACGACGCGACCGGGCCGGGCTGCCAGGGCGATGGCGCGGCGGGATCGGGCTGTCCGGGCGACGGCGCGGTCGGGTCGCGCTACCCGGCGCAGCGCCGGGACGGTTCGGCGCGGGGCGAACCGTCCCGGTCCTAGGCTCGCCGCATGGTTGACGGTACGGGAGGGAACCGGCTCGTCGCCGCGGCGCCGATGCTCGCGGCCGCGGTGACGGTGCTGCTCTGGGCGTCGGCGTTCGTGGCGATCCGGCACGTGGGCACCCAGTTGAGCGCCGGGCCGCTGGCGCTGGGCCGGCTGGTGGTGGGCAGCGTGGTGCTGGGCGTACTGGTGGCCGGGCAGTCGCTGCGGCAGCGCTCCGCGGCCCGCCGCGGGACGGGTCCGGCGGCGGCACCGGCCGGCGGCGCGGGACCGGGCGGCCGTGCCCCGGCGACGGCACGGCGTCGGGGAGGCGGCTGGCCGCGGGGCCGGGCCTGGCTCGGTGTGGTCGGGTGCGGGCTGGCCTGGTTCGGGATGTACAACGTGGCGCTGAACGCGGCGGAGCGGCGGGTGGACGCCGGTACCGCGGCGATGCTGGTCAACGTCGGGCCGATCCTGCTCGCCGTACTGGCCGGGGTGTTCCTGCGCGAGGGTTTCCCGCGACTGCTGGTGATCGGGGTGCTGGTGGCGTTCGCCGGCGTGCTGGTGATGGGGGTGGCGACCGCTCGGCCGGGTACCGGCGACCTGCCCGGGGTGCTGCTGTGCCTGCTCGCCGCGATCGGCTACGCGATCGGCGTGCTCAGCCAGAAACCGGTGCTCGCCACCACCTCGGCGTTGCGCACCACCTGGCTCGCCGCCACCGTCGGCGCGCTCGCCTGCCTGCCGTACGCGCCGCGGCTGGTGCACGAGCTGGCCGCCGCGCCGGCCGAGGCGGTGCTGTGGACGATCTACCTGGGCGCGCTGCCGACCGCGCTGGCGTTCACCACCTGGGCGTACGCACTGGCCCGCACCGGCGCCGCCCGGATGGGCGCGACGACCTACCTGGTACCGCCGGTCGCGGTGCTGCTGGGTTGGCTGCTGCTGGCCGAGACGCCGGCCGCGCTGGCCCTGGTCGGCGGCGCCATCTGCCTGGTCGGGGTCGCCGTCACCCGCCGCGCCCCGCAGCACGCCCCGGCGCCGAGGACCGACCGTACCGAGGTGCCGGCGACGGACTGACCGCCGCGCGTCAGTTGGGGACGGCGGTGGCAGAGCGGCCGTGCAGTTCGCCGGCGCCGGCGACCTCGCGCAGCGCGGCCAGCCCGCGTTCGATCGCCGGCTGGCTCGCGCTGCCGCGGCGCACGCAGGTCAGGATGCGCCGGCGGGGCGCATGGGTGCCGCGCAACGGGACCCGGGCCACCGCGTCCTGCGCCGGCAGGTGCGTCATCCGCGGGATCAGCGACACCCCCAGGCCGCGGCCGACCAGCGCGGCGACGGCGGTCCAGTCGGTGACGGTGTGCGCGATGTCCGGGGTGAAACCCGCTGCGGCGCAGGCGACCAGCACCAGCTGCTGCTGGTGCGAACGGGCCGGGTTGCCGACGATCCAGCGCTCGTCGGCCGCCTCGGCGAGCTCCACGTTGTCCCGGCCGGCGAGCGGGTGGTCGGCGGGCAGCAGCAGGTCCTGCATCTCGTCCAGCAGCCGGGACAGGTCGAACTTGGCGTCCTCGACGCCCGCCGGCGCGTCCGGTGTCGGTACCACCACGGCCAGGTCGGCGTCGCCGGCGAGCACCAGGTCGTACCCCTCGGCCAGCTCGGCCTCGTCGACCCGCACCGCCATCTCCGGGTACCGGGCGCGCAGCAGCGCGGCGGCCGGGGCGAGCAGGCTGACGATCGCGGTGGGGAATCCGCAGAGACGCAGCTCACCGGACGGATCGTCGGCGTACTGCGAGATCTCGGTCACCACCCGCTCCCAGTCGGCGGCCAGCTGGTCGGCGTGCCGGACCAGCACGCCGGCCGCCGCGGTGAGCACTACGCCCCGGCCGGCGGGCTCCAGCAGCGGCACTCCCAGCTCCCGAGAAAGCTGCCTGACCTGCTGCGATACCGCCGAGGGGGTGAGGTGCAGGGCGTGCGCGGCGGCGGTGACCCCGCCGTGCTGGCCGATCATCCGGAGCACCCCGACCCGGCGAATGTCGATCATGAAGGTTCTCCTACACGGTCATTTCAAATCTCGTTAATTGATTTTCAACGATAGTCGTCCCATTGTTGGAGCCGGCTGGACAACCACAGCCTGCCCTTCGGTTCCAAGGAACATCCATGAGCATCGAATGCCAGTACTGCCGCCGGCCCGAGCCGGGTACCTGCGAGGTCGTCTCCCGGCACACCACGTCCGAGGGCGTCGTGGTGTACGTCCGGTGCGCCTGCGGCACGCTGTCCCGGCACCTGGTCAGCAACGCCGAGCTGCGCTCCTGGTACCAGCCGAGCCGGCCGACGGCGCCGACCCCGGCCCCGGTGACCGCGGCCTGAGGAGTTCTGTCGGTGGCCTGCCCTAGGGTGCCGGCCATGACCGATCACCGAGACACCGTCCGGCGCTACTGGGCGAGCATCGACGCCCGCGACTGGGCCGGCTTCGCCGCCGTGCTCGCCGACGACGTCCGCTACGACCTGCCGCAGACCGGGGAGACCATCTCCGACCGAGAGCGATACCTGCGCTTCAACCGGGAGTACCCGGGCGACTGGAGTTTCGCGGTGCGCGAGGTGCTGGCCGACGGCGACCGGGTGGTCAGCCGGGCGGAGTTCACCATCGGCGGCGAGACGCAGGACGCGATCACGTTCTTCGGCTTCGCGCCGGACGGCCGGATCGCCACCGTGCTCGACTACTGGCCGGAGCCTTACCAGGCACCGCCGGGCCGGGAGCACCTGATCGACTGAGCCGGGCTCCGGCGGCTGGCACGCCGGCGGCGGGCGCTAGTCGGCGAGGCGGGCGTGGATGCCGACGAAGTGGTCGGCCATCGCGGCGGCGAACCGGTCCGGCCGGCCGGTGGTCAGCGCGGTCAGCAGGTCGCGGTGCCAGCGCAACGCGTCCGCCGGCGTGTAGCGCGGGCCCGGCAGCCGGGCGTCGACCCCGGCGAACGCCCGCCAGAACACGCTGACCAGGTCGAGCACCAGCTCGTTGCCGAGCGGTTGGTACAGGGCGCGGTGGAACGCCCAGTCCTCGTCCGGGAAATACTGGTCGGCGTCGGCGCGGGCGCGCATGCTCTCGACGATCGCGGCCAGCTCGTCGGTGCCGTGCCGGCCGAAGTGCGCCACCACCTTCTCGGCCAGCCCGACCTCCAGCGCCTCCCGCACCTCCAGCACGTTGCGTACCTCGTGCAGGTCGCCGGCCATCGACTGCCGCATCCGGAAGGTGAGCCCGTCCTCCAGCGACTGCAGCCCGACCGACCCGACGTAGGTGCCGAAGCCGTGCCGGATCTCCACGATGCCGACCGCCTGCAGCGCCTTCAGCGCCTCCCGCAACGGATGCCGGCCGACACCGAACAACTCCATCAGCTCCGGCTCGGTCGGCAGCGGGTCGCCGGCGGTCAGCCCGCGGGTGAGGATCAGCGAGGTCATCTGCTCCCGGATGAACTCCTGGGTCCCGGTGCTGCGTCGGGGCCGGCCGGCCGGCGCGGCGGTACTCACTGACGGTTCTCCTCACGACGGGGTGACCGCGCCGCCACGAAGCGACGGCGCCGCCACGGCGATGCTACTGCCGGACCGGGACGAGACCGGCGCGCGCCAGCAGGGCCGCGACACCGGCGATCTCGGTCGCGTCCAGCGGAACGGACGGGAACGCGGTCACCGGGCAGTCGAGCACCCCGAGCAGGTACAGCGCGGCCTTGAAGGCGCCGAGCGCGGCGGAGCTGGCGCCCATCCGGCCGCGGTCGGGCACGATGACGATCTCGAACAGCCGGATCAGCCGGTCCTGCTCGGCCCGCGCCGCGTCGTGGTCGCCGTCCGCCACGGCCGCGGCGAGCCGCACGTACCCGGCCGGGTCGACGTTGCCGAGGCCCGGCACGACGCCGTCCGCCCCGTACGCCAGGGCCGAGTCGACGCTGATCTCCGAGCCGGTCATCACGGTGAAGCCGGTCAGCCCGGCGTCCCGGCGGTCCAGTACCACCCGGCGCAGGCTGCCGTCCTGCCCGCTGGAGTCCTTGACACCGGCCAGCACGCCGCGCCGGCCGAGGTCGATCAGCAGCTCGGCCGGCAGCTTGGTGCCGACCCGGGCCGGGATGTCGTACGCGTACAGCGGCAGGTCACCGGCCGCCGCGGCGAGCCGGACGAAGTGCCGGTCGATCTCGGCCGGGTGTGTCGCGGCGTAGAACGGCGCGGTGGCGACGATCCCGTCCACCCCGGCCGCCACCGCGGTGCCGACGTGCGCCGCGGCGCGGGCGGTGGAGGCGTCGACGGCGCCGGCCAGTACCGGCACCGCACCGGCCACCTCCGCCACGGTCACCGCGAGCACGGTGCGGCGCGCCTCGTCGGTGAGGAACGTGCCCTCGCCGGAGGTACCGAGGACGAACACGCCGGTGACGCCGGCGTCCAGCTGGTGGCCGATCAGCCGAGCCAGTGAGGCGGTGTCGATCTCCTGGTCGGCGGTCAGCGGGGTGACGAGCGGCGGTACCACCCCGGCCAGGGTGGGCTGTCGGCTGCTGGACAAGGGTGCTCCCTGCTACTCGGGTGTTGGTCGTCGTTGCTCGGTGGGCGTCGGGCGTCGGGCTGCCGGCCGTGGCGGGCGGCATGGCGGGCGGCGTGGCGGGCGGGGGGCTGCTGCCGGCGTCGCGGCGGCGGGGCTCAGCTGCCGGGGTCGAAGGTGGCGAAGCGCAGCACCGCGAACGAGGAGGTGGCACCGGACTCGTACAGCGCGCCGACGCGGCCGTCGGGCAGCGCGACCAGATCGGAGTACCCGGCCATCCCCGCGTGCAGCACCAGTTCCGGCCGCCAGCTCGCGCCGGCGTCGTCGCTGCCGAACACGGTCAGCTCGCGCCGGATCTCCGGATGCACCGGGGTGGTCGCCAGCAGCCGGTCGCCGACCGCGAGCACGCTGCCCTGGATGCCGGGCGCGGTGATCTCGCCGATCCCGGTGTACGGCGCGGCCAGGTGCTCGCCGCCGTCGGTGGACCAGGCGTGCACCCGCGCCGGGCCGGTGCCGCGGTGGTTGCGGGCGGTGAAGTACAGCCGGCCGTCGGGCAGCGCGGCGACCGCGGTCTCGTTGGCGTTGATCTCCGGTCCGTCGTTGTCGTCGACGAACCCGAGCCGCCAGGTGTGCCCGCCGTCGTCGCTGAGGATGCAGTGCCCACCGTTGTACCGGGCCGGATCGGCACCGGGCGGCGGGATCCGGGAGTGGTTGGCGGGCACCACGATCCGGCCGGCGTACCGGCCGTGGGTGAGTGCGATCGCGTGGCACGGCCCGGTCGCGTACCAGGCCCAGTCCGCCGGCTTGACCTGCTCGGTGATCTCCGTGGTCGGCGTGAAGGCGACCCCGTCGCGGCTGCGCTGGACGTACACCCGGCGGCCGGCCTCGGCGCCGGGTGCGGGCCCGGCGCCGGATGCACCCCGGGCGGTCCGGGAGACGTCGGTGCCGCGGGCGAGGGTCGACTCGTCGGCGTCGGCGCCGTTCTGCACGGTGACGAGCACCAGGTCGCCGGAGCCGGGATCGACGACCGGGGTCGGGTTGCCGCACGTCGTGGCCGGTACCGAGGACGGCACGGTCAGCTCGCCCCAGCTCTCGCCACCGTCGTACGAGCGGCGCAGCACCACGTCGATCTCGCCGGCGTCGCCCGGGCCGTGCCGCCGGCCCTCGCAGAACGCGTACAGCACGCCACCGCGAGCGACGATCGCCGGGATCCGGAACGTGTGGTAGCCGCTGTCGCGGGGATCGAACACGATTCGCGGCGCACCGAGTCTTGATGACATAGGACGTACTATGTCATGGTGAGGCCGCGCACATCAATCGGCGCGACGCCGATTCACCTCCCGTGCACTTCCGGTTCGGAGGACGACCTCACATGCAGCCGATCAGCAGAAGAACTCTCCTCGGTGGCGGCCTCGCCGCCACCGCCGTCGCGGTCACCGGCACTCCCCTGCTGACCGCCTGCAGCTCCGGCGGCGCGGACACCGCGGCGGCGAACCTCGCCGTCAAGCTCCCCGACCACCGGCCCTACCAGGGCGTCCAGCCCGACCTGCCGGGCACCGACCGGGTGCTCGCCGGGTTCCTGAAGTACCCGGCGCACCCGGTGCGGGCGATCCACGAGAAGCCCGGCGACGGCAAGCCGATCTCGTTCCTGACCAACATTCCCGGCGCGATCCCGCCGGCGGAGAACCGCAACCGGTTCTGGCAGGCGATGAACGACCGGCTCGGCTCCGACCTGTCGATCAGCATGGCCTCCAACGACGAGTACCCGAAGAAGTTCGCCACCCGGATCGCCGGTGGCGACCTGCCCGACGTGCTCAACATCCCGCCGACCACCCCGGAACTGCCGGCGCTGCTGAAGGCCAAGTGCCGCAACCTGACCGAGCAGCTGTCCGGTGACGCGGTGCACGACTACCCGTTCCTCGCGAACATCCCGACCGAGTACTGGAAGGGTTGCGTGTTCAACGGCGGCATCTACGGGGTGCCGGTGCCGCGCGGGATGTCCCGCACCTCGCTCCCGCTGTACCGGGTGGATCTGTTGGCGGCCAAGGGCATCAAGAACCCGGCGCCGAAGAACTTCGCCGAGTTCCTGGACCTGTGCACGGCGATGACCGAGCCGAAGCGGCACCGCTGGGCGTGGACCAAGGCGCCGACCGCGTACGTCCGGCAGATGTTCGGCATGGCGAACCAGTGGAAGCGCTCCGGCGACCGGTTCACCACCATGTACGAGGACGAGGCCAACGCCGATGCGCTGGAGGCGACGCGCAAGCTGGTCGCGGCCGGCGTGGTGAACCCGGACGCGTTCGGCGACAAGGCGAGCGCCCGCAAACAGTGGTTCAACGGCGGCATCGCCGCCTTCGACCTGGACAGCTTCGTCGCCTGGAACCAGTACTACGCGGAGAACACCGCCGGCGACGCGTTCTCGGTCGACATGCTCGACGTGCCCGGTTTCGACGGCGGGCTCGGCAAGCCGTGGATGGGCGCGGCGCTCAACAACGTCACCGCGTTCAGCACCGGGTCGAAGCACTCCACCGAGACGCTGCTGAAGCTGGCCAACTGGATGGCGGCGCCGTTCGGCACCGAGGAGTACCTGTTCCGCAAGTACGGGGTGGCCGGCCGGCACTACACGCTGCACGGCAGCGACCCGATCCCGACGAAGGTCGGCGTGGTGGAGACCGGCATCGGCCTGCAGTACATCTGCGACTCGGACCTGGCGCTGTACTACGCCGGCAGGCCCGAGGTGCCGCAGCGCCAGCACCGGATCCAGCAGCGCATCGCCGACCGGCTGGTCTACGACGCCTCGTACGGGCTGTACTCCGAGACGATGTCGCGCAAGTGGACGCAGCTGACCGCCGTGCTGCTCGACGTGGAGAACCAGATCGTGCAGGGCAAGCAGCCGGTGTCGGCGTGGCGGCCGGCGGTCAAGACGTTCCTGTCCTCCGGCGGCACCGCGATGAAGTCCGAGCTGGCGAAGGCGTACGCCGAGGCGGCGAAGCGGTGAGTCGGCGCACCGCGCTGCCGGCCGCACCACCGGGCCGGCTCGCCGACGCACGCCGCGACCCCACCCGCCGCGACCCCGCGCCGGCCGGCCACGCCGGCGGTGCCCGGCGCCGGCTCGGGCTGGGGCGCCGGCTACTGCGCGACCGGGTGTTGCTGCTGTTCGCGCTGCCCGGCATCGCGCTGATCCTCGGCTTCCACTACCTGCCGCTGCTGGGCAACGTGATCGCGTTCCAGGACTACCAACCGTTCCTGGGCATCCGCGGCAGCGCCTGGACCGGGTTCACCAACTTCGCGGTGATCGTCGACGGCGACCCGGCGTTCCTGCGCGCCCTGGGCAACACGCTGATCCTGACGCTGCTGCAGGCGGTGTTCGTGTTCCCGGCGCCGATCCTGCTCGCGCTGCTGATGAACTCGCTGTTCTCCGAGCGGATCAAGCGCATCGCGCAGAGCATCCTGTACCTGCCGCACTTCATGTCCTGGGTGATCGTGGTGGCGCTGTTCCAGCAGATGCTCGGCGGCAGCGGGCTGCTCAACAACTACCTGCGCGCGCACGATCTGGGCACGATCGACATCATCGGCAACTCGGAGCTGTTCCGGGTGCTGCTGACCTCGCAGGTGATCTGGAAGGACACCGGCTGGGCGACGATCCTGTTCCTCGCCGCGCTGTCCACCATCGACGCCCAGCTGTACGAGGCGGCGAGCGTCGACGGGGCCAGCCGCTGGCGGCAGCTGTGGCACGTGACGCTGCCCGGCCTGCGCGGCATCATCATCCTGCTGTTCATCCTGCGCCTCGGTGACTCGCTGACGGTCGGGTTCGAGCAGATCATCCTGCAACAGCAGGCGGTCGGCCGGGACGTCAGCGAGGTGCTCGACACGTACGTCTACAACAACGGCGTGGTCGGCGGCGCCTGGGGCGTCGCGGCCGCCGTGGGTCTGGTGAAGGGGCTGGTCGGCGTGGCGCTGGTACTGGTGGCGAACAAGGTGGCGCACGTGTTCGGCGAGGACGGGGTGTACAGCCGGTGAGCCGCCGGATCGTCAACGGCGTACCCGCGCCGTCCTGGCCGATGCGGGTGGTCAAGGGGCTGGTGCTCGCGGTGTTCTGCGCCGCGGTGGTGATCCCGTTCGTCGGCGTGATCGCCACCAGCGTCGCGCCGGACCGGCAGATCGACGAGGCCGGCGGGCTGGTGCTGATCCCGCACTCGATCAGCCTGGACGCCTACCGGTCGCTGTTCGCCGGCGGGGTGGTCACCCGGGCGCTCGGGATCAGCGTGCTGGTCACCGTCGTCGGTACGCTGCTGAGCCTCACCGTCTCCGGGCTGCTCGCGTACGCGCTGTCCCGGCCGGGGTTCGTGGCCCGCCGGCCGCTGCTGCTGATCGTGCTGTTCAGCATGCTGTTCTCGCCCGGGATGATCCCGCTGTACCTGGTGGTCAAGCAGGCCGGGCTGCTGAACAGCATCTGGGCGCTGATCGTGCCGACGATGGTCAACGCGTTCAACGTGATCGTGCTGCGGGCGTTCTTCGCCAACCTGCCCGGCGAGATCATCGAGAGCGCCCGCATCGACGGCGCCGGCGAGCTGCGCACCTTCACCAGCATCGTGCTGCCGCTGTCCAAGGCGGTGCTGTCGGTGATCGGGCTGTTCTACGCGGTCGGCTACTGGAACGCGTTCTTCTCCGCCCTGCTCTACCTCGACGACAGCCGGCTCTGGCCGCTACAACTGGTGCTGCGCACCTACGTCATCAACGACACCCAGCTGGGCAGCGGGGAACTCGGCACCGAGCGGCTACCGCCGCAGGCGGCGATCCAGATGGCCATCCTGGTGGTGTCGATCGTGCCGATCCTGCTCGTGTACCCGTTCCTGCAACGCCACTTCACCAAGGGCGTGCTGACCGGGGCGGTCAAGGGCTGAGGCCGTCCGGCCGCCCGCACGTCCTTCGCGCGGGCGGCCGGCCTCAGTGGTACTGGTAGGCGCCGGCGTCCCGGCTGCCGGACAGCTCGATGCCGTCCAGGTCCCACTGCAGGGCGTCGGCGTACCGGCTGTCGGGCTCGACTCCGATACCGATGGCCGGGCTGGCCGCGGTCAAGTGCAGATCCGGCGTCGCCTTGCTGACCCAGCCCACGTCGTCGGTGCGCACGTCGTGCGCGCCAGCGGTGAACTGCCACACCGTGCCCGGGTACGACGTGTCGTACAGGTCGTTGTCCTCGTCGGCGCCGAGACCGTCCTCGTACCCGGGCTTCCACCAGACCGAGAACACGTTGTTGCGCAGCTTCAACACGTCCGGCGAACAGCCCGCGTCGCACACCCAGCCCTCGCTCAGCCCGCGCCCGGTCGCCGGGTCGTACCCCGCCTGCGGCAGGTAGACGGAGTTGTCGTACGCCTGGGTGCCGAGCACCGGCCCGAGGTTCGTGTCGTCGGCCCCACGGGTGACCAGGAACGCGCCGCGCGGCTTGGTCGAGGTCACCCGGTTGTAGCCGAACATGTTGTCGCTCGCGGTGCCGCCGGGTTGGTGGCCGAGTTCGGTGAACGTCTCGTTGTCGACACTGACGTTGTAGGTCACCGTGTTCCGGTCCCCGTCGTACACCTCGACGGCCGCCCCGTCGTAGGTGTAGTCGTCGCTGTCGGCGAAGCTGCCGGTGATGGTGTTGCGGGTGACCAGGTTGTCGTCGCCGTTGAGCAGCACCCCGAACGCGCCGGAGTCGTTGTCCGGGTCCGGATCGTTCACGCTCATCTTGTCGTTGTCGATCAGCTGACTCCACTGCACCGCGTCGAACGCCGCGGTCTCCATGATGGACACCCCGACGACGTTGTGGCTGGCCAGGACCGAATCGACGATGTCGTGCTGCCCGTTGGTACCGGCCGGCGCGTTCGCGGCGCCGAGCTCGAAGCCGGCCCAGCCGCAGTCGGTCGCCGCGAGCTCGGTGACCACCCACCAGTTGCCCTCGACCGCGACACAGGTACTGCCGCCGGTGATCACCGGCCGCTCGCCGTCCCCGTACGAGCCGACCGTGATCGGCGCGCCGTCGGCACCGTTCGACGACAGCGTCAGGGTGCCGGTCCACGTCTCGTTCTTCCTGAAGTCGATCGTGTCGCCCGGCGCGAACCCGTGCCCGCTCACCTTCGCCAGCGACCGCCAGGCGGCGTCCGGCGAGGTACCGGCGTTGCCGTCGTCGCCGCCGGTCGCGTCCACGTAGTACGTCGTGGGCGACCCGGCGATGGCTCGGGCCGGGCCGGCCGCCGCAACACCCGGTCCGGACAGGACCAACGCCCCTACCAGCACAGCGACCGCCGCCCCGCGGCCGACTCTTCGGTACCGTCCGGATCCCGCCATCGCCACTCCCCTGCTCGGTCGCTGGACAGCAGGATGCTAGATCATCCTCTTCTGGTCGCGGAGTCCCGTTTCGGATGGTAGGCGGACTGGCGTTCGACCGGGGCGCGGGCGAAGTCACCGGCACCGTTGACCACCTCACCCACCGCGAGCCGCAGACCGCGGGCGGTACCGAAGCCCTTCAGTACCGCACCGCGGGTGTCCGGGTCCGGGTCGGCGTGGCTGCCGCCGCCGGCGAGGACGACGTCGCGGGCGGTGATCCGGCCGAGCAGCTGGGCACCGTCGCCGAGGTCGGCGTCGGCCAGCAGCTCGGCACCGTGGGACAGCCGGCACCCGGCCCCGACTCGTACCGCAGCGGCCGGGCCGGCGGCGCGCAGGGTGACGCCGCCCTCGAACACGCAGCCGTCGCCGACCGTGATGCTGCCGCCGGCCTCGGCGAGCAACCGGGTGCCGGGCCACAGCCGGCTCGCGCCGAGCTCGATCCGGCCGCCCGCCGCGGCGTGCAGAACGACGCCCGGGTAGAGCACCGCGCCCGCCGCGACCGACACGTCCGGCGAGACCATGGTGCCGGCCGGGTCCAGCACCAGCACCTCGGGCAGCGCCTCGACCAGCTCGGCCGCGGTCAGGTAGCCGGCGCGGCGGCGGGCCTCGTCGCCGGTCACCGACCGGCCCGCTGGCGGCGGTCGCCGGCCGGCCCGCTCCCCGCCGCCGCGGTCACCAGGTGGCGCGCTGCACGACGGGCTTGGTGAGCAGCGCCGACTCGGCCGGCTTGGGCCGCGGGTCGATGGAGCGCTCGACGAAGATGGCGTGCCAGACGCAGAACACCAGCGCGGTCCAGACCTTGCGGCTGTTGTCGGCCTCGCCCTTGCGGTGCGCGTCGAGCAGCTTGCGCACGTAGCCGAGGTCGATCAGGGCGCCGGCGCCGGAGCGGGCCAGGATGTTCGCGGCCCACTCGTACATGGCGTCCTTGAGCCAGACCCGGGTCGGTGTCGGGAAGCCCCACTTGCGCCGGTTGACGATCGGCGGCGGCACGATGTTGCGCATCGCCTGGCGCAGCGCGTACTTGGTGTGGTTGCCGCGCAGGGTGACCTTCAGCTCGGTCGGGATGGTCGCCGCCAGCTCGAACACCACCGGGTCGAGGAACGGCACGCGCACCTCGAGCGAGTGCGCCATCGACATCCGGTCGGCCTTGACCAGGATGTCGCCGCGCAGCCAGGTGTACAGGTCGATGTACTGCATCCGGGTCACGTCGTCGAGGTGCGCGCACTCGGCGTAGAGCGGGGCGGTCACGTCGGTGTAGGCCACCGACGGGTCGTAGTGGCGCATCAGCACCTGCTTCTCCGCCTCGGAGAAGATCCGCGCGTTGCCGTAGTACCGCTCCTCCAGCGGCACGGTGCCCCGGTCGATGAAGCTCTTGCCCTTGACGCCCTCCGGCATCACGTTGGCCACCGACTTGAGGCCGCGCTTGATGCCGTCCGGCATGGACGAGATCGAGTGCAGCGACAGCGGCTCGCGGTAGATCGTGTAGCCGCCGAAGAACTCGTCCGCGCCCTCGCCGGACAGCACCGCGGTGACGTGCTGCGCGGCGGTGCGGTTGACGAAGTACAGCGGGACCAGCGCCGGGTCGGCGACCGGGTCGTCCAGGTGCCAGACGATCCGCGGCAGCGCCTCCATCATGTCCTGCGGGCCGATCTTGGTGGGGATCAGCTGCACGCCGAGATGCTGCGCGGAGTCGGCGGCCACGTCGATCTCGGAGTAGCCGGGCACGTCGTAGCCGACGGTGAAGGTCAGCACGTTCGGGTTGAACTCGCGGGCCAGTGCCACCACCGCGGTGGAGTCGATGCCGGACGACAGCAGGCAGCCCAGCGGCACCTCGGAGCGCATGTGCAGCCGCACCGACTCGCGCAGGGTGTCCTCGATCTTCTTGTACAGCGCCTGCTCGTCGGCGACCGGGGCGGGCCGGAAGTCGGCCCGGTAGTACCGGGAGAGCTGCACCGGCTCGCCGGGGCGGTAGGTGAACGCCTGCCCGCACTCGACCCGGCTGATGCCCAGGTGCATCGTGGTCGGCTCGGGCACGTACTGCAGGGTCAGGTAGTGCGACAGGTTGGCGTGGTCGATGCCGTTGTTGCCGGCGTTGGCCGACCCGGCGAACGGCATCAACGCCTTCTTCTCGCTGGACAGGTAGAGCCCGTCCGCGGTGAGCAGGTAGTGCAGCGGCTTGATCCCGAACGGGTCGCGGGCGCCGACCGCGCGCCGCTCCACCTTGTCCCAGATCACGAACGCGAACATGCCGCGCAGCCGGCGCAGTGCGGTCTCCAGGCCCCAGTGGTGGTACGCGGCGAGGATCACCTCGCCGTCGCCGTCGGTCTCGAACTTCGCCCCGCACTCGCGGCGCAGCTGCTCGCGCAGCTCGATGTAGTTGTAGATCTCGCCGTTGAAGGTGAGCAGGTAGCGGTCGAGGTAGCGCAGCGGCTGGTGGCTGTGCGCGACGTCGATGAACGCGAGCCGCTTGAACCCGCACACCACGTCGCCGCCGGGCGAGTCACCGAACGTCTCCACGCCGGTGTCGTCCGGACCGCGATGGTGCAGGTTCTCCAGCGCGTCGGCAATGTGGTCGCGATGCACGCCGGCGATGCCGTGGGCGCTGACGAAGGTGAGCAGTCCGCACATGGACGCCATCTTTTCACGCGCCCGGCCCGCGCCGCCGACTCACCGCCGGACGACACGGCAACCGGACCGGCCCGCGGGTCGGCCGGGGCGCTGGCGGGCCGGTTCGGCCGAGCCCGGCGGCGCGACGTACCCGACAAACGGGTCGATAACCCCGCGGGTCGTGGTCGCGGAGCCGGGCCGGCGGCGACGCGGATCACACCGGATACCTGCCGGCCGGCCGGGAAGCAGGGTGTTGCTGCCGGCCGGTACAGCCGCGACCTCTAGAGTTTGGCGCACTGTGGGTGTCCGTACCTCGGCACCGACCCGTCCTCGGTGGGAGAAGGAGACGCGTGTTCAGCCACTCAGCGCCGGCCACCGTGGACGCGGTGGTCGTCGGCGCCGGCCTGGTCGGCGCCTGCTGCGGCTACGAGCTGGCCGTACGCGGCCGGTCGGTGGTGATCGTGGACCGCGGCGCGGTCGCCGCCGGCGGTACCGGCGCCGGGCTCGGTACCGTCGCGGTCGGTCACCGTCCGGGCCCGCTGCTCGACCTCGCCCGACACTCCCGGCAGCAGTGGGACGGCCTCGCCGACCGGCTCGCCGCCGACCTCGACCACCGACCCGACCTGCGGCTGAGCGCCGACGGCGCGGTCAGCGTCGCGCGCGGTCCGGCCGCCGCGAAGCAGCTGAGCTCGCTCGCGGCCGAGCAGCGGGCCGCCGGGTTGGCCGCCGAGCAACTGTCCGACGCGGACCTGGCCGCGCTCGCGCCGGGGCTCGCCGACGACGTCACGCTCGCGGTCCGCTACCCCGGGCACGCCCGGGTCGCGCCGGTCGCCGCCACGCTCGCGGTGCTCGCGGCCGCGATGGAACGCGGCGCCGTCGTGCTTCCGGCGGCGCCCGTCGCCGCGATCGAACCGACCGGCACCGGGCTGCGGGTCGACACCGCGGCCGGCTCGGTGCACACCGACACCCTGGTCCTCGCCGCCGGGGCCTGGTCGGGGCCGCTGGCCGAACTCGCCTCGGTACGGCTGCCGGTCCGCCCCGGTCGCGGGCACGTGCTCGTCACCGAGCCGCTGCCGCAGCCGCTCGGCCCGACCGTGTACGAGACGGGCCCCGACACGGCCCCGCTGGTGCTGGCGCCCACCGGCACCGGCGCGCTGGCGATCGCCACCACCGGTACCGAGGCCGGCTTCGAGACGTCCGTGCCGGTGCCGGCGCTGCGCCGGCTCGCCGCCGACGCCGTTCGGCTGCTGCCGGCACTGCGCGAGGTGGCCGTGCTGCGCGGCGCCGGCACGCTGTTCGGCCGCACGCCCGACCAGCTGCCGATCATCGGCGCCGACCCGCAGCACCCCGGCCTCTGGTACGCGACCGGCCACGGCGGCGCGGGTGTCGGGCTGGCGCCGGCGACCGGTGAGCTGCTCGCCGACCTGGTCACCGGCGCGACGCCGAGCCTGGACCCGGCACCGTACGCACCGGACCGGCCCGGGCTCGCCCCGGTCGAGCCGGAGACCGACCGATGACGGCGGACCGGCCGACGCGCGCGGGGACGCACCGTCCGATGCCCGGGACGGCGGGAGGACGCCGCGGCCCGGCCGGCGACCGGCGGCCGGGCGCGGACCACCGGGACGCCCGCCCGGCGGGAGGGAGCTGCGGATGAGCGACGACGACGAGCGCGGCCCGTACCGGGTGGTCGACGACCCGGTGGAGCCGACCGCGGAGCCGATCGGCGAGATCGTGCTGGACGGCACCGCGGTGTCGCTGCGGCCCGGCGAGACCGTCGCGGCGGCGATGCTGGCCGCCGGCCGGGTCGGCTGGGACGACGGGCGCGGCGCCGTGTTCTGCGGCATCGGCGTCTGCTACGGCTGCCTGGTCACCGTCAACGACACACCGTCCATCCGCGCCTGCCGGTACGTGGCCCGGCCCGGCGACGTGGTCACGACGGCCGGGCACGGAGGTACGCGGTGATTCCGACCAGGGCGGCGGACGTGGTGGTCGTCGGCGCGGGCGCGGCCGGGCTGCACGCCGCGGTACAGGCGGCGGACGGCGGGGCGAGCGTGCTGCTGCTGGACGCGGACGTGCGGCCGGGCGGGCAGTACCACCGGCAGCTGCCGGTCGAGTTCGGCGCGGTGCGCCCGGAGCGGGCACACCACGAGCAGCCGGCCGCCGCCGACCTGATCGCCCGGCTGGCCCGGCACCGCCGGGTCACCCAGCGCCAGCAGGTCACCGTCTGGGCGGCCGAGCCGCGGGTGGGTGGCGGCGCGCTGCTGCACCTGGCGGACGTCTCGTCCGGCCGCGCCGTGAACGCCGGCGTCATCGCCGCGCCGCGGGTGGTGCTCGCGACCGGCGCGTACGACCGGACGCTGCCGTTCCCCGGCTCCGAGCTGCCGGGCGTGTACACCCCGGGTGCGGCGCGGGCGCTGCTGCAGGGCGCCCGGATCGTGCCGGGGCGCCGGGTGCTCGTCGCCGGTACCGGGCCGTTCCTGCTGCCGGTGGCGGCGGGGCTGATCGAGGCCGGCGCGCGGCTCGCCGGGGTGCTGGAGGCCAACCACACCCGCGGTTGGGTCCGCCGGCCGCGGGCGATGGCGCTCGCGCCGGAGAAGGTGGCCGAAGCTGCCCGCTACACCGCGACACTGACCCGGCACCGTACCCGGGTCCGGGCCGGCCGCGCGGTCGTCGCGGTCGAGGGCGACGGGCGGGTGCAGACCGCGACGGTGGCGAAGCTCAAGCCGGACTGGACGATCGTGCCGGGCAGCGAGAAGACCATCGAGACCGACGCGGTCGTCGTCGGGTACGGGTTCGTGCCGCAGCTGGAGCTCGCGCTCGCGCTGGGCTGCGACACCGAGCCGGGCCCGGACGGGTCCCCGGTCGTCGCGGTCGACGACGCGCAGCTCACCAGCCGCCCCGGGGTGTACGCGGCGGGCGAGCTCACCGGTGTCGGCGGCGCCGTGCTGGCCGCCGCCGAGGGCGCCCTCGCCGGCCTCGCCACCGCGCTGGACCTCGGTACCCTCGGCGAGCGCGGCCACGCCGCCCGCGCATCGGCCTGGCAGGGCGCCCGCGCCCGGTACCGCCGGTTCGCCGACGCGCTCGCCGCGGTCTATCCGGTACCGGACGGTTGGCAGAGCTGGCTGGCCGACGACACCGTGGTGTGCCGGTGCGAGCGGGTGCGCTACGGCGCGTTGCGTGACGCGGTCGAGTCCGGCGCCACCGCCCTGGGTACGGTCTGCGCCGCGACCGGCTGCGGCCAGGGCCGGTGCCAGGGCCGCAGCTGCGGCACCGCGGTCGCCGGGCTGACCGCGACACTGTCCGGTGTGGACGGTCCGGCCGAGCTGCCGGATCCGCTCGCGCTGTCGGTGCGCCCGGTCGACACGCCGATCCCGCTCGGCGAGCTCGCCGACGACCCGGACCGCCCGGAGTGACCCGGGCTGGCTGTCCACAACGGACGGTCAGCCGAGGTGGGCGCGGACGAACGCGGCGATCTCGTCGGTGGCCGCGGCGGCTTCCGGCGTGCCGAGCAGCAACGGGTAGGCGTGCGGCAGCCCGGCGCCGATCGTCAGGGTGGCGTCCACGCCGGCGTCGCGCGCCGCGTTCGCCAGCCGCTGCGCGTCGCTGAACAGCAGCTCGGCGGAGCCGACCAGGATCAGCAGCGGCGGCAACCCGTGCAGGTCGGCGAACAGCGGCGAGGCGAGCGGATCGGTCGGATCGGCGCCCCGTAGGTAGTCGGCCGCGATGCCGCGGATCATCGCCGGGGTGAACAGCGGATCGTCGCCCACCTCCTCGACCATCGAGGCGCCGGACGAGGTCAGGTCCACGTGCGGGGACAGCAACACCGCCGCCGCTGCCCGGGCCGCGCCGGCCGGGTCCGCGGGGTGTCGGGCGGCGTCGCGCAGCCTGGCGAGCAGGCCGACGATCAGGCCGGCACCGGCCGAGTCACCGCACAGCGCAACCGATCCCGCCGAGACGCCGGCGGCGCCGACCAGCCAGCGCCACACCGTACGCACGTCCTCGGCCGCGGCCGGAAACGGGTGCTCCGGCGCCAACCGGTACTCGGCGAACAGCACCCGGGTGCCGGCCGCGCGACCGAGCCGCGCCGCCAGCTCGCCGTGGCTGCGCAGCGAGCCGCGGCCGAACCCGCCGCCGTGCACGAACAGCAGCACCCGGTCTGCCGCGACGCCGGGCGGGTCGAGCCAGTACGCGGGCACCCCGCCGGCGTCGACCGGGGTGACCCGCACGTCGGTCGGGACCGGGTGGATCTCCCCCGCCGGCGCGAACGCCTCCCGCGCCCGGTCGAGCGGCACGGGCGGTTGCCCGGCGCGCTCGCGCCGGCGCGCCCGGAACCGCTCGATCGCGGCGCTCATCTCGACACTCGGCATGCCCGCACCCCCGTACCCGAGTCTGGCACCGCCGTCCCCGCACCGTGCCTGGCTCCGGGCGGGCCCACCGGGGTCTGCGACGATGTCGGACCCCGACGCTAGGGTGCCGGGCGTCCGTCGGAGACTCCTGCCGCCGACGAACCCGTCCGAACGACACCGTCCTGCGTCGACCCCTGGAGCGATCGTGGTCCGTCACACCCCGCCTCGGCCGGTAGCGGTCGAGGAGCTGTTTCCCGAGCTGGTGCCGCTGCGCACCGAGTCGGTGCGGCTGCATCCGCGCCGCGGCACGCCGACCTGCCGGGAGAGTTCGGTCGGCGGACCGCTGCTGTGGCCGGCGGCCGAGCCCTGGCCGACCTGCGCCGAGGAGCACTACGAGTTCGAGCAGGAGATCCGGCACGATGCGGCGGTGCCGCTGGTTCCGATCGTGCAGCTGTTCCGGCGGGACGCTCCGAGCATGCCGTTTCCGGACGGTACCGATCTGCTGCAGGTGCTGTGGTGTCCGTTCGCGCACGGGGAGGCCTACTGCCCGCGGCCCGTGGTCTGGTGGCGTGACTCGCGGTCGATCGGCGCGGTGGCGGACACGCCGGCGGCCGTCCCGGACGCGTTCGAGGACCACGTCCCCGAACCCTGCGTGGTGCATCCGGAGCGGGTGACCGAGTACCCGAGCTGGGATCTGCCGGACGACCTGCGCGCCGCGCTGGCCGACCGCTTCACCGAGCTGGAGAACGACACCGGCTGGAGCTACCACTGCCACCTGTCCGACGCGCCCGGGATCAAGCTCGGCGGCTACCCCGGCTGGACCCAGGACCCGTACTGGCCCGACTGCCCGACCTGCGGTCGGCGGATGGAGCACCTGCTGACGGTGGCCAGCTGGGAGGCCGACGGGGAGAGCTGGCGTACCTGGCTGCCGGTGGAGGACCGGGACACGACCGACGGCCGGACCGGGCCGATGCAGGGCAACCACGTGATCGAGTCGGCCGGGCTGATGCTGGGTGACGCGGGTGGCGTCTACGTCTTCGAGTGCCGCTCCTGCCCCGATCGGCCGGTCGGGTACTGGTTCGACTGCTCGTGACTGGTGCGCCCACCGGCTCTGGCCGCGGCCGCGGCCGCGCGTCGTCAGGGCGGCGGCAGGGTCAGGGTGATGCGTGCGAGGCGGGCCGGGTCACCCACGATGTCGACGGCCTGGATCAGGTCGTCGGGGCCGAGGTCGATCCGCAGGACGGCACGGATCCGGCCGTGCGGCGCGAGCACGACGCCGGGAGCGCCGTCGACGAGCAGCACCACGCCGGTGGCGGCGCGCCGGGTGAACAGGCGACTCTCCTCGGCGACCGCGTCCGCCCCGCGGACCTCGGCCGGTACCTGCCGGCCGACCAGGTTCGCATCCACGGTGCGGACCACGTCGGGGGCGAGCAGCCGCAGCAGCGCGGCCAGGTCACCGCCGCGCGCCGCGGCCAGGAACGCCTCGACCACCCGCAGGTGCTCGCGGGTACGGCGGGGCGGATCCGGCTGCGGGGCGCGGATGCGGTCGCGGGCCCGGCTGGCGAGCTTCTTGGCCGCCGCCGGCGAGCGGTCCAGCAGCCGGCCGACGTCGTCGAACGGCAGCGCGAACACGTCGTGCAGCACGAACGCGACGCGCTGCGCCGGCGACAGCCGGTCCAGCACGACCAGCAGCGCACGGTCGACGCCGTCGGCGAGCAGCGCGTCGGACTCCGGCGACACCCAGGACGCCTGGCTGGCCAGCACCGGCGCGGCGTCGTCCAGCGGCAGCTCGGCCCGCCGGGTACGGGCACGCAGTTGGTCGAGGCATTCGTGCACGGTGATCGTGGTCAGCCAGCCGTCGACGTTGGCCACGTCGGCGTCGGACGCGCTGGCCTTCAGCCACACCGCCTGCACCGCGTCGTCCGCGTCGTCGGCCGACCCGAGCAGGTGGTAGGCCACCTGTTTCAGCCGATCGCGGGACGCCGCGAACCGGTCGGTGCGATCGGCTCCGGTCACGAGGTCACCTTCCTGGGCCGGGAGACGTCAGACAGGGGAACGGCAGTGCCCCGCCGCCCGAAGGGATCGGTTCCGCAGATGAAAGCAACGAGGTCAGGCTACCGCCGCGGCCCGGATCGGACCGCCGTCGGCAGGAATGCCCGGGTCGGGCGGTTCGGCGGCCGGGCGAGTCCGGTGGATCGTGCGCCGTCGTCCCGCGGTCGGTCCGGCGGCGGACCGGCCATGAGCGAGCAGGTCATCGGCGGGACGTGCCCGTGCCGAACGGGCGTTGCGACGGAAGGGCGTCCATGAGCACCGGGTACCTCGTCGTCGTGCTCGTCACCGCGGTGGCGACGGCGGCGATCGGCGCGGCCGCGGCGGCGCGGGCGTCGTTCGTGCGCGGGTTCATGACCGTGGTCGGCGTGCCGGACTCGTGGCTGCCGTGGCTCGCCACCGCGAAGCTCGCCGGCGCCGCCGGCCTGCTGGCCGGCCTCGCGTACCGGCCGCTCGGCGTGGTCGCCGCGACCGGCCTGGTGCTGTACTTCGCCGGCGCGGTCGCCGCGCACCTGCGCGCGCACGGCTACGCCACCCTCGGCTTCCCCGCCGGGTACCTCGCACTGGCGGTCGCCTCGCTGGTGCTCACGCTGGCCTGATCGGCGCCGGGTTCGCCACGCGCGACCGCGGCGACGGGAGTCCGAGCAGGACGCCGTGGGGAGACGGGGCGGCGTCCTGCTCGGACGGTCCGGTGTGGACGGACCGGGCCGGCGAACGGGCTCGGACGAACGGATTCGAGGCCTGGCTCAGCGCGGGTCGAGCCAGATCAGGTCGAGCACGCGTACCCGGTCGAACAGGTCCAGCGCCGACCACGCGCTGGCACATTGCGCGGTCGAGCTGCCGTCCGGGCTGACCAGGTAGGCACCGTCCGGAAGCTCGATGCCCCAACGGAAAACCGTCGGCGCGTCCTCGTCGTCGCGGTGGGCCAGGACGAACCGGCGCGGCGGCGCACCGGCGGCGTCGATCAGGTGCGCCAGTAGCTCGGCGTCGCTCGGTTCCAGCGGTTCGGTGCTCGGCTCTGCGTTCATGACACCAGCCTGGCGGATCGCATGCACGGAGGGTAGGCTCGCGCTCCCAACAGGTGATCCGTGTACGGATTCCACAGTGGACGGAGAGCGCGATGGCCGACCCGGACGAGACGCCGCCGGAGACGTTGCAGGAGTACTTCGTCGTGCAGTTGCGCCGGTTCCGGCACGACCGCGGCCTGAGCCAGGCGCAGCTCGCCGAGCGGATCAACTTCTCCCCCGGCCTGATCAGCATGGTGGAGACGTTGCAGCGCGCGCCCACCGCCGACTTCACGGCCGCCTGTGATGCCGCGCTCGACACCGGCGGTGCCCTCACCAACCTGCTCCCCATGATCGCCCGCGAGGCCTACCCGAAATGGTTCCAGTCCTTCGTCGCTCTCGAAGGAGAAGCGAAGACCATCGAAGGATTCGAGGTGCAACTCGTGCCGGGACTCCTCCAGACCGAGGAGTACGCGCGCGCCGTGTTCCAACCGGACTGGCCGCCGCGGGACCCCACGGAACTCGACGAACGGTTGAAGGCACGGCTGGAGCGGCAGGCGATCCTCGATCGCGCCGAGCCACCACTCATCTGGACGATCCTGGATGAGAGCGTGCTACACCGCCAGGTCGGAGACGACGACGTCATGGCCGCACAGCTCGACCGTCTCGTCGTCCTCGCCGAACGACCACATATCAAGCTGCAGGTTCTGCGTCTGTCTGACGCCGGAAGAGCGCCCTTGGATGGCTCGTTCGTACTGATGACCCTGCCGAACGGAGAGCGCCTCGCATACGTCGACGGATCCGGCTCCGGACAGATCCTGCCCTCCGTCGAGCATGTGCAAAGATGCGCACGAACGATCGATGTCATGCGATGCGAAGCGCTGTCCGCCGCCGACTCGATCGCGCTGATACGGCATGTGAGGGAGACGCGTTATGCACAGCCACGAAAGCCACTGCCTGCGATGGCAGAAGAGTAGCCGCAGCGGCACCTCCGGCGGCAACTGCGTCGAGGTGGCAATGCAGGCGGACACCTGCTATGTCAGGGACAGCAAGAACCCCGGTGGAGGAGTGTTGCGCGTCGATGCCGTTCAGTGGACGGCGTTTCTCGATGTCGTCCGGAACGGTCCTCACATCGGCAAGTGAGCCCGACGCATTCGCGGAGGCGAGCCAGATGAACGGTGCTCAGACCAACGAACTGCGGTGGCGGAAGAGCAGTCGCAGCGGTAGCCAGGGCGGGAACTGTGTCGAGGTCGCGGTGGCCGCGGGGCGGTGGTACGTGCGGGACAGCAAGGACCCGGCGGGCGGCGTGTTGCGGGTCGATGCCGCCCAGTGGGGCGCGTTCCTCGACACCGTCCGGCACGAGGGCTGAGCGGCCGGGTTCACACCGGGATGTGGGCGGCGGCCGGTGGGCACCGGCCGCCGCCGCCCGTCACTCGGCGAGGGCGCCCCAGGCGTGCCAGCGGTCGATGGTGATCCAGGCGTTGACCCGGGCGTGCTCGCGGTCCGGGTAGGGTTCGCCGCCGTAGTGCCGGGACAGGCTGTCGATGCCGGACAGGTCGGGGTCGGCCGCCAGCTCGACCCGGCCCTGCAGGCTGACGTGGGTGTACCAGTTGCCCTCGTCGATCACCGTCAGCGAGACGCGCGGGTCCTCCCGCAGGTAGCGCAGCCGGGCCCGGCGCTCGTCCATGTTGACCAGGATCTTCTCGCCGTCCAGCCGGTACCAGGTGGCGACGGAGACCGGCTGGCCGTCCGGCCGCACCGTGGTGATCACCGCCGGGTTCGGCTTTTCCAGCATCTCGCGTACCCGTTCGGGCAGTGGTCCGGTGGGCATTCCGCTCATCCTCTCGCGTGCCGCGACCCGCGCCGGGCGGTCGCTCGACGCGATGGGCGCCGGGTCGGCGCCGTGGCTGCATCGGTGCCCAGTCTGTCAGGTCGGGTAGCCGACGAAGGCGAACCGGGTCGAGTCCGGCGACCAGCTGTTGACGTTCATGGTGCCCTGGCCGCCGAAGACCGCGGCGACGTCGCGGATGCCGGTACCGTCCGGGCGGCAGAGCCGGACGAGCACGTCGACGTTCTCCGGATGGCCGAGGGTGCCGGGCGGGAAGCTCACGTAGGCGAGGTGGCTGCCGTCCGGCGAGGGGTGCGGGAACCAGTTGACCCGCTCGTCGTCGGTGAGCCGCACCGGGTGCCGCCCGTCCGGCCCCACCCGGTACAGCTGCGCGTGGCCGGGCACGTCGGCGCCCCGCTCGGAGTTGAAGTAGACGCTGCCGTCCGGGCCGAACTCGGGGCCGTCGGCCGGTGAGAACCCGCTGCCCAGCAGCGTGTCGGTGCCGGGGCCCGCGGGCCGGGTGAACACCCGCCGCAACCCGCCCGCGTCCGCACCGACCCGCTCGGTACCGACGAAGGCGAGCGTGCCGCCGTCGGCGCTGATGCCGTGCAGGTAGTAGCGGAACGCGCGGGCCGGCGCCTGGTCGTCGGTGAGCCGGGCCGCCACGCCGTCGGCGCAGCGGTAGAGGTGCCCGTCCTCGGCGGAGACGTACACGGCGGTGCCGTCCGGGGCGAGCACGTGGTCGTTGTTGATCGGCGGCACGTCGCCCAGCTCGACCGGCTCCGGCTCGCCGCCGTCGACCGGGATCCGGTACAGCCCGCCGTCGGCGTTGACGACCAGGTACCGGCCGTCGGCGGTCCAGTTCGGCGCCTCGAACAGCATCGTGGTGGAGGCGAACACCAGCCGCGGTCGCGTGTCGACGCCCGCCACGTACAGCTCGGCGCGCTGCCCCGGCGCCAACACCCTGCCCACGATGCTCCCCTCCGCCGACGGCCCGATCGCGACACCCTACCGGCCGGGTGGGCGGTCGCCGGGCGGACGGTCGCGCCCCGGGCCCGATGGCCCGGGGCGCGGATCCGGTGCCGGCCGCTACAGGCCGCGGTGGCGCTGCTGCACGCCGGGCACGCCGTACGGGTAGTCCGCCATCACCGGCGCGCTGGCGTCGGTGAGCGTCTGCTGCTCCCGCTCGGACAGTCGCAGGTCGTCGGCGGCCAGGTTGTCGGTGAGCTGCTCGACGGTACGCGCGCCGAGGATCACCGAGGTCACCGCCGGCCGGTCGCGCAGCCAGGCCAGCGCCACCTGGGCCATCGACACGCCGCGCTCCTCGGCCACCGAGCGCACCGCCTCGACCACCCGCCAGGTGCGCTCCTGCTCGTTGCGCCGCTGGTACGCCTCCTGGCCGCGCTCCGGGTTCTCCCCCAGCCGGGTCGCGCCGGTCGGCGTGGTGTCCCGCTGGTACTTGCCGGTCAGCCAGCCGCCGGCCAGCGGGGACCAGGGCAGGATGCCGATGTTCTCGTTGCGGCACACATCGACCAGCTCGAACTCGATGTCGCGGACGAGCAGGTTGTACTGCGGCTGCAGGGTCACGATCGGCGCGAGGTGCAGGAACTCGGTCAGCAGCGCCGCCTTCTGCAACTGCCAGCCGAGGAAGTTGCTCACCCCGACGTAGCGGATCTTGCCGGCGCGCACCGCGTCGTCGTAGAAGCGCAGCGTCTCCGGAAGCGGCGTGAGCGGGTCGAACGCGTGCGCCTGGTACAGGTCGATCGCGTCGGTGCCGAGCCGGCTCAGGCTCGCGTCCAGCGCCCGGGTCAGGCTGACCCGGCTGAGCCCCAGGTCGTTGCGGCCCTCGCCCATCGGGAACCGGCCCTTGGTGGCGAGCACCACGGCGTCCCGGGCGCCGGGCCGCTTGGCGAACCAGCGACCGATGATCTCCTCGGAGACGCCGTGCGAGTAGACGTTCGCGGTGTCGACGAAGTTGCCGCCCTGCTCCAGGTAGAGGTCGAGCTGCGCGTGCGACACCTCCTCGCTGCTCTCCGCACCGAAGGTCATCGTGCCCAGACACATCGTCGACACCACGGTGCCGGTCCCACCCAGCGTCCGGTACTGCATGCTTCGCCTCCTGCTCCGCCGCGGCCCGGGTGGCCGCCGCCCTCCGTTGTACTTTGGTCCCGGCCGTTTGAGCTGTCCAACAGAAGAAAACGATGCGATCGATCACCACCGGTGCTCAACGCGTCGTCGGGAGCCGTCGATGGAGCTGCGCCAGATCGAGTACTTCGTGGCCGTCGCCGAGGAGCGGCACTTCACCCGCGCCGCGGCCCGGATGCACGTCGCCCAGTCCGGCCTGTCCGCGTCGATCCGGGCACTGGAACGTGACCTCGGCGCCGCGCTGTTCGTCCGCTCGACCCGGCGGGTGGAGTTGACCGAGGCCGGCCGGGCGCTGCTCGCCGAGGCCCGCCGCACCCTGCACACCGTCACCGCGGCGCGCGAGGCGGTCGCGGCGGTACAGGGGCTGCTGCGCGGCAACCTCGCCGTGGGCACCATCCAGTGTCTCGGCGGCATCGACCTGCCCCGCGCCCTCGGCCGGTTCCGTACCGCCCACCCCGGGGTACGGATCGCGCTGCGCCAGGGCAGCTCACCCGAGCTGATCGACGAGGTACGCGGCGGCGCGCTGGACCTGGCGTTCGTCTCGTCACCGCCGGACGGCTCGGCGGCGGGGGTACGACTGACCCCGCTGGAGCAGCAGCCGATGGTCGTCGCCTGCGCGCCGGGCCACCCGCTCGCCACCGCCGGCGCCGTCGCGCTCGCCGAACTGGACACCGAGACGTACGTGGACTTCGCCCCCGGGTGGGTCACCCGGGACGTGACCGACCACGCGCTGCGGCTCGCCGGGCTGTCCCGGCGGGTGGCGCTCACCGTCAACGACGTGCACACGCTGCTCGACTTGGTCGCCCAGGGCCTCGGCGTGGCGCTGGTACCGGAGTCGTTCCGGCACAAGCAGACCAGCGCGCGGTTCGTCCCGGTCGCCGGTACCGCGCCGGTGTGGCGCACCGCGGTCGCCACCACCGCCGACCGCGACCCCAGCGCCGCCACCCGCGCCTTCCTCGCCGCCGAGCACCTCGCCCTCCCGGTCGACCGTGCCCTCCCGGTCGACCACGACGCGGTGCCGTGAGCGACCCGCGACGTCGGGATCGACGCGGCGGGGTGATCGGCACGACAGGCGAGTGCAAGTTCTTGCGTAAGTTGAGGTAGGGTTTTTGCCATGGTGCGGCGGTTGGCGGTGGTGGCGGAGAAGGTCGGCGTCAGCGAGGCGACGGTCAGTCGGGTGCTCAACGGCAAGCCCGGCGTCTCCCAGGCGACCCGCGACGCGGTGCTCACCGCCCTCGACGTCCTCGGGTACGAGCGGCCCACCCAGCTGCGCGGCGAACGGCTGCGACTGGTCGGCCTGGTGCTGCCCGAGCTGCAGAACCCGATCTTCCCGGCGTTCGCCGACGTGGTGGGCGACCTGCTCGCCCAGCGCGGGTTCACCCCCGTGCTGTGCACCCGCACCTCCGGCGGCGTCTCCGAGGCCGAGTACGTCGACCTGCTGCTCGGCCAGCAGGTCTCCGGCGTGCTGTTCGCCGGCGGGTCGTACGCGATGTCCGCCGGCCCGCACGACCACTACGCCCGGCTGATCGGCCGCAGCCTGCCCGCGGTACTGCTCAACGCCGCGGTCGACGACCTGCCGTTCCCGCGGGTGTCCACCGACGACGCGGTCGCCGCCGAGCAGGCGCTCACCCACCTCGTCTCGCTCGGCCACGAGCGCATCGGGCTGCTGCTCGCCCCGCCCGAGCACGTGCCGTCGCAGCGCAAGCAGGCCGCCTTCACCGCGCTGGCGACGCGGCTCGGGGTGGCCGACAGCGTGCGGGTCACGCACGGGATGTTCTCGCTGGAGTCGGGGCAGGCCGCGGCAGCCCGGCTGCTCGCCGACGGCGTCACCGGCCTGGTCTGCGCCTCCGACCTGCTCGCGCTCGGCGCCGTGCGGGCCGCCCGCCGCGCCGGCCGGGACGTGCCCGGCGACGTGTCGGTCATCGGGTACGACGACTCGGCGCTGATGACCTGCGTCGACCCGCCGCTGACCACCGTGCGGCAACCGATCGAGGCGCTCGGCCGGGCCGCGGTGGAGCTGCTGGTCAACCAGATCGACGGCAAGCACGTCGCCACCGACGAGCTGCTGTTCGAGCCGGAACTGGTGGTCCGCTCCTCCACCACCCGCCTGCGTCCCTGACTCCGCCTCATCCCCTCCGGTCACCCGCGCCGGTCCGACCGTGCACGGTGCCCGTCGGGCCGGCCGCTGGCATCCCGTCCCGCCCACCGACGGCGCTCGACACGGCCGGGACAGTCGATCATGTACGAGTGTCGATTCGTTTCTTGCGCGATTTCGTCTTTCTATTGCGTTGATCTGCTGGCCATGGTTAAGTACCGGCATCGTTCACCGCGGTTCGCGCGGGCGCTCGGAGCTGGTACCGCGCCCGTGCCCGACCGTGCGCCCGCCGGGGCCGCGACCATGCGCGGTACGGCGGCGGGCGACCAAGCCCGACGAAGGGTCTCTCGATGAACAGTCAGTTCCGCAGGGCGTTGGCGATGGCCCTGGCGGCCTGTGCGGGCGTCGCCGGTCTCGCCGGTTGCGGGTCCGCGGACCAGGGCGACAGCGCCGACGGGAAGGTCACCATCACCGTCGACTGCCAGCCGCCGAAGAGCGACAAGGCCGACCGCGACTCGTGGAACGCCGACGTCGCGGCGTTCCAGAAGCTGCATCCGAACATCACGATCAAGTCCGTCGACAAGTTCCCGTGCGAGGAGCCGGCGTCGTTCACCGCGCAGCTGCGCGGCGGCACCGAGGCGGACGTGTTCTACGCGTACGCCACCGACACCGACCAGGTCGTCAACTCCGGCCAGGTCACCGACATCACCCAGTACGTGAACGACAAGACCGTGCCGGGACTGTCCGACCTGGACAGGACCACGCTCGACGTCGGCCGCCGCGGCGGCAAGCTCTGGTCGCTGCCCCGGACGAACTACTCGATGGGCCTGGTGATCAACCGCAAGCTGTTCAAGCAGGCGGGACTGGACCCCGACCAGCCACCGACGACCTGGGCCGAGGTGGCGAAGGACGCCAAGCAGATCACCGACAAGGTGGGCCACGGGGTCGCCGGCTACGCCGACTACAGCGCCGGCAACAACGGCGGCTGGCACTTCACCGCCGAGATGTACGCGCAGGGCGGCCAGGTGGTCACCGCCGACGGCAAGAAGGCGGACTTCAACAACGCCAAGGGGCGCGCCGTCCTGTCCCGGCTGCACCGGATGCGCTACTCCGACGGCAGCATGGGCGCCAAGCAGAACCTCGCCTGGGCCGACCTGCTGAAGCTCGCCTCCGCGGGCAAGGTCGGGATGTACATCGGGGCGCCGGACACGATCAAGGCGATCCACGAGAACTTCAAGGGCGACTACGCCGACTTCGGCATGGGCCCGATGCCCGGCGAGACCGGCCCGGCGCCGGCCACCCTGGGCGGCGGCGACCAGTACTTCTTCAAGAAGACCGACACGCCCGCGCAGATCCGCGCCGGCATCGCCTGGGTCGTGTACCAGGAGCTGACGCCCGGCAAGGGACAGCTCGACTACGTGCGCGGCAAGCGGATCGGGCAGACCGTCGGCCAGCCGGAACCGCAGCTGTTCACCGGCGCCACCGAGCAGAAGGTCGAGAAGCTGCGGGCGGCCAACGCGACGATCCCCACCGACAACTACGCCGCGTTCCGCGACAACCCGGTGCCGTTCAAGGTCGAGCCGCCGAACGCGCAGGCCATCTACAAGGTCCTCGACACCGCGATGTCGGCGGTGCTGACCAACCCGCACGCCGACGTGACCGCGCTGCTCGACACCGCCGAGAAGCAGGTCAACCAGGTACTCGCGGCCGGCTGAGCGGTGGCTTCCGGTGCCGGGCAACCGATCCGGCACCGGGGGCCCAGCGGCACGGCGCGCCACCCACCGGTACCGGACACAGTGGAGGAAGGGCGAGATGACCGCCACCGCAGCCCCGCAACGCTCCCGGCGCAGCACCGGCGGCGGAGCCGGCCGGCGCACCCACCGGTACTCGCTGGGGGTGCAGCGCAACGTCACCGGCTGGGCGCTGCTCGCCGGCGGGGTGCTGTGCTTCGTGCTGTTCTCGTGGTACCCGATGATCCGCGAGTTCGTGCTCAGCGTGCAGCAGACGAAGTACGGCGAGACCAGCTTCGTCGGGCTGGCGAACTACCAGCGGGTGGTGCACGATCCGGCGTTCTGGCAGGCGTGGCGCAACACCGCCGAGTTCACCGGGCTGGCGCTGCTGTTCGGGTTCGCGCTGCCGTTCCTGATCGCCGTGGTGCTCAACGAGTTCCGGCACGCGCAGGGCTACCTGCGGGTGCTGGTGTACCTGCCGGTGATGCTGCCGCCGGCCAGCGCGCTGCTGCTGTTCAAGTACGCCTACGATCCCGGCGACGGGCTGTTCAACAGCATCCTGAGCACGTTCGGCCTGCCCACCTCGCAGTGGTTGCAGTCGACCACGATGGCGATGCCGTCGCTGGTGCTCGCGTCGACGTGGATGAACATGGGCGGCGCGGTGCTGATCTATCTCGCCGCGCTGCAGTCCATCCCCGGCGAGCTGTACGAGGCGGCCGAGATCGACGGCGCCCGGCTGCTGCGCCGGTTCTGGCACGTGACGATCCCGCAGTGCCGGCTGGTGCTGTCGCTGATGCTGATGCTGCAGGTGATCTCGACGATGCAGATGTTCATCGAGGCGTTCCTGCTGGCCAACGGCTCGGGCCCGGAGGGCGCCACCACCACCGTGGTGTACCTGATCTACCAGCACGCGTTCAACCTCGACGACCTCGGCGGCGCCTCGGCGCTCGGCGTGCTGTTGCTGCTGGTGCTGGCCGCGTTCGCCGCGGTGTACGTCCGACTCGACCGGCCGCGCGGATAGGAGCCCGGCGATGCAGACCCGTACCCTGATCTCGCCGACCCGGCTGAACCGCCCCGGCGCCAAGGCCGCGTACTGGATCGTGCTGGTCGCGGTGATCGTGACGTTCACGCTGGTGTTCGTCGGCCCGCTGTACTGGATGGTCACCGGCGGGTTGAAAACGGCGCAGGAGACCGCGCAGTCGCCGCCGACCTGGTGGCCGGCGCACCCCGACCCGGGCAACTACGCGACCGCGTGGAGCCAGCTGTCGCTCGGCCGGCTGCTCGCCAACACCGTGCTGTACGCCGCCGGCGCGCTCGCGTTCCAGCTGGTGTTCGACGTGGCCGCCGCGTACGCGCTGTCCAAGCTGCGGCCGGTGCTGGGCAACGTGGTGCTGGCCGCGATGATCGGCACGCTGATGATCCCGGCCACCGTGCTGATCGTCCCGCAGTACCTGACCGTGCTCGACCTTCCGGTGCTGCACGCCAACCTGCTGAACACGCCGTGGGCGATCTGGCTGCCGTCGGTCACCAACGCGTTCAACATCTTCCTGCTCAAGCGGTTCTTCGACGCGGTACCCGAGGAGCTGCTCGCCGCCGGCGCGATCGACGGCGCCGGGCCGATCCGGACGCTGTGGTCGATCGTGCTGCCGATCTCCCGGCCGATCCTCGGCGTGGTCAGCATCTTCGCGGTCACCAACGTGTGGAAGGACTTCCTCTGGCCGCTGCTGGCCGAGGCCGACCCGACCAGACAGCCGCTGAACGTCGGGATCTACTCGCTGTCCCAGAACGTGCCGCAGAACATCCTGATCGCCGCGCTCGCCATCGCCGCCGCGCCGACCGTCGTGGTGTTCCTGATCTTCCAGCGCAACATCATGTCGGGCCTTTCCGCCGGCAGCCTCAAGGGCTGACCGGCCCGCGCGCACGCGCCGCGGCAGGCCGCCGGATGCCCGAACCCGTTGTCCAGCAAGGAGAACCAACATGCCCTTCAGGTCCGACCGGTGGTGGCGGCACGCGGTGATCTACCAGGTGTACCCGCGCAGCTTCGCCGACGGCAACGGCGACGGGATCGGTGACCTCGCCGGCATCCGTACCCGGCTGCCCTACCTCGCCGAGCTCGGCGTCGACGCGCTGTGGTTCAGCCCGTGGTACCCGTCGCCGATGGCCGACGCCGGCTACGACATCGCCGACCACCGCGACATCGACCCGGTCTTCGGTACCCTCGCCGAGGCCGAGGCGCTGCTCGCCGAGGCGCACGAGGCCGGGCTGCGCAGCATCGTGGACGTGGTGCCGAACCACTGCTCGACCGCGCACCCCTGGTTCGTCGAGGCGGTGGCGGCCGGGCCGGGCTCGGCGGCGCGGGAGCTGTTCTGGTTCCGGCCCGGCCGCGGCGAGCACGGCGAGCTGCCCCCGAACGACTGGCAGTCCATCTTCGGCGGCCCGGCCTGGACCCGCACGACCAACCCGGACGGCACCGGCGGCGAGTGGTACCTGCACCTGTTCGCGCCCGAGCAGCCCGACTTCAACTGGGCCAACCCGAAGGTACGGGAGGAGTTCGAGCAGATCCTGCGGTTCTGGCTGGACCGCGGGGTGGACGGGATCCGGATCGACTCGGCGGCGCTGCTGTGCAAGGACCCCGAGCTGCCGGACTTCGCCGCCGGCGACCCTGACCCGTACACCGACCGGGACGAGCTGCACGAGATCTACCGGTCCTGGCGGGCGATCACCGACGAGTACGGCGACCGGGCGCTGATCGGCGAGATCTGGCTGCCGGACACCGAACGGTTCGCCCGCTACCTGCGGCGCGACGAGCTGCACCAGGCGTTCAACTTCGACTTCCTCGGCTGCCACTGGGACGCCGCCGCACTGCGCCGCTGCATCGACGACACGCTCGCCGCGCACCGGCCGGTCGACGCGCCGGCCACCTGGGTGCTGTCCAACCACGACGTCGTCCGGCACGTCACCCGGTACGGCCGGGCCGACACCTCGTTCGCGCTGGACCACCGGCAGCACCGGGCACCGACCGACCGGATGCTGGGTACCCGCCGAGCCCGCGCCGCGGCGCTGCTGTCGCTCGCGCTGCCCGGCGCCGCGTACGTCTACCAGGGCGACGAGCTGGGCCTGCCGGAGGTCGAGGAGCTGGCCGACGAGGTGCGCCAGGACCCGATGTTCCACCGTTCCGGCGGGGCCGACGTGGGCCGGGACGGCTGCCGGGTGCCGCTGCCGTGGGCCGGCCGGCAGGCGCCGTACGGCTTCTCCCCCGCCGGCTCCGACGCCACGCCGTGGCTGCCCCAGCCGGCGGACTGGGCGGCCCTGACCGCGCAGGCGCAGCGCGACGACCCGGACTCGATGCTGGCGCTGTACCGGCGGGCCCTCGCCATCCGGCGCGCCACCCCGGAGCTGCACGACGACCGGCTCGACTGGCTCGACGCGCCGCCCGGGGCGCTCACGTTCCGCCGCGGCGCCGGCTTCGGCTGCGTGGTCAACCTCGCCGCGGCCCCGGTACCGCTGCCCACGCACACCGCGGTCCTGCTGACCAGCGGCCCGCTGGCCGACGGGCTGCTGCCCCCCGACACCGCGGCCTGGCTGCGACTGCGCTGACGCGGCCAGGCCGCGGCGCCACCCGGCCGCGGCCGCGCGCGGCGCCGGGGCCGGATCCACAGTGGACGGAGGTGAGGCGACAACCAGTTCGCGAGAGACGTACGGACCAACCGAAAGGTCGTGCCATGTCAAGAATCTCGCCCCACCACCCCAGAACCGTCCTGCCCCGGCTGGGCACCGGCCTCGCCGCACTGGGACTCGCCGCGCTCGGGCTCGCCGTACCGGCCGGGCCCGTCGCCGCGCACCCGCAGCATCGTCCGCTGCGTGCCGCCGCGGACGCGCCGGCCGGGGTCGGCGCCGACGTCCCGTTCACCGAGTACGAGGCGGAGGCGGCGCACACGACCGGTACCGTCGTCGGCCCCGACCTCACCCAGGGCACCGTCGCCTCCGAGGCATCCGGGCGCGAGGCGGTGCAACTCGCCGCCGGCCAGTACGTGCAGTTCACCCTCACCGCCGCGGCGAACGCGGTGGACGTCAGCTACCACTTGGCCCGCGGCGCCGCCGGCACCCTGTCGGTGTACGTCGGGGACGGCAAGGTCGGCACGCTGTCGCTAGACGCGAAGTACACCTACCTGGACACCGGCAACATCGCCGGCAGCACGACGCACCACTTCTTCGACGACGCCCGGCTGCTGCTCGGCACCACGGCCGCGGCCGGCGACACGGTCCGGTTGCAGGTCGACGGCGGCGACGTGCCGGCCACCGTCGACGTCGCCGACTTCGAGGACGTGCCGGACCCGATCGCGCAGCCGGCCGGGTCGATCTCGGTGACCGACGCCCCGTACCACGCCGACCCGGCCGGCGCCGCCGACGCCACCGGCGCGATCGACCAGGCGCTGGCCGACGCCCGCAGCCAGGGCAGGTCGGTCTACCTGCCGAAGGGCACCTACCGCACCACCGGTCCGTTGCAGGCCAACGGACTCACCCTCACCGGCGCCGGCCCGTGGTATTCGGTGCTGCACGGCTCGCACCTGATCGACGCGTCGAACTCGTCCGGTGCCACGACGCTGTCGCACTTCGCCGCGATCGGCGAGATCACCACCCGCAGCGGCAGCTCGGCGAACAGCTTCGTCAACGGCAGCCTCGGCGCCGGCTCCGCCATCAGCGACGTGTGGATCCAGCACCAGGAGGTCGGCATCTGGCTGATGGGGCCGGGCAACAGCAACCTGACCATCGAGCACAACCGGATCCTGGACAACACCGCCGACGGCATCAACTTCAACGGCACGGTCACCGGCTCCACGGTGAGGGACAACTTCCTGCGCAACACCGGTGACGACGGCATCGCGCTCTGGTCGCTGTACGCGGCCGACGCGCACGACACGATCACCCACAACACGGTGATCCAACCCAACCTCGCCAACGGCATCGCCCTGTACGGCGGAACCGACCTGACGGTGTCGGACAACCTGGTCGCCGACACCAACGCGCTCGGCTCCGGCATCGCGGTGTCCAACCAGCAGTTCATCGCCGGGCAGGGGTTCTCGCCGCTTTCCGGCACGATCGCACTGGCCGGCAACTACCTGCTGCGCACCGGCGCGCTCAACCCCAACTGGCACCACCCGATGAGCGCGATCCGGTTCGACGCGTACGACTACCCGATCGACGCGGACGTGCGGCTGACCGACACGCGGATCGTGGACAGCCCGTACTCGGCGATCGAGGTGGTCGGCGGCGCCGGCGACGGCAAGCAGGTGACCGGGCTGACCGTGCGGGACACCACGGTCAGCAACGTCGGGACCGTCGTCCTGCAGGCCGAGACCGGCGGTTCCGGCACCTTCACCGGGGTCACCGCGACCGGCGTGGGCGTCGACGGCATCTACGACTGCCCGTACCCGGCGAGCGGGTCGACGTTCGCGATCACCGACGGCGGCGGCAACTCCGGCTGGGACACCACCTGGGGCGACTGCTCGACCTGGCCGCAGCCCGGCGACGACGGCGGCAACCCGCCGCCGGCCGACGGCAACCTCGCCGCCGGGCGGCCGGTGACCGCGAGCGGTCACCAGGACGTGTACGTGCCGGCCAACGCGGTCGACGGCGACGCGAACAGCTACTGGGAGTCGACCGACGACGCGTTCCCGCAGTGGCTGCAGGTCGACCTGGGCAGCGCCACCACCGTGTCCCGGATCGTACTGACGCTGCCACCGTCGGCGGCCTGGCAGGCGCGCACCGAGACGCTGTCGGTGACCGGGTCGACCGACGGCTCGTCGTTCCACGGCGTGGTCGGCGCGGCCGGCTACCGGTTCGATCCGGCGACCGGCAACCAGGTGACGATCCCGGTCGACCCGGCGAGCGTGCGCTTCCTGCGGTTGACGTTCACCGCGAACACCGGCTGGCCGGCCGGTCAGGTGTCCGAGTTCGAGGTGTACGCCGGCTGACCAACGTGGCCCCGGGTTCGCCCGCGAGGCGGACGAACCCGGGACCCACGTCGTACGACCCGGTCAGCCGCAGTGGCTCCACGCGCTGGTCCACGAGGAGCTCTGGTAGCTGCCGCCCCACTTGACGCAGGACGACGCCGCGTCCTTGCGCACCGGTCCGGCGTACGAGACGTAGCTGCCGGTGTCCGAGCCGGAGGTACCGCCCTGCACGGCGAGGTGGGCGCCCATCGACTTCGAGCCGTAGGCGTTGTGCGCCAACGTCACCACGCAGTTCTTCTTGGTCGAGCCGTTCCACGACAGGTAGATCGTCGCGTAGCCGAGGTCGTGCATCCCGATGTAGTAGTAGCCCGCGCCGCACACCGTGGTCGGCGCGTAGGTGTTGGGGTGGCCGGCCGTGTGGTCGTTGACGATCTTGTTGTACCGGTAGGCGCCGTAGCCGGTGTGCCCGCTGAGGCTCCACTTGTAGTGCAGCATGTCGTCGGTCGGGTTGGCCTCCTCGATCACCCAGAACGTGCCCGCGCTCTTGTCGATCCACTTCTCGAAGATCGCGGTGTGGTCGTTCGGGTCGTCCAGGATGTCACCGGCCATCAGGTTGCTCTTGGAGATCTTGGTACTGACGTCCGGCAGCGTCCACGTGGTCCGGCTGGAGCTCAGGTGCCAGGCCATCGAGACGAACCCGGAGCAGTCCTGCCGGTACGTCTTGCTGTGGCTCGGATCGGTGTGGTAGGAGGTCTGGCTGTACTGGACGTTCTTGTCCAGCCAGTCGCGGGCCCGCGCGATCACCTCCGAGCGGGTGATGCTCCCGCCGATCGACGACGCGTGCGCCGCGGTGGTGGCCAGCGGGGACACGACCGCGAAGAACGACGCGGCCAGCGTGCCGAGGACCGCCAGGATCAGCACCCGGGCGGTGAGGGTGCGAGGACGGGCTGATTCAGGCATGTCCACCATCTCCTCGGAATCGAGAGAACTGCCCGAACGGGGCTGGCACCCAGGCAATCAGCCTCATAAAGTCCGGTCTAGATCCTCGGATGAACCCGGACGGATCCGTACGAGGGCGGAGGTGGCGCGTGTCCAGCCCAGCCACGGCCCCGGCCGACCCCGCCCCGCAGCGCCGGCCGGCACCCGACAGCGCGGCCGCCGACGCCGGAGACGATCTCGACGCGGTCGCCGACGTCGCCACGCTGGCCCGGCAACTGCACCGGGCCAAGGTCGCCGCCGGAAACCCGTCGTACGCGCAGCTCGCGAAGCGCTGCGGGCTGCCCCGCTCGACGATCGCCGACGCGTTCAGCCCGCAGCGGGCGCACCCGCCCGCGCTGACGGTGCTGCGGCAGACCCTGCTGGCGCTGGGCGTCGACCCGGCCCGGTTGCCGTGCTGGGAGGCGGCCTGGCGCCGGGCGAGCACCGCCGAGCAGCCTCCGCCGGTACCGCCGGAGGTGGTCGAGCAGCAGCGGGTGGTGCCACGACAGCTGCCGGCCGACGTGCCCGGCTTCGTCGGCCGGCAGGACGCCCTCGCCGCGCTCGACGCGGTGTCGGCCGCACCGGACACCGCCCGGCTGGCGCTGGTCTGCGGCATGGGCGGCGTCGGCAAGACCGGGCTGGTCAGCCACTGGGCGCACCGTGCGGCGTCCCGCTTCCCGGACGGCCAGCTCTGGGTCAACCTGCACGGCTTCGACGGCAGCGACCCGGTGACGCCCGCGGCGGCCCTGGGCCAGCTGCTGCGCGGGCTGCTGCCGGCCGACGCACCGATCCCCGGCGGCGAACCGGAACGCGCCGCGCTGCTGCGCAGCCTGCTCGCCGAACGCCGGATCCTGCTGGTGCTGGACAACGCGCACTCCGCCGACTGCGTGCGGGTGCTGCTGCCCGGCGACCCGGCCTGCATGACCGTGGTCACCAGCCGCAACGCGTTGGCCGGGCTGGTCGCCCGGGACGGCGCGCGTCGCACCGTGCTGCGGCCGCTGGCGGCGGGCGAGGCCACGACGCTGCTCACCGGCGTACTCGGGGACCTGCCGGGCGACCAGCAGCCGGCGCTGATCCGGCTCGCCGCGCGCTGCGGCCGGCTGCCGCTGGCGATGCGGGTGGCCGCCGAGGTGGTCAGCGCCCAACCCGAGCTGCCGCTCACCGACCTGATCCGCGACCTCGAATCGCACGGCGCGCTCGCCTACCTGGACGCGACCGCGGACGCCGACACCTCGCTGCGGGCGGTGTTCGCCGCATCGTGCGCCCGGCTGCCGGCCGACGCCCGGGACGCGTTCCGGATGCTCGGCGGCTACCCGGGCCGCGACCTGGACCTGCCCACGATGGCGGCGCTGACCGGCGGATCGCCGACCCGGGCCCGGCAGCTGCTGAACGTACTGGCCCGCAGCCACCTGCTCGAACCGTCCGGCCTGAACCGGTACGCGATGCACGACCTGACCCGGGCGTACGCCGGGGAGCTCGCCGGCGACCGGCCGGGAGATCAGGACGCCGCGCTGGACCGGCTGCTCGACCACTACCTCGTCACCGCGGCGCAGGCGCGCCGGTCGGCGTTCCCGGACGACAGCCGCGAGGTGACGGTACCGGCGGCGGCTCCGCCGCGGTTCGCCACCGCCGCCGACGCGCTCGGCTGGTACGACGTCGAGCTGCCGAACATCTGCGCGGCGCTGCACCGGCCCGGCGCGGACACCCGGCGGGTGCTCGCCCTCGCCACGCTGCTGGACCAGTACCTGAGCCGGCAGGGGCACTGGTCCGAGGCGCTCGACGTGCACCGGCTCGCGCTCGATCGCGCCGAGGCGGCCGGCGACCCGCTCGGCGCGGCCCGGGCCCGGGCCCGGATCGGCCGCACCCTGTGCCAGCTCGGACACTACGACGAGGCGTACCGGCAGCTCAGCAGCGCCCGCGAGGTGCTGCCGGAGGCGGAACGCGCGGTGGAGGCGGCCACCAGCACGCTCGGGATCGCGGCCGGCAAGCTCGGCTCGTACACGGAGGCGGCGCAGCTGCACCGGCAACAGATCGACGAGCACACCCGCTGCTTCGGGCTCACCTCACCGCTGGGCCGGCACTGGGCGAACCTGAGCTTCGCGCTGGCCCGCCTCGGCGAGCTGGACCAGGCGGAGGCGGCGCTGCACCAGGCGCTGACCGTCTCGCGTGACACCCACGACCGGCGGGACGAGTGCTCGGTGTACGAGAACCTCGCCGTCGTGCACCTGCGCCGGCACGACTTCGCCGGCGCCGTGCGGTGGGCCGAACGCGCCGTGCGGATGTTCGAGTCGCTGCCCGGCTACCTCGACCTGGTCACCGCGCTGAACACGTACGGCGTGGCGCTGGCCGGCGTCGGCCGCCGGGACGAGGCGCTGGCCAACCACACCCGCGCGCTGCGACTGTGCGAACGCATCGGCGACCGCTTCGAGGCCCGGCGGGCCCGGGACGGCATCCGGGCTCTGCACGCCAGCGCGGCCCTCGAACGGTCCGGCACCGACGCGCAGTGACGATCCGTCGCCGCCGGGCCGGACCGGACGGCACCCACTGTCGGGCTGGCGCGGTGCGGCCGGCCGGCGAACCGGTACGGGCGGTCAGCAGGATGCCGGCTCGGCCCGCCGCCCCGCGCGGGCGGTCCAGCGGCCGTCGACCCGGTCGATCCGGACCGGGTGGTCGAAGCAGGCGCTGACGTGCTCGGTGCACAGCACCTCGGCCACCGGCCCGGCGGCGACCAGCCGCCCGGACCGGATCAGTACCGCATGGGTGGTGCTGGCCGGCAGCTCCTCGAGATGATGCGTGACCAGCACGGTGGCCAGCCAGGGGTCGGTGCGCCGCAACGCATCCAGGCTCTCCAGCAGCTGCTCGCGGGCCGCCAGGTCGAGGCCGGTCGCCGGCTCGTCGAGCAGCAGCAGCTTCGGCTCGGCGACCAGCGCCCGGGCGATCAGCGCCCGGCCCCGCTCGCCCTGCGACAGGGTCTGCCAGCGCGCGTCCACCCGGTGCGTGAGGCCGAGATCGTCGACCAGCCGGCGGGCCCGGGCGAGCTCCGCGGCGGCCGGCCGCCACCGCGGCACCGGCTCGACCGTGTTCGTCACCCCGGTCAGTACCACCTCCAGCAGCGACAGCGGGGTGCCGGGGCGGTGCCGGGGATCGACGTGCCCCAACTGGGTACGCAGCCAGCGCAGGTCGACGCGGCCCAGCAGCCGGCCGAGCACCTCGACGCTGCCCCGGGTCGGGTGCACCTGCGCGCCGAGCAGGCTGAGCATGGTGGACTTGCCGGCACCGTTGGCGCCGAGCAGCGCCCAGTGCTCGCCGGCCCGTACGGTCAGCGACACCGAGTCGAGCAGCAGGTTGCCGTTGCGGACCAGGTCCACCCCCGACATCCGCAGCACCGGCGCGTCCACCATCGTCATGCCCGGCAACGTACGCGTCGGGTACCCGCCGCGCCGCGTGCACCGCATCCGCTTCTCACCCCGTGATATCAGCGGGTGCTCACGCTCAGCCGGGGTACGGCCCGGCGACGCGGGCGGATCACGACGAGCACGGTGATCACCCACGCGGTCACCGCCACCGTGGTGCCGCCGGCGATGCCCCAGAGCAGAGCGGGATCGGAGACGGCGAGCTTCGGGATCTCGCGTCCCGGTACGAACGCGGCGAAGGCGCCCGCCACGACCGAGCCGAGCCAGCTGCCGACCATGTTGACGACGTGCGAGCGGACCCGCCCGCGCCGGATCTGGATCACGCCGAGCATCGTGGTGGCGAACGTGAAGATCGCCAGCGCGTGGAAGATCGTGAACCCGCCGGTGAGGGTGTAGATGAACATGCCCGAGACGCACACGGTCCACGCGCTCGCCACCCAGGACCGGCCGATCCACCGGTGGGCCCGGTCCTTGCGCCTGCGCACCAGCTGAACCGGCGGCAGCAGGATCATCCACGTCGCCGCCACCGCGTGCACCGTGACCACCGTGGAATTCATGACCATGAGGATAGTGCCGGTATCCTGTTTGGCGCCACGAGGATAGGCCGCCCGCCACCGGCTATCCATCTCCCACGGAAGGCACGTCGTCGTCATGAAGCTGAGCGCCCTGGCCGACCGGACCGGCGTACCCACGCCGACCATCAAGTTCTGGCTCCGCGAGGGCCTGGTCCCCCGCGCTCCGCTGAAGAACGAACGCACCGCCGTCTACGGGCCCGAACACGTCGAACGCGTCGTGCTGATCAAGGTCCTGCGCGACGAGTTCGACGCCCCGCTGTCGTCGATCCGCCAGCTGACCGGGGCGATCGACGCGGGCGAGCGGATGGACCTCGTGCTGGAACGGTGCCAGTCGATCGCCACGGCGGCCTGGCTGGCCGAGGCGCCGAGCGCCCCCGAGGCGCGGCACCACGCGTCCGTCGACGCCCTGTGCGAGCAGGTCGGCTGGCCGATCCTCCCGACTCTCGCCCGCGACCAGCTGGCAGTGACGCTCGGCTCCGTCGAGCGGCTCGGACTGCCCTTCACCGCCGAGTACCTGGTGCGGTGCGCCCGGGCGCTCGAAGCGGTCGCCGCCGCCGATCTGGACGCCGTCACCCGGGACGGGTCGGTCGACGTCATCGCGACGAGCACTCTGCTGAACGCGCGGGCACAGGTCGCCGTCCTGGTCGCGGTCAACCAGCTCGCGCACACCAGCGTCGCGCTGACCCGCCTCGCCCGACCATGACCGGGTTCAGCAAGGGCGCCGTCCACTCCAGCTTCGGCAGCACGCACGAGTTGTTCTTCGCGCGGGTGGCCTCGCTGCCCGCTCCTGGGACCGTGCCGGCCGGGCTACTCGGTGACGCGCTCGCCGCCTACCTCGTTCGGCCCCGTGCCGACGCCGGCTGAGGGCGCGGCGGCGGGCACGTCGAACCGTTCCGCGGCGGGCAGATCGCGCAGCCGGCGCACCGGCGACAGCACCAGGAACAGGCTGGCGGCGAGGATCGCGAGGCCGGCCACCAGCAGGGTTGTACGCAGCCCCAGCAGGGTGCCGAGCACCCCGCCGGCCAGCGCGCCGAGCGGCATCATGCCGTACGTCATCAGCTCCATCGTGGCGTTGACCCGGCCGAGCAGCCGGTCCGGACACAGCTGCTGGCGTGCGGTCACCGCCATCACGTGCCGGGTGATGATGGTGAACGCGGTGAGCCCGCCGGCGAGCACGTACCAGGCGAGGCCGAGCCCGGGGCCGGTCAGCGGGTACAGCAGGAAGCCGACGCCGTTGAGCACGGTGGACACCCACAGCGCGCGGGCGCTGCCCAGGCGGCGGGCGATCCGTCCGGTCAGTGCCGACGAGGCGAGCGCGCCGAGCAGCCCGACGGTGCCCAGCAACCCGATCACCCCGGGCGTCAGGTGCACCTCGCGGACCAGGAACACCATCATGATCGCCTGGTTCGCGGCCTGGAAGAACAGCACCGTGGCGGTGTTGCCGGCGATCGCGGCGAGGATCGGCTGGCGCCGGACGAACCGGATCCCCTCCCCGATCTCCCCCAGCAGCCGCGGCCGGGCCGGCCGGGCGGGCCGCGGTTCGCCGGTACGGATGGTGGCCAGCCACAGCGCCGACCACAGGTAGCTCACCGCGTCGACCGCGATCGCCACCGGTGCGGTGAACAGCTGCACCAGGTACCCGCCGCCGACCGAGCCGGCGACCGCGGCGACCGAGGTGTTGCTCGCCAGTCGCGAGTTGCCCTCGACCAGGTGTTCCCGGCCGATCAGCCGGGGCAGGTAGGTGGTGTGCGCGGTGTCGAAGAAAACGGTGCCGACGCCGGCGGCGAACGCCACGACGTACAGCTGGGGCAGGCCGAGCACGCCGAAAAGCGCCGCCACCGGGATCGAGCCGAGCAGCGCGAACCGGGCCAGGTCGGCCACGATCAGTACCGGCCGGCACCGCATCCGGTCGACCAGCGCTCCGGCGAACAGGCCGAGCAGCAGCGAGGCGGCCGTCTCCGCCGCGGACAGTGCCGCGGCCTGGAAGGTACTGGCGTCCAGGGTGATCACGGCCAGCAGCGGCAGCGCCATCATGCTCAGCCGGGTGCCGAGCTGGCTGGCCAGGTCGGCGGTCCACAGGTGGCGGAAGTCGTGCTCGCGGAGCAGCCCACCGCGTCGTTTCTCGGTCACCCGAGAGATCCTCGCGACGAAGTTGAGCGCACTCAACTCAACCTTGGATTCCGATGCCGAAACTTGATACGGCTCGACTCAACCCCCAGCAAGTGACCCGTGAGTAATGACACGAAACCGCGCATCGCCGGCACGCCCGCGCTAAGTTTTTGTACGGAGCGGTCAGTTTTTGGAGGAGACGGTGGCGCAACATCGACAGCAGGACACCTCGCCCGGCGCCCGGATCACGGCCACCGGACTGGGGCTGCGCACCCGGCGCGGCTGGGTGTTCCGGGACGTCGAGCTGGACGTCGCGCCGGGCGAGCTCGTCGCGGTCACCGGCGCCGCCGGCAGCGGCCGCACCAGCCTGCTGCTCGCCGTCACCGGCCGGTTCGCGATCAACCGCGGCAGCCTGTCGGTCGCCGGTCACCCGCTGCCGCGGACCGCACCGGCCGTGCAGCGGCTCGCCGCGCTCGGCCTGGTGCACGGCGCGCACGAGCCGGAGCCGGCGCTGACCGTCGCCGAACACGTACGGGAGCGGCTGGCGCTGCTCGGCCTCGGCCCGTGGCAGCCACGCCGGCGCCGGACCCACGCCCGCGAGCTGGTCACCGCCGCCGGCTTCGACCTGGACCCGGACGCGCTGGGCCGCGACCTCGACCCGTACCGGCGGCAGCTGCTGTGCCTGCTGCTCGCCGAGCTGACCGGGCCGCGGCTGATCGTGGTCGACGACGTGGACGGCGGTACCGACGGGGTCGAGCGGGCCGCGCTGTGGCGGGTGCTGCGGGAGCGGGCCGACGCCGGGACCACCGTGCTCGCCGCCTGCCGGGAGACCGGCGACGCACCCGTCGACCAGACCGTCCGGCTGCGCCACCGACCGGCCGCCGTCCCCGCTCCCGCCGAAGCCGCCGCCGTCGCCGCCACTCCGTCCGTCCCCGCTCCCGCCGAAGCCGCCGTGCCCGCCGAGCGGGATGCCGCGAAACCCGGCGCCGGTGCCGCGCCGCCGGACCGGCCGGGCGGGCGGTCGACACCCGCGGTACCGGAGCAGGGCGAGCCGGCCACCGACGAGCTCGACGCGCAGGGGGCGGCGTGATGCGTACCGCGGGGCTGGCCGGGCTGGAGCTGCGCCGGTTCACCCGGGCGCCGCTGACCCGGGCCGCGATCGGCGCGCTGGCACTGATCCCGCTGCTGTACTCCGGGCTGTACCTGTGGGCGTTCTGGAACCCGTACGGCGAGCTCAAGCGGATCCCGGTGGCGGTGGTGAACCAGGACCGGCCGGCACACCAGCCGGGCGGACGGAGCCTGAGCGCCGGCGACGACCTGGTCGACCAGCTGGTCGACCGGCACGTCTTCGACTGGCACGCCACCAGCGCGGCGCGGGCCCGCAAGGGGCTCGCGGACGGCGACTACCTGATGACGTTCACCATCCCGGCCGGGTTCTCGACCGCGCTGGTCTCGCCGTCGCACGAGGCGCCGCCGCAGCGCGGGCGGCTGCGGCTGACCACCGACGACGCGAACAACTACCTGGCCGGGGTGATCGGCCGGAGCGCCTTCGCCGAGATCCGCACCGCGGCGTCGAACAGCGCGGCGAGCCGGTACTTCGACCAGATGTACCTGGCGTTCGGCACCCTGCACGACCGGACCGGTCAGGCCGCGGACGGCGCCGGGCAGCTCGCCGACGGCGCGGGCGACGCGAAGCACGGCGCCGACGCGCTGCGGGACGGCTCGGCCAGCGCGAAGAAGGGCGCGGACAGCCTCGCCGACGGCATCGCGCAGGCACACCGCGGCGCGGCCGATCTGACCACCGGGCTGATCGCGCTCAACTCCGGCGCCGCGAAGCTGGACACCGGCGCCGGCCAGGCCGCCGCCGGTACCCGGAAGCTTGCGTCCACTGTGGACAAAGTGACCGGCCGGGTGGAACCGTTCCTGCGCGACAACGCCGGTTCGATCCACGACTCGGCGCTGCTGCTCGCCGACGGCGCGGACGCGGTCGCGAAGCACATCGACGACCTGCCCGGGTACGTCGACGAGGCGGTGACGCGCACCGAGGCGGTGCGGGACGCCCTCGACGGGTACGCGAAGAAGCATCCGGAGGCGGCGAACGACCCGGAGTTCGGCAAGGCGCGGCAGGCCGCCGGCGACGCGGTCAAGGCGGCCAAGGCGGCGCAGCACCGGCTCGACGCCGACGCCGACAGCCTGCACCAGGTCAAGGCGGACGCGACGCAGGTCGCGAAGACCGCCCGCGAGATCGCGAAGAAGGCACCGCAGCTGGCCGACGACGTGGCCGATGCGCGCGACCGGATCGACAAGCTGGCCGACGGGGTGGGCGATCTCGCCACCGGCGCGCACCAGCTGCACCAGGGCACCGCCAAGGCGGTCGGCGGCGGCAAGCAGCTGCAACGCGGGCTGTACCAGCTGTCCACCGGCGCGCGGCAGCTCGACGGCGGGCTCGGCAGTCTGTCCGCCGGCGCCGGAAAGCTCGCCGGCGGGGTGTCGAAGCTGTCCGACGGCGCGACCACGCTCGCCGACGGGCTCGCCGACGGGGCGAAGCAGATCCCGGACTACGACGCCGCGCAGCGGGCGCAGCGCTCCGACGTGATGGCCGACCCGGTCGACCTGCAACGCGCCACCAGGCACGCCGCGGCGAGCTACGGCGAGGGCTTCGCACCGTACTTCCTGGGCCTGTCGCTGTGGGTCGGCGCGATGGTCGGGTACATGCTGCTGCGCCCGGTGACCCGGCGGCACCTGGTCTCCGGCGCGCCCGCCTGGCGGGTGGCGGCGGCCGGCTGGCTGCCGGCGGTGGCGATCGGCGTGGTGCAGGCCGGCATCCTGGAGCTGGTGCTGTCGGCCACCCTCGGCCTGCATCCGGTACGTCCGGTCGCGATGCTCGCGTTCCTCGCCGCCGCGGTGGTCGCCTACACCGGGCTGCAGCAGCTGTTCGGCGCGGCGCTCGGGGCGGCCGGGCGGGTGCTCACGCTGGTACTGCTGATCACCCAGCTGGTCACCGCCGGCGGCACGTACCCGCTGCAGACCTCGCCGGCGATCCTCGGCGCGCTCCACCCGTACCTGCCGATGTCGTACGTGGTCGATTGTCTGCGCCATCTGATCAGCGGCGGGTCGACCGGCATGGTGCTGCGCGGAGCCGGCATCCTGGTGGCGTTCGGGGCCGCCGCGTTCGCGGCGACCTGCCTGGTGGTCCGGCGCTCCCGCCGCCTGACCCCGACGACGCTGCATCCGGATCTGGAGCTGTAGATGAAGCAGGCCGACCGCCGCGACGCCACCCGGGACAAGCTGTACGCGGCGGCGGTCGAGCTGATCGCCGAGCAGGGCTTCGCGGCCACCACGGTGGACGCGATCGCCGACCGTGCCGGCGTCGCGAAGGGCACCGTCTACTACAACTTCGGCTCCAAGACGGCGCTGTTCGAGCAGTTGCTGACGCACGGCGTGGCCCGGCTCACCGAGCGGCTGCGCGCGGCCACCGCCGGCCTGCCGCCCGCCGAGGCGGTGCCCGCGCTGGTCGCCGCCCAGCTGGCGTACCTGCGGGACTACCGGGCGTTCGCGCAGCTGCTGCTCAGCGAGATGTGGCGGACCAACAACCAGTGGCACCAGACCGTCGCGCTGGTGCGCGGCGAGGTGATCGGCACCATCGGCGAGGTGATCGCCGCGGGCGTGGCCGCCGGCGACTTCGCCGCCGACCTGGACGTCGGGCTCGCCGCCTCGGCGCTGTTCGGGGTGGCGCTGGTGGTCGGGGTCGACTGGCTGGTCTTCCAGCCGGAGCGCGACATCGACGACGTGCTCGCCGGGCTGTCCGCCATCGTGACGAGCCGGCTGCGTCCGGCACCGGAGGACGGTCGGCGTCGCGCACCGTGGACCGAACGGCGACCCGCCTCGGAGGCCGGCCGGCCACCCGCACCGGCGGGCCGGCAGCGGCCCCGGCCGCGTCCCGGATCGGTGGCGGGCGATATACCGTCGGGGGACCCGGCCCCGGGCGATACGGTCGGGTGATGGTGCACGCGAGGAGAGGCAAGGCATGAGCGACGAGCAGGCCAAGGGACGCAGCCACGACCCGGCATTCCCGGAGAATTACCTCAAGTTCATGCGGGAAGGCTGGGCCGACTCGGAGCTGACCGGCCTCGCCGCGCTCGACCAGGTGCCGTGCCACTCGCGCCGGCGCGAACAGCTGTCCCGGGCCTTCCCCGGCGAGACGCTGGTGATCCCGACCGGCCGGGAGAAGGTCCGCAACAACGACTGCTTCTACCCGTTCCGGCCGGGCAGCGACTTCGCCTACCTGACCGGCGAGTTCGACCCGGACTCGGTGCTGGTGCTGCGCCCCGTCGCCGGCGGCCACGACGCCGTGCTGTACGGGCACCCCCGGTCGCCGCGCGACACCGACGAGTTCTTCCGCGACGCGCAGTACGGCGAGCTGTGGGTCGGCCGGCGGCACAGCCTGGCGGAGAAGTCCACCCTGCTCGGCGTCGAGACCGCCGACGTGAAGGACCTGGAGAAGGTGCTCGGCGACCTCGACCCGGCCCGTACCCGGGTGCTGCGCGGGTTCGACGCCGGTGTGGACGAGCGGATCGCGGTCACCGGCGACGGCGACGATGCCGGTGCCCGCGATCGGGAACTGGCCCACACCCTCTCCGAGCTGCGGCTGGTCAAGGACGAGTGGGAGATCGCCCAGCTGCAGGACGCGATCGACGCCACGGTGCTCGGCTTCGAGGACGTGGTGCGCGCCCTGCCGGCCGATCGACCGGTACCGGAACGGTTGCTGGAGGGCATCTTCGGGCTGCGCGCGCGGCTCGCCGGCAACGCCGTCGGGTACGACTCGATCGTCGCCGCCGGGCCGCACGCCACCACGCTGCACTGGGTGCGCAACGACGGCCGGACCGCCCCGGGCGAGCTGCTGCTGATGGACATGGGCATCGAGAACAACCAGCTCTACACCGCCGACGTGACCCGCACCGTACCGGTGAACGGGCAGTTCACGCCGCTGCAGCGGGAGGTGTACTCGATCGTCTACGCCGCGCAGCAGGCCGGCATGGACCACGTCCGGCCGGGCGTGAAGTTCTCCGAGGTGCACCTGACCTCGATGCGGGTGCTCGCCGAGGGGCTGGAGTCGCTCGGCATCCTGTCCTCGGCCGAGGAGGCGCTGGACAAGGAGAACATGTACTACCGGCGCTGGACCCTGCACGGCGTGAGCCACATGCTCGGCCTGGACGTGCACGACTGCGCCGCGGCACGCAAGGAGCACTACAAGGACGGCGAGCTGAAGGAGGGCTACGTGCTGACCGTCGAGCCGGGCCTCTACTTCCAGCCGGACGACGAGAAGGTGCCGGCCGAGCTGCGCGGTCTGGGCATCCGGATCGAGGACGACGTGCTGGTCACCGCGAACGGCGCGAAGAACCTGTCCGCCGGCCTGCCGCGCAAGGCCGACGAGGTCGAGGCCTGGGTCGCCGAGCAGCGCAACGCCGGCCCCCGCCTCCCGCTGTAGTCACCGGAGAGCCCGCTGACCGGCGTGGTCGCCGGAGCCCGCTGACCGGCGCGATCCGGTCAGCGGGCCGGGAGCTCGCCCGTCTCGATGGCGAACCCGCCCTCCGGCAGGACGTCCTCGCGCGCCGACGAAGGCTGTCGGCCCGACGCTACCGGGCTTCGGGGTCGGTGGGGTGGAGGAACTCCAGGCGGTTGCCGTGGCAGTCGGCGGAGTGGAAGCGGCGCATGCCGGGAAAGTTGTCGTCCCAGTCGACGGGGTACCCGGCAGCGGTCAGCCGCTCGGCCAGGGTGTCCAGGTCGGGCCAGATCAGGCCGGGATGCGCCTTGCGTGCCGGCGCGAAGTCCGCTTCCACCCCGAGGTGCAGTTCGATGCCGTGGCCGCGGAACCAGCAGCCGCCGCGGGCGGCCAGTACCGGCGGCTTGGCGATCTCGGTGAGTCCGAGCACGCCGGCGTAGAAGGCGCGCAGCGCGTCTTCCGAGCCGGCCGGGCAGGACAGCTGGACGTGGTGGATCATCGCGGCCTCCTCGGGCGTCCGAACGTCGCGGAAGCAGCATGACCCGGGTTGCGCGAAATAGCAAGACGGACGTACGGTTTACTTCAGTGAGCCGGCCGCCGACCCGCCTGCTGAGGTTTGCCTAAGTAGGGCGGTGACCGGCCAGTACGCGAGACTGCAAGACATACCTGAGCGAAGGAGTACGACGTGGCGAGCCTCGACACCTTCGGCGCGAAGAGCAGCCTGCAGGTAGGTGACGACACCTACGAGATCTATCGGTTGGACGCGGTCGACGGCCAGGCCCGCCTGCCGTACAGCCTGAAGATCCTGCTGGAGAACCTGCTCCGCACCGAGGACGGCGCGAACATCACCGCCGACCACATCCGGGCCCTGGCCGGCTGGGACCCGGACGCGCAGCCCAGCGTGGAGATCCAGTACACCCCGGCCCGGGTGCTGATGCAGGACTTCACCGGCGTGCCGTGCATCGTGGACCTCGCCACCATGCGCGAGGCGGTGCGCGAGCTCGGCGGCGACACCGGCAAGGTCAACCCGCTGGCCCCGTCGGAGCTGGTCATCGACCACTCGGTGATCGCCGACATCTTCGGCCGCGAGGACGCGTTCGAGCGCAACGTCGAGCTGGAGTACGGCCGCAACCGGGAGCGCTACCAGTTCCTGCGCTGGGGCCAGACCGCGTTCGACGACTTCAAGGTCGTTCCGCCGGGCACCGGCATCGTGCACCAGGTCAACATCGAGTACCTGGCCCGCACGGTCTTCTCCCGCGACGGGGTCGCCTACCCGGACACCCTGGTCGGTACCGACTCGCACACCACGATGGTCAACGGCCTCGGCGTGCTCGGGTGGGGCGTCGGCGGCATCGAGGCGGAGGCCGCGATGCTCGGCCAGCCGGTGTCGATGCTGATCCCGCGGGTGGTCGGGTTCAAACTGTCCGGCCAGCTGCCGGACGGCGCGACCGCGACCGACCTGGTGCTGACCATCACCGAGATGCTGCGCAAGCACGGCGTGGTCGGCAAGTTCGTCGAGTTCTACGGTCCGGGCGTGTCCGCGGTGCCGCTGGCGAACCGCGCGACCATCGGCAACATGAGCCCGGAGTACGGCTCGACCTGCGCGATCTTCCCGATCGACGCGGAGACCGTGCGCTACCTGCGGCTGACCGGGCGGGACGAGCAGCAGATCGCCCTGGTCGAGTCGTACGCCAAGGAACAGGGCCTGTGGCACGACCCGGCGGCCGAACCGGACTACTCCGAGCGGCTGGAACTGGATCTGTCCACCGTGGAGCCCTCGCTGGCCGGGCCGAAGCGCCCGCAGGACCGGGTGCCGCTGGCGAGCGCGAAGTCGATGTTCCGCAACACGCTCAAGGACTACGTGACCGACGAGCAGTTGAACGGGCAGGACGAGGCGGACGCCGAGTCGTTCCCGGCCAGTGACTCCCCCGCGTTCTCCGGCGACGACGCCACCGGTGCGCCGGCGGTCCCGTCCGCGGCGAAGGACGGCCGGCCGAGCCGGCCGGTACGGGTGACCGACGAGAACGGTACCGAGTTCGAGCTGGACCACGGCGCGGTCGTGATCGCCGCGATCACCTCCTGCACCAACACGTCCAACCCGCAGGTGATGGTGGGCGCGGCGCTGCTGGCGAAGAACGCCGTCGAGCGCGGGCTGAACCGCAAGCCGTGGGTCAAGACCACGCTCGCGCCCGGCTCGAAGGTCGTCATGGACTACTACGAGCGCGCCGGCCTGACGCCCTACCTGGACAAGCTCGGCTTCAACCTGGTCGGGTACGGCTGCACCACCTGCATCGGCAACTCCGGCCCGCTGCCGGAGGCGATCAGCGCCGCGGTCAACGACAACGACCTGACCGCCATCTCGGTGCTGTCCGGCAACCGCAACTTCGAGGGCCGGATCAACCCGGACGTCAAGATGAACTACCTGGCGTCCCCGCCGCTGGTGGTGGCGTACGCGCTGGCCGGCACGATGGACATCGACTTCGAGACCGAGCCGGTGGGTACCGACACCGAGGGCAAGCCGGTGTTCCTGCGCGAGCTGTGGCCGTCCGGGATCGAGATCGAGAACGTGATCGGCACGGCGCTCGCCTCCGAGATGTTCTCCTCCGACTACGCCGACGTGTTCGCCGGCGACCAGCGCTGGCAGTCGCTGCCGACCCCGACCGGTGACACGTTCGCCTGGGCCGACGAGTCGACCTACGTGCGCAAGCCCCCGTACTTCGAGGGCATGGCGCGCGACCCGCAGCCGGTCGGCGACATCGCCGGCGCGCGGGTGCTGGCGAAGCTGGGTGACTCGGTGACCACGGACCACATCTCGCCCGCCGGCGCGATCAAGCCCGACTCGCCCGCCGGGAAGTACCTCACCGAGCACGGCGTGCAGCGGCGCGACTTCAACTCGTACGGGTCGCGGCGCGGCAACCACGAGGTGATGATCCGCGGCACGTTCGCCAACATCCGGCTGCGCAACCAGCTGGTGCCCGGCGTCGAGGGCGGGTTCACCAAGGACTTCACCACCGGCGAGCAGGCCACCATCTACGACGCCGCGCAGAGCTACGCCGCCGCCGGCACGCCGCTGGTCATCCTGGCCGGCAAGGAGTACGGCTCCGGTTCGTCCCGCGACTGGGCGGCGAAGGGCACCGTGCTGCTGGGCGTGCGGGCGGTCATCGCCGAGTCGTTCGAGCGCATCCACCGCTCCAACCTGATCGGCATGGGCGTGCTGCCGCTGCAGTTCCCCGAGGGGCAGACCGCCGACTCGCTCGGCCTGACCGGCGAGGAGACGTTCGCGATCAGCGGCATCACCGCGCTCAACGACGGTACGACCCCGGGCACGGTGCACGTGACCGCCGGCGACGTCGAGTTCGACGCGGTGGTGCGGATCGACACCCCCGGCGAGGCCGACTACTACCGGCACGGCGGCATCCTGCAGTACGTGCTGCGCAAGATGCTGACCCACTGATTCCCTGGTACCACCGGCGAAGGCGGCGGCCGTCCACTCCGGACGGCCGCCGTTTCCGTACCCGCCCTCGCACGTTCCGCCGGATCTCGGCGGGGAGCCGGCCGGCCGATCCCCCATGGGAGCTATCCACATCGCCCACTCGGTGGTGATTCGGCACGGCCGGCGCGCTCCTAGCGTGGGTGGCCGGGCCGCCGGAGGACGCGGCCACACCCGTGGAGGTCGCGTTGAGTACGACGGAACGAACGGCAGCGGTGCCCCCCGGCACGGCCCGTGCCCGCTTCTTTCGGTACCCCCTGGTCTGGATGGTCGCCGGCCTGGTCGGGGTCGGCGCGACGACCGCGCTGACCTCCGCCGGCGTGGTCTTGCCGCTGGTCGCCGCGGTGGCGGCGGTCGTCGTGTACTGGCTGGTGATGCGGTTCCTGGCACGCCGGCACGTCAGCGAGCTGGCACCGGCACGCGCCGGCTGGCGAGCGTTGCTCGGCATCGCCATCGGAGTGGCGTTCATCGCCACGTCGCTGCTCTCGGTGGTCACCGAGTTCTCCTTCACCTGGTCCACCGGCCGGGCGCTGCCGACCGTCGCGACCACCGCGGCGGTGGCCCTCGGTGCCGCGGTCACCGAGGAGCTGATGTTTCGCGGCCTGGTGCTGCAGGCGCTGGAACGGCTGGTGGGCAGCTGGGTGGCGCTCGCGGTGACGGCGGTGGCGTTCGGCGCCGTGCACCTGGCGAACCCGGCGGCGACGCCGTGGAGCGCCGTCGCCATCGCGGTCGAGGCCGGCGTCCTGCTCGGCGCCGCCTTCCTGTGGAAGCGCAACATCTGGTTGGCCGTGGGCCTGCACTTCGCCTGGAACACCGGTGTCGGGCTGATCGGCATCGCGGTCTCCGGTCACCCGTCGGACGGCCTGCTGGTGGCCCGGCCCACCGGACCCGACCTGCTCACCGGGGGCAGCTTCGGCATCGAGGCGTCGATCGTGCCCGTGGCGCTGAGCGTCCTGATCTCCGTACCGATGCTCGTCACCGCCCACCGCCGCGGGAACCTGGTTCCGCTGCGCCGTGGCCGGCGCTGACGCCGGCGGCGGCCCAGGGTCAGCCGTCGATGTCGACCAGCCCGGTGCGGTAGGCCAGGACGACCGCCTGGACCCGGTCCCGGAGCTGGAGCTTGGCGAGCAGGTGCGACACGTAGGTCTTCACCGTCTCCGTGCTGATGACCAGCTCGGCGGCGATCTCGGCGTTGGACAGTCCGTGCGCGATCAGCGTCAGCACCTCCCGCTCACGGTTGGTCAGCGACGCCAGGGCGTCCTCGGCCCGGGTCGCCGGCGGCCGGAGCCGGTCCCCGAACCGGCCGATCAGCGTACGGGTGACCGCCGGTGCCAGCAGCGACTCACCGTGCGCGACGGTACGGATCCCGGCGACCAGCTCCGCCGGCGGGGAGTCCTTGAGCAGGAACCCGCTGGCTCCGGCGCGCAGCGCCCGGTAGACGTACTCGTCCACGTTGAACGTGGTGACGACCAGGACCCGGGTCGACCCGGTGGCCGCCGATCCGGCCAGCCGCCGGGTCGCCTCGATGCCGTCCAGCAGCGGCAGCTGGATGTCCATCACGACCACGTCGGGCCGCAGCCGCTCGGCGGCCGCCACCGCGGCCGCCCCGTCCGCGGCCGCACCGACCACCTCGAGGTCCGGCTGGGCGCCGAAGATCGCCACGTACCCGGCCCGGACGATCTCGTGGTCCTCGCAGACCAGGACCCGGATCGGGGCCGCCGGGCCGGTCACGCGCGGGCACCGGCGGGGATCCGGGCGCGGACCCGGAACCCGCCGCCCGCCTCGGGCCGCGCCTCCAGCTCGCCGCCGAGGGCGGTGACCCGGTCCCGGAGCCCGGACAACCCGCGCCCGCCGGTCAACCCGGCCGGTTCGGGCACCGCCGCCGGGCCCTCGGTGGTCACCTCGACGTCGGTACCGCCACGGTCGTGCCGCAGGCGGACCACGGTGGGCCGCCCCGGTGCGTACTTGACCGCGTTGGTCAGGGCCTCCTGCACGACCCGGTAGCAGGTCAGCTGCGCGACCGGGGTGAGCGCCGGGCGCCGGCCGCGCTCGGTCAGGTCGACCGGTTGACCGGCCGATCTGGTACTCGCCGCCAACTCCGGCAGGTCGTCCAGGGCCGGCTGCCGGCCCGGTCCGGCGTCGCCGGTCGCCTCCAGCACACCGAGCAGCTGGCGCAGGTCGGCGAGGGCCCGCCGACCGGTGCCGCCGATGCTGGCCAGCGCCTCGGTGCCGGAACCGGGCGACAGTTGCGCGGCGTCGGCCTGTACCACCATCGCGGTCACGTGGTGGGTCACCACGTCGTGCAGCTCGCGGGCGATGCGGGAGCGCTCCGCCGCCGCGGCCGCCCCGGCCACCAGCCGACGCCGCTCGGCCGCGCCGACCCGGTACACCCGGGCCCCACAGCCCAGCAGCCAGCACGCGGCCAGCATCAGCGCGATCAGCAGGTAGTCCAGCAGCCGGTCCGGCGATCCGAGCAGGTGCAGGCCGACCGCGAACGCCGCGTACCCGGCACCGGCGAGCACCGGCAGCACCCGGCGGAACCGGACCTGGTGCGCGCCGACCGAGTACAACGCGAGGTAGAGCCCGACGCTGCCGAGCGTCGGCAGGTACGCCAGCGACTGGTACACCGCGAACGCGACCCCGACGACCGCCAGGCACAGCGCGGGGTACCTGGTGCGCAGCGCGAGCGGCACCGTCTGCGCCAGCAGCAACGGGACGGTGGCCGCGGTCCACGGCCGGGGCGGCAGATCACCCAGCTGCCCGCCGAGCAGGCCCAACGCGGGAACGAAGGCCAGCGCCGCGAGCGCGAGGGCGACAGCGAGGTCCCTGGTCGTACGGGTGCGCCAGCAGGATCTCGCCAGCGATCGACCCGCACCGGGCCGCGGGACCGCATCCGTCGCCATGGCTCGGAGCCTATCCGGTTGCGCTGCCGGCCGGCCGCCACGTCGCCGCTCGCGCCGGTGCCACCGGGCCCCCGTTCGGCGCCGGCACGATGCGGCGGACCCAGCTGGCACGATGCATCGGATCCGTGTGGCATCGGCACGGTGCGGCGGACCCAGCTGGCGCCGGCACGGTGCGGCGGAACCGTGTGGCATCGGGGCGATGCGGCGGAACGGGCGGCGCCGATCCGGTCGCGCTACCGACGGGAGCGGCGACCGTCCACACCGGACGGTTGCCGCTCCCCCGGCCGGCGCCGGACGGCCGGGTGGCAGGTGCGCGCCAGATGGCAGCAATGCGTCGGACTTTTACAGTTAACAACCTTTATAGTTGGGCAACGTCGCGCCGCGACCGCCGGCCGACGTCCCCCGTTGTCCTCGGCGGAAGGTCGATCCCATGTCGCACCCCAACACCGACCGCCGCGTCGAGGCGACCGCGGCCGCCGTCGAGCGGCCCGCGCCGGCACCCGCCCACCACCGCGACCGACCGCGACGCGCGGTACCGCTGGGCCTGTTCCGGATCGTGGTGGGGCTGCTGTTCGCCGTGCACGGCGCCGCGGCGTTGTTCGGTTGGCCGGCCGCGACCGAGCACGCCGCCGGGCCCGCCGGCACCTGGCCCGGCTGGTACGCGGCGGTCATCGAACTGGTCGGCGGCAGCCTGGTCCTGCTCGGGCTCGGTACCCGTGCCTGCGCGCTGATCTGCTCCGGCAGCATGGCGTTCGCCTACTTCACCGTGCACCAGCCGCACGCGTTGCTGCCGATCCAGAACGGCGGCGAACCGGCGGTGCTGTTCTGCTGAGCGTTCCTCGCGATCGCCGTCACCGGACCCGGCCCGTACGCCCTCGACGCCGCCGTCGCGTCCCTGCGCCGCTCCCGCTGACTCCGCCCGGTGACCGCCCACGGCGCCGCGGCGTGCCGGCCGGGTCGGCGCGGCACGCGGCCGACGGATGACGCACCGCCAACGGTGCGGCCGGTGTGCGGACCGAGTCGGCGGGAACCCGCGGCGGCCACGGCAGCGGTGCCGCACCGTCAGCGGAGCGGGCCGGTGGGCGCCGGCAGCCAGTCCGGCAGCGGTTCGCGATGGTCCCGCCACGCGGTCGGCACCTCGCCGTACGCCGCCACCACACCGCCGGCGATCGCGGCGGTGGTGTCCATGTCGCCGCCGGCCGCGACACAGGTGGCGACGGCGGCGGGATAATCGGTCAGGTACCGGTCGGCCACCCAGAGCGCGAACGCGACGGTGTCCTGCGAGGTCGACTGCGAACCGGTACCCAGCTCGTACGCGGCCTCTTCCGGGCTGGCGTCGAGCAGCGCGCCGGCGCGGTGCAACGCCCGGGCGGTGGCGCACGGCACCAGCAGATCGGCGGCGGTCGCCAGCAACGCACCGGGCGCCGGCCGGACGCCGCCGGCCGCACCGGCGGCCACCGCGGCGGCGGCCGCGACGGCGACCGCACCGGCCACCCCGTCCACGTGCTGATGCGTCACCTCGGCCTGGCGCAGCCCCGCCCGCGCGGCGGCGGCCGGATCACCGGCGTGCCAGGCGCCCAGCGGGGCCACCCGCATCGCGGCGCCGTTCCCGCAGGAGCCGACGCCCCCGAACGCCTCGCCGGCGGCCACCGGCCACGGCACCCCGTCCCGGATGCGGTGCAGCAGCCGCGTCGCACCCGGGCCGTAGCCCCGGTACGGGTCGCACCGCTCGGCGAAGGCGCGCGCCAGCCGGTCCTGGTCGATGCCGTCCCCGTGGAGCACCTCGTGGACCAGCACGCAGGCCATCTCGGTGTCGTCTGTCCACGGCCACGGCGCCGGCGGCGTCTCACCACGAGACACCGCGAAACGGTCCGGCCCCGGGACGAAGAACTGCGCCCCGAGCGCGTCCCCCACCGACAGCCCGGTCAACGACCCGAACATCCGCCCCACGGCACCACTCATCGCCTGCCATGCTGCCGCCTGTCCCCGGCCCCGTCCAGTCCCACCGAGCCGCCTCGACACCGAGCAGCCGGGCGTGGCGCGCGGGACCGGGTGGGTGGTACGTCGAGGCGCCTGTCACCCCACCGGTGTCGACTCGGGTACCACCGGCCGGTGCGGGTATCCGCGGGGAACGATCGTCGTGCGGTGCTCGGCCGGTCCCGGCGGCGTACCAGCGGCGGGGGTACGGATAGGGTCGGCGCATGGTGGATGCCGATGCCGACGTGCTCGCCGACCTGGCGCCGACCGGGGTGCTGCGGGCCGCGATCAACCTGGGCAATCCGGTGCTGGCGCAGGGTTTCGCCCACGCACCGGCCGGGGTCACGGTGGAGATCGCGCGGGCGGTCGCCAGCCGGCTCGGCGTGCCGGTGGAGTTCGTCTGCTTCGACGCGGCGCGCCGGTCGTACCAGGCGATGGCGTCCGGGGACGCGGACATCTGCTTCCTCGCCATCGAGCCCGCGCGGGAGGCCGAGGTCGCGTTCACCGCGCCGTACGTGGTGATCGAGGGCGTGTTCGCGGTACCGCAGGGCTCGCCGCTGCGCACCGTCGCCGACGTCGACGCGCCCGGGGTGCGGATCGCGGTCAAGCAGGGCTCCGCCTACGACCTGTACCTGACCCGCACGCTGCGGCACGCCACGCTGGTGCGCGGCGCCGAGTCGATCGAGGTGTTCCGTGCCGGCGGCGTCGAGGCGGTGGCCGGCATCCGGCAGCCGCTGACCGCCACCGTCGACGCCGATCCGGGGCTGCGGCTGATCGACGAGCGGTTCATGCAGATCCGGCAGGCGGTCGGCACCACCCGGGACCGGAAGCCGGGGACGGTCGAGTTCCTGCGCTCGACCGTCGAGGCGGTCAAGGCCGACGGTACCGTCGCCGCGGCGCTCCGCCGCTCGGGCCAGTCCGACACCCTGCTCGCCCCGCCGGCGTAACGGCACGGCAGGCTGCTGTCCACAGTGGACAGTAGCGCGCGGCGACCCGGCCCCCGGCCCGGTCGTCAGGCGGCGGTGGCGTTCCAGTCGATCTGGTAGGCGAACTGCCAGGCCATCTTCTCCGGTTTGGCGAGCGAGCGCATCGCGACCGGCATCACCAGGTCGCGGATCACCCGGGCGACCGGCCCGGCGGCCTTGTTGCTGTTGGTCCGGGCGCCGGCGGCGATGATGCGTTCCACCCGCGCCCGGCGCAGCCGCTCGTACGCGGCGAACGCGCGCTGCGGCGGCAGGTCGCGCAGGCAGCGGGCCAGTTGCACGGCGGACTCCATCGCGAGCGACGCGCCCTGGCCGGACGACGGCGAGGTGGCGTGCGCGGCGTCGCCGACGAGCACCACCCGGCCGCGGTGCCAGGTCGGTACCGTCGGCAGGTCCTCGACCGGGCCGACCACGAGCAGGTCGGCCGGGTCGGTGCGGCCGATCAGGTGCGGCGCGAGGGTGCGGTCGCCGTCGAACGCGGACCGCAACCGCGCCAGCCACTCCTCGTTGGACACCGCGCGCTGCTCGGCGAGCGACATCGACTCGGTGCGCGGCAGGTTGACGAACCAGCCGCCGAGCCCGTTGTCGTACACCAGGTAGCCGCAGAAGGCGCGCTTGCCGAACACCATGTGCATCGCGCCGCGGGTGGACTCGCCGGCATCGGGCACCAGCGCGCCGAAGTTCAGCAGCCCACCGTACCGGGGGGCCGGCGCGGCGGGGTCGATCAGGGTACGGGTGGTCGACCGGATGCCGTCCGCGCCGACCAGGATGTCGGCGCTCGCCTCGGTACCGTCGGCGAACCGGGCGGTGACCGCGGCCCCGTCGTCCGCCAGGGAGACCAGCCGCTTGCCGTGCACCACGGCGATGCCGCGCGCGGCGGCCTCGTCGTACAGCGCGCGGTAGAGGTCGGCGCGCTGCACGAGCTGCTGGTCGGGCAGCCCGGGTGGGGTACCGATCTCGGCCAGCACCTTGCCGGTCCAGCTGCGCAGCAGCATCGCGGTCATCGGGCTGCCGATGTCGTCGAGCACGTGCGCCGCGTCGAGCACGTCCAGCGCGGCTCGGCCGTTGGGCGCGATGCTCAGCATGGCGCCGATCCCGTCGGCCGTCGAGTCGTACGCCTCGTACACGGTGGCGGTGATGCCGGCGCGTTGCAGGGCCAGCGCGGTCACCGGCCCGGCGATGCCGCCGCCGATGACGAGGGCGGTGGAGATCTCGGTCATGACTGTCCTCCCCCGGGTGGCTGCCGGCTCGCGTGGAAGTCGGCCCACAGCGCACTCCAGTCGTTGTGCGGATCGGTGATGCGGTCGCGGAACGACTCGACGAACGACACCTCGGCGTCGAGCAGCGCGAGCCGGTACTCCTCCTCGATCAGGAACAGGCCCGGGACCCCCTGGGCAGTGGCCGCGTCGAGGATGCCGAGGATCTCGGCGCGCTGCTCGGCGAGCCGGGTCAGCCGCTGCGCCAGCAGCGTGCGCACCTCGTCCGGCGGCAGCGCGGCGACCAGCGACAGCGCGGCGACGAACTGCGGGTACTCGTGTTTCGGGTCGCCGACCAGGTCGCGCAGCCAGTCGCCGAGCTCGGCCCGGCCGGCGTCGGTCAGCGCGTACACGGTGCGTTCCGGCCGGGCGCCGTCCCGGCTGGTCTGGAGCGCGGCGACGAAGCCGGCCCGCTCCAGCTGGCCGACCACCATGTACAGCGAGCCGTGGGTGAACTTGATGCTGCGCACGTCGTCGTTGTCGCGCAGGGTGCGGCTCAGCTCGTACGGGTGCATCGGGCGCTGGAGCAGGTAGCACAGCACGGCCAGGCCGAGCAGGTTGCCGACCTTGCGTTTCGTCGCCATCGTCGTCCTCCACTGCGTTAGTCAACTCCAACTATTACTGATCGACTAGTCAGTGTCAACTATTCTGACCGAAGTCGGTCGTCGAGCCGGGTGCGGCCCGGTAGCTTGACCGGCGTGGCCACCTTCACCCCGCTGCGCACCGACCGGCTGGAGCTGCGCGCCGTCGGCGACCCCGACCTCGACGCACTGCACCGGCTGCACTCGGACCCGGACGGCTGGCACCACTTCCCCGCCGGCCGGCACACCGAGATCGGCACCACCCGCGCGTTCCTCGACCTGGTCCTGCGCGGCTGGGCCACGGACGGGCTGAGCTACTGGGCGGTGCGCCGGCCCGGCGACGAGACGCTCATCGGGCTCGGCGGCGTGCGCCGGCTCCCGGACGGCACCTGGAACCTCGCGTACCGGTTCGCCACCAGCCAGCGTGGACACGGGTATGCGCAGGAGGTCGCCAGGGCCGGCATCGCGGCGGCCGGCGCCGTCGATCCGTCGGTACCGGTGATCGCCTGGATCGACGAGACGAACCCGGCGTCGATCCGGGTGGCCGAGCGGGTCGGCCTGGACTTCCAGGGCCGCCGGCACGGCACCGACGGCACCCTGCTGCTGGCCTACGCCGACCGCCCGCTGCCGCCCGAGGAGCCGGCGGCGCCCCAGGAGCCGGCGGCGCCCCAGGAGCCGGCGGCGCCCGCGGAGTAGGCGGCGCCCGCGGAGTAGGCGTCGGGCCGCTCGCCGCGAAGGGCCGGGCTCAGGGGGCGAGGGCGAGCAGGAAGCGGCGCAGCGCCCGGCGGTACGGGCGCAGCGTGGCGAGGTCGGCGTACTCGGCGGGGCCGTGCTGGCCGTCGCCGCCGATGCCGAACGCGACCGCCGGGATGCCGACCGCGGCCAGGTGCCGGGAGTCGGCCGCGCCGTGCTTGCGCAGGAAGCCGCCGGGACAGCCCTCCGCCCGTACCGCGTCGCGCAGTGCCCGCACCTCGGCCAGCCCCTCGTCGGCCCGGTGCGGCGGATCGAACCGGTCCAGCCGCACGGCCACCTCCGGGCCGGCCAGCTCGCTCAGCGCCGCCACCACCTGGTCCGGCGTGCGCCCGGCGAACCGGGCGTCCTCCGGCGGGTACCGGATGTCCAGCCGGGCGCTCGCCCGCGCCGGTACCTGGTTGATCGCGGTGTCGCCGGTCTCGATCGCGGCGACGTTCACCGTGCTGCGCCACACCGGCTCGGTCGGCGGCGGGTACGCGGCGAGCAGCCGCTCGATCGCCCGCACCAGCTGCAGCACCGCGTTGTCGCCGAGCCACGGGTAGGCGCCGTGGGCCGCCCGGCCGACGGCGGTCAGCGTCACGTCCACGATGCCCTTGGACTCGGTCACCAGCTCCAGCCCGCTGTACTCGCCGACCACCGCGAAGTCGGCCCGCACCCCCTGCGCCACCTGGTACGCGGTGCCGTGGTACCCGCCGAGCTCTTCGTCGGTGACCAGTTGCAGGCCGAGCGGGTAGCGCACCACGTCGGCCAGCTCCCGGAACGCCAGCGCCAGTGCCAGCGCGGTGACCTTCATGTCCTGGGCGCCCCGCGCGTAGAGCCGGTCGCCGGTGCGGCGGGGGACGAACTGGTCCGGGGTGCCGGGCACCACGTCCAGGTGCGCGTTGAGCAGCACCCGGAACCGCGGTCGGCGCGGCTCCGGCCGGTAGACCAGCGCGCTCGGCCGGCCGCCGGAGACGAACCGTTCCACCGTGCAGCCGGGACCGAGCAGGTCCAGTACCTGATCGAGGGCGGCGTGCAGGGCGTCCGGGTGCGCGGCCGTCGACTCGATCGCGAGCAGCCGCCCGGCCACCGCGATCAGCTCGTCGTCGTCGAGGTACTCCCCCATCGCGTCAGCATCGCACCGGCGGCCGGCCCGGCCCACCGACACACCGTGGGCACGCGAGGTCGCCCCCGGGCCCGGTGGCGACGCGGGGGTGAGCGGTCGAACTCGGTGCGCCGGGTCGCGGGCGAGGGTGCGTCGCCGCTCCGGCGTCGTGGGTTACGGAAGCGTGTAGGGGTTGCCGGCGGAGATCGCCTCGGCGGCGCCGTCGACCAGGTCCTTGCGGGGGGTGGTGCCGGCCTGGCGAAGTTCGTCCAGGATCGCCTGCCGTACCGCGGGGACCGGCCGGCGTGCATGGCTGTCGTGCACCCGGTCGAACACCCCCTGGTACTGGACCCGGACAAATCGCTGGATCTCGGCCTCCAGATCGATCATGGGTCGAGGCTAGGGCACATGACGCAACAGACAAGATCGGCCGATCGGTCAGAGTCGATGCGGAGCACGCAGTGGGTTAGGGTTGCCTCACTCGATCTTCGTGGAGGTACCCGTCGATGCCCGACCGATCCCGGCGCGGACAGCTGACCAGCCTGAACGTCGTCCGCACCGAGTGGCTCACGCCGCACCTGGTGCGGGTGACGGCCGGTGGCCCCGGCCTCGCGGCATTCCGGCCCAACGAGTTCACCGACCAGTACGTCAAGGTGGTGTTCCGCCAGCCCGGGGTGGAGTACCCGGAACCGTTCGACCTCGGCACGGCGCGCGAGCAGCTGCCCCGGGAGCAGTGGCCGGTGCTGCGCACCTACACCGTGCGCGGCCTCGACGCCGACGGGCTGGTCCTGGACTTCGTGTACCACGGCGAGCAGGGGCTGGCCGGCCCGTGGGCCGCCGGCCTCAAACCCGGTGACGAGGTGCTGCTCGCCGGCCCCGGTGGTGCGTACGCGCCGGACCCGGCCGCGGACTGGCACCTGCTGGCCGGCGACGAGTCCGCGCTGCCGGCCATCGCCGCCGCCCTGGAGCGCATCCCCGCCACCACCCCGGCCTGGGCGTTCATCGAGGTCGACGGGCCCGCCGAGGAGGTACCGCTGAGCCACGGGGAGCGCACCACGGTGCGCTACCTGCACCGCGGCGCCGGCCCGAGCCTGCCCGAGGCGGTCCGGGCGCTGCCGGTACCGGCCGGCCGCGGGCACGCGTTCGTGCACGGTGAGGCCGGCGACGTCCGTACCCTGCGCGGGTACCTGTTCGGCGAGCTCGGGCTGGAGCGCGAGCAGGTGTCGATCTCCGGCTACTGGCGGCGCGGGATGGACGACGAGGCGTGGCGCATCGCCAAGCGCGCCGAGCGCGAGGCCGACGAGGCCGCCGAACGGGCCGCCGAACGCGGTTCCGAAACCAAGGAGGAAACGGTGTCCGTACTGGATCTGCCGATCGGCACGCTGGAGGGCGCGGCGAGTTCGCTGCGCGAGCTTGCCGCGGGCAACGCGCTGCTGGTCGTCAACGTCGCCTCGAAGTGCGGCCTGACCCCGCAGTACACCGCGCTGGAGAAGCTGGCCGGCGAGTACGCCGACCGCGGCCTGACCGTGGTCGGCGTGCCGTGCAACCAGTTCGGTGAGCAGGAGCCGGGCAGCGCCGAGGAGATCCGCACCTTCTGCTCCACCACGTACGGGGTGAGCTTCCCGCTGACCGAGAAGGTCGAGGTGAACGGGGCCGGCCGGCACCCGATCTACGCCGTGCTGACCGAGGCGGCCGACGCCGACGGCAGCGCCGGCGACGTGCAGTGGAACTTCGAGAAGTTCGTGCTCGGCGCGGACGGCTCGGTGGTCGCCCGGCACCGCCCGACCACCGTCCCGACCGACCCGGCGGTACTGGCCAGCATCGACACCGCCGTCGCCACCCGTTCCTGACCGCTGTCCTGCGCTGCGGCGGTGCCGGCCCGGCGCCGCCGCAGTTCCGTTCGCCGCGCCTTGACAACTGACGTCAAGTCCCTTGACACTGTGCGTCAAGGAGGCGAGACCGTGTCCGGACTTCCCGATCCCGACGACCTGCGGCGGCAGCTGACCGAGCTGGTCGAGCGCCGGCTGCTGGACCCGCTGGAGATCCTGCTCGACGGCGACCGCGCCGTCGACACGCTGCGTGCCCGGGTGCGCGAGCGGACCGCGGCCTGGACCGCGCAGCTGCTCGGCCCGGACGCCCGGCAGGCCCGGTTCACCGCGGCCCGGCTGGTCGCCACGCTGTACCCGGGTGACACCGCGTTCGATCCGCCGGCGTCGTGGTGGGCCACGCCGCTCGGCCGGGTCGTCGCTCGGCGGGTCGGGCACCCCGGCGCCCACCACGTGTCGTACGCGGTGGCCGGCGCGATGCTCGGCGTCACCCGGCAGGCGGTGCACGACCTGATCCAGCGCGGCAAGCTCGACCGGCACCCCGACGGCGGGGTCCGCGTCTCCTCGGTCCGATCCCGACTGTCCACCCTGGAGGCACCGCGATGAACCCCTCGCCGCCGGACGACCCGACGCACGCGGATCCCGAGCCGCACGACCCGCCGGCCGGGCACGGACCCGCGTTGCCGTTCAAGGACCACGGCGGCGACGGGCCGCCGGTACTGCTGCTGCACGGCGCGGGCGGCACCCGGCACGACTGGTACCCGCTGGTTCCGGTGCTGCGCGAGCGGCACCGGGTCGTCGCGGTGGACCTGCCCGGGCACGGCACCGCTGCCGGCGAGACGTGGGACTGGACGCAGGCGTGCGACGCGCTGGACGCCACCGTCGCCGCGCTCGACGCGGCCACACCGGCCGTGGTGGGGATGTCGCTGGGTGGGCTGCTCGCGCTGCTCTGGGCGGACCGGCGGCCGGACTGCCCGGCCGTGGTCAACCTGGACGGCCACCCGTCGGTGCACTCGGCCGCACAGTGTCCGGGCCTGGCCGCCGGCACCGCCGACGACCTGCTGAGCGCCCTGGCGGCGCGGTTCGACGCGATGGAGGCGATGCTCGCCGGGCCGCTGCCGGCGCCCGCGGTGCAGGCGATGGTGGCCGCCCGGCGCGCCACCGCCGAGGCGGCCGGGCTGCCCGCCGACGCCGCCGAGACGGCGGTACGGGCGGGCCTGGTGACGCGCGCCGGCGAGACGTTCGCCCGGCCGGGCGCCGGCGCGCTGCGTGACCTCCGGGCCGCGTTGCGCGCGATCGACCCGTACCCGCTGTACCGGCGGGCGGTGCGCCCGACGCTGGTGGTGTCGGCCGAGCGCGACCTGCCCGAACAGCGGGAGTTCGGCGCGCTCACCGAGGCGTACCGCCGGCACGTCGCCGCACGCCTCGCTGAGGTGACCAACCCGCTGGTACGCACCGTGTCGCTGCCCGCCAGTCATGCCCTGTTGTACGAGCTGCCCGCCCGGACCACGGCGCTGATCCGCGACTTCCTGGCCGAAACGGCAGCGCCGACCGCACGCCCCTGAGACGGGCACGGCGGTGGGTGCGCGGTTCCCAGGTGCGGCACAGGAAGTGCGGGCGGGGCGGACAGCATCGGTGGTTAGCGTCGCCGGCGTGCCTGACGTGAAGAGGTCGCTCAACCGGGCGCTGTCGCGCACCACCGGGCTGCGACTGGTACGCGAGAACCCCGTCACCCGGGCCAGGCCGGTACGCGGCCTCGTACCGGCCCGGCGCGAGCTGCACGCGCCGGTGTTCATCCTGTCCTCGGTGCGCAGCGGATCGACGCTGCTGCGCAGCATGCTGGGCAGTCACTCGGCGCTGTACGCGCCGCACGAGCTGCACCTGGGCGATCTCGCCGCGCAGGCGACGAGCTGGTTCGCGCAGACCGCGCTGGCCGAGTTCGGCATCGACGAGGACGAGCTGACCGCGATGCTGTGGGACCGGCTGCTGGCCGAGGTGTTGGGCCGCAGCGGAAAGCCCATCCTGGTCGAGAAGACCCCCAACCACGTGTTCCTCGCCGACCGGCTGGCGCAGATCTGGCCGGACGCCCGGTTCGTGTTCCTGCTGCGCCATCCGGGCTCGATCTACCAGTCGTGGCGGGCCGCCCGGCCGGCCCACGGGGTCGGCGACACCGTCGACTACCTGCGCCGGTTCTGTACCGAGGTGCAACGAGCCCGGGGCACGCTGCCCGGCATCGACGTGCGGTACGAGCGTCTGGTCGCCGAGCCCGAGGCGGAGACGCGTCGGCTGTGCGGGTACCTCGAGCTGGACTGGGAGCCCGGCATGGTCGACTACGGCAGCCACGGGCACGGCCGGTACCGCCGCGGGCTCGGCGACTGGTCGGCCAACATCCGCTCCGGCCGGCCGCAGCCGGCCCGGCCGCTGCCCGCGCTCGCCGAGGTACCGCGCGGGCTGCGCCGGATCGCCCGCGACTGGGGCTATCTGGCCGATCCGGCGGCCGACTGACCGCACCGCAGCCACGGAACGGGCCGGATGCCGCGGCACGGCCGGATGCCGCGGAAGGGTCGGTCAGGACGGGATCGAGCGGGCCAGCCGGAACCCGACGTCATCGATACGGAAGGTGGGGTGGCTGCGCCGGCGTACCGAGGCTCGACAGCTCCAGTGCTCGTCCGCCCAGCCGCCCCCGCGCAGCACCCGGTAGCTGCCGTACACCTGCGGGTCGTAGTGGTCGAAGCACCATTCCCACACGTTGCCGAGCAGGTCCGAGAGCCCCCACGCGTTCGCCGCGCGGGTGCCGACCGGGTGGCTGTGCCCGCCGGAGTTGCCGCGGTACCAGGCGATCTCGTCCAGCTCGCCGTAGCGCGGGCCGGTGCTGCCGGCCCGGCAGGCGTACTCCCACTCCGCCTCCGTCGGCAGCCGGTACCCGTCGGCGGCAGTGTCGGCGGCCACCGCGTCGCCGTCGATCCGGTACACTGGCGCGAGCCCGGCACGCTGCGAGTACGCGTTGCAGAACCGCACCGCGTCCCACCAGGAGACGCCGTCGACCGGCCGGTCCGGATCGTCCACCGCACTCGGCGCGGCCCCGGTGACCGCCGCGTACCGCCGCTGGGTCACCGGTACCGGATCGAGCCGGTACCGGCGCAGCGGCACCTGCCAGGACCGCTGGGTACGGCGGTCGGACAGCGTCACCGTGCCCGGTCCGAGCGGCACCGGCTCCGGATCGACCGCCGGACCGGTCACGACCTGTGCCGGGCCGGGAGAGGCCGGCGCGGGGCCGTCGGCGGCCGGCGCGGGACCGTGGGCAGCCGGCGCGGGGCCGTGGGCAGCCGGCGCAGGACCGGGCGAGGCCGGCGCGGGGGCGGGCATCAGCCGGCGACCGCGACGCGCTCGGCCCGGCGTCGCGCGGCCAGGTCCGGGTCCAGCACCGGCACCGCGGCGAGCAGCGATCTGGTGTAGTCGTGCTGCGGGTCGGTGTAGACGGTGTCCGCGTCCGCCAGCTCGACCAGCTTCCCGCCGTGCATCACCGCGACCCGGTCGGACACCTGGCGTACCACCGCGAGGTCGTGCGCCACGAACACCACGGTCAGGTCGAGTTCGGTCCGCAGCTGTGCGAGCAGGTCGATGATCTGCGCCTGGGTGGAGACGTCCAGCGCCGACACCGGTTCGTCGCAGACCACCAGCCGGGGCGAGCGGACCAGCGCGCGGGCGATGCCGATGCGCTGGCGTTGCCCGCCGGAGAACTCGTGCGGGTAGGCGTCGTAGCGATCCGGATCCAGCCCGACCCGCCCCAGCCACTCCCGCACCGTCGCCCGGATCCGGGCGTCGTCGCGGACCCCCGCGGTACGCAACGGATCGGCGATGCTCTCCCCCACGCTGCGCCGCGGGTTGAGCGCCGAGATCGGGTCCTGGAACACCATCTGCAGGTCCCGCCGGTACGGCGCGAGTCGCCGTTCGGGCAGGGCACCGATCTCGGTACCGTCGAACTCGACCCGGCCGCCGGTGGGCCGCAGCAGCCGCACCATCATCCGGGCCAGCGTCGTCTTGCCCGAACCGGACTCGCCGACCACGCCGAGCACCTCGCCGCGTCGTACGTCCAGGCTCACCCCGTCGACCGCGGCCACGGTACGGTGCCGGCCGGGCAGCAGGCCGCGACCGACCGGGAAATCCTGCCGCACGTCCACCAGCCGCACCAGCGGCTCGCCCCGGTCCACACCGTCCACAGTGCCCTCTCCGCGGACACCGTCCACAGTGCCCCCTCCGCGGACACCGTCCACAGTGGCCTCGCTGCGGGCACCGGCCCCGCCGCGGGCGCCGTCGACCAGCGCGCGCCGGCGCGGCGCGTCCACTCGCGGTACCGCGGACAGCAGCGCGCGGGTGTAGTCGTGCTCGGGCGCGGACAGCACCCGGCGCACGCCGCCGCGCTCGACGATCCGGCCGCGCTGCATCACCAGTACCTCGTCGACGGTGCCGGCGATCACCCCGAGGTCGTGGGTGACCAGCAGCAGCGCCATCCCGGTCTCGGCGCGCAGGCCGTGCAGCAGGTCGAGGATCTGCGCCTGGACGGTCACGTCCAGCGCGGTCGTCGGCTCGTCGGCGATCAGTACCTTCGGCCGCAGCGCCAGCGCCATCGCGATCAGCGCCCGCTGCCGCTGGCCGCCGGAGAACTGGTGCGGCGGCTCGGACGCGCGCCGGGCGGCGTGCGGGATCCCGACGTGGTCGAGCACCTCCACCGCCCGCGTCCACGCCTCGCGCCGGGACGCGCCGGTGTGCAGCCGGTACACCTCGGCGATCTGGCTGCCGACGCTGAAGTACGGGTCCAGCGCCGACATCGGGTCCTGGAACACCATCGCCGCGGTCGCGCCGCGCAACCGCCGCAGCCGCTGCGGGTCGCTGTCGTCCACGACGGTACCGGCGACCTCGACCCGGCCGGTGAGCCGCGCGCCGGTGCCGTGGTGCAGGCCGAGCAGCGCCAGCGCGGTCGCGCTCTTGCCCGACCCGGACTCCCCCACGATGCCCAGCGAGGCGCCCGGTGCCAGCTCGAACGACACCCCGTCGACCGCCCGGGTACCGCCGGGGAACGTCACCGTCAACCCGTCCACGGCGACGATCGGCGCGGCGGCCGGGTCGCCGGAGCGCGGGGCCGGCAGCCGGGTGGTGGCCCCGGACGGCTCCGGCGAAAGCTGGTCGGTCATGCCAGCGCCACCCTTCGGTCGGCCACCGAGTACAGGATGTCGGCGACCATGTTGGCGACCACGATGACCGCGCCGGCCAGGATCGTCACGCCGACCACCACCGGCAGGTCGATGTTGCGGACCGAGGTGACCAGCAGCTGCCCGAGGCCGGGCAGGCCGAACAGGCTCTCGGTCAGCGTCGCCCCGGTCAGCGAGGTGGCCAGGTCGATGGTGCCGATCGTGATCAGCGGGGTCAGCGCGCCGCGCAGGGCGTGCCGGCGGATCACCCGCGACTCGCTCAGCCCGTACGCCCGGAAGGTGCGGATGTGGTCCTCCGCCAGCGTCTCCAGCATCGAGGTGCGGGTGAGCCGGGTGTAGACGGCGGCCGACACCACCGACAGCGACACCCACGGCAGGATCAGGTTCTGCGCCCACAGCGCCGGGTTGCCGGTCAGCGGCTGGTAGCCGGGGAAGGGCAGGGCGCGCAGGTACACGCAGAACACGAGCAGCAGCAGCAACCCGACCAGGAACACCGGTACCGAGTTGCCGGCGAGCGTCGCGGTCGTGACCACGCGGTCCAGGGCCCGGCCACGGCGCAGCGCGGAGACCACGCCGAGCCCGACTCCGACCAGTACCCAGATGACGAAGCCGCCGACGACCAGCGACGCCGACACCGGCAGCCGGTCGAGCAGCAGCGAGGTCACCGGCTCGCCGGTCTGGTACGAGTAGCCCAGGCACGGCGCCGCGCAGTGGATCGCCTCGGGCCCGCCGGAGAACGTCCGGCCGGCGAAGATGCCGACGAGGAAGTGCCAGTACTGCAGGTAGATCGGCTGGTCGAGGCCGAGCTCGGTCTCGATCCGGTGCAGCTGGTCGGCCTGGCAGGTCTTCGGGCCGCAGACCAGCTGCGCCGGGTTGCCGGGCAGCGCGTAGAAGATGACGTACACGGCGGCGGACAGCACCAGCAGCACCACCAGCGCACCGAGCACGCGCCGGATCAGGTATGCGGCCATGTCACGCCGTCCTCTCGGGGCTGGCGGAGGCGCTCCGGTATGCGGCCACGGTCACTCCGCCCTCTTCGACAGCGACGTGCTGCGCGGGTCCAGCGCGTTGCGCAGCCCGTCGCCGAACAGCGTGAACGACAGCACGGTGGCGAACAGCAGCACGCCGGGGATCGCCACGTACATCGGGTCGCCGCCGAACCAGGTGGTCGCCGACGACAGCATCTGCCCCCAGGACGGGGTCGGCGGGTTGATGCCGACCCCGAGGAAGGACAGCCCGGCCTCGGCGACGATGTTGCCCGGCACCATCAGCGCCGCGTACGTGATGACCGGCGCGGCGAGGCCGGGCAGGATCTCCCGGCGGGCCAGCCGGGCACCACGGCCGCCGGCGAGCCGGGCCGCGGCCACGTAGTCGCGGGTCCGGAGCGTCAGCGCCTGCCCGCGGGCGATGCGCGCCGTGCCGGCCCACCCGAACAGCGCCAGCACCAGCACCAGCAGTACCGGCCGGGGGAACGACTGCGGCACGATCCCCAGCAGCGCGATCGAGAAGATCAGCGCCGGGAACGCCAGTACCAGGTCGGTCACCCGGGACAGCACCGCGTCGGCGATGCGCCCGCCCAGTCCGGCGGCGAGCCCGATCGTCAGCCCGATCAGCAGTTGCAGGATCGTCGCCGACAGGGCGACCGCGAGCGAGACCCGGGCGCCGTACACGACCCGGGCGAACAGGTCGCGGCCGGTCTTGGGCTCCACCCCGAGCCAGTGGTGCGCGGAGATGCCGCCCAGGTCACCGGCCGGTACCCCGCCGCGGGCCGAGTCGAGCAGCCCGTCGTGGTAGCTGGTGTAGTCCTGGCCCTCCAGCGCGGTCAGCAGCGGCGCCGCGAGCGCCACCAGGACCAGCAGCAGGACCACGACCAGGCCGGCCAGCGCGGCCGGCTCGCGGCGCAGCGCGCGCCACACCGACCGGGCGCCGGCGCCCCCCTCGGGCGCCGGCGCTGCGACCTGGTCGGCCAGTGCGTCGGTACTCACTGGACCGTACTCACTTGACCGAGAGCTGCGAGAGGTCGTAGACGCCGGTCCAGTCGGAGACGAAGGCGTTCTTGACGTTCTTGCCGTACAGCGCCAGGTCCTTGCCATGGTAGAGCGGCACGTACCAGGCCTGCTTGCCCATCGAGGCGTCGAGTTCCCCCCACGCCTTCGCGGCCTGCTCCGGGTCGGTGATCGCGTTGATCTTGTCGATCTGCTTGTTCACCGCCGGGTCGTCGACCATCGCAGTGTTGAAGTTGCCGCCGGAGCCGATGATCTGCCGGCCGTCGAACAGCGGGATCAGGAACGGCCCGCCGCTCGGCCAGTCGGCACCCCAGCCGGCGACCGCCAGCTGCGGCTGCGTCTTCGGGTTGTTCAGCGTGTCGTAGTACGAGTTGGAGTCGACGGTCTGCAGCTTGACCGTGATGCCGGCGGACTTCAACGCGTCCTGGACCGCGGTGGCCACCTCGGGGCCGCTCGGGTCGTCGGCGGTGTTGTTGTGCGCCAGCGTGACCGTCAGGCCGTGCGGGTAGCCGGCCTGCGCCAGCAGCTGCTTGGCCTTCGCCGGGTTGCCGCTCTTGCCGGCCGGGAAGTAGTCGTACGGCTGGTAGCCCATCGACTTCTGCGCCGGCAGGAACGTGGTGGCCGGGTACCCGAGCGAGCTGCCGCCGATCGCGTTGATCACCGAGTTGCGGTTCACCGCGTAGCTGAATGCCTCCCGCACCTTCAGCTTGTCGAACGGCGCCTTCGTCGTGTCGTACGTCAGGTAGTACGTGTACGGGAAGTTGCCCTTCGCGACGCGCTTGGCCAGGTCCGGGTTGCTCTGCAGCTGGGAGAGCTGCGCCGGGCCGAGATCGGTGTCGGTGGTGACCGCGTTCGCGTCGTTGCCGGAACTCGCCGCGAGCCGCTGGTTGATCACGTCCGGGTTCAGCCCGGAGGTGATGTCGATGGTGTCCGGGCAGGCCAGCCGCTCCGGATCGATGCTGCGCGACCAGTGCTTGTTGCGGGTCAGCACCAGCTTCTTGTTCTTCTGGTACGTGGAGATCCGGTACGGGCCGCTGGAGACCGGGTGCTTCTCGTAGTTGACCCCGTCGTCCTTGGCCTTCGGCACCGGCGCGAACTGGGTCGCGGTCGCCAGGTACGGGAAGTCGCCGTGCGGGCTGTTGAGGTGGAACACGATCGTCTTCGGGTCGGGCGTCTCGATCGCGCTCAGCCCCTTGGGATCCTTGTACGGGCCGGCGTAGTTCTTCGCGCCGACCAGCCAGTCACGCAGGTAGGCGGCGCCGCCCGGCAGGTCCGGCGAGAACGAGCGCTCGATGCCGTACTTGATGTCGCCGCTTTCGATCGCGCTGCCGTCGGCGTACTTCAGCCCGGACCGCAGGTGGTAGGTCCAGGTCTTCGCGCCGTCGCTCGGCGTACCGGTGTCGGTGGCGAGGTCGGGCACCACCTTGGCGCCGTCCGCCCCGGCCGCCCGGTTGCGGGTGGTCAGCGTGCGGAACAGCAGCGAGGGGATGTTGCCGCCGCCGGAGGTGTAGATCCGGGCCGGGTCCAGGTGGGTGATGTCCTGCTGGTTCAGCACCTCCAGCGTGCCGCCCCGGCAGGTCTTCGGATCGAACGCGGTGGTGGACGACCCACCACCGGTGTTGCCGCAGGCGGCGAGCGTGCCGGCGAGCAGCGCGCCGGCGGCGATCGACAGGACGGGTGTGCGGTTCACGAGGGCTCCTTGAGACGCCGGAGGGGTACCGGCAGCCGAAAACGCACCGCGGCCGGTCGGCGGTATGACCGCAAATGAACACTAGCCAGCGGAAATGCGCAAGAAAAGGGGCAGGACGCAACGGCGTCGTCCGACACGGACGGTCACCGGCTGGGTGGGGTCGGCGGGCTCGAACGCCCGACCGGGGATCGGTCAGCGACAGTGCACGTCGGCGACGGCGTGCCCGTGATTGGCGAGCAGCGCCAGCTCGTAGCCGAGATGCAGGTGACCGTCCACGCAGCGAACCTAACGACGTCTTTCGCCGTCGGTCAACCTAACGCAGTGTGCATCACACCCCGCCCTAGCACCGGCGCGTCAGCATCGCAGCGCGTGCAGCGTCTCGTACAGCCGGTCGGCGCACTCGGCGTCGAGACGCTCCGGGCGGGTCAGCACCAGGTACCAGAGGGTGCCGAAGACCAGATCGGCGGCGTACTCCGGGTCGAGCGCCGGCAGCTCGGCGCCGACCAGCGCGATCAGTGCCGCGCGCCGGCGGTCCAGGAACTCGGCCTGGAACCGCGCCGCGAACGCCGGGTCGAGCTGGGCGTACGCCATCAGCCCGGACAGCGCCGGCACGTACCGGGGTGCGACGGTGAACGTCTCGCGCAGGAAGCCGGCCAGCTCGGTCGCCGCGATCTCCAGCTCCGCCTGGGCGTTCATCGCCTCCAGCGCGACGTCGGCCTTGGTCGGCCACCAGCGGTACACGGTCTGCCGGCCGACACCGGCGCGCCGGGCGATGCCCTCGACGGTCAGCGCACCGTACCCGTCCGCCAGCAGCAGGTCCCGGGTCGCCCGCAGGATGGCCTGCCGGGCCCGCTCGTCCCGCGGCCGGCCCCGCTTCGCGCTCGCCTCGTCCATCCGGTCAGTTTACGAGACGGCTTGCCTCGGATATATTTCGAGACATGACGTCTCAGAATGAAGTGCTCGAAGGCAGTGCCGTCCTCGTCGTCGGCGGCAGCTCCGGCATCGGGCTGGCCACCGCACGCGCCGCGCGCGCGGCCGGTGCCGAGGTCACCGTGACCGGTCGCGACGAGGCCCGGCTGCGCGCCGCCGGGGACCGGATCGCCTGGCGCGTCGCCGAGCTGGGCGACCACGACGCGATCACCGCCGCCGTACCGGAGCGGCTGGACCACCTGGTGCTCGCGGCCGGCGACGCCGCCGGCATCGGCCCGGTCGCCGGGCTCGACCTCGCCTCGGTCCGGCGCGGGCTGGACACCAAGGTGATCGGCTTCCTCGGCGCGATCCAGGCGGCGCTGCCGGCGCTGCGGCCCGGCGGCTCGATCACCCTGGTCGGCGCGGCCAGCGCCCGCAACGCGGCGCCCGGCGCGGTCGGCCTGGCGATGATCAACGGCGCGGTGGAGGCCGCGGTGGCCAGCCTCGCCGCCGAACTGGCCCCGGTGCGGGTCAACGCGGTCTCCCCCGGGGTCGTGGACACCGCCTGGTGGTCCGGGTTCCCGGCCGAGGCGCGCGAGGCGGTGTTCACCCAGTACGGCAAGGCCGCGACGATCGGCCGGGTCGGTACCGCCGACGAGGTCGCGCAGGCGATCCTGGCGCTGCTGACCAACCCGTACCTGACCGGCGCGGTACTGCCGGTCGACGGCGGCCCCGCCGCCGCCTGACGCCACCGGCGGCGGGCCCGGGGCCGGTCGCCGCGAGCGGCGGGGCGGTCGGCTCCCGGGCGAGCGCCGGGGCGGGCAGTCGGCTCCCGGGCGAGCGCCGGGGCGGGCGGACGGCTCGCCCTAGAAGAGGTAGCGGGTGACGAGGTCGGCGACGCAGCACGGCTTGGCCGCGCCGTCGGCCTGCACCGTGGCCCGCACCGTGGTCTGCACGCCGGCCTCGACGGGGCCGACCGCGACGGCGGACAGCAGGGTGGCGCTCGCCCGTACCCGGGAGCCGGCCGGCAGCGGCGCCGGGAAGCGGACCCGGTCCAGGCCGTAGTTGAGTGCGTGCGCGGCCCGCACCTCGACCACCTCGCGCAGCAGCATCGGCAGCAACGACAGGGTCAGGAAGCCGTGCGCCACGGTGGTACCGAAGGGCCCGGCCGCGGCCCGTTCGGCGTCGACGTGGATCCACTGCCGGTCGCCGGTGGCGTCGGCGAACGCGTCGATGCGGCCCTGGTTGACCGGCCGCCACCCGCTGGTACCGAGGTCGGTCCCGGCCGCGGCGAGCAGCTCGGCGGCGCTGTCGAACGTCCTCATCCCAGCCCCACCTTCGTGTAACCGCGCAGCAGGTCGCGGGCGAGGATCAGCCGCTGCATCTCGTCGGTGCCCTCGAAGATGCGAAACAGCCGCACCTCCCGGTACCAGCGCTCGATCGGCAGCTCGCGGGTGTAGCCCATGCCGCCGTGCACCTGCAACACCCGGTCGATCACCCGGTTGACCATGGTGGCGCCGGACAGCTTCGCCATCGAGGCCGCGTGCCGGGCGTCGGCGCCGCTGTCGACCAGCCAGGCCGCCCGCAGCACCAGCAGCCGGGCGGCTTCCAGCTCCAGCTCGCTGTCCGCGATCATCCACTGGATCGCCTGGTTGGCGGCGATCGGTGCGCCGAACGTCTCCCGGGTGTTCGCGTACTCGACGGCCATCGACAGCGCCCGCTCGGCGATCCCGACCGCCCGCGCCGGGATCAGGTACCGGCCGCGGCCGATCCAGCGCATCGCGAGCTGCCAGCCCTGCCCCACCTCGCCGAGGACGTGCGAGGACGGCACCCGGACCTGGTCGAAGAACAGCGACGCCGGTTCGGCCGGCCCCATCGTGACGATCGGCGACGACCTCCAGCCCATCGACCGGTCCACCAGGAACGCGGTCGAGCCGCCGCGGGCGCCGGCCGCCGGGTCGGTGAGCGCGATGACGATGGCGAAGTCGGCGTCGTTGCCGCCCGTGATGAACGTCTTCTCGCCGGACAGCAGCCAGTCGTCGCCGTCGCGCCGGGCGGCGAGCCGGATGTTCGCCGCGTCCGAGCCGGCGCCCGGTTCGGTGATCGCGAAGCAGGAGATCCGGTCGCCCTCGATGGTGGGCAGCAGGTATTCGGCGCGCTGCGCGTCGTTCGCCTCGTACAGGATGTTGTCGGCCTCGCCGCCGAAGGTGAACGGCACGTACGTGCGGCCCAGCTCGGTGTGGATCAGCGCCTGGGTGACCGCGTCCAGGTCCATCCCGCCGTACTCCTCCGGGGTGGACAGGCCCCAGAAGCCGAAGCCGCGCGCCTTGGCCTGCAAGGCGGTCAGCTCGTCGCGCGTCAGCCCGGGCTCGCCCCGGCGGTCGCGGGCCAGTACCGCGGGCTCGCGTGGGGTCAACTCCTTGCGGACGAAGTCGCGCACCGTGTCCCGGATCGCGCGTTGCTCGTCGGTCAGGCCGAACTCCATCAGCGCAGCCCCCCGTTCACGTACAGGGTCTGGCCGCTGACGTAGCCGGCCTCCTCGGAGGCCAGGAACGCGATCGCGGCGGCGATGTCGTCCGGCCGGCCGACCCGGCGCACCGGGATCTGCTCGGCGGCGAGCCGCTGGTGCTCGGCCGGGTCCATGCCGAGCCGCTGCGCGGTCGCCGCGGTCATCGCGGTCGCCACGTAGCCGGGCGCCACCGCGTTCGCGGTGATCCCGTACCGGCCGAGCTCGATCGCGAGCGTCGCGGTCAACCCCTGGATGCCGGCCTTCGCCGCGGCGTAGTTGGCCTGGCCCCGGTTGCCCAGCGCCGAGGTGGACGACAGCGACACGATCCGCCCGTACCCGGCCGGCACCATCTGCCGCTGCACCGCCCGGCTGACCAGGTACGCGCCCTTGAGGTTGACGTCGAGCACCGTGTCCCAGTCGTCCTCGGCGAGCTTGTGCACCAGGTTGTCGCGGGTCACGCCGGCATCGTTGACCAGCACGTCGATCCGCCCGTACGCCCCGGCGACGGCATCGATCGCCGCGGTCACCGAGTCCGCGTCGGCGACGTCCACGGCGTACCCGTCGGCGGCGCCACCGACGGCACGGATCGTCGCGACGGTGTCGGCGGTGCGGTCGAGATCGAGGTCCAGTACCGCCACGGTCGCGCCCTCGGCGGCCAACCGGCGTGCGGTGGCCGCGCCGATGCCCTGCGCCGCGCCGGTGACCACGGCGACCCGCCCGGTGAACCTGTCCACAGTGGACCTCTTTTCGTGTCGGCTGAACGGCACGCTACTGGTCGGTAAGGTAAGCCCATCGGCGAACCACGTCAACGCCGCGCATCGGACACCGGCCCGGAACCTGCACACCGGCCGGCCCGGTGCCGCGAAAGGGGTACGAATGGACACCGGACTGGCCGGGCGCGCCGCCCTGGTGACCGGCGCGTCGCGCGGGATCGGCGCGGCGATCGCGGCGGCACTGGCCGCCGAGGGCTGCCACGTGGTGCTGTCCTCCCGCCGGCAGCAGGCGCTGGACGAAGTCGCCGCGCGGTTGCGCGCCGCGTACCCCGGGGTCGAGATCCGCACGCACGCCGCGCACGTCGGCGACCCGGACGCCGCGGCGGCCTGCGTGGCCGCCGCGGTCGAGGCGTTCGGCGGCGTCGACGTGCTGGTCAACAACGCCGGGACGAACCCGTACTACGGGCCGATGGTCGAGCTGGACGTGGCCCGCGCGGAGAAGACGGTGCAGGTCAACCAGCTGTCGGTGGTGTTGTGGACGCAGGCGGTGTGGCGCGCGTCGATGCGCGAGCGCGGCGGCGCCATCGTCAACCTGGCCTCGGTGGGCGGTCTGCTGACCGAACCCGGCATCGGCTACTACAACGCGACGAAGGCCGCCGTCATCCACCTGACCAGGCAGTTCGCCGCGGAACTCGCGCCGGGGGTGCGGGTCAACGCGATCGCGCCCGGCATCGTCCGGACCCGGCTCGCCCGGGCCCTGTGGGAGGGCCGCGAACCGGCGCTGAACGCGGCCCTCCCGCTCGGCCGGATCGGCGAACCGGACGACATCGCCGCCACCGCGGTCTTCCTCGCCGGGGCGGCGTCGAGCTGGCTGACCGGCCAGACGCTGGTGGTCGACGGCGGCGCCGCGATCCGCCCCGCGCTGCTCCCGGACGACCGGTAGGCCGACCGCACCATCCCGCGCCGCGCTCCCCCTCGGCCCGAACGAACGAGAAGCCGGCCGCGTTCCGTGCGGGCCCGGACGAACGGAAGCCGGGCCGCGCTCCGTGCGGGTCCGGACGGAACGGCACCAGGCGCCGCGCGGGCACCGGTGAAACCGGGCGCGGCGCCGGCCGGCGGACCGTACGGTCGGCGGATGCGGACTCCGATCACGATCAGACCGGCGACGACCGACGACGCGGCGGCGATCGCCGCGGTGCACCAGCGTTCCCGGGCCGGGACCATGCCGTACCTGCCGCCGCAGCGGCGCGGCCACGACGAGGTGACCCGGTGGGTACGGGAGGTGGTGCTGCCGGGCAGCCGGGTGCTGGTGGCCGAGGCGGACGGCACCGTGGTCGGCTACGCGGCGCTGGACGGCACCCTGCTCGACGCGCTGTACCTGCTTCCGGAGCAACGCCGGCGCGGCATCGGCTCGCTGTTGCTCGCGGCGGTGCGCGAGTACAGCCCGGAGCGACTGACGCTGCACGTGTTCGAGGCCAACGTCGAGGCGCGCGCGTTCTACGCCAACCACGGGTTCGTCGAGATCGGCCGCGACGACGACAACATGGAGCGGCTGCCGGCCCTGACGCTGGGCTGGACGTCGCGGCCGGCCGGTGGGGACGATCACGTTGCCGTCGCCGGCCAGTGAGCTACTCTAACTTTTGTTAGAGGCTATAACTGAGGAGGCGGGGGATCATGCGACGGATCCTGGTGACCGGGGCGACCGGCGCGACCGGCGGCGCGGTGCTGCAGGCCCTGGCGGGCAGGAACGTGACGGCGCGGGCGATGGTGCGCCAGCCGGCCGAGCCGGCGGTGACCGGCGCGGACGAGACCGCGGTCGCCGACTTCGACGATCCCGCCGCGCTGGCCGCGGCGCTCGCCGACGTCGACGCGGCGTACCTGGTCACGCCGTCCTCGGAGCAGGCGGCCCGGCGGCAGCTCCGGTTCCTCGACGCGGCCCGGGCGGCGGGCGTCGACCAGGTCGTGATCCTCTCCCAGCTCGCCGCCGCCGAGGACTCGCCGGTCCGGTTCCTGCGCTGGCACGCCGAGGTCGAGCGGTACGCGGCGGAGCACGGCCCGGCGCACACCGTCCTGCGGCCCAACCTGTTCCTGCAGGGCACCCTCGCGTTCGCCGACCTGATCCGGGCGACCGGCGGGTTCGGCGCACCGATCGGCGACGCCGCGGTCAGCGCCGTCGACGTGCGCGACATCGGCGACGCGGCGGCCGCCGTGCTGACCTCCGACGGGCACCTGGGCCGCAGCTACGACCTCACCGGGCCGGCGGCGATCACGCACACCAGGCTCGCCGAGGCGATCTCGGCCGCGACCGGCCGGCCGGTGCACTTCGCCGACGTGTCGCCCGACCAGTTCGCCGCCCAGCTGCGCGGCGTGCTGCCGGACTGGCAGGTCGACGGCCTGCTGGAGGACTACGCGCACTACCGGCGGGGCGAGGCGGCCGCCGTCTCCACCGCGGTGCCGGACCTGACCGGGCACCCGGCGCGCGGCGTGGACGAGTTCGCCCGCGCCTACGCCGACGCCTTCCGCGCATGAGCCGGCCGACCGACCGCGCCCGGCCGGCACCGTCCGCACCAGCCACGCCACCCGCGGCCGACACCGCCACGCCGGACGGGGGTGGCGCGTCGACGGGCGTACGGACGCCGCCGGGCCGGCGGGAGCGGCAGCGCGCGGCGACCCGGGCGGAGATCGTGGCGCGGGCCCGCGGCCAGCTCGCCGAGCAGGGCGTACCGGGGCTGTCGTTGAACGGCATCGCCCGCGCCATGGGCATGTCCGGCCCGGCGATCTACCGGTACTTCGACTCCCGGGCCGCGCTGGTGACCGCGCTCGCGACGGTGGGCTTCGAGGAACTGGCCGCGGCGGTCACCGGGGCGGCCGAGGCGGCGAGGCGGCGCCGTCCGGCGGGGCGGCTGCGGGCGGTGGCCGGCGCGTACCGGGACTGGGCGCTCGGCGACCCGGCGCTCTACCGGGTGATGCTGGCCGACCCGTACGGGGACGGGCACCTCGCCGCCCCCGCCGTGGTGAGCGCGTCGCAGCGCGCCATGCGGGTACTGCTGGAGCTGGTCGCGGCGCTGGAGCGGCCACTGCCGCCGACCCCGCCCCGGCTGCGCGGCGAGGTCGCCGACTGGGCCCGTGACCGGGACACCGCGGTCGAGCCGACCGTCGCCGCCGCCGCGATCCGGCTCTGGGTGCGGCTGCACGGGATCGTCGGGATGGAGCTGGAGGGGGTGCTCGCCGCGGTGGGCATCGACGCCGGCACCCTGCTCGACGCCGAACTGGACCAGTTCCTCGGCGACGGCTGAGCCGCGCAGTCGTTCCGTGAAGCGAACGGCCCGGCCCGGTGACGTCCGCCACCGGGCTCCCGGCGCTGCCGGACAAATGCCCAGCAGTACACGGTACCCGGGGCGGGCGCATTGACCTCGGCGGATCCGGTGCCTAGCGTTGGGTCGTTCGGCATACGGAACGCTGGAGGTGTGATGGCCCGCGAGCAGTTCGCCACCGGCAGCCACGACTGGCCGCCGACCGAGGCACTGGACGCGTTCATGAGTACCGGCTGGGCGGACACCGAGCGCCGCGAGCTGGCGCAGCTGCCGGTCGCCGGGTTCGCCGCCAAGCGCCGCGACCGGCTGCGGGCGGCGTTCCCCGGCGAGCGGATCGTGGTACCGGCCGGCCGGCTGCAGACCCGCTCGGCCGACCAGGACTACCGCTTCCGGCCGCACTCGAACTACGTGTGGCTGTCCGGCGACCAGCACGCCGACTCGGTGCTGGTGGTCGAGCCGGACGGCGACACGCTGTTCGCGCCGCCGCGCTCGCGCCGGGACAACGGCGAGTTCTATCGCAGCCGGGCCGGCGAGCTGTGGGTCGGCCGCCGGCCGTCGCTCGCCGAGTCGGCCGCCGAACTGGGCGTCGCCACCCGCGACGTGGCCGAGCTGGAGGCCGCGCTGCGCGCCGACCTGCCCACCCGGGTACTGCGCGGGGTCGACGCCGGGGTGGACGCGCTGGTGCCGGCGCGCGACGACGGGTACGCCGAGGAGGAGCTCGCCGCGGTGCTGGCCGAACTGCGCCTGGTCAAGGACGCGTACGAGATCGAGCAGCTGCAGCTGGCCTGCGACAGCACCGCCCGCGGCTTCGCCGACGTGGTCCGCGCGCTGGACGCCGCGAAGGCCACCTCCGAGCGGTACCTGGAGGGCACGTTCTGGCGGCGCGCCCGTACCGAGGGCAACGACGTCGGGTACCACTCGATCGTCGCCGCCGGCCCGCACGCCACCACGCTGCACTGGATCGACAACGACGGACCGGTCCGCGACGGCGACCTGCTGCTGCTCGACGCCGGGGTGGAGACCCGCTCGCTCTACACCGCGGACATCACCCGGGTGCTGCCGATCTCCGGCCACTTCAGCCCGATCCAGCGCGACCTGTACGAGCTGAACCGGGCCGCGAACGACGCCGCGCTGGCGGAGTTGAAGCCGGGCGCGTCGTACCGCAACTTCCATCGCGCCGCGATGCGGGTCACCGCGTACGGCCTGGCCGACCTCGGCCTGCTGCCCTGCTCGGCGGAGGAGGCGCTGGACCCGGCCTCGACGATCTACCGGCGCTGGACGCTGTGCGGGTCCGGCCACATGCTCGGCCTCGACGTGCACGACTGCGCGGCGTCCCGGGCCACCGAGTACCTGGACGGCACGCTCGCGCCCGGCCACGTGCTCACCGTCGAACCCGGGCTGTACTTCCAGCCGGACGACGAGCTGGTGCCGGCCTCCTTCCGCGGTCTCGGCTACCGGATCGAGGAGAACGTGCTGATCACCGCGGACGGCTACCAGCTGCTGTCGCACGCGCTGCCCCGCACCGCCGCCGACGTCGAGTCCTGGATGTCCACAGTAGACACGACACCCTGACGGCGGCCGCCGCGCGCCGGGAGATCGGCCGAGGGACCCGGCCGGGTCGTGCCCGTGACCGACGGCCGGCGCCCTCGGCCGCCGCGCGCATCCGTCGACCAGCGGGCCGCGGAGCGGGCACGGGCACGGCCGCCCGGTTTGCGTACCGAAATGATCGACGTGTCACGGGCCTCCGGAGTGCCCGTCGGCGTCGGGTTGTGATACGACAGGCGCATGGTCGATCAGCTGCGCCCGGTGTGCGCGCCCCAGGTCTCCGAACCGATGCGCCGGCGGCTGCTCGACGGTGCCGACTCCTCGATGGCGTTGCTCGCCGCGGTGCTGACCGCCCTGTTCGGCGCCGGCGCGGTGGCCGTGCTCGCCTCCAGCGGTCGGCCGGAGGGCGCCCCGCACACGTTCGACGAGCTGGTCGGCGGCGGCGGCCTGCTGGTCGCGGGTGCCGCCGGCCTGACCGTCGTGCACGGGGTGTTCTGTGCGCTGCGCCGGCGCTGGGCGCAGCGCACCGGGGTGTTCCTCAGCCGGCACCTGCTGGCCGACCTCGCGGTGCGCGATCCGCAGGCGGCGGCGCTGCTCGCGCTCGCACAGCGCGACATCGACCGGATCCGGGCCGCCTCGGCCCGCGACGACGAACCCGCGCTGCGCCGGGCCGAGTGGGCGGTGAGCCGGGCCGCGCTGGACTGCGGCGGTGACGCCGCCCACCGCACCGCGCTGTCCGACCAGGTCGACCAGCTGTCCCGGTGGGCGGACCGGCAGGAGGAGTCACGCGACCGGCTCGACCAGCCGCCGCGCAGCGAACCAGCGCCCGGCCGCGGCACGCAGTGCGGCCCGCTCCGCCGGGTCCGGGTCCGCTGAGTCGCTCGCCCACGCCAGGTAGCAGTCCGGCCGCAGCAGCATCGCCGCCGGCGCCCCGTCGACCGGCTCGGCGGTGACCACCTCGATCCGACCGGCGTCCGCCCCGAGCCCGCTGCCGAGCCCGGCGGTGACGTCACCGCCCGGGCCCGCTACAACGCCACCAGCGAGGTCGGCGGCGAGGTCGTGCCGGGTGGTCAGGTCGAGCAGCAGCGGCCGTCCGGTGGCGGTCAGCTCGGCCAGCCGCACCGGGCCGGATGCGGTGTGCAGCAGCAGATCCGGCGCCCACCGGCCGACCAGCGGATGCTCCTGGGGCCCGGCCGGGTACCGCACGTCGGCGCCGGCGAGCAGCTCCGCCAGCCGCCGCCGGGCCGGGCGGTCGGCGAGCAGCTCGGTCAGTACCGACCGCAGCGCGGTGGTCTGCGGCCCGGACGCGATCAGCGCCGACTGCGCCTGGGTGTGCGTCACCACCCGCTCCCCCACCGGCCGCCGTTCCGCCTGGTAGCTGGCCAGCAGGTCGTCGCGGCCACGCAGCGCCGCGGCGAGCTTCCAGCCCAGGTTGACCGCGTCCTGCAGGCCGAGGTTGAGCCCCGGGCCGCCCACCGCGGCGTGCACGTGCGCGGCGTCGCCGACCAGCAGCACCCGGCCGGACCGGTACGCCGCGGCGATGCGGGTGCTGCCGCCGACCAGCCGGCGCAGCAGGTGCGGGCCCGGGCCGGGCGGCGCGGTGAAGCCCACGTCGACGCCGAGCACCCGCCGTACGCTCGCGTGCAGCTCCGCGAGGTCGAACTCGCCGGCGGTGTCGAGGTCGTTCCACTCCATCGTGGTCAGCGCGGTCGCCCGGCCCGGGAACGGCGCGTACACGAACAGGCCGTGCTCGGTGCGGTGGTACAGGAACGGCGGGATCGTGCCGTGGCCGGGTACCCGCAGCCCACCGGTGGCCGGATCGCGCAGGTCGTCGGGGATGTGTACGTGCGCCACCCGGGAGACGGTGTCGTCCCGGGACACCCCGGGGAAGCCGATGCCGGCGAGCTTGCGGGTGACGCTGTGGCCGCCGTCCGCGCCGACCAGGTACGCCGTCGCCAGCTCGTACTCGCCGTCCGGGCCGGCGACCCGCACGGTCACCGCGTCGTCGGTCTGGTTCAGGCCGGTCAGCCGGTGCCCGAACCGGATCTGGACCCCGAGCTCGCGGACCCGAGACTCCAGCGCGTCCTCCAGCTCCCGCTGCGGTACCGGCAGCAGGTACAGCGGGTGGTCGGGCATGTCGGCGAGATCCAGCGGCAGCCCGCCGAACATGTACCGCGGGGTCTGCGCCGGCGGACCCGGCGTGCCGGCGACCCGCTCGTACAGGCCGCGCCGGTCCAGCATCCGGACCACCTGGCCGACCAGGCCGTTGGCCCGGTTGTGCGGCAACCGTTCCGGTAGCGCCTCCAGTACCAGCGGCCGGATGCCGGCCAGGCTCAGTTCGATCGCGAGCAGCAGGCCGGTGGGGCCGGCGCCGGCGATGACGACGTCTTCGGACATGAGTGCCTCCGGGCAGGGTCGAGCGCGCGACCGCGGCGGGTCGCGAGCGGCAGGGATGTGGTGCGGCACGGGCGATGCGGCCCCGTCGCCGCTTCGGTCTCGGGTCAGCGGAGCCGGCGGCCCGCTCGGGTCGGTGGCGTGCTCGGGTCGGTGGCGTGCTCGGGTTGATGGCGCGCTCGGGTTGGTGGCGCGCTCGGGTTCGTGGCTTGGTCGGGTCGGTCAGGGGGTGGGGAGGCCGCCGGCGACCTGCGCCAGCGCATCGACGATCAGGTCGGCGATCGGCACCGACTGGTCGCGCATCCACTGCTGTCGGGCAGTACCGAGGGCGACCCCGACGGCGCCGGCGACCAGCCGCGGGAACATGTCGCGGTCGACGTCGGTACCGGTGCGGGCGGCGACGGCCACGGCGAGCTGCTCTTCGGCGGCGGCGTACGCGGCGGCCAGATCACGCTGCACGGCTGGCTCGGCGATCATCAGTCGCACCCCCTCCACCCAGCGCCGCCGAGCGGTCTCGTCGACCTCCTCGACACTGCCGCCGTCGGTCTCCCCGGTCAGCGCGTACCGGTCGAGCACCGCGGCGGTGATCGCCGGCCACAGCGGCTCGTCGGCGGGGCGCTCGCGCAGCGCCGCGGCGAACTGCCGGAAGCGTTGCAGTTCCCGGTCGGCGATCGCCTCGCCCTTGCTGGCGAAGTAGTTGTTGAAGGTGCGCGGGGACACGCCGACCTCGGCGGCGATGTCCTCCACCCGGACGTTGGCGAGACCGCGCTCGACGGCGAGCCGGATGGTGGCCCAGCTCAGCGCGATGCGCGTCTGCTCCTTCTTGCGGGCCCGCAGGCCGCTCGGGTCGGCTGCCATGTACCCACCATACAGGAGTTTGCGTGTCGCGCAACTTTTCCTGAGTCGCAAAATTCTGCCACCCGGGTCGCGACGGCCGCCGGTCCGCCGGACGCGGGACCCTGTGGTACGACAGGGCACATGAGACAGCGGGACCAGGCGCCGCCCCGGCTCGACCCGGAGCGGCGGTCGTGACCGGGCGGCCACGACCGGTGTGCGCACCCCAGGTGCCCGACCAGGTGCGGCGCCGGCTGCTCGCCGGCGCTACCGAGCCGGCCACCGTGTTGCTGACCACGGTCGTCGCGGTGCTGTTCGGGGTCGGCGGGCTCGCCATCCTGCTGTCCGGTGCCCGGCCGAGCGGCGCGTCGCCGCTGTTCGGCGCGGTGGCCGGCGACGGCGGGCTGCTCGTCGCCCTGGTCGCCGCGCTGGTCGCGGTGCGCGGCGCGGTCAGCCTTCGGCGCGAACGGGCGGCCGAGTCCGCCGGCGTGCTGTTCGGCCGTCGCCGGCTCGCCGCGCTGGCCGCCGCCGACCCGCCGGCCGCGGCGCTGCTGCTCGCCGCGCAGCGGGCGATCGACGCGCTCCGCGGCGGTTCGGACCCGCTCGACGAGCAGTCGCTGCGCCGGATCGAGTGGGCGGTGGCACACACCGCCGCCGACTGCCGCGCCGACCCGGACCGGCACGCCGCCCTCGCCGACGAGGTACGCCGGCTGGAGCGGCTGGTGCCCGCCGGGCCCGCACCGTCCGGCCCGCGGGCGTCGCTCGCGGCGCTGTCCGACGAGCTGGACCGGGCCGGGCTCGCCGCGACCGAACTGCGGCGATTGACCCGTGGCGAGCGGGACCGGACCGACTGACGTTGTTCGTGTCCTCTAGGGTGTAGCGACTTCGACGTCGTCGCAGCAAGGAGCCTGCCATGGCATCCGCACAGAGCCTGCTCGTGATCGAGCGCATCCTGCGAGACCGGGCCGGGGTCTGGGAACAGATCCGGGACGACCGCGACCTCGGCCCGCTGACCGGACAGCTGCTGGCTTCCGCGGCCATCTCCCTGGCCCTGTACGGCGCGGTGCTCGGCGCCTCCAACGGGGCGCTGCAGGCCGTCGCCTCCGCGGTGAAGCTGCCGATCCTGCTGCTCGTCACGCTGGTGATTTGCCTGCCGACGCTGTACCTGTTCAACCTGGTGTTCGGGGCCCGGCTGTCGATCCGGCAGGCGGTGGCGCTGGTGTCGGTCGCGGTGACGGTGATGTCCACGCTGTGCCTGGCGTTCGCACCGATCAGCCTGTTCTTCCTGGTGACCGCGCCGCACTACTCGTTCTACAAGCTGCTCAACGTGGCCATCATGACGCTCACCGCGTTCGTGGGGCTGAAGTTCCTCGTCGGCGGCATGCGGTCGATGAACCAGCCGGCGATTCCACCATCCGTGCCCGCCGCGCAACCCGTTGCGGCACAACCGGTCCCGGCGATGGTCGGCGCCGGTCACGAGGGGCAGCCCGCGGCGCTGCCGGCGGCCGACGCCCCGGCACCGACCAACGGGGCCGCCCCGATGCGGCCGCTACCGCCGGCGCCGGAGCGGCAGGCGAGCATGGCGCTGCTGTACGTCTGGATCGTGGTGTTCGGGTTCGTCGGCACCCAGCTGGCGTGGACGCTGCGGCCGTTCGTGGGCAGCCCGGGCGAGCCGTTCGCGATCTTCCGGCACATCGAGGGCAACTTCTACGTCGACATCGTGCGCACGCTGTTCGGCCTCTGAGCGCGGCGCACCACCGGACGCGGTACGGCGGGGCCACCACGCGGTGACCCCGCCGGGCAGGTCAGCTCAGATGGCGACCGTAGAAGTCGAGGATCCTCGACCAGCCGTCCACCGCGGCCTCCGGCCGGTACCGGGGGCCGTCGACGGAGAAGAACGCGTGGCCGGCCCCGTCGTACGAGTGGAACTCGTGCGGTTTGCCGAGCCTGGTCAGCTCCTTCTCCAGGGTCGCCACGTGGTCCGGCGACGGGAACTGGTCCTCGTTGCCGAACAGGCCGAGCAGCGGGCAGCGCAGGTTCGGCGCCTGGTCGAGGATCTCGGTGGCGCGCAACGGGAACCCCTCCGGTGGGTTGCCGACCACGAACGCGCCGTAGCAGTCCACCGCGGCGTCCAGGTCGACGTTGGCCGCGGCCAGGAACGCCTGCCGGCCGCCGGAGCAGAAGCCGATGCAGCCGACCTTGCCGTTGCTGCTGGTCTGCTCCCGCAGGTACGCCGCGGCGCCGGCGACGTCGCCAACCAGCTGCTCGTCGGAGATGCCGCCGTCACGTTCCCGGACCAGCCTCGCGGCCTCCTCGGGGGACAGCCCGGCGCCCTGCCGCGAGTACAGGTTCGGGCAGACGGCGAGGTAGCCCTCGGTGGCGAAGCGGAGCACCGTCTCCTTGCTCTCCCGGTCGTACCCGGGCAGGTGGTGGATGACCACCACGGCACCGAACGGACCGGGGCCGAGCGGGCGCGCCTGGTACGCCTCGATCCGGTCGCCGTCGTGCCCGCCGATGGTGACCGTCTCCGCCTGGATTGCGTCGTAGCTCAACTGCTACACCTCGTGTTCTGCTGCGTCGCGGGTGGCCCACTCGGTGTGGAAGGTGCCCGGGCGGTCGACCCGCTGGTAGGTATGCGCCCCAAAGTAGTCCCGCTGGCCCTGCACCAGCGCGGCGGGCAGCCGCTGCGCCCGCAGCGCGTCGTAGTACGACAGGGCGGAGGAGAAGCCGGGCGCCGGGATGCCGAGCCGGGCTGCGGTGGCGACCACGGACCGCCACGAGTCCTGCGCGTCGCGTACCGCCTCGGCGAAGCCGCCGTCGGTGAGCAGCGTCGGCAGCGCCGGGTCGTTCGCGTACGCGGCGCGGATGTCGTCCAGGAAGGCGGCCCGGATGATGCAGCCGCCGCGCCAGATCGTCGCGACCGCCCCGAGATCGATCGGCCAGTCGTACTCCGCGGCGCCGGCCTGGATCTCGTTGAAGCCCTGCGCGTAGGCGACCACCTTGGAGGCGTACAGCGCCTGCTCGATGTCGGCCGCGAGCGTCTCGGCGGCGGCCCCGGTGATCGGCGCCCGGGCCGGCCCGGGCAGCCCGCGGGCCGCCTCGCGCAGCGCCGCGCCGCCGGACAGCGACCGGGCGAACACCGCCTCGGCGATGCCGGTGGTGGGCACCCCCAGCTCCAGCGCGGTCTGCACCGTCCACCGGCCGGTACCCTTCTGCTCCGCCTGGTCGACCACCACGTCGACGAACGGCCTGCCGGTCGCCGCGTCGACGTGCCCGAGCACCTGCGCGGTGATCTCGATCAGGTACGAGTCGAGCCGGCCGGTGTTCCAGTCCCGGAAGATGTCCGCGATCTGCGCCGGCTCGAGCCCCAGCGCGTGCCGCAGCAGGTCGTACGCCTCGGCGATCAGCTGCATGTCGGCGTACTCGATGCCGTTGTGCACCATCTTGACGAAGTGGCCGGCGCCGTCCGGGCCGATGTGCGTGCAGCACGGGGTGCCGTCCACGTCGGCGGCGATGTCGGTCAGGATCGGCCCGAGCGACGCGTACGCCTCCCGCGAGCCGCCGGGCATGATGCTCGGGCCGTGCAGCGCGCCCTCCTCGCCGCCGGACACCCCGGTACCGACGAAGTGCAGGCCGCGCTCGCGCAGCGCCTTCTCCCGGCGCCGGGTGTCGGCGAAGTGCGCGTTGCCGCCGTCGACGATCATGTCGCCGTCCTCCAGCAGCGGCGCGAACTCCTCGATCACCGCGTCGGTCGGCCCGCCCGCCTTGACCATCACGATCAGCTTGCGCGGCCGTTCCAGCGCCGCGACGAACTCCGCCGCCGAGCCGGTCGGGACGAACGTTCCCTCGTCGCCGAACTGCGCGACCAGGTCGTCGGTGCGTTGCTGGTGCCGGTTGTGCAGGGCCACCGTGTGTCCGTGCCGGGCCAGGTTGCGGGCCAGGTTGCGGCCCATCACGGCCAGTCCGGTCACTCCGATGTTGGCTTGATCGGTCATCTCGTCGCGCCTTTCGCCGGCGTACCGGGAGGTGCCGCGACCCCCGTCGACGCCGAGTCCCGGGCGGCCCGGACGGGAACCGGCGATCGGCTCCACTCGGACCGCCCACTGCCTGCGGTCGGTGTCGGGGCGCTCGACGTGCCCGCCCCGTTTGCCTCCAGACGTCGATGTCTGCGGCGACCCTACCCAGCGGGCCGCGCGGCGTGGCCGCGCTTCCCAGGATCCGGCTGCGGGGAAAATCACCGAATCGCCGCGGCGCGGCAAAGCTGTCGGTACGGTTGGCCGATGTCGCGACGCGCCGGAACTGTCGCCCTGCGGAGTGCGGTCCCGACCGGGGCCACCCGGGTGCGTCCGACCTGGCAGCGCAGCTGCACGATCGTCGCTGCTGCGGCGGCGGTACTCATCGCCGCCGCGGGTTGCGCGGCGGACGGGCCGCGGACGGTCTCCCCCGCCGCCTCCTCACCGGCCCGCTCCGCCGCGCAGCCCTCGCCCTCGGGCCCGCGCCGGGTCACCGTGCTGGGCGCCGGTGACGTGCTGGTCCACCCGCCGGTGTGGCAGCAGGCCCGCGCGGACGGGCACGGCCGAATGGACTTCCGTGACATCTTCGCCGGGGTACGCCCGGCCGTGTCCGGCGCCGATCTCGCCGTCTGTCACCTGGAGACGCCGCTCGCCGGGCCCGGCGACGCACCGCGCGGCTGGCCCCGGTTCGCCGCCCCGCCGCAGGTGCTCGATGCGGTGCGGGCCACCGGGTTCGACGACTGCTCCACCGCCTCGAACCACTCGTACGACCAGGGCAGCGCCGGGGTGCGGGACACCCTGGACGCGCTGGACGCCGCGCACCTGCACCACGCCGGTACCGCGCGCAGCGCCCGGGAGGCGGCCCGCACCGACCTGATCGACGTGCACGGGGTGCGCATCGCGGACCTGTCGTACACCTTCGGGCTCAACAGCGGGCTGTCGCTGCCGGCGGGCGAGTCCTGGCTGGTGAACGTCACCGACGTGCACCGGATCCTGACCGCCGCGCACGCCGCCCGCGCCGCCGGCGCCGACATCGTGCTGCTCTCGCTGCACTGGGGCACCGAGTACCAGCAGCAGCCGACCGACGAGCAGCGCGCGCAGGCACGCACCCTGCTCGGCTCGCCGGACGTCGACGCGATCCTCGGCTGCCACGCCCATGTGGTGCAACCGTTCCAGCGCATCGGCGGCAAGTGGGTGGTGTACGGGATGGGCAACGAGATCGCCCGGCATGAGGACCCGGTCGCCGCGAGCCGGGAGGGCGTGATGCCGCGGTTGACGTTCACCGAGTCGGCCGGCGGGCGCTGGCGGGTCAGCCACGTCGACGCGGTGCCGACCTGGGTGGACATCGCGCCGAAGATCCGGCTGGTCACCCTGTCCACGGCGCTGGCCGGGCAGCCGTCGGCCGCGCAGCGGTCGGTCTACCAGCGCGAGTACGACCGGATCGGCGCCGCGGTGAACGCGCTCGGCGCGCACGTCCCGCTCGCCTGACCCGGCGCCGCCGCGCCTTCCCACTACTCCCGGCGCGCCTTCCCCACTACTCGAAGAGCGAGTGGCGCTTGCCGTGCTCGGCCCGGCTGCGCTGACGGCGGCGGTGCTGCACCCAGCCGGCGTTGGCCAGCGCGACGGCCGCGACCGCGGCGAGCACCACGCCCGGCAGGACCCGGCCCAGCAGGAAGGCGGCGACCGCCGCACCGCCGGCGACCACGAACCCGAACAACGCCAACGCCAGGCGCAGGTTCAACGCACTGTGTGCCGGCGGCCCGAACGGCAGATCGCCCCGTGGCCGCCCCATACCCTGATGGTTCCCGGCGGCGCCGGGACCAAACGTCGCGCCGTCCCCCGACCGGGCCCGCCCGGCGACCGGTACGGCAGACTGGCCGGATGCTGCCCGCCGAGCCCGACCTGCCGATCCGGTCGGTGCTGGGCGAGCTGACCGGCACGCTGCGCGCGGCCGGCAGCGCGGTGCTGGTGGCGCCGCCCGGTACCGGCAAGACCACGCTGGCGCCGCTGGCGCTGGCCGACGCGGTCGACGGGCGGGTCGTGGTGGCCGAACCGCGCCGGGTGGCCACCCGCGCCGCGGCACGGCGGATGGCCGACCTGCTGGGCGAGCCGGTCGGCGAGCGGGTCGGCTACGCGGTGCGCGGCGAGCGCCGGGTCTCGGCCCGGACCAGGGTCGAGGTGGTCACCACCGGCCTGCTGGTACGCCGCCTGCTGGCCGACGAGGAGCTGCCCGGCGTCGCCGCGGTGGTGCTGGACGAGTGCCACGAGCGGGCGATCGACTCGGACCTGGCGCTGGCGTTCACCAGCGACGTGCGGGCCGTGCTGCGCGAGGACCTGTGGCTGCTCGCCACCTCGGCCACCGCCGACGTACCGGCGCTGACGGCGGCGCTGTCCGCGCCGGTGGTGACCGCGTCGGCCGCGCTGCATCCGGTGACGCCGGCGTGGTGCCCGCCGCCGGCGCCGGTACGGCCACCGCTCGGGCTGCGGGTCGACCCGACACTGCTCGCCCACGTGGCGGCCACGGTGCGCCGGGCGCTCGCCGAGACCGACGGGGACGTGCTGGTGTTCCTGCCCGGCACCGGAGAGATCCGTACCGTCCACTCCGCACTGTCCACTGTGGATGCCGAGGTGGCCGAGCTGCACGGACGGCTGCCGGCGGCCGCGCAGGATGCGGTGCTGCGCGGCGGATCTGGCCGCCAGGTGGTGCTGGCCACCTCCGTCGCGGAGAGCAGCCTGACCGTGCCCGGCGTGCGGGTGGTGGTCGACGCCGGGCTGGCCCGGGTGCCCCGGGTCGACCTGGCCCGCGGCCTCGGCTCGCTCGCGACCGTACCGGTGTCGCGCGCCGCCGCCGAGCAGCGCGCCGGCCGGGCCGGCCGCCAGGGCCCCGGCACCGTCTACCGGTGCTGGTCGCAGGCGCAGCACGAGCGGCTGCCGGCCCGGCCGGAACCGGAGATCGCCGTCGCAGACCTCACCTCGTTCGCGCTGGACCTGGCCTGCTGGGGCCGGCCGGACGGGACCGGGCTGGCGCTGCCCGAACCGCCGCCGGCCGGTGCGATGGCGGTGGCCACCGAGACGCTCACCGCGCTCGGTGCGGTCGACCGGCGGGGCCGGGTGACCGACCGGGGCCGCGCCCTCGCCGCCGCCGGTACCCATCCGCGGCTGGCCCGGGCGCTGCTCGACGGCGCGCCGCGGCTGGGCAGCCGGCGTACCGCGGAGCTGGTCGCGTTGCTCGCCGAGCCCGACACCGCCGGTACCGACGACCTGGCCGCCGCCCGCCGGGCGGTCGAGCGGGACCGGCGCGCGGCCGGCTGGCGGGCCGAGGCGCACCGGTTGCAGCGGTCCGCGCCGAGCCACCCGGACGCCGGCGTCCCCGCCGAGGCCGCGGCTGCCGTCGTTGCGGCACTGGCGTTCCCGGAACGGATCGCCCGGCGGCGCGACGGCGAGGCGGACAGCTACCTGATGGCCGGCGGTACCGAGGCGCAGCTGTCGCCCGGCTCGGCGTTGCACGGCGCCGGATGGCTGGCGATCGCCGTCGCGGACCGCCCGGTCGGTCGGGCCGCCGCCCGGATCCGCCTGGCGGCGGCGATCGAGCCGGACACCGCGGCCGAGCTCGGCGCCGCGCTGCGGCACACCGAGCAGCGGATCGGGTGGTACGACGGGGACGTGCGGGCCGAGCGGACCGACCGGCTCGGCGCGATCCCGCTGTCGGTGCGGCCGATCCGGCACCCGGACGCCACCGCCGTGCACGACGCGCTGCGCACCGGCCTGCGCAGCGAGGGGCCGCAGCTGCTCCGGTTCGGCCCGGGCGGCACCGCGCTGCGGGCCCGGATCGCATTCTGCCGCACCGTGTTCGGTGCGCCGTGGCCGGACGTCTCGGACGCCGGCCTGGTCGCCGACCCGGACACCTGGCTGGGCCCCGAACTGGCCCGGGCCCGCCGCCGGGCCGACCTGGCCCGGATCGACGCCGGTGCCGCGCTGCGCCGGCTGCTCGACTGGCGGCAGTCGGCCGAGCTGGACCGGCTCGCGCCGGAGCGGGTCACGGTGCCCAGCGGCTCGGCGGTCCGGGTCGACTACACCGACCCGTCCGCACCGGTACTCGCGGTGAAGGTACAGGAGATGTTCGGTGCCGCGCAGACCCCGCGCATCGCCGCCGGTCGGGTACCGCTGACGCTGCACCTGCTGTCACCCGCCGGCCGCCCCGCCGCCGTGACGAGCGACCTGGCGTCGTTCTGGCGCACCGGCTATCCGGCGGTACGGGCCGAGCTGCGCGGCCGCTATCCCCGGCACCCGTGGCCGGCGGACCCGACCACCGCGGCGGCGACCCGCCGTACCAACCCGCGCCGGCACTGACCGGCACCCGCGGCGCGAGCCAGCACTGACCGGCGCGAGCCCGGCGACCGGCGCCGGACGACCCGTGGCGTCGCCAGGTCCGCCGCGGCCCCGCGAGACGCGGGCCGGACCGTCAGTCGGGGAGCAGGCCGGCCTCGCGCAGCAGGGTGGACAGGCCGGCGCCGTCCGGGGCGGACAGCCAGGTCAGGTCCCGGGCGTGCGGCGCGCCGTGCGGCGCGGGCAGGCCGCGGGCCAGCAGCGACTGGGTCGGCGACAGCCGCCGGATCGCCACCGCCGCGACGTGGTCACCGAACTCGGCGGCGAACTCCGCGTACAGCTGCTCGTCGTGCTGGCCGTCGTCACCGATCAGCAGCCAGCGGATCGACGGGAACTCCGTGGTCAGCCGGCGCAGCGTGTCCCGCTTGTGCTCGCGACCGCTGCGAAACCACGAGTCGGTGGTCGGGCCCCAGTCGGTCAGCAGCAGCGGCCCGGCCGGAAACAGGTGCCGGGACAGGAACCGGGACAGGGTCGGCGCCACGTTCCAGGCGCCGGTGGACAGGTAGAACACCGGCGCGCCGGGATGGCCGGTGGCGAGCCGCTCGTACAGCACGGCCATCCCGGGCACCGAGGCGCGGGCGTGCTCGTCCAGCACGAACGTGTTCCAGGCGGCGAGCAGCGGCCGGGGCAGCGCGGTCACCATCACCGTGTCGTCCACGTCGGACACGATGCCGAACCGCACGTCCGGGTCGACGACCCGGATCGGCGCGGACACCGCGGCGGTGCCCTCGCTCTCCAGCAGCACCTGGTCCCAGCCGGGGGTCAGCTCGGCCTCGACCCTCAGGTCGACGAACCCGCCGCGGTCGGTGAGCGCCTCGACCCGCCGCTCCCCCGCCACGATCGTCACCGGTACGCCCTGCGCCGGGATCGACGTGAAGCTGCGCCAGCCGCGTACCTTGCGGCGCCGGGTGCGCGGCTTCGGCGGCCGCGGATCGTCCGGGCGCAGCAGCACCCGGCAGATCACCCGGGCCCAGCCCGGCGCGCCGTAGCCGGCGTAGGGCACGATCATCGTGCGCCAACCACGCTGCCGGAGGCGACGCTCGGCGAGCGCACGCATCGAGTCCGACACCCGAGCGGCCCGGTGCATCGGCGTCTCGTCGGTCCTCGTCGACATCTGGTCAACCCTGCCACATCGACCTGAACGACCATCGCAACCCGCCGGTGGCCGGCCGGTGGACGGGCGGTGACGAGCGTCAGGTGGCATCCAGGACACCGTGCCGGAGGGCGAACAGGGCCACCTCGGTCCGGGAGACCGCGCCGGTCTTGCGCAGCACGTTGGACACGTGCACGGTGGCGGTCCGTACCGAGATGTCCAGCGCGCGGGCCAACTGACGGTTGGTCATGCCGTCGGCGAGCAGCCGCACCACGTCGCGTTCCCGCGCGGTCAGCGACGCCCAGCGGCGGGTCGCGTCGTCGTCCGCGTCGAGGTCGGTCGCCCGGGCGGCGGCGACCGCCGAGCGCAGCGACGGCAGCGCCGCGGCGGCCAGGCACTCGGCCAGGATCGGCTGGGCGAACCGCAGCCCGCCGTCGGCGTCGGAACGCAGCACGCCGCTTGCCACCAGCCGGTCGACCGCGGTGTCAGCCGCGGCCGGGCCGCCGTCGGCCGGCGGTACGATCCGGGCCAGCGTCGCCGCCGCCACCGGCTCGCCGAGCAGCGCTGCCGCCTGCGCGACCCGGGCCAGCCCGGCCGGTACCCGGTCGGCGGCGAGCGCCATCAGCTGGTCGCCGGGCGGGCCGGTCGGGTCGGCGGTGGCGACCAGCTCGGTCAACCAGAACGGGTTGCCGCCGGTCCGGCGCCACACCGCGCCGGCCAGGTCGGCCTCGGGCCGGTCCGGCAGCGCCGCCGCGACCTGCGGGACGGTCAGCGGCGCGAGGTGCAGCCGGGTGGTGCGGTCGGTGCCGCACAGCCGAGTCAGCACCCGCCCGGCGAGCCCGCGCGCGGTGCGGGCGGTGACGAGCAGCAGCACCGGCAGGTCGGGGGCGGCGGCCAGCTCGCTGACCACCTCCAGGCTGGCCGGGTCGAGGTCGTGCAGGTCCTCCACCACCAGCACGCCGGGGCCGGCGCGGTGCAGCGCCCGGATCGCGTCGACCGCGGTACGCAGCAGCGCCTCCGGCGCGAAGCGGCGGGTGGCCGGCTCCGCCCGCTGGGTCAGCCAGGCGAGCGCGTCGTCCGAGATGCCGAGTTCGTCCGCCGCGCGGCCGCTGAGCGCCGACGCGGTCAGGTCGTACGGGGCGGGGCGGTGGGCGCGGGCCTGGCCGGTGAGCACCGACGCCGGCGGCGGCGCCAGCGCGGCCACCGCCTCGGCCGCGAGCCGGCTCTTGCCGACCCCGATCTCACCGGTGATCACCACGATCCGGCATCGGGCCGGTTCGGTGCGTAGCGAACGCCAGGCGGTCGCCACCGCCCGCATCTCGTCCGTACGCCCGACCAACGGCAGCACCCGCCCACCTCCGCCCGTCCACTCTAGAAGGCCGGCCGGGCCGGCCCGGAGGTCGCGGTGCCCGGGCTCGCGCAGGCTTGCGCGCGGCGAGTACTCTCCACTACAGAGTTATCGGCAATGCAGAGAACTCGACGTGAGGACGTGCAGCCATGGAGAGCACCACCGACCCGGCCCGGCTCGTTCCCGAGCTCGACCGGCTGCGCGCCCGGGTGCGCGCCGACCAACGCGCCACCTCCGCACCACTGGTGGTGTTCGGCGTGCTGATCCTGCTCTACCCGGTGCTCGACGGGCCGCTGACGGGGCCGCTCGCGGCCGGCGGTCGGCACGTCGCCCTGCTCGCGTACTGGCCGATCGCGACGGCCGTCGGCCTCGTCGCCCTGTGGTTCGCGGCACGGCACCGAGCCCGGCGGGACGGCGTCGGCGCCGGCCGCCGCGACTACGGCCACGCCACCCGCCGGTATCTGATCGCGCTGCTGCTGATCGTCCTGCTGATGCTGCCGGTGCTGTTCGTCGGAGTGTTCGCGCCGCTGGTCTGGCCGGCCGCGGTGCTCGCCGCCCTGGCTTGGTGGCGGCACGACACGCAGCTCGGCCGCTGGGCGGCGGTCACCGGCGTGCTCGGCGGTGCCGCCGCGGTGCTCGCGGTCGCCGCCGCCGGCACCGCCGACGCCGGCTGGCTGTGGCTGGTGTGGGTCGGGCAGGGGCTGCTCGGTCTGGCCATGATCGGCGGGGCCGCGCTGGCCCGCCGGCGCGAGCTCGCCGCCGGATGAGCACCGACCCGGGCCCGCACCCGGCGCTCGACCTCGACGACGCGGTGCACCAGAAGACCCGGCTCGCCCTGCTCACCGTGCTCGACGAGGCGGAGCGCGCCGACTTCCCCTACCTGAAGCGCACGCTGCGGCTGACCGACGGGAACCTCGGCCGGCACCTCGACGTGCTCGCCGGGCAGGGTCTGGTCGAGCTCACCAAGGGCTACGAGGGGCGCCGGCCGCGCACCTGGGCGTCGATCACCCCGGCCGGCAGGCGGGCCCTGGCCGCCGAGATGCAGGTACTGGAGGCGTTGCTGCGCCGGTTCCGCGGCACCGGTACTACGTAGAAGTACGTACAGACTCCGGGCGGCGCGGTCGGCAGGGTGGGGTGGTGCGACCTGCCACGCGTTCCGCGACCGCGAGCCACATCGGCCTGGTGTACGACCACAACGAGGACTGTGCGTACACCGGGCGCCGGCTGTTCGCGATCGCCGACGGGGTGGGCGGCGAGGTCGCCGGCGAGGTGGCGAGCGCGCTCGCGATCGAGGCGGTGCGCGCCGCCGACACCCGCGCACCCCGGCTGGACGCGCTGGTCGCCGACGCCGGCCGGCGGCTCGCTGCCGCCGTGGACACCGAACCGGCGTACGCCGGGATGGCCACCACCCTGACGGTGCTGGCGCCGGAGCGCGACGCGGTCCGGCTGGCGCACGTCGGCGACTCCCGCGCGTACCGGCTGCGCGACGCCGAGCTGAGCCAGCTCACCCGCGACGACACGTTCGTCCAGCAGCTGGTGGACAGCGGCCACCTGGCCGCGGCGGACATCCCGCGCCACCCGCACCGCTCGGTGGTCACCCGGGTGCTCGACGGCCGTCCGGTACCGGCCTGGCACGCCCGGCTGCCCGCGGCGCCGGGCGACCGGTACCTGCTGTGCAGCGACGGGCTGCCGGACGCGGCCGGCGCCGACGACATCGCCGAGGTACTGCGGGACGAGCAGTCGCCGCGCCGGGCGGCGGACCGGCTGATCGAGCTGGCGCTGGCCGGCGGCGGACCCGACAACGTCACCGTCGTCGTGGTCGACCTGCTTCCCGGCCGCCGCCTCCCCTGGCGGCGCTGACCCGTCGCCCGCTGCCGGCCGTGGCGCCGTGCACCAGCTACCCGCCGCCAGCCGTGGCGTCGCCCACCGGCGGGGCGCCGGCCGCCGACGGCTCGGCGAGCAGGAGTTCGACCAGGTCGGCGAGCGCTGTTCCGCAGGGTCCCACGACGGCGTCCGCGGCGCGCCGCGCGACCGGGTCACCGTCGCCGACCGCGGCCCCGAAACCGGCGGCGGCCAGTAGCGGAAGGTCGTTCGGATTGTCGCCGATCGCCGCGACCCGCACCAGCGGTACACCGCTGCGTTCGGCCAGGTGGCGCAGCGCGCTGCCCTTGTCGACCCCGGCCGGCAGCACCTCCAGGTAGGTCGGCTCGGACCGAACCAGCCCGAGGGTGCCGTCGATCTCGGCCACCCGCCCCTCCAACCCGGCCAGCTCGGCGGGCGCGGTGGCGACCAGCATCAGCTTGGTCACCGGTGGTTGCGGCGACGCATCGGTCAGCGCGATGCCGTTCGCCCGGGCGTACTCGGCGAGACCGGGGCCGGGCCGCAGGACGTGTGCGGTGCCGCCGGCGAAGCCGACCGCACCGACGCCGACCGGCAGCCGCGGCACCAGTTCGTCGCGCAACGCCGGCCAGGCCGCACCCAGCTCTCGCGCGTACAGCACGGTGCCGTCCGGGCCGACGATGCGGGCCCCGTTGTAGACGATCAGCGGGGTGTCCAGCGCGAGCCGGCGGTGGTAGGGCAGCGCGGAGGCCTCGCTGCGGCCGGTGGCGAGCAGCACCGCGCCGCCGGCCTCCCGGAACCGCGCGAGCGCGGCGGCGTCCCGGTCGGCGATCCGCTGCGCGCGGTCGACGAGCGTGCCGTCCAGGTCCGACACCAGCCAGCGCCAGCGCATCACCCGCGGCCCCCACCGACCAACTCGTCGACCGTCGCGGTCACCAGGTCGGCGGCGAGCTCCGGTACGTGCGCGAGGTAGCCCGGTGCGGTCCAGTCGGTGCCGGTGGGGTCGCCCGGGGTGAACGACCGGTACACCCCGCCGGCCTGCCGCACCAGCAGCGCGCCGGCGCACACGTCCCAGCTGTGCACCCCGGTACCGAAGCCGGCCTCGGCCCAGCCGGCCGCGACGTGTGCCAGCGACAGCGCCGCCGCGCCGTGCCGGCGTACCGTGCCGTAACCACGGACCAGCGACTCGAACCGCCGCAACGCATCCGGCCCCTGGTCGTCGAGGTCGCGCACGCTCGGGTACGAGGTGACGAGGTAGCCGTGCCGCTCCGCGGAGCGGCCGGTGCAGCGCAACCGCCGGCCGTTGCGGAAGGCACCGCCGAGGTGGGCGGTGAACAGGTTGCCCGCCATCGGATCCAGCACCACGCCGGCGACCGGTTCGCCGTCGATCTCGGCACCGATCGAGGTGCAGAAGTAGGCGGAGCCGGCGGCGAAGTTCGCGGTACCGTCGATCGGGTCCACGTGCCAGCGCACCCGGCCCGCGCCGGTGCTGGTGCCGCCCTCCTCGCCCACGATCGAGCTGTCCGGCAGGGCCCGCAGCAGCACCTCCCGGATGCGTTCCTCGGCGCGGCGGTCGTGCTCGGTCACCGGATCGTGGTGATCCCGCTTGTAGGCCACGTCCATCGTGGACCGGAACCCGGCCCGGATTCCGTCGGCCGCGGCGTCGGCCGCGGCCACCGCGATGTCGGTCAACCGCTCGGAGAGCGCGCGCAGATCGGTCACGGCCGCACCGCCGAGCGCAGCAGGGCGAGCAGCTCCGGCCCGTCGGCCACCGCGGCGTCCGGCTGCGGAGTCACGGTCTGGTCCCGCCGATCGGGCGGCAGCATCAGGATCGTCGCGCCGACCCCGGCCCGCCGCCCGCACACCACGTCCCGGTCGTACGTGTCCCCCACGTACCAGCAGTCCCCCGGCGCGGTGCGCAGCGCCCGCGCGGCTTGCTCGATCAGGGCCGGATCCGGCTTGCGATACCCGACCTCGTCGGAGTAGACCTGCACGCCCAGGTGCACGTCGGTGCCCCAGTCGCGCTCCAGGCCCCGGTTGATCGCACCGACCAGGGTGTTGCTGACGACGCCGACGCGGATGCCACCGGCGGTGCACTCCGCCAGCACCTGCCGCATCCCGACCGCGAGCGACTTCTCGGTCAGGGCGCGGGCCAGCTCGGTGCACAGCACGCTCGCCTCGGCGGCGACCACCGCGCGCGCCGGCTCCGGCCAGTCGGTACCGATGAAGTCGCACCACAGTTCGCGGTGGCTGACCTCGCGCGGGCGGGCCCGGCGCACGCTGCCCTGCTTCCACGCCTTGTACGCGGCGTTGCCGGCGGTGATGTCGGCCTGGACCTGCGCGGCCGACAGCGTGGCGCAGCCGGCGGTGCCGAGCAGCTTGTGTACCCGGGCGGCGACCTGCGCGACCCGTTCGGGATGTTTGACGGAGCGGGCGATCACGCCGCCGTGGTCGAGCAGCAACGCGCGGGGCTCGGATGGCACGGACCCTCCTCAGTGGACGGAATCGGTGGCGGTCAGCAGCGCACGGAGCGCGTCCGGGTCGTCGACCACGGCGTCCGGCGCGAACCTCGGCTCGTACGGGCAGGAATCGGTGCTGCGCGACCGCATCAGGATCGTCGCGCCGGCGCCGGCCCGGTGACCGCACACCACGTCGCGGTCGTACGTGTCGCCGACGTACCACACCGCGCCGGTGGGTACCGACAGCGCCCGGGCGGCGTGCTCGATCAGCGCCGGGTTCGGCTTGCGGACGCCGATCTCGTCGCTGTAGACCTGCACCGCGATCAGCTCGGCCAGCCCGGTCGCGGCCAGGTGGTCGCGGTGCACCACGCCGCACAGCGCGTTGCTGACCACGGCGACCGGGATCGACCGGTCGCGGGCGAGGCCGAGCAGCCGCTCGATGCCGGGCCGGTTGGCGCGCTCCTGCCGCAGCTCCCCCATCCGCCGGCACAGCGCCGCGGACTCGGTCGCCACCACGGTACGGGCGGCGTCCGGCCAGTCGGCCGCGACCAGCTCGGCCCAGAAGAACCGCTGCGTCATCTCCGCCGGGGCCGCCGGCCGCGACATCGCGTCCTTCCAGTGCGAGTCCGCCGCCGCGCCGGCGCCGATGTCCGCGGCCACCTGCTCGACGGTCAGCTCGGTGCCGCCCGCGGTGGTCAGCAACCGGTGCACGTGTTCGGCCAGCCGCAGCCGCCAGTCCGGCCGGGTGGTGGTCTGCACCAGCACGCCGCCGAAGTCCAGCAGCAGCGCGGCCGGCGTCACCAGATCGCTCACGGCGCCACCGCCGGGGCCGGCGCGGTGGCGATCCGCGCGCCGTCGTCGTCGAACAGGTGCAGGTCGTCGGCGCTCACCCGGCACCGCACCCGAGCGCCGGTGGTCGCCGCGACGTCCTGGTAGGACACCAGGTACAGCTCCGGCCCCCCATCGACCGGTGCGGAGGCGCTCGGGTCGGTACCGCTGGTCGGGGTGACCGAGACCGTCCAGCTCGACCCGGTCGGCAACACCGCACCGACGCTGGCCTCGAAGACCCAGTCGTCGGCCGGGCCGGACTCGGCGATCCGGATCGCCTCCGGCCGGACCCCGACGGCGGCCACCCGGGGCAGCAGTTCCGGTCGCAGCCGGTCGAGCTGGCGCCGCACCTCGGTCCCGGACCGGGTGTCGCCGAGCTCGATCAGGTTCATCGGCGGGCTGCCCACGAAGCCGCCGACGAACCGGTTGGCCGGCCGGCGGTACACCTCCATCGGGGCCGCGAGCTGTTGCAGGACTCCCTTGTTCAGCACCGCGACGTGGGTGGCCATCGTCATCGCCTCCAGCTGGTCGTGCGTGACGAACACGATGGTCTGCCCGGTCTCGGCATGCAGCCGCTTCAGCTCGGCCCGCATCTCCAAGCGCAGCTGGGCGTCCAGATTGGACAGTGGTTCGTCGAGCAGCAGCACCTTCGGGTCCACCGCGAGCATCCGGGCCAGCGACACCCGCTGCTGCTGGCCGCCCGACAGCTGGGCGGGATAGCGGTCCGCGGCCCAGTCGATCTGCATCGCGGTCAGCGCCTGCCGAACCCGCTCGGCCCGCTTGCGGGCCGGCATCCGGCGTACCCGCAGGCCGAACTCGACGTTGCGGGCGACGGTCAGGTGCGGCCACAGGGCGTAGTTCTGGAACACCAGGCCCATCTCGCGGCGCTCCGGCGGGACGAACACGCCGCGCTCGACCGAGTCCAGCACCCGGCCGCCGACCGAGATGGCTCCGGCGGTCGGATGTTCGAGCCCGGCGATCATCCGCAGGGTGGTCGTCTTGCCGCAGCCGGACGGGCCGAGCAGGCAGGTGAACGAGCCGTCCGGCACGGTCAAATTCAGGTCCGTCACCGCGGCCGGGCCGGTGCCGTAGCTCTTGCTCACGTCGGTCAGCGTGATGTCGGGCATGGGGTCAACCTCCGAGGCCGGACGCGAGGCTGGTCCGGCTCAGTCGCTGGGTCAGGTACGTCGCGAGGAACGAGACGACCGCGATCACCAGGACCACCGCGTTGGCCATCTGCGAGTACGCGAAGTCGACCAGGTTGATCGACAGGGTGGTGAGCAGCTGGGTCCCGGTGGTGGTGAGCATGATGACGATGCTCAGCTCCTTGAGACCGGACACGAACGGCAGCAGCACGCCGGCCACCAGCGGCCCCTTCTGGATCGGCAGGATGACCCGGCGCACCCGGTACAGCCAGCCGGCACCGCAGACCTGCGCGGCCTCCTCGGGCTCGCGGCCGAGCTGCATCATCGCCGAGATGCCCGACCGCGACGAGTACGGCAGGTGGGTCACGATCAGCACGATCACCAGCAACGCGAGCGACCCGTACAGTGCCGGGATCGGGCCGCGGCGCACCGCGAACAGCGACAGGAACGCCGCCGCGAAGGCGATCCCGGGCACCAGGTAGGGCAGGAAGGTCACCTGGCGCAGCACACCGGACAGCCGGGAGCCACCGGTGCGGACCACCACGTAGCCGACCAGCAGCCCGAGCACACCGCAGACCAGCGCGGCGATGCCGACGATGCGCAGGCTGTTGAACGCCGCGGTGTACAGGTCGCCGCCGCGCAGCACGCCGTGCGGGAACCCGGGCGCACCGTCGAGGTGCTCCGCGATCCAGTACTTGAGGGTGAAGTTGCCGCGGCGGAAGACCCCGGGGGTGCGGGTCACCGTGGTCAGCGCGAGCACCAGCACCGGCACCACCACCGCGACCACGAACACGCCCAGGCCGAGACCCGTTGCGGGCCAGCGCATCCGGCCGAGCGGGCTGCGCCGGTCCATCGCACCCTTGCCGCCGACGGTGACGAACCTGGTCTGCTCCCGCACCAGCCGGGTGTCGATCAGCACCACTGCGACGCCGATCAGCACGATCACGCCGGTGACCACCGACGCGACGCCTTGCTGGTGATTGCGGACCGCCGAGAACAGCGAGGTCGACAGCAGCGTGTAGTTGACCGGCAGGCCCAGCACGTACGGCGTGCCGAAGGTGCCGAGGATCCGGCCGAACACCAGCAGGATCGCCGAGGACAGCGCCGGCAGCATCAGCGGAAGCGTGACCCGGCGCAGCACGGTGAACCGGCCGGCGCCGAGGATGCGCGCCGAGTCCTCCAGCTGGGAGTCGATGCGCCGCAACGCGTTGCCGAACAGCAGGAAGACGAACGGGTAGTAGTGCAGCCCGAGGCAGATGGTGATCGGCACCGCACCGTAGGCCAGCCAGTCCGGGGTGTGCACGCCCCACGCCTCCAGGATGCCGATCTGGCCGCCGGCCCGGTCGTTCTTGAACAGCGACAGCCAGGCCAGCGCGAACGTCCAGGACGGCAGCATGTAGGGCACCACCAGCGCAGTGGACAGGAAGCCACGGCACGCGACGTTGGTCCGGGAGACCAGCCACGCCATCGACCCGCCGACCACGAACGCCACCAGCGTCACGCCGATCGCCACGGTGATGGTGTGTACCAACGGTTCCCAGAACAGCAGCTGGCTGACCGGCGAGCGAAACACCCGCCAGAGGTAGAAGCTGGTCACCGAGCCGGCTGCGGCGCCGGCCTTCTCCTCGTCGCCGTACTGCACCTGCCCGGCGTCGGAGAGCACCGCGATCAGCGGCGCGACCACCAGGTAGAGCAGGATCAGCACCAGGACCGCACCGAGCAGCACGGTCGGTTCACGTCGCCACACGCTCAGCCGGTACCGCAGCCGACCCCAGGCGCTCGCTCGCGGTTGGGCAACCGCCGTCATCGCCGCCTCCGATCAGTGATGGTTGAGCCGCCACAGATCCTGCATGTCCGACGACTTGCGGTAGTCGCTGCGCAGGTGTGCGGAGTCGAACGCGAACAGGTCACGGTGCCAGTCGGTCAGCCCGGGGATCCCACCGGCCACCGGGATCGTCCGGTTGGCCGAGATGCCGCCGTTGTGCATCTCGGTGCCGATGCCCGCCTCGGTGTACATGAAGTGCACGAACAGCTTGGCGGCGTTCGGATGCCTGGTGTGGGTGGCGATCCCGACGTACTTGGGGTAGAGGTACCCGCTCCACGGCTGGAGGCCCTCGCAGGCCCGCAGGTGGTAGCCCTTGTCCTTGACGTCACGGAACTTCGCGGTGGAGAACAGCCCGATGCGGCGCTTGGTCTGGTTCGGGGCGCCGACCGCGGCCGACGAGTCGCCGTCGGAGCTGGTCAGGATCGGCGCGTTGGCGGCCAGCTTCTTGATCCACTCCTGGGCCGGGGAGCCGCTCGGCTTCGTGCCGTACTCGTCCCGATACGCTTTGCCCAACGCGTCGCCCTGGCTGTCCAGCTGGGTGAACAGCTGGATGATGTTGGGCTTGCCCAGGGGGTCCTGCAGCACCACCTTGCCGCGCCACTTCGGGTCGGTCAGTTCCCAGACGTTGTGCACCGGGCAGCCGGCCGGGTAGAGCTTCGGGTTGTAGGCGAACACGTTCGCCTTCTGCAGCACCTGCGGTGGGGTCCGGTCCTTCGCGGCGATGTCGTCGACCAGGTCGCCCGGCAGCCACGGGTACACGACCTTCTGCGGCAGCAGCTCGCCGACGAAGGTCGGACCGTCCTCGTAGAGCGTCGCGTCGATGGTGACGTTGTCGGCGGCGGCTTCCCGGGTCATCTTCTGCAGCGTGTCACCGACCTTCGACTTCACGCCGACGGCCTTGATGCCGTACTTCTTCGTGAACGCGGCGGCGGCCTCGACGACGTCACCGGTGCTGTCGTAGACGGTGACGCTGCCTTCCTCCTTCGCCGCGGCGACGAGCTTGTTCAGGTCGAAGTCCTTGTCGACCCGGGTCGCGGTGATGGCGGCGTCCGACTTCGTGGTGCCGTCCGCGGGCGCACTCGACGGTGCGCATCCGGCGGCGGCGACGGTCAGGCCGGCGAGTGCCAGCACGGCGGTGCCGCGCAGCAACGACCGGCGGGAACGGGGGCGGATGGAGCGCATGGTCAAACCTCCAGGCGCTGCCCGGCGATGCGGCCGGGCTCGGGGTGGGTGTCAGCATCGATCCCCCGCCCGGCAATTGTCAAGACATACGGATGTAACTTCTTGTTCACCTGTTCGTTCGGTTAATTTGTCCGGACAAACGGCGGTAGCGTCGGCCGGTCGCACCCCCCGTTCGAGGAGGAAACCCATGTCCCGGAACAGATCCCCGCTCATCGCGGCGGGTTGTGCCGCCGCGCTCGCGCTGATCGGGCTCGTCGCGCCGGCCAGCGGACACGGCTCGGTCGTCACGGTCACCGCCCAGGTCGAGACGCCGCCGGTGTTCGCGGACACCGGCGGCGACGCGGACGACCCGGCGATCTGGCTCAACCGAGCCGATCCCGACAGCAGCCTGGTCGTCGTCGCGGCCAAGAAGGCGGGGCTGCGCGTCTACCGCACCGATGGCACCCTGGTACAGGCGGTGCCGGCCGGCGCCCGCCCAGGCGCGGCGGCCGGGCGGCTCAACAACGTCGACATCGTCACCGGCATCCGGCTCGGGGGCCACCGCACGGACCTGGTGCTCGCCTCCGACCGCGGCAGTGACCAGGTGCGCAGTTTCCGCATCCGACCGGACCGTCCCGATGCGCCGCTGATCGAGGTGACCGCCGCCGGGGCACCACCGGTGTTCGCCGCCGACCAGTCCGATGTGGACGGTGACACCACCGCGTACGGCCTGACCGCCTGGCAGCACGACGGTCACGCGTACGCGCTGGTCACCCGCGCCGGCCGGGACGCGCTGGCGCTCGTCGAGCTGGTCGGCACCGCGGCCGGCACGGTCGGCTACCACACGGTGCGCACGCTGCGGTTGCCGGACACGTTCCGGTTGCCCGACGGTACGAGCTGGGCGCCGTGCGAGGACCCGGGCGAGCAGCCGCAGGCCGAGGGGCTGGTGGTCGACCCGCGGCGCGGTGTGCTGTACGCGGCGCAGGAGGACGTCGGCATCTGGCGACTGCCCGCCGACCTGTCCGGTCCCGGCACGCTGCTCGACCGGGTCCGCGATTACGGCGTGCCGGCGCACTACGACGCGCCGAGCGACGAGTGCGTGGTCGACGGCCCCGATCCCGGCTTCGGCGGCAACCACCTGACCGCCGACGTGGAGGGGCTCACGATCGCCGGGCACCAGCTGATCGCCTCCAGCCAGGGCGACGACACGTTCGTCCGCTACTCGCTGGGCGCGACGAACGCCTACCGCGGCGCGTTCCGGGTCGCCGCCGGGACCATCGACGGGTCGCAGGGCTGTGACGGCCTCGACGGGTTCGACGGGGCGCTCGGCTCGGCGTTCCCGCACGGGCTGCTCGCCATCCAGGACGGCACCGACACCGGGCCGGACGCCGGGGGTCGCGAGGCGACCAACGTCAAGTTCGTGGACCGGTCGCAGCTGCGCACCGCCCACTGACCGGCCGTCAGCGCCGGTCCGGGCCCGAACCCGGACCGGACGCCCGGCGCGGCTCAGGGTGCCATCAGGGTCAGCTCGAAGGTGTAGCGGGAGGCACGGTAGAGGTGCGAGCCGTACTCGACGGGTATCCCGCCGGCGTTGTACGCCACCCGGGTCATCGCGAGCAGCGGAGCGCCTCGCGGCTCGTCCAGCAGCCGGGCCTCGGCGGTGCTGGCGCGCCGGGCGCCGATGGTCTGGTCGGCCACCCGCAGCCGGATCCCGGCCTCCCGCAGCGCCGCGTACAGGCCGCCGGCGACGAGCTGCTTGCGGGTCAGGTCGGCCACCGCGACCGGCAGGTGGTTGCGCATCAGGGCGAGCGGCTCGCCCGCCGCGAACCGCAGCCGCTCCAGGTAGGTCACCTCGGCGCCCGGATCGATCCGCAGCGCGGTCGCGACGTCCTCGTCCGCCGTGCGCCGCTCCAGCGTGAGCAGCTCCGTGCGGGGCTGCTGGTGCGCGCCGTCCAGGTCCTCGTACAGGCTGGTCAGCTCCAGCCGGCGGCGGACCCTGTCGTGCACCACCTGGGTGCCGACGCCGCGCTTGCGGGTGAGCATGCCCCGGTCGACGAGGTGCGCGATGGCCTGGCGCATGGTCGGCCGGGACAGGCCGAGCTCGTCGGCCAGCTGGATCTCGTTGTCCAGCCGGCTGCCGGGTGCGAGCTCGCCGCTCTCGATCAGCTCTTCCAGCCGGGAGGCGACCTGGAAGTAGAGCGGGATCGGGCTGCTGCGGTCGATCGTGATCAGGTCGGTAACGCGGGTCACGTCGGACTCCCTTGCTGTCTGCGGCGGCTCGCGCCGCCGCCTCCCCACCTGTTCAGGATTACAGAATATCAATACGTCCGTATGTCCTAACAAATGCTTGACGAGCGCGCTCCGGCCGGGATACAAAGGGCCGCGAGATCGCGACACATCGCAGGAAGGCAGCAACCCATGCGCATCGGACTCGTCGGGGCGGGCCGCATCGGCGCCTGTCACGCCGGCAGCCTCAGCCACCTGGACAGCGTCGACGAGGTCCTGCTCGCCGACCCCGATCCGGCCCGCGTCGAACTCGTGGCCGCCGACACCGGCGCCCGCCCGGTGCGGATGGCCGAGCTGCTCGACCATGCCGACGGTGTGGTGATCGCGACCCCGACCGGTACCCATCCGGAGCTGATCCGGCGGGTCGCCGGCGCCGGGCTGCCGATCTTCTGCGAGAAGCCGGTCGCCGCCGACGTGGCCGAGACCCGGGCCGTGCTCTCGCACGTCGCGGCGGCTGGCGTCGCGCTGCACGTCGGCTTCCAGCGCCGCTTCGACGCCGGCTTCGCCGCGGTGCGCGAGGCCGTCCGCACCGGTCAGCTCGGCCGGCTGCACACCGTCCGGGCCTGCACCAGCGACCCTCGACCGCCGAGCCCGGACTACCTCGCCCACTCCGGCGGCATCTTCCGGGACTGCGCGGTGCACGACTTCGACGCGGTCCGGTGGATCACGGGTCAGGAGGTGGTGGAAGTCAGCGCGGTCGGCGGCAACACCGGCGAGCCGCACTTCGCCGAGCACGGCGACGTGGACACCGCGATGGCCGTGCTGACGCTGTCCGACGGGTGCCTGGCAAGCTGCACCGCGACCCGGTACAACGGGGCCGGCTACGACGTGCGGCTGGAGGCGTGCGGCCGGGACTCGACTCTCGTCGCCGGGCTGGACGAGCGGGCGCCGCTGCCGTCCGCCGAGCCGGGCGGGCCCGCGCCGGCCGAGCCGTACCAGGGGTTCGCCGACCGGTTCGCCGCCGCGTACGCCGCAGAGCTGGCCGCGTTCGTCGAGCTGGTGCGCGGCGAGCGGGAGTCGCCCTGTACCGGTGCCGACGCGCTCGCCGCGCTGCTGGTCGCCGAGGCCGCCGAGCGGTCCCGGCGGGAGCACCGGCCGGTCGCGGTGAAGGAGGCGGCGTGACCACCCGCCGACGTGATCGGTCCGGCGCAGGCGTGGGTGGCACACCGCGGATCGCCGCGGCGCCGATCTCCTGGGGCGTGTGCGAGGTGCCGGGCTGGGGGCACCAGCTCGCACCGGACCGGGTGTTGACCGAGATGGCCGCGTTGGGGCTGGCCGCCACCGAGTTCGGTCCGGACGGCTTCCTGCCGGCGGATCCGGCCGAGCGCGCCGCGGTGCTCGCCGAGTACGGGATGGTCGCGGTGGGCGGCTTCGTGCCGGTGCGCCTGCACACCGACGGCGCGGTCGCCGCCGCGGAGTCGCACTTCCCGGCGTTCCGGGCGGCGGGCGCCGACACGCTGGTGCTCGCCGCGGCGACCGGCGCCGACGGGTACGACATTCGGCCGGAGCTGACCGCCGGCCAGTGGCGCACGCTGCTGGCGAACCTGGACGCGATCGCCGCGCGGGCCGCCGACGCCGGGCTGACCGCGACCCTGCATCCGCACGTCGGCACCCTGGTCGAGAACGGCGCCGAGGTCGAGCGGGTGCTCGACGGCAGCACGGTCGGGCTCTGCCTGGACACCGGCCACCTGCTGGTCGGCGGGGTGGATCCGGTGGCGTTGAGCCGGTCGGCGGCCGACCGGATCGCGCACGTACACCTCAAGGACGTGGACGCGACGCTCGCCGCGGCGGTGCGCGCGGGCACGGTGCCCTACAGCGTCGCGGTGCGCGACGGGCTGTACCGGCCGCTCGGCGCGGGCGACGTCGACGTGCCGGCGATCGCCGCCGCCCTCGCCGGCTACCCCGGCTGGTACGTGCTGGAGCAGGACGTCGTGCTGACCGCGGCACCGGCGCCGGATGCCGGCCCGGCCGCCGACGTCGCGACCAGCCTGGCCTACCTGCGGAAGGTGTTGTCGTGACCGGCTTCGAGGTGCTGGCGGTGGGCCGGCTCGGCGTCGACCTGTACCCGCAGACCATCGCCACCCCGCTGGCGCAGGTCGAGCAGTTCGGCCGCTACCTCGGCGGTACCGCGGCGAACGTGTCGGTCGCCGCGGCCCGGCACGGCCGCCGGGTGGCGCTCGTCTCGCGCACCGGCGCGGACCCGTTCGGCGAGTTCCTGCACACCGCGCTGCGCGGGTTCGGGGTGGACGACCGGTGGGTGACGCCGGTGGCCGGGCTGCCGACGCCGATCACGTTCTGCGAGATCTTCCCGCCGGACACCTTCCCGATCTGGTTCTACCGCTACCCCGCCGCGCCGGACCTGCAGCTCGAACCGGCCGAGATCGACCTCGACGCGGTCCGCGCGGCCCGGGTGCTGTGGCTGACCGGGACCGGACTGTCGGCGCAGCCGAGCCGGGCCGCGCATCACGCGATGCTCGCCGCGCGCGATCGCCGGCCGTACACGGTGCTGGACCTGGACTACCGCCCGACGCTGTGGCCGGACGAGGACAGCGCGCGGCGCGAGATCGGCGCGGCGGTGACCCGGGTCGACGTCGCGGTGGGCAACCTGGCCGAGTGCGAGATCGCGGTCGGCGAGAGCGAGCCGGACGCGGCGGCCGAGGCGCTGCTCGCCGCCGGGGTGCGGCTCGCGGTGGTCAAGCAGGGCCCGGCCGGCGTGCTCGCCCGCACCGCGACCGAGCGGGTGCAGCTGCCGCCGCTGCCGGTGGAGGTGGTCAACGGGCTCGGCGCCGGCGACGCGTTCGGCGGCGCGCTGTGCCACGGGCTGCTCGCCGGCTGGCCGCTCGCCGACACCATCGCGTTCGCCAACGCCGCCGGCGCGCTCGCCGCCGGGCGGCTCGCCTGCTCGGTCGACATGCCGTACTCCGCCGACGTGACGGCGCTACTGGAACGGGTGGCCCCGGATGCCTGAGACGATGCGCGCCCGGCTGGTGCATACCCGCGCCACCGCGCCGGACGCGGTGTGCACCGCCGCGGCGAGCCGGCCGCGCGGGCCGGAGCTGGCCCGGCGGGGCAGGTTCCTGCTCATCGCCGCCGACCACCCGGCGCGCGCCTCGCTGACCGTACGGGGGCGGGCGAACGCGATGGCCGACCGGGTCGACCTGCTCGACCGGTTGCTCGTCGCGCTGTCGCGGCCCGGCGTCGCCGGGGTGCTCGGTACCGCCGACATCCTGGAGGACCTGCTGCTGCTCGACGCGCTGGCGGGCAAGGTGGTGGTCGGTTCGATGAACCGGGGCGGCGTGCCGGGCACCGTGTTCGAGATCGACGATCGGTTCACCGCCTACGACGCGGACACGATCACCGCGATGGGCTTCGACGCCGGCAAGATGCTGCTGCGCATAGACCCGGACGACCCGGCCACCGCGGGTGCGCTGGAACGCTGCGCGCAGGCCGTCTCGGCGCTCGCGGCGCGCCAGCTGGTCTCGATGGTCGAGCCCTTCTGGGTACGCCGGGACGCCGCCGGCGGGCGGGTCAACGACCTGTCCACCGACGCGGTGATCCGGTCCGTCGCGGTGGCGCAGGCGCTGGGCAGCCGGTCGGCGTACACCTGGTTGAAGCTGCCGGTGGTCGACGACATGCCGCGGGTGCTGGCCGCGACGACGCTGCCGGTGGTGCTGCTCGGCGGTGACCCGCACGGCGACCCGGACCGGACGTACGCGGCGTGGCAGCGGGCGCTGACCGACGAGTCGGTGCGCGGTCTGGTCGTCGGCCGGGCCCTGCTGTACCCGCCGGACGACGACGTCGCCGCGGCCGTCGACACCGCCGTCGGCCTGTTGTGAGGGGATCGGGCATGGACTGGTACCAACCGTTCGGCGCCACCGCGAGTCCACCGTGGACGGTCCGCACCGGGCTGTCGCACGCCGGCCTGTCGGTGCTGGCACTGCCGCCCGGCGGCAGCACGACGATCGACACCGGCGAGCAGGAGATGCTGGTGGTGCCGCTGGCCGGCGGCGCGCACGTCGAGTGCGGCGGGCGGCGCTACGAGCTGGCCGGCCGGGCCGACGTGTTCGCCGGACGCACCGACTTCGCCTACCTGCCGCGGCGCTCGGACGCCACGATCGGTTCGGCCTCGGGCGGCCGGTTCGCCGTCGCCGCCGGGCCGTGCGGACGCGACCTTCCCTTCCGGTACGGGCCGGCCGGGCAGGTGCCGGTGGAGCTGCGCGGCGCCGGCCGGTGCAGCCGGCAGGTCAACAACCTCGCCGCCGCCGGCGGTTTCGAGTGCGACCGGCTGATCGTGGTCGAGGTGCTCACCCCGGACGGCAACTGGTCCAGCTACCCGCCGCACAAGCACGACGAGCACTCCGAGCACGAGTCCGAACTGGAGGAGATCTACTACTTCGAGATCGGCGGCGACGGCGCCGGTTACCACCGGGTGTACGGCACGCCGGGGCGACCGATCGACGTGCTCGCCGAGGTGCGCACCGGTGACGTGGTGCTGGTGCCGTACGGCTGGCACGGACCGTCGATGGCCGCGCCGGGCTACCCGATGTACTACCTGAACGTGATGGCCGGGCCGCGTCCGGAGCGGGCCTGGCGAATCCGGGACGATCCGGCGCACGCCTGGATACGGTCCAGCTGGGACGGCATGCCGGTCGACGACCGGCTGCCGATGGGCGAAGCGGAGGGGGCGTCATGACCCGGGCCACGGTGGCGCAGGCGCTGGTGCGTTTCCTGGCGAACCAGTACACCGAGCGGGACGGGGTGCGGCGGCGGCTGTTCGCCGGCTGCTTCGGCATCTTCGGGCACGGCAACATTGCGGGCATCGGGCAGGCGCTGTTGCAGGCCGGCGACGAGCTGCGCTACCACCAGGCCCGCAACGAGCAGGCGATGGTGCACACCGCCGCGGCCTACGCCCGGGTGCGCGACCGGCTGTCGACGTTCGCGTGCACCTCGTCGATCGGTCCGGGGGCGACGAACATGGTCACCGGCGCGGCCGGCGCCACCATCAACCGGCTGCCGGTGCTGCTGCTGCCCGGCGACGTGTTCGCCACCCGGCCGGCCGATCCGGTGCTGCAGCAGCTGCAGACCTCGTACGCGGCCGACGTGTCGGTGAACGACTGCCTGCGCCCGGTGTCGGTGTGGTTCGACCGGATCATGCGGCCCGAGCAGCTGCTCGACGCGGCGCCCGCGGCGATGCGGGTGCTGACCGACCCGGCCGCGACCGGCGCCGTCACCCTGGCGCTGCCGCAGGACGTGCAGGTCGAGGCGTACGACTGGCCCGCCGCGTTCACCGCGCCCCGGGTCTGGCCAGTGCGCCGCGCGGTGGCCGATCCGGAGTCGCTGGCCGAGGCGGTGACGGCGATCCGGGCGGCCCGCCGGCCGCTGATCGTCGCCGGCGGCGGCGTGCGGTACTCGGCGGCCACCGAGGCACTGGCCGCCTTCGCCGCCGCCACCGGCATCCCCGTCGCCGAGACGCAGGCCGGCAAGGGCTCGCTGCGGCACGACCACCCCGCATCGGTCGGCGCGATCGGGGCCACCGGGACCACCGCGGCGAACGCGCTCGCGGCCGAGGCCGACCTGGTGCTCGGCATCGGTACCCGGTTCGCCGACTTCACCACCGCCTCGCACACCGCGTTCGCCGACCCGGACGTCCGGTTCGTCAACATCAACGTGTGCGCCGCCGACGCGGTACGGCTGGCCGGCCTCGCCGTGCTGGCCGACGCCCGGCGGGCGCTGGAGCAGCTGACCGCCGCGCTCGCCGGCTGGCGGGTGCCCGACGGGTACCGGCGGCGCGCGGCGGACCTCGCCGCGACCTGGTCGTCCACTGTGGATGGTGCGTACCGGCTGGGGCACGCGCCGCTGCCCGCGCAGAGCGAGGTGATCGGCGCGGTCAACGAGGCCGCCACCGACGCCGACGTCGTGGTGTGCGCGGCCGGGTCGATGCCCGGCGACCTGCACAAGCTGTGGCGCGCCGGCGCACCCCGCCAGTACCACGTGGAGTACGGGTACTCGTGCATGGGCTACGAGATCGCCGGCGGGCTCGGCGCGAAGCTCGCGATCGGCACCGAGGGCGAGGTGTTCGTCCTGGTCGGCGACGGCTCGTACCTGATGATGGCGCAGGAGCTGGTGACCGCGGTCGCGGAGGGTGTGAAGCTGATCGTGGTGCTGGTCGACAACGCCGGGTTCGCCTCCATCGGTGCGCTGTCCGAGACGGTCGGCGCGCCGCGCTTCGGCACCTGGTACCGCTATCGCGACGAGGGCGGCGGGCTGACCGGCGACGTGCTGCCGACCGATCTCGCCGCGAACGCCGCGAGCCTCGGCGCCGCGGTCACCGAAGTGTCCACTGTGGAGGAACTGCGGTCGGCGCTGGCCGCCGCGCGCCGGTCGCCGCGTACCACGGTGATCCGGATCGGCACCGACCCCCTGGTGCCCGCGCCGGACTCGGCCGCGTGGTGGGACGTGCCGGTGGCCGAGGCCGCGACCCTGCCCGCCACCGTCACCGCGCGCCGCGAGTACGAGCAGGCCAAGCAGACGCAACGCCACTACCTGTAAGGAAGCGGGAAGATGCAGACGATCGAGCACTGGATCAACGGGGCGAGCACCGCCGGCGACGGCGAGCGCAGCGCACCGGTGTACAACCCGGCGACCGGACAGGTGCAGTCGCGGGTCCGGCTGGCCGAGAAGTCCGATGTGGACACGGCGGTGGCGTCGGCGAAGGCCGCGTTCGACGGCTGGCACGACCTGTCGCTCGCCAAGCGCACCGAGATCCTGTTCCGGTTCCGGGAGCTGCTCACCGCGCACACCGACGAGCTGGCCGAGGCGATCACCGACGAGCACGGCAAGACGCTCGACGACGCCCGCGGCGAGGTGGCCCGCGGCCGCGAGGTCGTCGAGTTCGCCTGCGGCATCCCGCACCTGCTCAAGGGCGCGTACTCCGACCAGGTGTCCACCGGGGTCGACGCCTGGTCGCTGCGGCAGCCGCTCGGCGTCTGCGCCGGGATCACCCCGTTCAACTTCCCGGCGATGGTGCCGTTGTGGATGCACCCGATCGCGATCGCGGCGGGCAACACGTTCGTGCTCAAGCCCAGCGAGCGCGACCCGTCCGCGGCGATGGTCCTGGCCCGGCTGTGGCAGCGGGCCGGGCTGCCGGACGGCGTGTTCACCGTGCTGCACGGCGACGCGGTCGCGGTCGACGCGCTGCTCGACCACCCGGACGTGGCCGCCGTGTCGTTCGTCGGCTCGACCCCGATCGCCCGGCACGTGTACCAGCGCGGTACCGCTGCCGGCAAGCGGGTGCAGGCGCTCGGCGGCGCGAAGAACCACGCGGTGGTGCTGCCGGACGCCGACCTCGCCGACACCGCCCGGCAGATCACCGGCGCCGCGTACGGCTCGGCCGGCCAGCGCTGCATGGCGATCTCGGCGGTGGTGGCGGTCGGTGACTGCGCCGACGACCTGGTCGCCGCGCTGGCCGAGCTGGCCCGCGGGGTCCGGGTCGGCGCCGGCCGGGACGCCGGTACCGAGCTGGGTCCGGTGATCACCGCGCAGGCGGCGGAGCGCATCGTCGGGCACGTCGAGCGGGCCGCCGCGGACGGCGCGACGCTGGTGGTGGACCGCCGCGAGCAGCCCGGCGACGGCTTCTTCGTCGGCCCGTGCCTGCTCGACCACGTCGACGTCGACCAGGAGATCTACCGCACCGAGGTGTTCGGGCCGGTACTGGTGGTGCTGCGGGCGGCCACCCTGGACGAGGCGATCGCGCTGGTCAACGCGAACCCGTACGGCAACGGGGCGGCGATCTTCACCGGCAGCGGTGCCGCCGCCCGCCGGTTCGGCCGGGAGGTGACCGCCGGGATGGTCGGCATCAACGTGCCGATCCCGGTACCGATGGCCTATCACTCCTTCGGCGGCTGGAAGGACTCGCTGTTCGGCGACACGCACGTGTACGGCACCGAGGGCGTGGCGTTCTACACCCGCGCCAAGGCGGTCACCGCGCGCTGGCCGCGCGGTGCCGCTGCCCCGCAGTACCACTTCCCCTCCGCCTGAGCGGCTGCTGTCATGATCGCGTCGTGGCGGTCGGCCGGCCGCCACGACGCGACCCTCGAGGCGGTTCCCATGTCCCGCATCCTCGCCCTGCCCGGCGCCGCGCCGCGGCTCGCACCCGGCGCCGTGGTCCTGCCCGGTGCGACCGTCGTCGGCGACGTGACGCTGGCCGACGACGTCGGCGTCTGGTACGGCGCGGTGCTGCGCGGCGACGTCGCGTCGGTGTCGATCGGCGCCGGCAGCAACGTCCAGGACACCGCGGTGCTGCACGCCGACCCCGGCTTCCCGGCGAGCATCGGCGAGCGGGTCACCATCGGCCACGGCGCGGTCGTGCACGGCGCGACGGTCGGCGACGACTGCCTGATCGGGATGCGCGCCACCGTGCTCAACGGCGCCCGGATCGAGCCGGGCTGCCTGATCGCCGCCGGCGCGGTGGTACCACCCGGCGCGCGGATTCCGGCCGGTTCGCTGGTCGCCGGCGTACCGGGAAAGGTGCGGCGGCCGGTCAGCGAGGCCGAGACCGCGACGATCGCCGCCTCGTGGCAGCTGTACGTGTCCCTCGCCCACCGGCACCGCGACGAGGCGACCACCGCCTGAGGCAGCGGCCGAACCCGCCGGTCGGGTGGACTTCAGGGGGTCGATACCGCGGCGTTACTGACTTGTCCGGCTCCGGATGGTAGGCAGAAGGGCTGCCCACGCCGGGCGGCGCAGAGGTACCGACGGGACTGCCGACGTGGCTCGGGGCGCCGGCCGTCCTCCCGGGTGCCTCCACTACCGATCCAGGAGGATTCAGCGTGTCCCCACGCATCACAGCCGCCCTGGCGGGACGGCGGCGACGCGCCGTGCTCGGCGGCGCGCTCGCCCTCGTCACGGCCGGCGGCCTGACCCTCGCCGCGGTCGCGCCCGCGCAGGCCGCGTCCAGCGACGTGGTGATCACCCAGGTGTACGGCGGTGGCGGCAACTCCGGCGCCACCCTCACCAACGACTACGTCCAGCTGCACAACCGCGGCGGCAGCGCCGTCGACGTGTCCGGCTGGAGCGTGCAGTACGCGTCCGCCAGCGGCACCAGCTGGCAGGTGACCAAGCTGACCGGCGCCATCGCGGCCGGCGCCGACTACCTGGTCGCCGAGGCCGCCGGGGCCGGCGGCAGCACGCCGCTGACCGACCCGAACGCGACCGGCTCGATCGCCATGAGCGCCACCTCCGGCCGGATCGCCCTCGTCACCGCGGGTACCGCGCTGACCTGCGGCGCCTCCTGCGCCGGCAGCGACGGTGTGCGCGACTTCGTCGGGTACGGCAGCGTCACCGACGCCGAGGGCAGCCCGGTACCGGCACTGTCCAACACCACCGCCGCGCTGCGCGGCGACGCCGCCGACACCGACGACAACGCCACCGACTTCACCGTCGGCGACCCGGACCCGACCGGTACCGGCAGCACCCCGCCGCCGACCGGCGAACCGGCCCGCATCCACGACATCCAGGGCGCCGCGCACCGCTCCCCGCTTTCCGGCAAGCCGGTCACCGAGGTACCCGGCGTGGTCACCGCCGTCGGCCCGCAGGGCTTCTGGTTCCAGGACCCGCACCCGGACCGCGACCCGGCCACCAGCGAGGGCCTGTACGTGTTCACCTCGGCCAAGCCGGCCGTGGCCCGCGGCGACAGCGTGACCGTGGCCGGCACGGTCAGCGAGTACCGGCCGGGCAACAGCGCCACCAACCTGTCCACCACCGAGCTGACCAGGCCGACCGTCACCGTCGTCGGCCACGACGCGCGGCTGCCGAAGGCCGTCGTCCTCGGGCCCGGTGGCCTGCGGATCCCGCGCGCGGTGCGCACCGACTCGCCCGGCGACGTGGAGAAGAGCGCCACGTTCGACCCGAGGCACAACGCGCTCGACGCGTACGAGTCGGTCGAGGGCATGCTCGTCGCGGTGCGGCACGCCACGGCCGTCGGCCCGACCAACTCGTACGGTGAGCTGCCGGTGCTGCCGGCCGGCGACCCGGGCGTGCGCACCCGCAACGGCGGCGTCAAGTACACCGGCTACGACAACGCGAACACCGGCCGGCTGATCCTGTCCTCGACGCTGGCGAAGGTGCCGGACGCGAACACCGGCGACCGGCTGACCGGCACCGTGTCCGGGCCGCTGGACTACCAGTTCGGCAACTACATGCTCTACCCGACCGCGAGCCCGACGGTCGTCTCCGGCGGCCTGCGGCCGGGCACCACCCGGCCGCAGCGGGCCGGCGAGCTGTCGATCGCCACGTACAACGTGGAGAACCTGGCGCCGGGCGACCCGCAGAGCAAGTTCGACAAGCTCGCCACCGGCATCGTGCACAACCTGTCCTCGCCGGACATCGTCGCGGTGGAGGAGATCCAGGACAACGACGGCGCCACCGACGACGGCGTGGTCGCCGCGGACGTGACCTGGACCAAGCTGATCGACGCCGTCACCGCAGCCGGCGGGCCGACGTACCAGTGGCGCTCGATCGACCCGGTGAACGACCAGGACGGCGGGCAGCCCGGCGGCAACATCCGGGTCGGTTTCCTGTTCCGTACCGACCGGGGGCTGTCCTTCGTGGACCGCTCGCCCGGCGACTCGACCACGCCGGAGTCGGTCACCTCGGTGCACGGGGTGCCGCAGCTGACCCACTCGCCGGGGCGGGTGGCGCCGGCCGACGACGCCTGGCAGGACTCGCGCAAGCCGCTGGCCGGCGAGTTCTCCTACCACGGCAAGCCGCTGTTCGTGATCGCGAACCACTTCGCGTCCAAGGGCGGCGACGACCCGCTGATGGGCCGCTACCAGCCGCCGGCGCGCGGTTCGGAGAAGCAGCGCGACCAGCAGGCGGTGCTGGTGCACCGGTTCGTCGGGCAGCTCCAGGCGATCGACCCGGCCGCGAGGATCGTGGTACTCGGTGACCTGAACGACTTCGAGTTCTCCGACACGGCGCACACCCTGACCGCCGACCACTCCCTCGTCGACCTGCCGGGCACGCTGCCGCTGCGGGACCGGTACACCTACGACTACGAGGGCAACTCGGAGGTACTGGACCACCTGATGATCTCGCCGTCGCTGCTGCCGCGGCACGACTACCAGGTGGTGCACATCAACAGCGAGTTCGCCAACCAGACCAGCGATCACGACCCGCAGATCGCCCGGGTCCGACCGTGACGTCGCGGCGCGCGGCGACGTGTGCGCCGCGCGCCGCTCCGGTACCGGGAGTCAGTCGGCCGGGGTGAGCACGAAGACCGGGATGATCCGGTCGGTCTTCGTCTGGTAGTCGGCGTAGTCCGGGTAGGCCTCGACCGCGCGCCGCCACCAGGTGTCCCGCTCGGCGCCGCTCGCCTCGTGCGCCACCATCGCCCGTTTGACCGGCCCGTCCTGCAGTTCGACGTGTGGGTCGGCGACGAGGTTGTAATACCAGACGGGGTGTTTCGGCGCGCCGCCGAGCGAGGCGACCACCGCGTAGTCGCCGTCGTGCTCGACCCGCATCACCGGCGTCTTGCGGATCTTGCCGGTGCGGGCGCCCCGGCTGGTGACGATCACCACCGGCATGCCGCGCATCGTGGTGCCCTCGGTGCCGCCGGAACTCTCGTACCGCTCCACCTGGTCGCGCGAACGCTGGGACGGACTCGGTGCGTACTCCCCCTGCAAGGCCATGCCGCCAGTCAACTCCTCCATACCGCCGATCGGGCTCGATTCGAACGATAGGGCGGTATCGCGCCGGCGACCACGAGAACGCCGGAGCCGCGGGGCGTCGCCGGGGCAGCGGCGGCACTGGGCAGCCGACGTAGCCTGGAGACATGAGTGAGCAGAGCGTGAGCCGGCCGCTGCCGGCCACCGAGGACGAGTGGCGCGAGCGGCTGAGCCCGGAGGAGTTCGCGGTGCTGCGGGAGGCGGCCACCGAGCGCCCGTTCACCGGGGAGTACGTGAACACCACCACCGAGGGTGTGTACCGGTGTCGGGCCTGCGGGGCGGAGCTGTTCCGCAGCGACACCAAGTTCGAGTCGCACTGCGGCTGGCCGTCGTTCTACACCCCGCTGGCCGGCGAGGCGGTGCGGCTGATCACCGACACCAGCCTCGGCATGACCCGCACCGAGGTGCGCTGCGCCACCTGCGACTCGCACCTCGGCCACGTGTTCGAGGGTGAGGGCTACGGCACCCCCACCGACCAGCGGTACTGCATCAACTCCGTCTCGCTGACCCTGGAGCCGCGCGAGCCCGCCTCCTGAGCCGGCGGGACGACACCACCCCCGGCAGGGCGCGAGCACACCGCCCCGGAGGTGGTCGGGGCGTCGACCGGGTGCCCATCGCGGCCCGGCCGGCCCGGCTGCGCCGCCCGCTCCGGTACCGCGGTGGTGGCCGTCCGATACCGTCGGTCGGCCCAGGACGGTCCCGCCCCAGCGCGCCGTCCGCCCGCGGCGACGGCCGCCGGCAGACCGAGGAGTGCCCATGCAGCCGCCGGAACCACGCCGCCCGCCGGACGCCGGCTCTCCCGCCGGCGGCCCCTGGCGTCCCACACCCGGCCTCGGGGCACCCCCACCCGGTGTCGGGCCCCGGCTCCCCGGGTATCCGGCACCGCCCGGGATGCCAGCGGGCACCGAGCCGCCCGGGATGCCGCCGGGCGCGGTGCCGCCGGGACGAGCGGGGGCGCAGCCGGGGCGGCGGCCGACCAGCGTCACGCTGGCCGGGATCGGCGACCTGGTCGCCGCGCTGCCGCTGCTGCTGACCGCCGCGACGCTGGCGCTGCTGGGGCTCGCGCTGCGCGGCGACATCCGGCCCGCCGCGTCGGCCGAGCTGCTGGTCGGCGCCGGCGTCGCGCTGCTGGTGCTCGCCGCGATGGTGGTCTGCGGCATCCTCACGCTGCGTGGCCGCCCCGCCGGCCGGATCGGCACCTACCTCCTCGGCTGCCTGTTCGGGCTGGTGGGCGTGCTCGGCTGCCTCGGCGCGGTGGTGCGCTCGTTCGTGGTCCTCGCCCCGGTCAACGTCGTCGGCGGGTTCGCCGCGGTGCTGCTGGTGGTGACCACCGTCGGGCCGGTGGTGCTGCTGTCGCTGCCGAGCTCCCGCGAGTACTTCGACCCTCGGCGCCGGCCGACCGCGTCGCCGCCGCCGGTCGCCGCGCCGCGCTGACCCGACCGGGTGTCCGTGGCCGGTGTCGCGGTCGGGCGCAATAGGCTCGGTGCCGTGAGTGATCTGACCTTGCGGCGGGCCCGGTTCGCGGAGCTCTCCGGCGCCGACCTGTACGAGATCCTGCGGCTGCGGGTGGACGTTTTCGTGGTCGAGCAGGACTGCCCGTACCCGGAACTGGACGGCCGGGACACCGAACCGGACACCGTGCACCTGTGGTACGAGCGGGGCGGCGCGATCGCCTCGTACCTGCGCATCCTCGCCGAGCCGGGTGGCGCCGCCCGGATCGGGCGGGTGTGCACGGCCGCGGACGCGCGCGGCGGGGGCCTCGCCGGCCAGCTGCTCGACCAGGCGCTCGTCGCGATCGGGCCACGCTCCGTCGCGCTCAGCGCGCAGAGCCATCTGACCGGGTTCTACGCCCGGTACGGCTTTCGCCCGGACGGGGCGCCGTTCCTGGAAGATGGCATCCCGCACACGCCCATGGTGCGTTCGCGCGAACAGCCACCGGCCACGTAGGGTCGGCATCGGTGCCGGTCGATCGGCGGGTCGCGGCGCCGTACGAGGCTCCCGACGGATCCGACACCCCCTGCGGTCGGGGCCTCCCAGCCCGACAGCCGGCGCAGCGATGCCCGGTGGAAAGGAAGCAGGCATGGACGCTGGCAGCCGGAACATCCTCGGTACCGACGAGCTGGAGTCGCTGCGCAAGCAGTTCGCCGCGAACCCGGCGAACCGGGTCGCGCAGAACGCGGTGGCCGCGACCCCGGTCGACCAGGTGGCGCTGGACCGGTCGGTGGGCAACGGCATCGACCATGCCGTGTCGCACCTGCTCGACGACTGGAAGGCGACCGATCAGCAGAAGAGCGGCCGGTGCTGGCTGTTCGCCGGGCTCAACCTGCTGCGGGTCGGCGCGAAGCAGAAGCTGAACCTGAAGGACTTCGAGTTCTCCCAGAACCACCTGATGTTCTGGGACAAGCTGGAGCGGGCCAACTACTTCCTGACCGCGGTGATCGAGACGGCCGGCGCCGACGTCGACGACCGTACCGTCGCGCACCTGCTCAGCCACGTCGCCGAGGACGGCGGCCAGTGGAACATGTTCGTCGCCCTGGTGGCCAAGCACGGGCTGGTGCCGAAGAGCGCGATGCCGGAGACCGACTCGTCCGGCCAGACCGCCCGGATGAACTCGATCCTGCAGAAGGTGCTGCGGGAGGGCGCGCACACGCTGCGCAGTGCGGCGGCCGCCGGTGCCACCGCCGACGAGCTGGACGAGCAGCGGCGGGAGATCCTCACCGTGGTGTACCGGGTGCTCGCGATCCACCTGGGCAACCCGCCGGAGCGGTTCGAGTGGCAGTGGACCGACGCCGACCGGCAGTACCACCGGGACGGTGAGCTGACCCCGCAGCAGTTCGCGCAGCGCTACGTCGAGCTGCCGCTGACCGAGTACGTCTGCCTGGTGCACGACCCGCGCAACCCGACCGGCCGCACCTACACCGTGGAGTACCTCGGCAACGTGCTCGGCGGCGCACCGGTGGTCTACCTCAACGTGGACATGGCGGTGCTCAAGGACGTCGCGGCGAAGACGATCACCGGTGGCGAACCGGTCTGGTTCGGCTGTGACGTGGCGCAGCAGTTCGACAAGAAGCTCGGCGTGTGGGACGCGAAGCTGCTCGACTACCCGTCGGTCTACTCGACCACGTTCGCGCTGAGCAAGGCCGACCGGCTCACGTACCACGAGTCGGCGATGTCGCACGCGATGCTGTTCACCGGCGTGGACATCGCCGACGACGGCACGCCCCGGCGCTGGCGGGTGGAGAACTCCTGGGGTGCCGACCTCGGCCAGGAGGGCTTCTTCACCATGACCGACTCGTGGTTCGACGAGTACGTCTTCGAGATCGCCGCCCGCGCCGACCTGCTCCCCGAGCAGCTGCGGGAGGCGCTGTCCGGCGAGCCCACCGTGCTGCCGGCCTGGGACCCGATGGGCGCCCTCGCCCGCTGACCGCACCGCCGGCCGGGCAGCCGTCACCGTGACGGGTGCCCGGCCGGTCCGTTCGGTACGCGTCCGATTTCGTCAAGGCTCGGCGCCGGCACCGCCGTTAGCGTGGCCGGCATGACCGCACAACTCGACTGCATCGGCCTGGTCACCACCGACCTGGCCACCTCGCTCGCCTTCTACCGGTCGCTCGGCCTGGCCGTACCGGCCGACGCGGAGACCCAGCCGCACGTGGAGGCAACGCTGCCCGGAGGCATGCGGCTGATGTGGGACACCCTGGACGTGGTCCGGTCGATGGATCCGGACTGGACCGCGCCGAGCGGCAGCCCGCGGATCGCGCTCGCCTTCCGGTGCGCGGACCCGGCCGAGGTCGACGCCACCTACCGGCGGCTGGTCGGGGCCGGCGGGCGCGGGGTGCGGGAACCGTTCGACGCGCCCTGGGGTCAGCGCTACGCGAGCCTGCTCGACCCGGACGGCAACGGCATCGACCTCTACGCCGCACTCGGCTAGGGGTGCCGCCGCCGGTTGGCGGCAACCGCCCACCGGGGTCGGGTGGACCCCGACCCCGGTGCACCGGCCGGTCACTCGACGGTGATCGTGGCGGCCTCGATCGACCCGGTGAAGAAGTACGAGTCGGCGGTGCCGGTGGTGCCCTTGCCGAGGTCCATCGGCCCGTCGCCGACCGGCAGGTACCCACCCTTCGGCGTCGCCGATCCGGTACCGCTGCCGGCGCCCGACACCGTGACGGACAGCCGGGTCCCGTCCCAGCGGGCCGTGATGTCGTACCGCTTCCCGGCCTCGGCGTGCACGCCGGACTGCGCGATCGCGTACGTCGAACCCGGGTGGTCGACCTGCGACATCCGGAAGGTGAACGTGCCGTCCGGGTTGAGGTACACCGTCCACCCGGTCGAGTAGCTCGACGACAGGCTGCGGGCGTTCGCGACGGCCTGGTACCCGCCGCCGACCTTGCCCGGCACCACCCCGGTCAGGTGCAGCGCCCAGGTCTGCCCCGCGCCGATCGCCTCCGGCTGGTACCCGTCCCCGTACGGCACCCTGATCGCGCCGTCGGCGGTGCCGTCGAACAGCGCGCCGGCGTCGGTGAACGTCACCCCGGAGCCGGCGTGGCCGTCGTGCCCGGAGCCGGACAGGTCCGCCGCGCAACCCCGGCCGAAGTCCCACTGCGCGCGGGCACCCGGCTCGACCTGCGGTGGCGCACCGGTACAGACGACCATCGTGGTGGTCGCATCGGCGCTGCCGGTGGTGTGGCCGGCCCACCGGTCGGTGCGCCAGCCGTACCCGGCGGTGGCGGTCAGCGTCGGCTGGGTGTCGGTCGGGTGCCCGTCCGGCGCGACGTGCCAGCGCACGGTCGCGGACTCCCCCGGCGCCACCGGGTCGGTCTTCGGCGAGGTGCGCCGCGCCGACCAGCCGTCCGGCGCCGCCAGCGTGATGTCCACATCGGACAGTGCGGCGCAGCCCTGGTTGGTGATCGTCGCGGTGGCGGTCGCCGGCCCGTCCCCGGCCACGAACGCCGCGGTCGCGTCGAGGCTCAGCGTGGCCGCCGGGGCGGACTGCGTCGGCACCATGGGCAGTACGGTCACCGCGACGGTCCTCGCCGGTGGCTGGTCACCGAGCCCGATGCCGACGGTGTGCCGGCCCGGCGCGCACACGGTGGTGACGAGCCCGACCGGTACCACGCCCTCGTCGTGCCGCTGGAACGAGATCACCTGCTTCGGGGTGGTGAAGCCGATCCCCTTGGCCAGCGACCGGTCGTCGGTGCTCACCGGCTTGCCGTCGACGTAGAGCCGCAGCCGCGGGTCGTCGAGGTAGCCGGCACCGCCGGTGTTGACGACGTCGGCGGTGACCTGCAGCGGGTACCCGGCCCGTACGCTCGGATGCTCGACCGCCGTGTCCGCGATCTCCACCTGCGGCGCGCCGGTCATCTTCCGGTAGTTCGCCTGGTAGTCGGAGACCGCGCGGGCGAACGAGTACGCGGGGGCCGCCTGCTGCTGCCGCCACCCGATCCGGACGTCGGCGTGCCCGGTGAGCGCGGGCAGCGTGATGCGGTTGCCGTGGAAGGTCCGCACGCTGCGCCCGTTCACGGTGACCGAGGTGACGGTGTCGTTCTGCGGGATGCTGACCACGATGCTCTTCGGCGCGGTCCGGGTCGGCGGGTCGAGCCGCATCGTGGCACCCGCGTCCCCGACCTCGATCGAGTACTCCAGGTGCCCGAAGTCGGTGTCGCCGGCGAACGCGATGCGCTGGCCGGGCCGCGCCCACTGCGGCGACCACACGTTGGCCAGGTGCAGCGAGTCGTCCTGCCCCTCGTACGCGAGCATGTCGTGCAGCAGCGTCAGGTACTTGCCGGCGAACTCGCCGTGCGGCATCGTGTCCGTCTCCGGGTTGTGCCGCCCCCACCGCTCGACCGCCCGTACCGCCTCGGCGGCCATGTGCGTCGACGAGGTGTGCAGCAGCAGGCCGTACAGGTAGCGCAGCGCCGCCCACTGATCGCCCCGGCGTACGTCGGTGATGGCGATCGAGGTGGTCGTGTAGCTGTGCAGCATGTTCTCCAGGCCGCCCTCCGGGTAGCCGAAGATGCCCTCGAAGCTCTTCTGCTCCCACGCCTGCAGGCTGCCGGTCACCCACGGATCCTGCGGGTCGAAGGCGCCGGTCGGCCAGACGGCCTCCAGGTTGCCCCAGTCGATCCCGTACACGGTGCCGTACCAGCCGGTGCGCACGCCGGTGGCCTGCGCACCCTCCAACGTGGTCGGCAGGAAGCCGAGCTGGTCCACCGCCGGCCGGACCTTCTCGCGCAGCAGCTCGACGTACGCCGACCGGCGCCGCGCCCACTCGCCGGCGGTGGTGTCGTCCCCGACGGCCCGCGCGATCACCGCCGCGCCCTGCTCCCCCGCGATGTTCCACAGATCGTAGGTCAGCAGGTGGCCGCGGACGCCCTCGTTGTCGTGGTCCATCGCCGCCGCGGGCATCAGCCCGCCGTCGCGGAACGTCCACTCCCAGGCCATCGCCCGCTGGACCGCGGGCCACACCTGCCGGGCGAACGCCGCGTCGTGGGTGGTCGCGTAGTAGTTGCCGAACGCCCAGAGCGCCTGGCCGGTCGCGTCGAGCTGGCCGCTCTGCGAGTTGAACTGCCCGTCGTCGTGCTGGTAGTCCAGCATCGCGAGGTCGACCCCGCGCACGAGGTCGCCGAACCCGGCGTCGAGCATGCCGTCCATGTCGAACGCGGCGTCCCGCAGCCAGTAGCCGTCGTACACGGTGGGGTTGGCGTCCCAGAAGTACTTCCCGTCGACGTTGTCGAAGCTGAGCAGCGACAGCGCCAGGCTCGCCTTGTAGGTGTCCAGGATCTTGCTCTCCACCCCGGTGCCGGGCACCTCGATCCGGGTACCGGCCCGGTCCAGGGTGCGGTGCCAGAACGCCGCGGTGTCGGTCCGGTACTGCTCGTACGAGGCGGCCGCGATCGCGGCGGTGTCGGACTCCTGCGCGACGAAGTATGGCAGCTTGAACACCAGCGACCGGGTCTGGCCGGCGGCCAGGCTCACGTCGTAGTCCAGGGTTCCGGCGCTGACCCGGTCCGGGCTCTGGTCGGCGGTGAACAGCAGCTTGCCGTCGCCGAGGTAGGCGTTGCGCCCGCTGTCCCAGGCCGCGCTCGCCGGGCGGGCCGGCCCGGTGGTACCGGCGGCGGCCTTGACCTTGTCGTTGCCCAGCCCGACGGAGAACCGGTAGGTGGTCGCGGTGTCGCCGGTGTTCGTCAGGTTCACCCGGACGAAGTTGACCATGTTGTCGACCTGCGCGTCGAGCTGCCGCTGCGGGTTGCCGTAGGTCTCCCGGTACGCCACCGTCGCGACGTCGGGCACCTTGGCGGCGTACATCTGGATCTCGTTGCGGACGCCGGCGCGGTCGAACCGCTCCCGCAGGATCGGCAGGTACCCGTCCTGCCAGGTCTTGACCCGCTGGTCGATCGGGGTGCGGTCGGTCCCGGTGGCGAAGGTGAGGGTGCCGAACGCGGTCTGCAGGTCGCCCTTGGCGGTGACGACCGACTCCTCCGGCCCGCCGTACACGCCGAGCACCGACACCGGGTTGCGGTACCAGTCGAACGGCTCGTGGGGGTCGTCCTCGACCGGCGACAGCGTCGCCTGCTGCTGCGCCGAGCCGGTCACGCCGTACGGCGTGCGCAGGAAGTCGTTGTACGGGTTGCCGTACGGGCTGCGCGCCGTCGGGGTCCGGGGGGCCGGGCCGGGCGCGGAGTCCGCGAGCGGGGCGGGTGCGGCGAGCGCCGGGGTGGTGGGGGCGACCACCTGCGCGGCGACGGCGGCGACCATCGTGAGGGCCACCGCCAGGACGAGGGATCGGGGGCGGGTACGTTTCGAATGCATGGTGACAGCTCCTGCCGTACGCGACCGGTACCGGTCGGCCACCTCTCGTGCCAACGTGTAGTTACGTAAGCCCTTTTCGAAACTTTGCTTCGGTACTATGCCCTGGTGACACGAGGTCGTCAAGAGCCGCCAGGAACGTCCGGTACGGCAGGGCCACCGCTGCTGCGGCTGATCAACCAGGGCAAGGTGCTGGCCGTCCTGCGGGCCGGCGGGCCGATGCGGGTGGGCGAGCTGGCCCGGCTCTCCGGCCTGTCCCGCCCCACCGTCAGCCACGTCATCGACCAGCTGTCCGAGGCGGGCTGGGTCGACTACCTGGAGCGGGAGCCGGCCGGGCAGCGCCAGCTCGGCCGTCCGGCCCGGGTGGCGCGGTTCCGGGCCGACGCCGGTTACGTGCTGGGCATCGACATCGGACCGCACCAGACCGCGGTCCTGGTGGCCGACCTGGACGGCCGCACCGTCGGCTCGGCCCGCCGGAGCACCTCCTCGGCGCAGGACCAGCACCAGCTCCTTGCCGCGGTCCGGTCCGCGGTCGACGCGGCACTGCGGGCGGCCGGGGTCGCCAAGCGCGCCGTACTGTCGGTGGCGGTCGGCAGCCCCGGCATCATCGACCGGCACGCCGGCACCGTCGTGCAGGCGCCCGGCCTGCCGGGATGGACCACGCTCGACCTCAACCAGCAGCTGCGGCGCTTCTTCCGCTGCCCGGTCCTGGTCGACAACGACGTCAACCTGGCCGTACTCGGCGAACGCTGGCGCGGGGTGGCCCGCGACGCCGACACCGTCGTGTTCGTGCTGTGGGGCGAGCGGGTCGGCGCCGGCATCTGCATCGGCGGCCAGCTGCACCGCGGCAAGGGCGACGCCGCCGGCGAGATCGGCTACCTCACCGTGCTCGGCGACGACGGCGGGGGCGCACAACCCGACGGCGAGGGCCGCGGGCCGTTCGAGCGCGAGGTCGGGGCGAGCGCCATCGTCCGTCTCGCCCGCACGCTCGCGGCCGACCCCGCCCGCACCTCGACGCTGTCCGGCCGACCGGACCTGGACGTACCGGAGGTGTTCGCGGCGGCCGACCACGACGCCACCGCACGGGAGGTGGTGGACACCATCGCCGTCCGGCTCGCCCGCGGGCTGGCCCCGCTGATGCTCACGCTCGATCCGGACGTCCTCGTCATCGGCGGCGGGATCTCCCAGGCCGGCCCGCGGATCCTGGACTCGGTCAACCAGCACCTGCAACGGCTGGTACTCACGCCGACCCCGCTCCGGCTGTCCGCCCTCGGCGGGGACGCGGTCGTCACCGGTGCCGTCCGGTACGCGCTCGACGACGTGGCGGCCCGGCTGCTGCCGAGCGCCGACGCCGCCGAGGCAGCCGCCGGGCAACCAGCGACCACACCGGACAGCGCCGGCGCGCCGGACCGGGCCGGCCAGCCGGCGGCCGCAGCGGGCGAGGCCGGGCACCCGGGCGAGGCCGGGCAACCGGGCAAGGCCGGCCAACCGGCGGCCGCAGCGGGCGAGGCCGGTCACCAGCCGGGCGACGGCGCCTCTCGGTGACGGCAGCGCACCGGGCGGCGACCGGGCGGATCAGGTCGCGAGCAGCGCGCTGGGCGGCACGCCGGTCAGGGCGCGGACGTCCCGGCTGAGGTGCGCCTGGTCCGCGTAGCCGACGGCGGCGGCCACCTCCACCAGGCTCCGGCCGGTACGGGCCGCGTCCAGCGCGCGGTTCATCCGCAGGATCCGCGCGAGCGTCTTCGGCCCGTACCCGAACGCGTCCCGGCAGCGCCGGTGCAGCTGCCGCTCGCTGAGGTAGGAGCCGGCCGCGACGGCGCCGACCGTCGTACCGCGGCGCAACGCGGCGACGAGCGACCGCAGCGCCGGGTCGTCCGCCGCGGCCAGCGGCTCGGCGAGCGCCGTGGCGAGCGCGCTGGCGAGTACCGCGGCCGGGTCGGGTCGCGCGCCGACCGACGCGGCGGGCCCACCGGCCGGGTCGAGGCCGCTCGGGCCG
>NZ_BOPO01000110.1 GCF_017312725.1 Actinocatenispora comari | reverse complement strand
GTGGTGGCCCGCTTCGCCGTGGTGGCCCGCTTCGCCGTGGTGGCCCGCTTCGCGGGCGTGGCGCGCTTCGCCGTGCTGGCGCGCTTGGTCGTGGTCCGCTTCGCGGCGGTCTTGCGGGCCGGCGCGGTACGGGTGCCGGCGGCGCGCTTGGTCGCCGTGTTGCGAGCGGTTCCGGTACGCGCGGTGGCCGTCTTGCGGCTCGCGCTCGCGGCCCGGGTACCGGTGGACTTTCGGGCACCGCTGCGGGCGGTGCTTCGTGTCGTTGTCGCCATGTTCCCGTCTCCCCCCTGGTGAACCTCCGCACTGCATCGGCGAAACTGCCGGGGCGAAGGTCCGTGACGAGTTGCCTATTCGGCTTGGTGACCGTGTTGAGTTGTCGTTATGTTCGCCGGGCGGCAGGGCATCGGGACCTCGTTGAGACGCGTGCTGTCACGATGCGCCGACGCGCGGCCGATCAGTCTGCCTCGCCGCGCCAGCGAGCGTCTTCGGCGTCCCATTCGTCGTTACGCTCGTGCACCTGTTGCAGCGCATCGGCAGCCGCCTGCCGGGTCTCGAACGGCCCGAGCAGGAAACGCGCCGGGCACTTCGTCGCGTCGTCCTCGACGCGCTGGTGCCGCAGGCACCAGTAGAAGCGCGGCTCGTCGTCGCTCATGAGCGTTCCTCCCGCGTCGGAACAGTCGTGCGACGCCAGGTCGCACGATGCCCATGATTCGCTCGCTGAGGCTCGCTCATGCGTCCACTGTGCACCTTGTTTTCGTAGCGCGCCACCTGTTCGCGACATTCGCGAACCGATGCCGGATCGCCGGCCGGTACGATTCCTTGCCGCGAAACGGCATTCGCCGGCGTCGATGTGGCCGGCGTTGTTGCGAAATCCGCGGTGCGCCGTGGACTCCGTAACGGGGTCAACCCAATGCATTGCCGAGTTCGGTGGCGAGCCGGCGCAGCTGCGGGGTGAAGCGGGTGATCGCGGTGTCACTGATGCGGCCGAGCGGACCGGACACCGAGATCGCCATCCGGTCCGCGCCCGTCGGCAGGGCCACCGCGAAACAGCGCACTCCGGCCTCCTGTTCCTCGTCGTCGACCGCGTAGCCACGCCGCCGCACCAGGTGCAGCTGGGCCAGCAGCTGGTCCGGGTCGGTGAGCGTGGCGGGCGTGTACGCGGGCATGCCGGTACGGGCGAGCAGCGCGCGCACCGATGCCTCGGGCAGTCGGGCGAGCAGCGCCTTGCCGACGGCGGTCGCGTGCGGCAGTACCCGCCGGCCGGGTTCGGTGAACATCCGCATCTGGTGCCGGCCGGCCGCCTGGGTCAGGTAGACCATCTCGTCGCCGTCGAGCATGGCGAGGTTGGTGGTCTCGCCGGTGAGGTCGCGCAGTTCGGTCAGCCACGGCTGTGCCCAGCCGCCGAGCAGCCGGGTGGCGCGTTCGCCGAGGACCACCAGGCGCGGGCCCAGCGTGTACCGGCGGGAGGGTTCCTGGCGCACGTACCCGAAGCGGACCAGGCTGGCGATGAGCCGGTGCGCGGTGGGGGCGGCGAGCCCGGTGGCGGCGGCGAGTTCGGACAGGGTGCACGGGCCGTCGGCGGCGCCGATCGCGTCGAGCAGCTGCAGGGTGCGGTCGACCGACTGCGCGCCGGCGCGACCCGCGCCGCCGCGCGCCGTCCTGGACGGCTCGCCGCCGCGGCTGTCCGCCGACGGTTCGTCACCGCGGGCCGCATCTGCCGGCGGTGCGGCGTCGGAGGCCGGATCCTGGGTGTCGTACGAGGTCATCGGCGTGGTCCTTCCGGTTGCCCGGCCGCCGCCGGTTCGGTACGTTGACCAGCAGTATTCCATATCAAGGAATCCAATTCCACATGACGAAATGCGAGGTCGCCATGACGACGCTGACGACGCCCGACGGGGTGGCGGTCACCGGCCCCGTCCTCGACCGGTACGAGCAGGTGCTCAGTCCCGCGGCGCTGGCGCTGGTGGCCGACCTGCACCGGCGCTTCGACGGGCGCCGGCGCGAGCTGCTCGCGGCCCGCGTCGAGCAGCAGCAGCGGCTGCACGCCGGGGGCACGCTGGAGTTCCCCGCCGAGGCGGCGCGGGTGCGCGGCGGCGACTGGCAGGTCGCGCCGCCCGCGCCGGGGCTGATCGACCGGCGGGTGGAGATCACCGGGCCGACCGACGCCAAGATGACCATCAACGCGCTCAACTCCGGCGCGAAGGTGTGGCTGGCCGACTTCGAGGACGCGAACACGCCGCTGTGGGAGAACATGGTCGCCGGCCAGCTCAACCTGCGCGACGCGCTCACCGGGACGTTGAGCTTCACCGCGCCGAACGGCAAGCGGTACGAGCTGGGCGAGCAGCAGCCGACGATCGTGGTGCGCCCGCGCGGCTGGCACCTGCCGGAGAAGCACGTCACGGTGGACGGCGAGCGGGTCTCCGGCAGCCTGTTCGACTTCGCGCTCTACCTGGTCAACTGCGGCCGGCTGCAGCTCGACCGCGGCCTCGGGCCGTACTACTACCTGCCGAAGATGGAGAGCCACCTCGAGGCGCGGCTGTGGAACGACGTGTTCACGCACGCCGAGACGACCCTCGGGCTGCCCACCGGGACGATCCGGGCCACCGTGCTGATCGAGACCATCCCGGCCGCGTTCTGCATGGAGGAGATCCTGTACGAGCTGCGCGAGCACTCGGCGGGCCTCAACGCCGGCCGGTGGGACTACCTGTTCAGCATCATCAAGAAGTTCCGCAGCCGGGGTGCCGCGTTCCTGCTGCCGGACCGCAACGCGGTGACGATGACCGCCCCGTTCATGCGCGCCTACACCGAGCTGCTGGTCCGCACCTGCCACAAGCGGGGGGCGCACGCGATCGGCGGGATGGCCGCGTTCATCCCGAGCCGGCGCGACCCCGCGGTCAACGAGACCGCGCTGGCGAAGGTGCGCGACGACAAGACCCGGGAGGCCGGGGACGGGTTCGACGGCTCCTGGGTGGCCCACCCCGACCTGGTACCGGTCTGCCGCGAGGTGTTCGACGGCGTGCTGGGCGAGGCGCCGAACCAGCTCGGCCGTACCCGCGACGAGGTGTCGGTGACCCCGGAGCAGCTGCTGAACGTGGCGGCGACGCCGGGCGACAAGACGCTCGACGGGCTGCGCAGCGCGGTCGGCGTCGGCCTGCGGTACCTCGCCGCCTGGTTGCGCGGCTCCGGCGCGGTGGGCATCGACAACCTGATGGAGGACGCGGCGACCGCGGAGATCTCCCGTTCCCAGGTGTGGCAGTGGCTGCACAACGACGTGACGCTGGCCGGCGGCGAGAAGGTCACCCGTGCGCTGGTCGAGCAGATCGTGGCCGAGCAGCTCGACGGGATCCGCGCCGGCTACGGCGAGGCGTACGACGCGGCCGCGTTCGACGCCGCCCGTGAACTGTTCGTCGAGGTGGCGCTCGCCGACGAGTTCGTCGACTTCCTCACCCTGCCCGCGTACGAGCGGATGCCCTGACGCGAGCGGCCCGTCCCGCCGACCCAGCGGGTACGGCGGGACGGGCCCCCGGCAGTGCCGATCGGTACGGTGATCAGCGCCGGTGGAACAGGCGGGTGATCAGCGCCGGTGGAACAGGCGGGTGATCCTGGTCCGCAGCACGATGCCGGCCGCGATCAGCGCCGCCGCCACGCCGGCGAGCACGCCCAGCGGGGCACCGGTCACCGGCAGCGAGCTGCCGGCCTCGCTCGGCGACGCCGACGGCGTGCCGGCCCCGGCACCACCCTGCGACGGGCTCGCGCTGGGCCCGCCGGAGCTGGGCGTACCGCTCGGCGCCGGGCCGTTGCTGCTCGGCGCGGTGCTGGGCGAGGTACCGGTGCTCGGCGAGGTACCGCCGCCCGGGGTGCTGGGCGACGGGGACGGCGAGGAGCAGTCGACCCAGAACACCTTGTGCTTCGCCTCGCCGTGCTCACCGGCGAAGTTCCAGTACAGCTTGTAGTGACCGTCCGGCAACCGGAGGTCGTCGGTGTGGCCGGTACCGTCGGCGAGCGTGATGGTGCCGGTCTGCACGTCCTTGTCGTGCCCGGTCGGCGCGTGCTGGTCGATGTGCCAGCTGACCGACTGCGCGGTGTCGAACCCGAACGCGTCCAGGTAGAACACGCACACGTGCGGCTGGTTGCGGTGGTCGTCGACGGGGGTGCCGGCGGCATGGATCTTCACCGTGCCGTTGTCACCCGGCGCGGTGGCGAACGCCGCCGCGGGTGCGCCGGCGGCGAGCGCCGCCGCCGACACGGCGAGTACCGCGCGCGGTACCCAGCGGATTTTGCGAGTCATCAGCCCTCTCGCTGTGGAGTCGGCAGGCGTTCCCCAGGTGACGCCCGAAGGGGGGTAAGGTCCGGAACCCGGAACGTTGCCGCGCAGGCGCGGCGCGATCATCCTCGCCAGCCGCGGCACGGCTGGTCAAGCTCGCGAGCTCGATGCGCGTGCGGTTCGTCCCGATCGTTACCTGTTCCGCGGGACCGAGCTCGCGGTGGCGGTAGGGTCGGCGGCATGAGCGGACCTCGGGTAGCCGTCGTGACCGGTGCGGCGCAAGGGATCGGCCGGCAGATCGCCGAGCAACTGGCCAGCGAGGGCTACGCGTTGGCGCTGACCGACCTGCGCGAGCCGACCGACACCCTCGCCGCGGTGCTCCGGCACGGGGTGGAGGCCATCGCGATCACCGGCGACATCGCCGACGAGCAGTCGGTGGCACGGCTCGCCGACGAGGTCGCCGACCGGTACGGGCGGGTCGACGTGCTGGTCAACAACGCCGGCATCTCGCTGCTGGAGCCGGCCGAGACGACCAGCGTCGAGCAGTGGCGCCGGGTGCTCGCGGTGAACCTGACCGGCCCCTTCCTGACCTGCCAGGCGTTCGGCCGGCGGATGCTCGCCGCCGGTGCCGGCGCGATCGTCAACATCGCCTCCATCGCCGGGCTGCACGCGGTGTCCGACCGCGCCGCGTACAACACGTCCAAGCACGGGCTGGTGGGGCTGACCCGTACCCTCGCCGCGGAGTGGGGCGGCCGGGGCGTGCGGGTCAACGCGGTCTGCCCGGGCTGGGTGAAGACCGAGATGGACGTCGCCGACCAGGCCTCCGGCGGCTACACCGACGACGACATCGAGCAGCGGGTACCGATGGGTCGGTTCGCCGCGCCCGGCGACATCGCGACCGCGGTGGCGTTCCTCGCCGACCCGGAGCGGTCCGGGTTCGTCAACGGGGTCGCGCTGCCGGTCGACGGCGGCTGGACCGCCGACGCCAGCTGGACCAGCCTGCGGCTGCGCAAGCGCTGAGACCGTCCACAGTGGATCCGACGCGGCATCGCTTGCGGCTCGACCGGATCAGCGGCTGAGCGCGAATCCCTCGGCGGCGAGGAAGGCGCGCACCCGGTCCTCCAGCTCGGTCGGCCAGCCGACGCCGGTCGCGGCCGCGATCGCGCGGGCCTCGCGCAGGAACACCGTCATCGCCGCCTCCCGGGCCCGCTCGACCGATTCGGGCTCCGCGGTCGGCTGTGGCAGCACCGCCAGCAGGTCACGCTGCGCCGGGGTGAGCTTCGCGCTCCACTGCTTCGGACCCATGCCCGGCATCGGCTGGTTCGCCTCGACGCACAGCTCGTACAGGTAGAGCTGGACCTGCTGCACGCCGACCTGGCCGAGCAGCCAGTCGCGCCGCACGGACACGGTGGGCCAGTTCGCCTGCTGGCGCAGCACCTCCTCGATGATCCAGCCGATCCGCTCGGGGTCCGGGCCCGGATCGTCGGGCGCCGGCACGAGCGCGTCCAACCCGTCCTTGTCCAGTACGGCGACGCGCCGGCGCAGCGTGTGCCCGGTGTCCGGGACCGCCGACACCCGGGTGGAGATCACGTCGAGCCGGGCGCAGTCGGCGGTGAGGCAGTAGCAGCTGCCCGGCGCGATCGGCCGCGCCACCAGCGTCGGGGTGATCGCGGCGAGCCAGTCGCGCCACTGCGCGGCGAACGCGTCGAAGTCCTCGTCGCGTACCGCGACGGACAGGTCGAGGTCCGACCCCGCGTCGGCGGCGCCGCGCCCGCACGCGCCGTGCAGCCACACCGCGCGCACCCGGTCGTCGGCGGCGAACACCTCGATCGCCGCGTCGTACAGCGGGAGGTACCGGTCCGGCAGGCCGGCCAGCGCGGACGGTCGCGTGGTCATGCCGCCATCGTGCTCCGTCGCGGAGCGTCACCCGGGCCGCCCCGGTGTCACCTCACAGTCCGACCCGGCGCTCCGCGTTCACCCGACGGGTCTGGGACGGCAGCGTGAACAGGTCGATCAGCCAACCGATGCCCAGCACACCGCCGGTGAGCAGGTAAAGGATGCCGCGGCCGATCTTGCCGAGGTAGAACTGGTGGATCCCCAGCAGCCCGAAGAAGAACCACAACACGTACGCCAGTCCGAGCGACCTGTCCCGCATCGAAGCCTCCCCCACCCGGCCCACGCCACTGCCAGTGATCGTACGGCACGGCACAGACCGGACATGCGGACGACCCCGGGCCACCCACCTCCCGGGTGACTCCGCGGCGGCTCAGGACAGTACGGCGTCAAGGGTGCGCTCGCCGATGCCGGCCATCGTCGGGTTGTCCGCGGAGAAGGTCACGAACACCAGCGCCAGCACCAGCGCCCAGCCGCGGGCCCGCTGCCAGGTGTGGTCGTCGGCGGCCCCGTACGCGATCCGGAACCTCGCCCGCCGTTCCGCGTCGAACAGCATCCACGCCACCGACAGGTCGCCCGCCGGGTCGCCCGCGGTCAGGTCACCGAAGTCGACCACCGCACTGAGCTCGCCGTGGTGCACCAGGATGTTCGCCGGATGCAGGTCGCCGTGCAGCCAGTGCGGCGGGCCCGGCCAGCCCGGCACGTCGAGTACCGCCTGCCACAGCCCCGCCGCCGCCACCCGCCGGGCCCGGTCGTCGAGCCGCGCCAGCTGGTCGGCGACGCCCTCGGCCCGCCGGGCCAGCGGGATGCCGCGCGAGGCGTGCGGCGGCGCGTCCGGCGGTGCCGGCGTGTGCAGCGCGGCGAGGAACCCGCCCAGGGCCACCGCCGCCGCGGCCGGGCTCGTCGGCGGCGTCTCCGCGGCGACGTGGCCCGGCAGGTACGGCACGATGCTCCAGGACCAGGGGTACCCGTGTCCCGGCCGGCCGACGAACACCGGCGCCGGGACCGGCAACGGCAGTCGCGGCGCCAGTTCCGGCAGCCAGCGCTGCTCGTGCGCGACCAGCTCGGCCGCCATCGCCCGGCGCGGCAACCGCACCAGCAACCGGTCGCCCAACCGGCAGACCAGGTTGTCCCACCCGTTCGCCAGCTCCGACACGGCCAGGCCGACCAGGTCCGGCCGCTGCTCGACCACCAACCGCCGCACCAACTCGACCGAGACCGGCACCTCCGCGGCCGGCATGCGCTGCGCACTCACCGCCGCACCGTACGCCAACGGGCGCCCCCGCCCCAACCGACCGCGCACGACGAAGGCTGTCCAGCGTGGTTCCGGACCCACACCGTCCGGCGGCGCATCACCAGGCCGGCCGCGGATCGCGATCGTGCGGCGGGGTCTGCGCCGGCACCGGCTCGCCCTGATCGGTGCGCACCAGGTAGCCGGGCGACGGTGGGTACTCCGAGCTCGACGGCGCCGGTGCGTGCCACCGCCGGGTCCACGGCAACTCGACCTCCACCAGCCGCCCGTCGTGCAGCATCCACAGGCCGAAGCAGTGGTCCTCCTCGTCGTGGATCAGCACCTGCACGCTCCCGGCCGGGGCCACGGCAGCGACTCCAGGTGCGACAGCAGCCCGGCACGGGTCCGCATCCGCTCGAACTCCGCCGACCAGGCCAGCCCGGACAGGCCACCACGCTCGATCGGTTCGAACCGTCCTCGCCAGCTGCGCGCCGGGTCGTCCCGGGTGAGCGGCGCCATCACCGCCTCCGCTCCCTGCGCGAACACCACGACCTCGGCAACCCTGCTCATGCCCACGTGGTACGCCGCACCGGCCGGTCGGGCAACCCCGATTCGTCCGCGGCCGAGTCGAAGGTCACGGCCGCCGCCTCCGACGGACGACGCGCGACCGCCGCCGACGGTGGGAGGATCTCCCGATGACCGATGCCGCCTGGCTGCCGGAGCCGTTGACCACCGACCGGCTCGTGCTGCGCGCCTTCACCGCCGCCGACGAGGAGTTCCTGGTCGAGCTGGGCGGTGACCCGGAGACCTGGCGGTACCTCGGCGGGGTCCGGCCGATCGAGGACCGACGCCGGTCGATCGCCAAGGCGTTCGCCACACCCAACGTGTTCATCGCCTGCACCGACACCGAGCAGGTCGGGTTCGTCAGCCTCCGGCCGTGCGACCGGGAGAGCGCCGGCGGCGTACCCGAGGTCGGGTACGTGTTCGCGCGGGCGCACTGGGGCCACGGCTACGCCCGCGAGGCCGTCGCCGCGATCCTGCGCTGGGGCTTCGAGCAGTACCCGGCCACCGAGGCGCCGCGGATCGTCGCCCTCACCCAGGAGGCCAACGACCGGTCCCGCCGCCTGCTGGAGTCGCTCGGCATGTACCTCGTCGAACGGTACTTCGCCTGGGACGCCCAGCAGACCATGTACGCGATCGACCGCCCCTGACGGTGGGCCTCCTCCACGACTACTTCACGGCCGGCTCGGACGAGCAGGCCGCCGCAGCGATCGATCTCGCCGGCGGCCCCGGCGGTGCGCTGCCACCCTCGCCCGAGCTCCAGGCGGCCTTCCGGGCCGGTGACCGGGCGGCGGTGCGGCGCCTCACCCAGCCGCGGGTACGCGTGTCCGAACACGGCCTGACCGTGCTGTCCGTCAAGGGCATCGACCCGGTCGAGCACCTGGCGGCGCTGGAGCAGATCCTCACCGGCGACGGCCCCGAGGTCGTCTCCGCACGCCCGCGCCACGGCCGGGCGGTCGCCGTCCGGGACGGCGGCGAGCGGCTGATCCTGACGCTCACCGACGAGTTGCACCAGGCGTTGACGCGGCGCGCACCGCAGCGGGTGGCCGCGGCCGCCGCCGAGTGGGCCGGTACCGACGCGTTCGCCGGCCACGGTGACACCGAGGCGCTCACCCACGTCCTGCACGAGCTGTCCCGGCTCGCCCACCACGCCAGCGACCGCAACCACCGCCTGTACTGCTGGCTCTGCCTCTGACCGCAGCACCCGGTACCGCCGGGGCCGGTCTGGTTCAGGGCAGCAGCCAGCGCAGCAGCTGTTCGGTGGTGTCGGGTCCCGGGTCGTGACCGCCGGCGTAGCGGTACCCCTCGGCGTGGCCGACGTTGGCCAGCAGCCACTCGCCGTGGCCTGGCGGACTGTTGCGATCGTCCGGGCAGTACCAGACACCGACCGGTACGGCGAGGTCGGAGACCTCGAAACCCCACGGGCGCACCAGCGACACCATGTCGTCGGTCCAGCCGTCCCGCCCGTCCAGCAGCATCGCCCGCATCCGGGCGAGCCGGCCGGCGTCCGGCGCGGCGGCGGCCAGCTCCGCGAGCACCTGATCCGCCACCCGGTCGGTACGCACCCGGAAGTCGGCGGCGCCCCGGGTGGCCAGCCGGAAGCCGTCGGCGTTGTCCGGTGACATGCCGGCGAAGAAGTCCAGCCCCGACGCGTCGTAGGGTGCCGTCCCCGCCACCACCGCGCACCGGGTCACCCGGTCCGGCAGCAGCGCCGCGCAAGCCAGCGCGGGCGCCCCGCCGCCGGAGAAGCCGGTGACCGCGAACCGCCCCCAGCCCTGCGCGTCGGCCAGCGCCGCGACGTCCGACGCGGCATCGGCGACGGTACGGCCGGGCTGCCGGGACGATCCGCCGTAGCCGGGGCGGTCGTAGGACAGCACCCGGACCCCGAGCCGCTCGTACGCCTCGACGACGTCGGGACGCTCCCACCGGGTGTGCGGCGTCGGATTGGACGACACGACGGGTACCCCGCCGTCGGGCCCGTAGAGGCAGTACGTCAGCCGCCGGCCGTCGGTCAGCTCCACCGCGCCGGTCGCCGGCGGTACCCACTCATCCAGCGTCGTCATACCGCCATTCAACCGCCCACCGTCGCCACCCGACCGCCCGGCCCGCCCACCACCGGAAGACCTGGCGTCGACGCCGGCCGGCACCGCGCCCGAGGACGCGCCGGGAGCTGGGGTGGGGTGGACGAGTCGGCCGGTACGCCGGATTCCCTCACCACATGTGCCTCTACCTGCGAAAACGCCTCTACGCCGCTGGCGCGGCGCAGGCGCCGGGCACGGTCCGGGAAGGGCCGCCCGCCTGCGGTCTCCGGCCTCGGCGGGCGGAAGGCCGGCCCGCGCCCGGCGCCGCCGTCGACAAGCACCGCCAGGACCAGGACGAGCTGTCGGGCACGGTCTTACGCTCGCCTCTGCGTGGCCACCGTTTGTAGTGGTTCCGGGCGAGCGCTGCCGCGATGGCCCAAACCTGGGGCCATCTTGCCCCCGAGGGTTCGCCGGTCACGATCCGCCGGACGCGACGAGCTGCAGCGCAGCGTTGCGGCCGCCTTCACCGCCTGACAGTGCCCGAGCGCCGCCCACGCCGCGCGTAGCCCACAACATGCCTCCGGCGAGCCACACCGTCGGACGAGCGCAGGTCGCGCGACAGCGGCGTGGAGCGCCGCATCAGACTGTCCGTTCGGTGCTTTCGCTGACGCCCGCAGTCGTGCAATCTGTGCCTCGTGTCAGGCTGGCGACGGGTCACCCGACCCACATGGGGCGAGAAGCTGTTCGCGGCGATGTGCGCGTGCGGTGTGTTGTTCGCCGTGCTCGTATCTGCCGCCCTGATCATTCTCTGGCCACCGGAGACCTGGGGTGACGCGCCGAAGTACCTAGGGCCGTGTGCGTTCTTCGGGCTGTGGTTCACCTTCACTTGGCGCAGAGCACGCACCGGCCTGTACGCCAACCGCAGCGCGCTGCGTATCCGCGGGATCATCAGGACCCGCACCGTTGCCTGGACAGACATCGCCGCCATCGACACCGACCCGGCCCGATGGCTGGGCATGGACATGGACCGCAAAGCCGTCTGGATCACTCTGACCAACAACACCACCATCGAGACCCCGGTCCAGCGATCGAACGGCATGCCGCCCGGGGGAATCAACAAGGACATCGGACCGGTGCTTCGCCCTGACGCCTTCGACGAACTGCTGGCAGAACTGCTGCTCTACCTCGATTCCCCCAATGCGCGCCCGACGCCATGACCGAGCGCGACGCAGCAGCGTCGGCTGTCTGCCTGTAGCCAAGGGTGTAGCCAAGACAGCGGACATGGCCGGACGTCGGCCGACAACGGGCGGTAACCGCATGCGGTAGGCCGACGTCGGCAGACGCCCAGCCATGATCAGCGTGGACTTTGCAAGGCGGGGGCGGACCGCCGAGACCTCTGCTCAGGGTGAATCCGGACGCCGCTCGACGGAGATGTCGTGCAGACGACCTGCCGCGATTGGCCGGCCGTTTCTGGGCCGTCGCTGGGCCGTCTGGGGGCCGTCTGGGCCCTGGCTGGGCCCTGGCTGGGCCCTCAAACGAGGACCGATACCGACCGACGATGACCAACGACGCCCGATGTTCGTGCAGGTCAGAGACCCAGCACGGCGCCGGGAACTGGGGTGCGGTGGACGAGTCGGCCGGTACGCCGGGTACTGCTCCCGCGTGATCCCCGGTCGCTGGTCAGGACGTCGAAACACCGTCTGACCTCGGAAAACACCCGTCAAGGGTTGTCATCGTTTGGCGCGGTTCGGCAGCGTCGGACGGAACAGGGACGGAACAGGCCGTCCACTGTGGACACTCGCGGACCCCCGTACGACCGGATCAACTCAGCCGCTCACAAGGCGGCCCCGGGCGCGGCGATCGAAGCGCCGGCCGGGGCCTTGATCCGGAAACAGAGGTTCCGAACCCATGAACGATCGTACGAACAGCCATCCGACCGCCCCCGAGCAGCCCACCGACGAGGTGCGCCGGCTCGCCGACGAGATCCACAGCAACGCCAACCCGGCCGGCTACAGGTACGCCATCCTGCGGGTCGCTGCCGACCAGGCGGTAGAGGTCCCGGCGCCGCACCGGCTGCAGCACCTCGCCGACGTCCTGGCCGCCCTTGACCTGGAGTCGGCCGAGACGCGCGCCGAGCTGGCCGCCACCGTCGCCGCCATCCGCGCCGAGCGGGGTGGTGCACGGTGACCGCCCCCGCGCACTGCCCGGCCTGGTGCCGCCGTGAGCACGACACCGCCGACGACTACGCGCACGTCGGCTTCACCGTCCACATGTCCGAGTCGGCGACGGTGCCGCTGCGGTCCGACGAGGCGCAGCACGAGGCGCGCGTGACCACCGAGCAGGTGGAGTTCCCCTCGGGGGTCCGGCTGCCGGCGAACGTGTACGTCAGCGCGGACATGGGCGACGCGTTCGACGCGGCCTCGTGCCGGAACCTCGCCGCCGCGCTGCTGTACGCGGCCGAGGCGGCCGACCGCACGCCGTGCACCCCGACCGAGCAGTGCACGGCATGCGCTGGCGAGGGGCAGTGCCAGACCTGCGGTGACGCCGGCGTGGTGCTGGCCGTGGCGGTGGTCGCATGATCCGCCTGCCGTTCGTGCTGGTGCGTCGCACCGATATCGATCAGCTGTACGACGCGGGTCGGTCGTCGGGTCTGCTGTACGCCGAGACGTTGGTCGAGTCGGTGCTCGGCGACCCGGCGCGCCGCGATGACCCGCATGCCCTGGCTGTGCTGTTGCCGGAGCTGCTGGCCGCCCTCGCCGACGAGCGGGCCGCCGCCGAGCGCGCAGCTGGGCTGTGGTCGGGGGTGTCACGATGACTGCGCCCACGTTGATCGTGCTGCCCGGCGGCGGCGGGCGCCCGACCTACCGCGCTCGGCTCGCCGACGCGCGGCGCGCTGCCGGCCCTGCCTCGGCGCTGGCGCTGTCGGTGGCGCACGACCAGGTGCCGGACCTGGAGCTGCTCGGCGGCGCGCTGTTGGCGCTGCGCCTCACGTCGGGGGTGACGCGATGAGCGCCCCGTCGGCGTACCCGCGACCGCTCGCCGAGGTGGTCGCGGCCGGTCGCGCCCTGGTCGCCGAGCTGGGTCGCACCCCGTCGCAGCGGGAGGTTCGCAAGCACCTGCGTGTTGGTGCGCCGCGTGCCCGGGAGGTGCTGGCGCAGCTCGACGAGACCGCGGCGGCCGACCTGGTCGCGACCGTCCCGCCGGACGGACCCGAGCCGGCAACGATGGGGCAGACGACCACGGTTGGCCCGACCTGCGTGGGCCAGACGACCACGCAGGTCACGCCGGCCGTAGAACCGGCTGAGAACGTCGCTCGCCGGGTGGCGTCGTGGCCGCTGGTGCTGCTGGCCCTGCCGGCGTTCGTGGCGATCTGGAGCGGCTGGACCGGGCTGGGTGGCATGACCGGGTTCGGCCCGGTGCACCCGCTGCCCGGGATCGCCGACGGGTTCACGATCAACAGCGCGATCACCCTGCCGATCGGGGTCGAGTCGTACGCCGCGTACGCGCTGCGGGTGTGGCTCGGCGCCGGTACCGGTGATCGCGCCCGCAGGTTCGCCCGGGTGTCGGCGATCGCGTCGCTGATCACCGGCGCGCTCGGCCAGGTCGGCTATCACCTGCTGACCGCTGCGGGTGCGACCCGGGCACCGTGGCCGATCACGGCGCTGGTCGCGTGCCTGCCGATCGCCACCCTGGGGATGGGCGCGGCGCTGGCCCACCTGGTGCGGGCAGGTGAGTCGCGATGACGCACGAGGTGATCCGGGTCGACGGTGACGCCGAGGCGGTCGAGTACCGCCCCGGGCAGCCGGGCGCGCCCGTGGACGGGCCGGACGAGCGGCGGCCGTTGCACGCCACGATCCGGGCCCGGGAAGCGGAGCCGCGCCGGCCGCTGGTGCCGGGGTGGACGCGCAACGCCGATCAGCGGCGTGAGGTGGCCCGGTGGGCGGTCGGCTACGCCGGCTACACCGTGGCGTTCCACACCCTGCGGGCACCGAAGTACGCGGCGAAGACGGCGGCGTGGTCGGTGGTGGGTGCCGGGCGCCTGGTCGCCCGGCAGCTCCGCTGGTGGTTCGTCGCGGATTCTGTTGTGCTGCAACAGGAAGCGGCCACCGCGAACGATCCCGAGACGTGGATGCGGTTGCACGACAAGGCGCGTCAGGCTCGCCTGTTCCGCGGCCTGGTGTTGCTCGCCGAGCTGCTCGGCCTGGTCGCCGGTGGCCTGCTGGCCCGGTTCCTGGCCCCGTGGTGGGTGCCCGCGCTGGTCGGGCTGGTCGCGGTGCCGGCGCTGGCCCTGGCCGGCCGACCCGCGCACCGCCCGATCCTCGACCGGGTGAGCGTCGGGCCGCGGTTCATCAAGCTCACGGCCGATCAGGTGCGCCGTGCCCTGGTCGCCACCGGGAAGGTGCGTGACGAGGCGGCGCCGTCGTTCCCGCGTGACATCGGCCGTGACGGGCCGGGCTGGCTGGCGTCGGTCGAGCTGCCGTCCGGGGTGATCGCCACCGACATCATCGACAAGCGCGAGCAGCTCGCCGGCGGTCTGCGGCTTCCGTTCGACCAGGTGTGGCCCGAGGCGGTCAAGGGTGAGCACCCCGGCCGGCTGGACGTCTGGGTGGCCGACCGGCCGGTGTCGGCGATGCGGCAGCCCGCGTCGCCGCTGCTCGACGAGGCGCTGCAGCTGGACTACTTCCAGCCGATGCCGTACGGGTTCGACGTGCGGATGCGGGAGGTGACGTGGTCGCTGGAGCAGCGCAACAGCGTGTTCGGTGGCCAGCCCGGCAGCGGTAAGACGCTCGCCGCGCGGAATGTGGCGTTGGGTGCGGTGCTCGACCCGCTGGTGATCCCGCTGGTGTCGGAGTTGAAGGGCTCGGGTGACTGGGACTGTTTCGAGCCGCTGTGCCCGCCCGGCGGGTACGTGTGCGGGGCGACCACCGCGGCGACCAGGGCGACCGTGGCTATGCTCGAGTACCTGCTCACCGAATGCGAGATACGGCCCGACCTGATCGCCCGCTACGCCCGGCAGGGCCTCAACAGCGTGAAGGCGCTGAACCGGCGCATGGCCGAGCGCGACGAGCGGCTGCGGCCCATCGTGGCGGTGTTCGACGAGGTGCAGGAAGCGATCACCGACCCTGAGCACGGCAAGCAGGTCGCGGCCATGCTCACCAGCCTCGTCAAGCGGGGCCGGGCGCTCGGGGTGCACCTGGTGCTCGCCACGCAGCGGCTCGACAAGGACAGCCTGCCCAAGGGCATCACGTCCAACGTCAGCAACCGGGCTTGCCTGTCGGTGCCCGGACAGGTCGAGTGCGACATGGTGCTCGGTACCGGCGCCTACAAGCAGGGAGCACGGCCCAACGCGTTCCAGCCGATCGAGGATGCCGGGTGGATGGTGGTTGCCGGCCTCGGTACCGGGTTCGGCACCCGCCGGGCCGCCTACCTTGACGACCGGGCCGCGGCGGCGATCTGCGCCCGGGCCGAACAGCTGCGCCACGGCGTCGACCGGCCCGACCCGATCCGCGCCGAGGCGCGCAACCTGCTCGCCGACGTCCGAGAGGTCTGGCCCGGCGGCGACGCGGTGTGGTCGGAAGTCGTCGTGCCGCTGCTCGCCGAGCGCTGGCCCGACGCCTACGCCGATCTGACCGTCGAGCAGTTCGGCAGCCTCATGGCCTCAGCCGGGGTCCGCACCGTCGACATCGGACGGCGCATCGACGGCCGGCAGACCACCCGCAAGGGCGTGCGGCTCGACGCGCTCGACGCCGGGATCACTGCCCGGCAACTGAAGTCCTGATCGCGCGCCAGGGGTACGCAGATCGTGCGTACCCCTGGCGGCCCGATCGCGGCGGCGCCGCAACCGGTTGCGGCGGCGCTAGCGCCTGATCCCGGCCGTGGCCTGCGCGATCGCTGATTGCGCCGGCGCCGCCGGACCACCCTCCACCCGTCAGGGAGACACATCATGAGACTGATCGCCGCCGCTATCGCCGCCGGCCTGCTGTGGGCCACCGCCTACGCCGTCGCCTGCTGGGTCTGGCCGTTCGTGGCCTGCCCGCGCTGCACGGGATCCGGCACCCACCGGTCGCCGTCCGGGCGCGCATGGCGCGACTGCCGCCGCTGCTCCGGAACCGGCCGCCGGCTCCGACTCGGCCGACGCGCGGCCAACTGGGCCGCCCGACGGCGCGCGTAGCACACCAGAGACGCCACGGACCCTTACCCGACTATGGGTGAGGGTCCGTTTGGCGCTCTACGGCGATCTCAGCGGGTTTCCGCAGGTATTCGGGCCGATCCGGCGATGTCACGTGACTCAGAACCGCTCGGAGAGATTTCTCGGGAGGGTAGATAGGGTCCCGGACGGCCGGCCTTCAAAAAACGGCCGGCTCACCATGCCCGCGAGTGCGACGTGCTGCAGTACGCCTCGTGTGCCTCGCACCATCGCAGGGTCTTCGGTGTGTCGGGCCGCATGCCTACCCCTGCGCGACGTCGCTGTACCCCGAGCGCCTGCCCGCGTCGGGCATTACAACCTCGATGCACAAGGCGCACAGGTCCGTGCGCACCGCCCTCAGCACGCGGGATGACGTGGTCGACGTCGAGCGGCCGCTCGGGGTACATCGGCCGCTGACACAGCTCGCAGGGTGTGCCGGGCACGAGAGCGGCGAGCATGGCACGCCGTCGCGCCTGGTGGTGGTGTCCAAGGCCGGACGCGTTGCTGGGCATGCTCACCTCCGAATGGTGTCGGCCCGCCCGGTGCGGAAGTCAACGGGCGGGCCAGCAAGGGGCGCGGGCAGCGCTGTCAGCCGCGTTCGCGAGCAGCGATGGCAGCCTGCTGGGCGATGTTCAGGTACCTGATGCTCGCCTGATCCAGCTGCCGCTGGTAGCGCAGCGGGCCGTCGCTTTCCGACCAGCGGCGCTCGGCTGCGGCGAGCTGCTGTCGCGGGCTCGGGCGGTGCTCGGGCTTGATGTGTCGGAGGATCCAGGCGCGCCGAGCCTCCAGGTTGCGTGGTGGCCGCCCCCACTCGGCGCGGTACGGGCCGTTGTACTGCTGTTCGCTGCGAGCCTCGATGCTCATCCCGGTTCTCCTATCTCCTGCTGGCGTGCCGGCCTGCTCACCGGCGTACTCCCGCTCCGATGTGGCGGTTGGTCTGGCGGTTCTGCTCAGTGATCCGGACGTCGACCACGTCGGTGATGTCCTTGGTGCCCATCAGCACCTGCACGTTGATGTTCGGCGCGACGGTGACGGCCGGCGTTGCGGCAGCGATCACGTTAGGGCTCACACCGAGTCGTTCGCCGGCCTGCCGCCACACGTCGATCGAGTGGGGCCGCTTGGACTGTGCCAGCGGGATGTACGCCTCCCCGCCGGTTTCCGGTTCCGCCCACAGCCGGTATGCGCCGGCCGGGGCGATCTGCGCGACGTGCTGCTCGCGGATCCCGCCGTTGGCGTAGTAGTCCAGGATCCCGCCGTTGGCGCGGTCGACGAGTGCACGACCGCCCTTGTCGGTGCGGTACTCGATGTGCCGGGTGGTGATCGTGACGATCTTGTTGTGGATCTTGTCGAGGGCCAGACGCACCGCGTCGGCCTCCTCCTTGGCGTTCTTCGCACCGGTGAGTCCCACCTGCGCGGCGACCTTCGGCGGGATCCCCAGCAGGGACGCGACCATCCGGTTGATCTGCTGTCGGTTGTAGCCGGCGGCCGCGGCCTGCTTGTAGATCTGCCCAATCTGCTGGTCGAACTTCTCGTTCGCCGCGTCGATGCTCATGCCGTTGCGGATGTTCGCCTGCCGGTCCGCCTCGGCCGAGCTGATCAGGTCGTTGAACATCTTGACGTTCGCGCGGCCCTTGGCGGTGTTCACGTCAAGGCTGGTGCCGTTCTCCTGCGCCGCCTTCGTGACGTTCGCCAGCGCGTCGCGGAACGCCAGGTCAGCGTTCGACGCGGCGATCGCGGCGGTCACCAGCGAATCGAACTGGTCGGACAGCGCGCTGAGCTGATCGTTAAGCGCCTGCGCGTTCGTGCCCGCGGCATCCGCCGACTTGCCGAACCCGTCGAGCCCGTTCGCCGCCTTGTGCGACGCGTCGAGGTTGTCCTCCATCGTCCGCTTCAGCGACTTGAAAGTCTCCTGGAACGGGCCCGGGATCTTCGCAGCCAGCGCGATCATCTGGTAGATCGACTGGAAGAAGTTGTCGACCGCGAACTCGGCGCCGGCGATGGTGTGCCCGACCAGCTGCAGCCCGGCGTAGAACAGCTGGAACAGCACCGCGAGCCCCTCGCTGGCGCCACGGGTGTCGGCGGTGATGTCCTGCAGGAACTGCCCGATGTACTCGCCGGCCTTCGGCAGTTCGTTCGCCAGCAGATCCAGGATCGGCTTCGCCGCCTCCCCGACCTGCGGCAGGTAGGTGCCGATGTTGCCGAACATCGACGCGAGACCCTGCGCCAGCGAGTCGATCTCGGGCGCCACCTCGTTGACGAACTTCTGGAAATCGCCCGTCGACAGGTCGAGCTGGTGGCCGAAGATGTTCGCCGCGTGGATCAGCGGCTGCTCCACGCCCAGCGTCGCCAGCGACAGCCGCTGCTTGGCGAAGTTGCCCAGGTTGACCCAGGCGGACTTCACGGCCGGACTCTGCACCTGGCCCGCGATGCCCAGCCCGATGCCGGCCGCACCGACCCCGGCGAGCACTGCGCCGCCGACCGCGGCCAGCACGAACGGCGCGGCACCGATGGCCGCACCGACCAGCGCCGGCATCAGCACCTCACCGGCGGAGCCGACGCCGGCCGCAAGGTCCTTCAGCACGTTCTTCGAGCCGGCCTGCGCCGTCGCCTGGAAGCCCTCGATGAACGCCTTCGCCGCGTCCTCGCCGACGATCGTCCCGTCGCCGACGAGCGAGTCGAGCAGGTTGCCGCCCTGCTTGCGGGTCAGGCCACGCGACCCGGCGGACTCGCCCGCAGCGCGGGCAGCCTTCGCCATCGCCAACTGCGCTGCCGCCGCCTTGATCGAGGCGCGCTCCAGCCGCTCAGCCTCGACCGCCGCGGCCTTCTCTGCCGCTGCGTTCGCGAACTGCGCGTCGCGGTCCTTCCGGGCCGCGGTCGCGGCGAGCTTCTGCGCCTCCGCTGCGGAGATCTTGCCTCGCTCCAGCTTCTGCGCAGCCTCGGCCGCGTTCTCGGCTGCCGCGCCGGCCTCGATCTGCGCCTTCGCGGCCTTCTTCGCTGCCGCCGCAGACCGGTCCGTGGCGGATGCTGCAGCGCGCTCAGCTGCGGCTTGCTCCAGCGCCGCCGTCCGGGCGCTGTTCGTCGCCTGCGTCAGGTTCCGCGACTGCTTCGCGGCCTTGTCCATCGTCTTGGCCAGGGCCTCGGTCGACGCCCCCGACTCCAGCATGGCCCGCTCGTACTGTGCGGAGTCCGCCAGCACCTTGATCCCCACGGTGCGCATCAGCGCTCACCCTCCAGAGAGCCGATGACAGCCTGCAGGCGGGCCAGCATGGCGGCGAGCCGCTCGTCGGTCGGCTCGTCGACCTGGCCTCGCGCAGGGCCCTGCTGTGCGGCCTCGACTGCCGCGACGGCCGATCGGGCGGCGGCAAGGATGTTGTCGCGCACCATGGCGGGATCCGCGCCGAGCCAGCCGCGCTCGGCCACGGCGCGCTCGTAGGCGAGCGCGGCGGGGACCCGCGGCGTGGCCGGCACGGTGATCACCGGGTCTCCCGACCCGCTCGGGTACTGCGCTCGGCGTTGCGTGCCAGGACGTTCTCGGCCGCCACCTGCGTCCCGCTGCAGTGGAAGCCGTCGGCGTACGTGATGTGGCCGTCCGAGTACGGGATGGCCACGCCGGGGTGGCGACGGGCCTCCTCTCGCGCCCGCTCGATGCTGTCCACCGGGCGCCGCGAGACGCTGCGGGCCGTCGTGCGGGTGGCAACGGGGAGCACAGCCGTCCGCGTCGGCATCCCCGCGAGGCGGCGAAGGCGGGCAGCGTGGCGCGCGGCAGATTCCGCCTCCAGCTCCGCGACCTTGGCCTCCAGCCGGTTCTCGCGGGCAACACGCTGGGCACGGGCAACGGACCGGTCGTACCGGTACTGAGCGGCCTCCCGGTCCTCTTCGCCCATGAACATCAGGCCACGCGCGGCGGCGATGGTGAGAGCACCGTCGCGGTGCCCCATGGTCCAGCTCATCGGTTCTCCTGTCCGGCCGCGCCTGGCGCGGCCTGGCGGTCCGCGCCGGCACCGAACAGGCGTTGAGTGGTCCTCAGCTCGTCCTCGGCGGCGCGGATGGTTGCGCGGTCGCCGGCCTTGCGGGCGTCGAGATAACGCTGCTCGGCGGCGATCACGTCGGTCAGCAGGGTGACCATGAAGGGCCTCCACTACGTCGGTTCGGAATCACACCTCGCCGAGTGCCACGGCTCGGGGCGGTACCGGTGGCCGCTCCGTGGGCGGTGCTGACCGCAGGCCGGCCAGTGCCAGGCCAACCTGCGGCTACACCGAGCCTGCGACCGGCACCGAGTTTGGCGGGAGTTTGGCCCGGGATGGCCTGCAGCGCAGGCAATACCGGCGCGGCCGTCCGTGACACTTCCCTGCGGCCGGGGCGGGCAACTCCTCGCCGCACCGGGCGCACAGGCCGGGCGTGGCCGTACGGGTCGCGAGCGCCGCCAGGATGCCCGGGATACGGGGGTCGCGGCTGTTCTCCGCGCACCACCGCAGGATGAGCCGCTCACGGGTGTCCAGCGCCAAGGTGCCCTACCCCTCTGCTCGGGCCGACTGCTCGCGCTCGGCGAGCAGGATCAGCAGCACCTCGATCAGCGTTTCGGCGCCGTACTGCTCGCTTACGCGCGCGATCGTCGCCTTGCCTTGCGCCATCCAGCCGGGCGGGAAGCGAACGTCCTCGACCAGGCAGGTGTCCTCGACGTGCGCCTCGTGCACCCGGGCCATCTCGTCGGGATCCACGCCCATCAGCAGCGCCGCCGACGCCACCGTCAGAATCAGCGCACCGTCCGTCCCGAGCTGCAGGTACGGACCGCCAGCTCGCCCGCCCAGCTCCGGCGGCCACAGCAGCGCCTCAACCGCCTCGTCGCTCACGGCGCCTCCTCGGTCATGCCGGTCAGGTCCCGGATCGCTGCGCCCAGATGGTCGACGGCCGCGGACAGCGCGGCCACGGCGGCAGCGACTTCGCCGATGTCCGACTCGGCGCTGGCGGACGCTGTCACCGGTCGTCTCCCTCGCCAAGGATCAGCCGCAGCTCCCGGTCAAGGCCTGCCCGTAGTTCGGCGCCGCCGCGCGCCAGCGCATCGAGACCTTCCACGTACCGGACGTACGCGACCGGGCCTTTCTGGGCGAGGTAGGCGACCTCCTGGAAGATCACGTCGGGCAGGTCGTCGACGTCGTCGCCGGCACCGAGCGCGATCCGCTCGGTGAAGTAGCCGAGCCGCTCGCGGAACCGGCGCAGCGCCTCGGTGGTGGTCTCGTCGTTCACGTCGTCTTCTCCTTCGTGGTGTCGGTCAGTTCGCGGATCGCCGCGGCGAGCTGGTCGGCGGCGGCGGACAGTCCGGCGAGCGCGGCGGCGAGCTGCTCGTCGACGAGGTCGGGGTCGGTAACGGTCACGACGCCTCCCGGTGGTCGGGCCCCCCGGTTGCCTGCCGGCAGCCGGGGCAGTCGGTGCCGTGCTCGCCGCGGCTGGCGACGAGCCACCAGCCGCAGTCGGGGCCGTCGACGGGTTCGGCGATGGTCACGTCTGGTCGGGGACACGTGGGGACAATGTCCCCGCGTTCTGCGGGAATCTGTCCCCGGCTAGAAGTGTTTTCGCTGGTCACCCGGGGTGCGGGTAGTCGGTGATCGGCCGTTGTGCTTGAGGTACCGGGGACAATGTCCCCACGTGTCCCCGGATTCAGGCGCGTCCACCCCATCAGGAACCCGCCTTGAGTCGGACCGCTTGACCCTTGTCGGCGTCGTAGATCTCGACCTCGCCGGCGGCGACGAGCCGGTCCAGACCGCTCTCGAAGTCCGGCCGGTCCCGGGAGGCCAGTGCATGACGGACGTCGCGCAGCGACACACCCTGCGCGGTGATCTTGCGCCGCAGGAACCGGGCGATGCGCTGCCCGGTCGCCTCGGCGACCCGGTCGGCCTTGACGATCTCGCGGTCGGCGTCGGCCAGGGCGCGGCCGTGGTTGGTCCGGCGGGCGGCATCCGACAGTGCGTCACGGATCCGCTGCTGCGTCTCGTCGGACACCGCCTTGACGACCCCGGCCAGCTCCCAGTCCTCGGCGTTGATGTCGCCCCGGTCGTCCATCAGGGCCAGTAGCGCGGCGACCTTGAGCCGGAGCATCATGTCGTGGTTGCTGGTCTCGGTGCGCAGTTGGTGACGCCGGTTGGCCTTGATCTCGGCGCCGATCGCCGCGGGCACGGTCATGGCGCCCACCTTCGGGAGAGTCAGCTCGGCCGTACCGGGGTCGTCGACGTCGCACTCGGGCACATCCGGGTCCCCGACCGGCAGCCACAGGAACCGCTGTGGCGTGCCGCCGGCGGCGTCGTCGAGCAGCGCCCCGGCCCGTTCGGGCTGTACGCCGACGGTCAGGCCGAGCCGGTAGGAGTGTGCCGGCAGGATGACGGCCTTCTCCCGGTCGCCGTAAGCGAATCCGAGCCGTTCACCCGACCACGCCTTACGCAGTTCCGGCAGCAGCGTCGCGCCTTTGCGTCCACCCAGCGCGGCCAAGGAGTCGACCTCGTCGGCCACCAGCAGCAGCCGGGTGCGGTCCTTCGTCAGCGTCCAGGTGGCGTCGGCGCCGGCGCCTTCCTTGTACCGGTGGGCGAACATCCGGGCGATGCCCTCGCCGGACCCGGGCGGCATCTCGTCGATCTCGTCGGACAGTTGGAGCAGATCGTCGGCGGCGGCGGCCGCAGTGCCCTTACCGAGTCCGGACGGCCCCACGAACGCGATGAACGTGTTCAGGCTGCCGTAGTGGCCGATCAGTTTGGGCAGCATCGTGGTCGGCTCGGTCGCGCACGCCACCCGCACCAGCACGTTGCCCAACACTGCCCACGGCCCGACCATCCGGGCCTGCGCGTACTGGCGAATGTGGGCCAAGTACGGGCGCGCCCGCCAGAAGTCCACCCGCCGGCTCGGCGGCAGCTCGGAGTGTTGATCTCCAGGGGTACCGGCGCTCGGCTCGTCGACCGGCACGAAGTCGGCCAGGCCATGCCCAGACACGACATGATCGGCCGCGTCCTTCCCCTCGGCTGCCTCGACCACGGCGAGGCTGCCGGCGTACCCGACGAGCCGGGACCGCACCACCTCGGCCCACCGGACCCCGGTGGCGTCCCGGTCGGCGACCGCGACCACCTCGGCACCCTTGAGCGGCGAGACGTCGACCTTGTCGAAGTTGCCGCCGCCCATCGGCGCCGTGGTCGCCACCGCGCCCAGCGACTCCAGGGCGTGCACGTCCTTCTCACCCTCGACGAGGTACACCCGGCGTCCGTCCGCGACCGCATCGGCGACCCGGGCGAGCCGGTACAGGGTCGGCGGCCGGTCGGTCCCCGACTGCTTGAAGATCCGCCTCCCCTGCTCGTACCGACGCCGCACGACCCGGCCGTCGTCGTACCGGTAGTCCGCACGCCGCTCGTCGTACAGATCGGCGAGGGTCAACCCGACCGCGGCGAGCACATCCTCGACCGCACACCCGGCGTGGCAGTACACCAACGCCTGCCCCTCAATACCCCGCACCGACAGGCTCGGCGAGTGATCCTCATGGGCCGGGCAGCGCAGCACGTACTGCCCGGCCGACTGCCTCGGCGCGGTGCCGGTGGCCGCAGACAGCTTGCCCAACACGATGTCCAGCGCGCTCATGCCGCATCCCCCGATCCGTCACCGAACGACTCTCCTGTTACGGATCGCAGGAACGCCCGTTCGGTCCGCGGCAGTACCCGCCCGATGAGGACCTGCTGCCGGGTCTTCTTGTCGATCTGGTCGACGTGCGCGTGGTAGGTGGTCATCGCCAGGTCAGCATCGGCGATCAGCCGGCCGCCGATCCTGAACAGCTCGTCGACGTCGCCGGCGAACCGGTCGTCTTCGGTGAGCCGGGCGAGGCGCTCGGCGGCCCGCAGGTACTCCCACGCCGCATCCCGCCATGCGTCCCGGATCGGCCGACGACGTACCCGTTTCGTCTCCACCGGGGTGTGACGGTTGCGATAGGCCGCAGTGCGGCACCGACCCGAGCAGTACCGGGCATCCGACCGGCGCGGTGCGAACGGCTCCCCGCACCCGTCACAGGAACGTTGCGGTGTAACGGATCCGTTCATCACTCCGCCACCTCTCCCGTGTAGGTGCGGGCCACCGCCACCCAGTACCGGGCACCAGGTCGGCAGCCGGGTCGGCGCAGACCGCCCGCCCGCTCGATCTCGTGGGCGTAGCTGACGTGTCCGGCGCCGCAGAACGGGCAGCGGGTCACGACCACCCAGCGGGTGCGGCGAGCCGACGGCGCCCACGCCGAGGCGTACGCCACGGGGAAGCGCGGTACGCTGACAGCGGTCTCGCCGACCATGTTGTTGACCGCCGTACCGGAGTCGTCGCCGGTGCGGCGGTTTCGTGTCTGCGGCATGTCAGGCCGCCGCCCCGGGGCCGCCGCCCGCCGCCTGCTGGTCGAGCCACTTCTCGACATCCGTCCGCCGGAATCGCACGTAGCGGCCAACGCGGCATCCGCGCGGGCCCTCCGACCGCTTCCGCCATGCGTAGATCGTCTGCACCGGCACGGCGAGGTACTCGGCGACCTCGCCCACCGTCATAAGCCGTTCGGCCATGGTTGTGCTCCCCTCGCACAGTCCTGCGCTTTGGACTGTCGTTGGTGAGCATCTTCCGGCCCGGGGCTAGCTTTGTCAATGTGGACTCGCTAGAGTGCGCTTCTATGACACAGACACCGCGCAGCGGGCGCCGCACACGCGCCGAGCTCGTGCCGACCGACGCCGGGCTGGCCGAGATCGTCGCCGAGCGGATCAAGACGTACCGCGGCACGATGAGCGCTCAACGGCTCGCCGAGCGATGCCAGGAGATCGGCCTGCAGTGGGATCGCCAGACCATCGCCAACCTGGAGAGCGGCCGGCGCAACATCGTGACCGTCGGCGAGTGGCTGGCGCTGTCGTACGCACTGTCGGTGCCGCCGCTGGCGCTGCTGCTGCCGCTCGGCGAGAGCGACAGCATGGAAGCGGTCCCCGACGTGGCGCTGCATCCGGACCTGGTGCGTCGCTGGATCGAGGGTGAGACTCCGCAGACGACATCGGACCGCCACGTCACCGGGGATGTGCCCTTCTATCAGCGCGCCGCGCTGCCCCTCGTGCTGTACCGCGAGCACTACGCGGCCCAACAGCGTGTCGAGCAGGCCAACGGTCGAGTGCAGACGAAGGAGTACACCGACGGCGCCGACTCACCCGCTGCCGTTGAGGCACGCCGCCAGTACAGCGACGCGCTCGCCGCACTGGCCACCGTGCACAAGGAGATGCGCGACCGGGACGTGCTCCCGCCGCGGCTGCATCGTGGGGTCGTCGACGACATGGCACGGGTCGGCATCGACACCGGGCAGATCCGGGTCGGCGACCAGGGCGGCGACGATGGCGCGCGTTAGGGACCTCTGGGAGGACCCGGCTCGGCGCGAGCGTGCCAAGGCGAACCCGGGGCGGGCGAAGCGGTGGCTTGCTGTATGGATCGGGCCGGACGGCCGCGAGCACACGAAGGCGTTCGCTCGGCGGACCGACGCCGACCGGCACTCGGTCGCGATGGAAGCGGACCGGCACCGCGGCGTGTACGTCGACCAGCGCGCCGGCCGGATCCGGCTCACGGACTACGCCACGACCAGGTGGTTGCCGGCGCAGGTTCACCTGCGCAGCAACTCGACCGAGACGTACGACCGGCACCTGCGGAACCACATCCTGCCGGCGCTGGGTGAGCGCCCGATCGGCAGCCTCGGCAGGTCCGACATGAAGGCGTTCGTGACGGCGATCAGCGGCAAGCTCAGCGCGTCGACCGTGCACACCGTGTTCGCGGTGCTGCGCAGCCTGATGCAGTCCGCCGTCGACGACCAGGTGATCGGCGTCAACCCGTGCTCGCGGGTGCCGCTCCCCCGCGTGACCGCGCACGCCGTCGAGCCGCTGCCGGCCGAGGCACTGCTCGCGCTGTGCGAGGCGATCACCGAGCGGTACCGGCTCGCCGTGGTGCTCGGGTTCGGCCTCGGCCTGCGCGAGGGTGAGGCGCTCGGCCTCACCGTCCCGCAGGTCGACTTCCTGCGCCGCCGCGTCCTGGTGCGCGAGCAGGCGCAGAACGGCGAGCTGGTCGAGCTGAAGACTGCCGCGTCACGCCGCACCGTCCCGGCCGACGACTGGGTGTTGGCCGAGATCACCAAGCACATGCAGCGGGACGGGTACCGCGAGGGTCCGGGCGGTGTGCTGGTCACCAACCGGTCGTGGAAGATCGCGCAGCGGTCGAGCTTCGGCCACTGCTGGCGTGAGGCGGTCGACCGCGCTGGTCTGCCGGCCGGTACCCGGTTCCACGATCTGCGGCACACGTACGCCTCGGCGCTGATCCGGGCGAACGTCAACCCGAAGGCGGTACAGACCCGACTCGGGCACGCCACGATCACCGAGACCATGGACACCTACGGGCATCTGTTCCCGGATGACGCCGACCTCGGCCGCGGTGCCGTCGAGGCGCTGCTCGCGATCCGGCCGGCGGAACAGCGGCGGAACAGCGGGGGTGCCTGATGATATCGCCGCAGGTCACAGCGTTGGGGTGGACGAGTCGGCCGGTACGCCGGGGACTGTCACGACGTAGCCTCTGACCTGGCAAAACACCCGGGCCGCACCTCTCCGGGGGTCGCGTGGGGGCTACTCGTCCCCACCGAACACGCTGTCGATCGCGCGACGCGCCCTGTCCTCACTCGACGGCATCAGGTGCGTGTACACCCGCAGCGTGAAGCCGGGGTCGTGGTGCCCGAGGTAGCTCGACAGGCTCTTGATGTTCTCCCCCGCGTCCAGCAGCGCCGAGGCGTAGAAGTGCCGCAGCGCGTGGACGCCGGTCGCGCGCGACCGTTCGATGCCCGCCAGGGCCAAGGCCGGATGCCACATCTTGCTGTCGAACGTCGACCGGTTGAGCGCACCGTTCCGGGTCGTGGTCAACAGCAGGTCGACCGTGGTCGGCTTCCCGGTCAGCGGGTTCTCCCACGGCAGCGTGATCGAGGTCGGGCCGAACCGACCACCGTCGATGTGGTCCTCGATTCGGCGCGCGATCATGCTCGGAAGCGGCACATGCCGGTCGCGATCGTTCTTGGGCAGGCCGAAGACCAACCGCGAGCGGACCCGCTTGACCTGCCGCCGCACATGGATCACCCCGGCATCCAGGTCCACGTCATCCGGAGACAAACCGAAAATCTCACCCTGCCGAAGGCCACAACCGGCGCCGAGGTCCACCACCAGCCGATACCGCTCCGGCATCGCACGGCGGATCCCAGCCACCTGCTCGCGAGTCCACGGCACGACGCGGCGTTCAGTGGGCCGCGGTTGTCGTACCGAGCGCGCGGTACACGGGTTCTTGACGATCTTCTCGTCATCGACGGCCGCGCCGAGGATGGCCCGTAGGTGAGCGAAGACGACCGAGCGCGTTGACGCCGACAGCACGTCGTACAGCGAACGGTCCCACTCCCGGATCAGCCCGGGGTTGATCTTGCCCAGCGGACGGCCGCCGAGCATCGGATAGAGGTGCTTGCGAACGCGGTACTCGACCGATTCGCGGGTCGACTCATCGAACGTCTGTCCGCGCATCCACTGCTCCGCGTAGTCGCGGAACAAGACCTTGCCGGCGGTGGGATCGACGTACGTCCCTCGCCGCTTCTCGGACTCAACGGTGATGAGGAACGCCTCAGCATCGCCCTTCTGCTTGTCCGCGAAGGACTTGCTCCGCCGCTCCCCCGCTGGGGTCAGGTAGCGAACGCGGTACCGATCCCCCTTGCCGTACCTCTCCGTCCGCTCCATCACCGGCTTGCCGCGGCCGTTGACGACCACCTTGCCGAACTCGTCTTGCGTCGGTCGGTACCAACGATCCTCGATGTGCGCCACGTCCCGCCGCCCTACGCCACGTCGCTCGAACTGAGCCACGCCCGGACGGCCTCCGGGTCGTACCGGAGGTGCTTGCCGCAGCGACGAGCCGGCGGGCCGGTGCGCTTCTTTCGCCAAGTCCGTAGCGTCTCGACCGGCACCCGCAGGTACGCCGCCACGTCGTCAATCGTCCAAGCAGGTTCGAGCCGAACCGCGTCCTTCGTGGACACAGTGATCCTCCCCAGATCCTTATGCCGCAACGGTTTGCGTTGCCGAAAGCTGCTGCTGTACCTGTTGTTTCGCCGCGTCGAGTTGTGCCCGCCAGGCTTGCCGTTCGGCGATCTTGCGCAAGAAGTGCACGTGCGGCGGAGGCACGTCCGGGTCGTCCCTCGACGCCAACTCGTACTCGAACGGGGGCGGGTCGCCGGGCACCCGGTCGTGCTCGCCGGCCGTCTCCCCGGTTGCCGAAAGCGCGAGCAGAGCCTTGACCCAGGCTTTCCGGTCGGCCCGGTGATCGGACAGGGTCTTGTTCGACCACTGCCGGGAGACCAGAACCCGCCGCCCGGTGAACCCGAGCGTGCGCCGCTGATGCACCTTGCCCTTGCACCGTCCCGGCCGCGCCGTGGCCTTGGCATTCTTGGGCTGCACCCCGTACAGCAGCCAGTTCGCGCACGTCGGAGAGCACGGCAGGACTTGCAGCTCCGCCGCCAGGCGAGCGAGGTGGTCTTCCTGCGCCCGCGACCCCGGTGCGACCGCGTCGGTGATGTCTTTGGTGATGTACTTCGTGATGTAGCGGATCGTCTTCTCCGCGCTCTCGGAGCCACCCCGTACGCCCTTGGCGTTGAGAGCGCCCAGCCGCACCACGTGCGCAGGCTCCGCGTCCGGGTCCTCGTCGATCGCGTCCAGCGCCTCGTCCCAGGTCGGCAGCGCCGCGCTGGTTTCGGGGTCCCGGTAGGTTTTCGTGTCTGGGTCCCACACCGGTACTGCCCCGTCCGGGTCGTACACGATCTTGTCGTGGGCGGGCCACCACACCTGGTGGTAGGTCGCCGCCGCGACCTGGTTGGCCAGCTTGCGGGCCAGTGCGCCCCGGACGGCGAAGTGCCCGTGCGGGGCCAGCCGCTTTTGCATCTCCACCGACCCCGCGTACTGCACGTTCCAGCCCACGGCCCGGCGCAGGTTCTGCCAGAACCGGTCGAGGACCTTGGCGAAGTGGATGCAGTCCAGCGCCGCGGCCCGGTAGTCGTAGGAGTCGGGGTCCACCGGGGTCCCGATGCGGGGGTCGTGGGGGCTGTGCAGCTGTCCGCACTCGCATACCTGCACCCGGCCGCGACGGCGGTAGGCGGAGTGGATCGGCCCGTACGAGCCCAGCGTCAGCGTCAGGAACATCGAGTCCCGGTGCTCCCGCCCGTCCGTACCGATGTGCGGATGCGGGATCGTCCGGTTCGCCACGGGCAGCCGAGGAAGGTCCGGTGCGTCCTGCCGCCGTTTCGTGGACCGCTTCCGGGCCGGGGCCGACTCGTCCGGATCGCTGCCGTCTTTCCGGCCGCCGGGCAGGACCGAGCCGCGCACACCGGCCGCGGTGATCTGCTCGTCCACCCGGTCAATCTCCGCGTCCAGCTCGCGCACCTGGTCCCACTCGGCCGCCAAGACAACCGAGGTCCGGGCGAACTCCAACACCGCCCGGTACTCCACCAACTCCCGCTGCTCATCGGTCGGGGCATCAGGGGTCGTGACCGGCTCGTCGGTCAGGTGCCAGCCCTCCCGAATCTGCTGCATCCGCAGCCTGCGGTTCGCCTCCGCGCACGGCTCACACTTCGCCGCCGAGGTAGCGCCGCACGGCACCGACACCAGCTCGGTTTCCCCGGTCGCCGTGTTGGTGCGCCGAAGCCAGACCGGCTTGACGCACACCCCGAACTGCTTCGCCAGCTCAACCGCAACGTCCTTCGCGATCGGCTGCAACAGTCGAGCCGCCCGCGACCCCTGCCGGGGTGCCTCGTCCTGCCCGAGACCGGGCAGCGTCATCATGTCGGTGCTCATCGGCCGACCACCACCGGACGGCCGTTAACACGACCCGGCACCACCGGGGCAGACGGGACGATCGGACGAGGCGTCACCGGTCCGGGCGCCGCTACGTTCTGATCATGCGCCGACCTCGCTGGTACCCCTTGTGGCCCGTCCGCAACGGCGGGGATGTGCTGCGCCAGTTCGGTCTGTCGATCGCGTGGGTCGGTGTCTTCTTCACGATCGTGCGGGCCGTCCGCCACGAGCGCGTGTGGCATACCGCGGTGATCGCCGGCGGAGGTCTGGTGCTGATGGTCGGCGGCATCCTCGTCAGCCGAAGCCTGCGACGCCGGCGTGCCGTGGGGCAGCCCGGAGAACACCAGCTTGACCAGCAGCATGAACGCCAACGCCGGTAACGCCGCCAGACCCTTCGAGGTGAGGGAGTCTCCGGCTTGCGAGACCTGGGCGCCCAGCGAGAGCAGGCCGGAGGCGACCAGCAGCGCGACCGGGTAGCCGATCGAGCCGCCTGAGCGGCGCTTCCGGCGGATCTCCAACAGCGCACACGTGGGCATCAGCTCGGAAGCGACCGCGTTCGCCCAGCCGAACCAGTCGGCCGTCCCGTGCGGAAGCGCCTGCATCGTCCAGTCGTGCATGTGCGTGAAGGACGCGGCACCGGCCATGACGCCGATCGCGCCCATGATCCCGAGCCGGGCGATGTCCTCCACCCGCTGGGTCTTGCTTGCCTCAGCCATCACAGGTCACCTCCCTCTACTTGGTGTCGCGCTTGACAGGACGAGACAGGAACGCCGGCGGTTCCCCGGCGGTGTCCAGGGCGTCGGCCAGGGCTTTGAACAGCGCCCACGCCTCCGGGACCGTGAGCGGAAGCCTGCGATGTCGTGCCCCGATCGCGATCCACGCCGACTCGTCGGTCATCCGCACCGTGACCGCCGTGGACTTCTCCGATCCAGGGACCCGGATGCGGAACAGCCGCGCCCCGTCGTTGTCTGCTGGTACCGCACTCATCACGCCGCCTCCGATCCGTCCGAGCCGTCCGCTGCCGGCAGGTTGCGCAGTTTGGCCAGCAGCGAGTCAGGCACTACCGGCGTCGCGTCGGCCGGCGGGCATTCCTCCAGGTCGACCACTTCCACCGGCTCCGGCCGCTTGGCCTCGTCCGCCTGGCCCTCGTTGCGGTTGCCAGCCATGGGGGCAGCCGGGATGTCTTCGACGTCGTTGGCGTCGGTGGTGATCGGCGCATACTCGGCGGCCATGTCGCGGATCTGGTCGTCATCGACGTAGGCGGCACGCACCCGGAACGGGTTCTTCTCGAACTCCGACAGCGCGTAGCCCATGCCCGGCGCCGTCAACGGGATCTGATCGGCCAGCGCACCCAGGTCGCGCATCCCGTCGCCCAACACCATGTCCACCTGCGACGGGGTGTCGAGCCCGAGGGCGATGCGGTAGGTGAACAGGCCGCGCATCGGGATGATGTCCTTCGACGGCTCCTGCACGCACCCGAGCACCACCCAGCCGACCGCCGCGCCCTTGGTCAGCAGCCGCCCCAACGCGTACTCAGCCCGGCGCCGCACATCCATCGGCGCGTACGCGGTCAGCGTCGCCAACTCGTCCACGATCACCAGATGCAGCGGGTGGGTCATCGACGGGGTGAACTTGCGGACATTGCCCGCCAGCTCCAACGCCACGCAGTCCATATGATCGGCCTCTGCCTCCAGCAGCTCGACCATGGCTTCGGCCCGGTCCGCCTCATACCGGGTGAACAACGGGCGCCCGATGGACAGCTCCATGCCGCCCTTCGGGTCGATCCCGGTCACCTTCACCAGACCGGCCCGGATCGCCGGCGCCAGGTACCGCAGTACCGACCAGATGAGCGAGCCCTTACCCGACCGGGACCGGCCCGCCACCAGCACATGCCGGGCCAGCAGCGGAATCACCCACGCGGTCCCGTCCTCACGCATGCCGACCGGGACGGCCGCCAGGTCCACCGGCACCATGCCCGACTCGTCGGCCTGCGGGATCGGCAGCGCCGCCACCGTGGAGGTCAGGATGTCGGTGTGCTGGAACTCCACCCACGCCTCGCCGGGACTGCCCGGCACCTCCCACACCCGGCAGGCCAGCGCCCGCGCCGCGTTCGCCAGCTCCCCCGTCTTGCCGCGCAGGGTGTCCACGGTCATCCCGACCGGCACGTCGACCAGCAGCCGATCGGCCGCCGGCAGGACCTGCACCTTGCGGATGCTGGGAATGACCTCGCCGTCGTGGTCCCGCACGGTCAGCTTGCACCGGGTCATCCAGCGGTCCCACCGCCGGCCGTAGCGGATCCAGCGACGCTGCCACCGCAGAATGTGGGGCGTGACCCGCTGCTTGAACGAGGCCGGCCAGCAGATCCGGAACACCGCACCGGCGACGATCGGGGCCAGGACGACGCCGGCCAGCGCCCACCGGCCCCCGACCAGCCCCGCCGTGCCGAGCGTGGCGACCACGCCGGTGGTGCGGGGGTGCTGGACCGCGAGCTTGATCACCCGGTAGACGCCGACACCCACCGCTACCGGGATCTGCACCACCAGCGGCATCGCGTCCCACAGCCGCTGGCCCATCGACTCGCGATAGACCTGCGTGGCCACCACCCGCTTAGCCATGACCCCTACCCCTCCGCTCACCGTGCGTAACCGTGTTTTGGCACAGAAAGGGCCGCCCGCATGCTGTGTGCGTGACGGGCGGCCCTCGCCCTACCTTCCGTGACTTACCGTGCCGCCTACTGGCCGGCGGACAGCTTGCGCGCCAAGTGATCCAGGTTGTCGGTCAGCCGCGCCAGCCAGTTGAACGACTGCTGCGCCGGACGGTCCAGGAACTCATCCTCAGCCACCGACAACTTCCGCTGCACCGACGCCACCTCGTCGGCCGCTGAGCGCACCGACGCCGCCCACGAGCGGACCAGCGCCAGACCCTCACCGTTGCCGACCTTGCCCTGTAGCGCGGTCCGGACCTGCGCCAACGCCTCGTCTGCCATGACTGCTCTCCTCACCTGTTGCCGGACATTCCGTTGACCCGCCGGACGAGCCGACCGGCCACCACCAGTTGCCGGACGAGCCGGCCGACCCACCGCCGGACGACTCATCCCCGAGCGGCCCGCCGGACGACGAGCGAACCTCGTCCGGCCACCCGACCGCCGTACCGCCACCACGCCCCGTTGCGGGAGCCCGTAGCGCATCGACGCCACCGTCTTGCCGGTCCGGTAGGTCGCCCGCATCCACGCCCGCACCGGCACCGAACCCATGACCGAGCTCCGCACCTGCCACCGCACCCGGCGAGACACCGCTACCGCCTGCCGAAGCCGCCGCGACACCGCCACCACGAGCCCCTACCGGTCGGTGTCGAGACGCTGCCGCGTGTACGACAGCCGCTCCGACAGCTCGGTCATGGCCTGCTGCGCCTCATCGACCAGCCGCGACAAGTAGTCACCCGAACCACCCATCGACGCCCGCAGGCTCACCAGCCCCGACACCAGCGCCTCGCTCAAGCCACACCAGGCGCGCAACCGCTCCCGCGCATCCGGCCCCGGATCACGGCCCAACGTCACCTGATCCATCACGTCCGCCGCCGACAACACCGGCCTCCCTTCCGTGTCCATCACCAGCCACCTCGCTCCCGCGCCGCCAGGGCCTGCACGAACTGCCTCGCCGTCACCGACACCGCCCGCAGCCGCTCACCCGCAGCCGTCATCGCCTCCACGTCCCGAGCCACCACTGCACCCCGCAACGCCCGCAACTCCGCGTCCGCCAGCTCCACCACCGCCGCCAGGTCCTCCCAATCCAGCGCCATCACCGGCCACCACCCGACAACGCGCCGTCCGGGATCGACAGCCGCGCCAGCCGGGCCGTCTCGTCCAGCACCGACCGCGCGTCTTCGATCGCCCGCAGCGCCAGCGGGTAGTCCTGATCCGCGATCGCCGTGGAGATCCGCCGGAACGCGCACGGGATGTCGAACACCCCTGCCGACACCAACGCCACATGCCGCCCGCGGAACGAGTCCTCGCCGTTCACGCCGCACCGTCCACGTCCGCGAACAGCTCCGGCTGAATCACCGCCGGCACCGGCACCTCCGCCGTGGATGTGTTGCTACGACGGCGAACCCGCCGCTTGCCCGGGGCCGGGACGTGGTAGGTCATCGTGGGCAGCCACTGCCCGCGACCCAGCACCGGCAGCACATCGGAGCGCCGCGACACCAGCTCGAACAGCTCCACCCGGTCCACGTGCCGGAACCGGGCCACCGTCCGGGCCAGCGCCGCCGCAGCACCGGCAATCTCGATTAGGGCCGCCACCCGCTGCGCATCCGACCCACCCGTCAGGTACGCATCCCGAATCGCGTCGATCCCCCGCGCTGCCAACGCCGCCGCCTCATGCTTCCTGGTCACCGCCCACTCCCTCCCACACACCGCATTGGTCGACGCAGGCCGGGCCGGGAACCATGCCGCAGCCCGGCCCACGTCACGAATCAGGCCGCCTTGTCCGAACGAGACGCCGACTTCCCGCCCGCCGGGCGGTAGCCCTCGGCGCGGAAGATGTAGCCCAGGTACTTGAACTCGCCCTGCCCCATCACCCGCGGCTCCGCGGTCAGGCCCTCCAGCTCGATCAGCCGCATGTCGGTACCCGGCACCAGCTCGGGGGTCTCCGGCACCGGCTGCACATCCGCCACGAACAGCAGCGCGAACGACGCCCGCTTCGCGTTGGTCTCCGCCGGGTCCGTCACGTTCGCCTTGAACTGAAGCTTCCCGGTGACCTCATCGCGCTTCTGCACCTTCGGCGCGTTCTTGTTCGGGTTGTACTCGTAGTCCGGCATTACCGGGCCGGACTGCATCAGGCCCTTCGGGAACGGCACCTCGAACGGAACCGAGAACCGCGTACCACGCTCCAGCACAACAACCACTCCTCTACTCGATGCCCCATTGGCCGCTCTCGACCGGGCTACTTTGTGACTAGCTTGGCTAGTCGTGTGTGCTGAGATCAGCATGACTCGCTTGGCTAGCCATGTCAACCATGTCGGGCAGATTTAGCCATCCTGGCTAGTCAGCCCGTACCCTGTGGCAATGACGCAGACGGATGCGCTGTCCGATCTCGACCCGGACGACCCCCGGTCCCCGGCACAGCAGATCGCGAACGCGCTACGAGCAGCGATCCTGACCGGCCGGTTCGCGCCCGGCGACAAGCTCCCCTCGCAGAACGACCTCGCGGCCCGGTACAACGTGGCCCGCGAGACCGTCAAGCGTGCACTGGCGCAGCTGCACGCCGAACACCTCACGGTCAGCCGACAGGGCAGCGGTGTGTTCGTCAAGCAGCGCACCGAGCGCGCGGTCGGACTCCGGCCGCACATCGAAGCCGCCTTCGACCGCGCGCACGTGTCGATCGACTTCGCCGGGTTCTCCGGCGAGACGCTGGCCGGAGCCATTACCGAGCCGCTGGACAAGGTCCGCGCCGGACGCCTCACCCCGCAGTCCATCGCGATCCGGCTGCTACTGACCGACGTCAGCCGGCCCACGATGCTGCCATCCAACGCCGAGACCGGCCAAGACGACCCCGCCGTACGAGCCCGCGCAGACCGCATCATCCGCCGGTCGGTCGAGAGCATCGCCGAGCCGGTGCGCGAACTGGCCGGGATGGGGCTGGTGCCCAGCGCCCGCGTCGAGGTACGCACCCACGACATGCCGCCGTCGTTCAAGCTCTACGTGATCAACCACGCCGAAGCGTTCTTCGGCCTGTACTCGGTGATCGACAACCGCGTCAGCATCGACGGCACCCCGACCGTCATCCGCGACGTTCTGGGCAAAGACTCGACCCTGTTCCACTTCGCCGACAGCGACGGCGACACGTCGATTTCCCGGGAGTTCATCGAGCAGGCACAGCAGTGGTTCGACACCCGCTGGGACACCATCGCCCAGGACTACCCGCTATGACCCCCACCCAGATCTTCGCCGCCACCCGCCTCATCCTGCTCGACTTCGACGGACCGACCGCCCACCTGTTCGCCGGCACCCCAGCCCGCACCGTCGCGAACCGACTCGCCGCCCAGCTCGCCGCCGCCGGTGTCCCGCTGCCCGACGACGCCGACCAGTACGGACCGCCCGAGCTCGGCGCCGAGCTGATCCGTCAGCACCGCGACCAGGCCGACACCATCGAAACCCTCGTGACCGCCGCCGAGGTCGAAGCCGCCCGCACCGCCGAGCCGACCCCCGGATGCCTGGACATGCTGACCGCCGCCCACCGTGCAGGCCGCCCCGTCGTGATCGTCAGCAACAACTCAGCCGCCGCCGTCCGCACCTACCTCGTACTGCACCAGCTCGGCGAGCACGTCGCCGGAGTCATCGGCCGGCCCCACGCCGCTCCCGAACGCATGAAGCCCGACCCGTGGCCGCTGCAGGAGGCCGCACGCCGCCACCACGTCCCCAACGCTGAATGCGTCCTGATCGGGGACTCCATCACCGACATCGAGGCAGCCCAGGCTGCCGGAGCCGCCAGCATCGGTTACGCCAACAAGCCCGGCAAAGCCGACCGCCTCACGAACGCTGGCGCCACCACCACGGTCACCGACATGTACCAACTCGCCGAGGCACTCAGCCTGGACACCGGCACCGAGGACCGGACGATGCCATGACGAACCTCGCCCAACTCGCCGTACCGGAAGGCGTCCGGCAGCAGGTCCACCGACGCTGGCCAGCAGTCGGCCCCGCCTGGTCCGCCGTAGTCGTCGACGAGCTGCACGAGCTACTGGCCGAGCACCACGCGACCCACCCCCAGGTCATGCCCGCCCGCTACGGACTAGTCGTCAGCGCCGACACCCCGACCGGCCCCCTCGTATTCCGGTCGACGCCGGACCCCGACGGAGGCCACCAGGCCACCGTCAGTCGCGCGCTCGCCAAGCTTGGCGTGTCCCCGCGCCTCCATCAGGTCCGCACCACCGACATCGGCATATGGACCGTCATGGATCGCGTCACGCCAGGTATCCCACTCGGCGATCTCACCGAGCCGCCGACGCCCGGCGCCATCGTCGAAATGCTTCAGCCCCTAGCCGACCAACCCGCACCAGACGCCGACCTGCCCAGCATCTTTCACTGGCTCCGTGGCCGCCTCACCGACGATCACCTGAACGACCTACCCCGAGGCCGTAGCGTGGCACCACTTCCCGAACGCAGCCAGGCCATCATCCTCCTGGACGAACTCGCTCAGAGCCATATCCCTTCCTTATGCCATGGCGACGCCTCGCCCTGGAACATTCTGACCAAACATCGGGACCATCTAAGCCTAATCGATCCGCGGGGCACTAGCGGCGAACTAGCGTATGACGTCGCGATTGCAGTATCCAAGCTCGATACAAATACATTTCAAAGCGCCATCGCTTTTCTATCAAAGGAACTTCGTGTAGACCTCGACCGCATCTACTCGTGGGTGTCAGTTGCGAAAGCGGCACGCGTATGACACCTTCGGGTTAGTGATCCTTTTCAAGGATTCTTGACTGTACAGTATCGCCGCAGCCCAAAGCCTTCGCCAGATGCGCCCGTACCACTCGGTCCAGTATCTCTGCCGCTTCGTGCAATTCGAACGCATCATAGCCGCGGTTTCCGTGCGCCAAATCATTCCGAACGATTCTAAGGCACGTCGCATAGTCGCCATTGGCGCGCTCCGCCATGACAGAACGGACGAGGGCCGTATCACCCAGCTCGGAGGCAGTGTCGATTGGCAGGCCCTGAATGGTTCTCCGAAGACAATCATCCAGGCTAGATAGCGGCCTCTTATTTAAAAATTTCTTAATGAACTTAATCTCTTCCGAACCGAGAGCACCAGCCAACCTCTGGAGGGCTTCCAGAACCGCGGTTCGGCGCCCAGAGTGCGCAGCTACATTCTTCTGCCGGTCCGCACGTGTATCGAATCCATCCAGGCCCTCCAGTGCCTGAATCAACAATAGATAGCGAGAACGCGGATGCTGTTCTGCCACAAACATAAGAGATCCGTAAGTCTCCAACAGCGGATGGTGTAGCCGTTCCAACTCCTGCCACGATCTCAGCAATTCCAGAAGCGACAAGTGATGGGTTGAGATAGAAAACGCCCGGCGCACCTTCAAAATAGCATTGCCATCGGACGCGTATGGCATCTGCCCAAGCGACGAACCGTAAACTTGAAACGTCAAGTCATCGCTCCTATCCGGGCCGACCCGAATGCTTAAATAGGTGGATTCTTCCTTGCGGCCCGTACCCAACGCAACTATATATCTCAGTGGCGATACCCAATCAGAAATCGCCTCATTGAACGAAATGGATCGCTGCAGCTTCACGCGGACAATCGGGCTAAATATCACGTAGAACCGATAATGATCCATTGACGGCCGCCACCCCGGAAGGAACCGAACCTCGACCTGAGCCACGTCGTCGGACCAGCTACTGACGCTAGCGGGCTCACCCCGCACCTCCCACGACCAGTCCAGAGTCGCACCGCTATTCTCCTTTCGCCCTGAGCTGCGTAGCGGCGGGATCCCCGCGATACAATCCAATCCGCTTATCTGCATCTCTATTTGTGAGACCGCGATCCCAGGCTCTTCCGGGAACCTATCCGCGCGGCCAACAAGCGCGGCCCGAGCCGTTATTACTGCTCTGGTATCTACCCAGATTTCAACAGTCGGGTCGATGAGCACCACCTGAAGGCCATTTAGTAGTGTTCCGCGAATTAAGCCGGGTTTGTAAACCTGAGGAAAGCCGGCCCAGGAAGTGCCATTCTCATGCGAATAGACTGATGGCACTGGACCGTACGCATATCCGATTGGTTGACGATCGGCTCGTAGATGTATATCGCCATCGAGACTAACGGTGCTTACGCCATCTTGTGTGGGTAGATCCCATTCAACACGATACTCTCCAGGCGACAGAATCTGCGTTAGCGGGGGCTTCTCCATCACGCATACCTCCACATAGATGTCGCGAGCCTAGCCTCCGTGCCTTGACTCAGGTGATGCCTGACGGATCTGTATCGGCTGACGCTTGACAGGTGATCGGGCAGCGGCCAGCATCCGAGCCATGCCACGGGTCCGGTTCTTCTTCGACGCGGGCTCCGGAGGAGTCCTGTGGCCGGAGTCCGACCAGGATCAGCAGCGGTACGGCTTCCCGGTTGACCTCGTACGTCTGCCGATCGGCCAGCCTCTCCGGGACCAGCTCGCATCGCTCGTCGAGCAGTACGACGGGTCACTGAACTGGGACTACCCGCCGGATCCGGGTCCGTGGCGCGAGCACGAGTGTGAGCGCTTCAACCGGGCAGTCCGTCATGCTCTCCATCAGCTCAGCGAGGAGCTTGGCCCCGGCTGGGAGCTCGTCGACGCGTTTCAGGACCTCTACGAGGATCCTGGCCTCGATCGCTACGTGGCCGACCCGCGTCACTTCCAACGCTGACGGGGGCCGGCACGTCAAGCATCACCCGAGACAGGACACGAGCCTAGCCTCTGCTATTGCCGAATTGGTCTCTACTGGATCAAGGCGCCGCTGCGCGGCGCAGGCGCCGGGCACGGTCCGGGAAGGGCCGCCCGCCTACGGCCTGGCGGCCTCGGCGGGCGGAAGGCCGGCCCGCGCCCGGCGCCGCCGTCGACGAGCACCGCCAGGGCCAGAGCGAGCTGTCGGGCACGGCCTTACGCTCGCCTCTGCGTGGCCACCGTTTCGCCGTGCTTGCGGGCGAGCGCTGCCGCGATGGCCCAACCCCGGGGCCATCTTGCCCCCGAGTCAGCTGGGCACGAGCCGCGGCCGCACACGCTGCCTGCCGAAAGGCGCTGCCTCAACTCACCGTGGCCGGGCCGACCCGAGCGAAGCTCCCCGCATCCTGCCGGTACACGCAGCTCATGCCCGCAGAGGTCACCAGATCCACGAGGTCATCCGAGGGACGGGCAGGAAGCAGCACGGCCAGCACGGCACCCGGCACCGGCACGTGACGGCGGTAATCGAGCAGCTGCCCGATCGCCATGCGGATGCTCTCTCGCGCGATCGAGCCCTTCGCCTCGTAAATCTCGCCAGCCGTCACGTCGAACAGGTCGGTGCGGAGCGCTGCCACCTGCCCAGGTAGATGCAGCTTCCACTGCTTGACCTCGTGGCCCTGCGCCTCCAACCACGCCCGGTACTGCTCGGTCAGCTCAGCCTCACGACGGCGCGCCTTGCCACCCGGCGTGGCCTTACGATCCGACTCCACAGCCACGGCACGTTCGACGCCCACCAGCTCGGCGCGAGGGCCAATCATCGCGGTGTCGACGTGGCTGGCATCCGACTCGCGATGCTCGACAGATCCCGCGGGGCGCAGCCGAAACACCAGCGCAGACCGGATGGCGCCCAACGCATCCGGCGCATCCTCCCGGGTGAACGGGATGTCGCGGTCCACTTCGAACTCGCCCACGTAGCGATGCAGCTTTCCGCCGCGCTGCTTGCCCGACACCGCGACGAACAACCGCAGCGCCCGGCCCTGCCGACGATGCTCCAACACCGACACGTTCCCCTGCGCCAGCTGCTGGTCACCCTCGCTGCCCTCACCGGTGTACAGGAACACGTCGCCGTCCGGCGCCCACCCATCGACGTAGCCGAACTTGCCTGCCTCCGCCGGGTCGGCGTACAGGAACACGTTCGGCGTCCGCGTCGACGGCTCAATCCCCCGCTGCGTACCACCACCCCAACGCGCAGCCCGCTCGCCTCGCGTCAACACCGCACCCGGCTCAAGATCGAATGACTCGCTCACGCCGACACGCTAGCCACCCGCTGCGACATCGCCGCCCGAGGAACACGCCTCCGGCGGGGGCGCTCAGGCTCCAGGATGGATGGGGACAGCCGGGCGGGTGCGGGTCGATGGCTGGTTGCCGAAGGCTGTCCATCCCGCCCGCCGACGACCCAGGCGACGCCTTAGCAGACCTGTCCTGTCTGGCGAAGGTCGTACGTCCGGTCGGGCGCTCCACCTTCACCAGACAGGACAGCCCCGCTACCCGGAGGGTGGGCCGACGGCAGACGGGATGGACAGAATCTCGGGGGCTCGTCGGGGGCTCTGGGGGCTCGTTGGGGGCTCCGACGACCACCGACGACGACCATTCATGACCACCGTCGACCAGCGTCAATGCAGGTCAGCGCCATGATCGGCGCCGGGAGCTGGGGTGGGGTGGACGAGTCGGCCGGTACGCCGGGTTCTGTGCCCGGGGCGCCTTGCGGCACTGCCCCGGGTGACGGCCATCCATCTAGGCCCGCCGTCGCCGACGGGCTCGAGCGGTCTACCCGCAGGCTCGGGCGGGCTACCCTCGAACGCCTGCGCAGGCCGTGTCGCCACGGCCCTTGTGACCTTGCTCCGGGTGGGGTTTACCGAGCCGCCCCGGTCACCCGGGGCGCTGGTGGTCTCTTACACCACCGTTTCACCCTTACCGCGGTCGCCGAAGCGGCCGTGGCGGTCTGTTTTCTGTGGCACTGTCCCGCGGGTCACCCCGGGTTGCCGTTGACAACCACCCTGCCCTGTGGAGCCCGGACGTTCCTCGGCGCCGGGATCGCTCCCGGCGACGCGACCGTCTGGCCGGCTCGTCCACCGCGGCCATCGTACGTCGCCGCCCGGCACCGATGATCACCCGGTGGCGGGCGCCGTCCGGTACCGACGAGCACCCGGTGGCAGACACCGGCCGGCAGCGAGGACCGCGGACTGGCAGACACCGGCCGGCAGCGAGGATCGCGGACTGGCAGGCACCGACCGGCACGACGATCACGGCGGCAGGCACCGACGATCAGCCGGTGGCGCACGAGGCGATGAGCGCGTCGGCGAGCGAGGTCTGCCGGTACAGCACCTCGTGCCGGTGCCGACCGGCGGTGACCAGGCCGGCCGAGCGCAGGACCGCGAGGTGCGCGGACACGGTCGCCGGGGCGAGCCGCAACCGGTGCGCGAGCGCCGTGGTGGTGGCCGGCTCGGCCAGCGCGAGCAGGATCCGGGCTCGGCCGCGGCCGAGCAGCCGGGCGAGCGGCTCGTCGGGTGACTCGGCCGGGCGCCACAGGGTGGCGGCGCCGCGGACCGGGTACACCAGGGTCGGCTGCCAGGGCGGCGGGAATCCGGTGGCGATCCGGTCGCCGACGAAGGCGCTGGGCATCAGCAGCAGGCCGGCGCCGTCGAGGTGCCGGTCGTGGCCCCAGTGTGCGGCGAACGTGAGCACGCCGTCGGCGTACGACAGGCGGGGGTGCAGGTCGTCGAGCAGCCGGGCGAGGCCGTGGTCGGCGAGCATCCTGGCCCGGTACGCGACGTCGGCCTGCAGCAGCCCGCGCAGCCGCGGCCAGTCGGGTTCGACCGCGGCCCGCCAGACCGACGCGACCAGGTCGGCGAGCCGGCCGATGGTGGCGGCCGGGTCGGCGAGCAGGTCCGGGGCCGCCCGGGCCGCCTCCGGGTCACCGGGCCGGTCCAGGCTGAGGGCGAGCTCGCGGGCCGCGACCTCGGGCGCGGTCGCCCGGACCCGGGCCAGTTCGGCGTCGAACGTCTCGGCCGGGCCGGCCGGCGGCGGCGCGACGAAGTCCGGGGTGTACCCGCGGGTCGGCAGCACCGCGTACAGCGGGGACAGGTCGACGTCGGCGAGCGCGGCGCGGGCCCGGCGCACCCACGGCAGGTGGTGCGCCTCGGTGGCGTCGCGCAGCGTGTACAGCGCGGCGTGCGCCTCCCACAGCGGCGAGATGGCGAACCGGCAGCGCAGCGCGTCGTCCGAGCCGAACCGCAGGGTCACCGCCATCATTCGCTCCTCACCGAATCTCTCGCCGGCGACGGTACCGGCCGCGAGGCTGCCGGGCATGGCTGTCACCCGGTACGGGGCGGTGTTCGCGGTGCGCGAGTACCGCCCGATGTTCGTCGCGCACGTGATCTCGATGCTCGGCACGATGGTCGCCGAGGTCGCGCTGTCGGTCCTGGTGTACCGGTCGACCGGGTCGCCGTTCCTGACCGCGGCCACGTTCGCCGTCGGTTTCGTCCCGTACGCGCTGGGCGGCACCGTGCTCGCCTCGATCGCCGACCGCTACCCGACCCGGACGGTCCTGGTCTGGTGCAACCTGCTGTCCGCACTGCTGATCGCGGCCATGGCGGTACCGGGGCTGCCGGTCGCCGCCCTGCTCGGGTTGCGGTTCGCGAGCGCGACGGTGGCGCCGGTCTTCGGCGCGGCCCGGGCGGCGAGCATCCCGGAGATCGTGCCGGGGCCGGCCGCGGTGCTGGCCCGGTCGCTGATCCGGGTGGTGACGCAGTCGTCCCAGCTGGTCGGGTTCGCGGTCGGCGGGCTGCTGCTCGTCGCGGTGTCGCCGCGGTTCGCGCTGGCCGGCGAGGCGGCCGGTTTCGTGCTGTCCGCACTGCTGTTGCGCCTGGGTACCCGGTGGCGGCCGGCGCGCGGCGGCACCGGCCGCACCATGCTGGGCGATTCGGTGCACGGCCTGCGTGCGGTGTTCGGCGCGCCGCGGATCCGGGTGCTGCTGGCGTTGTGGTGGGTGCCGCCGGTGTTCGCGGTGGCACCGGAGGCGCTCGCCGCCCCGTACGCGCACGGGATCGGGCAGGGGTCGGTCGGCCTCGGCCTGCTGATGACCGCGGTACCGGCCGGCACGGTACTCGGTGAGCTCGGCGCCGGGATGCTCTCCGCCCGGCTGCGGTCCCGGCTGGTGTTGCCGCTCGCGAGCGCCTCGCTGCTGCCGCTGACGGTGTTCGCGGTGCACCCCGGCCTGCCGGTCGCGGTACTGGCGCTGTTCGGTGCCGGGCTGTGCTCGGCCTACCTGGTCGGGCTCGACCAGTGGTTCCTCGCCGCGGTACCGGAGCAGCTGGCCGGCCGGGCGATGGCGGTCAACTCCGGCGGGCTGATGCTCGGCCAGGCGATCGGGATGGCGGCGGCCGGCGCGGCGGCCGAGTACCTGGCGCCGCACCTGGTGGTGGTCACCGCGGCACTGCTGGGGCTCGGCGCCACCGCGGCCACCGTCCACCGGGTACGCCGCAGCGCCACCGCGCCGGCCGACCGCCCGCTGGCCGACGCCCCGACCGGCTAGCTCGCCGCCCGCTTCACGAGTGGCGACCGGCTCCGCCGCGAATCCGTGGTCGGGCGCGGTGTCCCCGGCAACCCGCCGAGCCGGACGCCCCCCCCGCCGGCAGCTGAACCGCGGCCGGCTCGGCGGATGCCGGTCGTTCGCGGCCGGCTCGGCGGCGCCGGTCGTTCGCGAACGGCTCGGCGGATGCCGGTCGTGAACGGTCGCAGGGTGTCGGCGGGCGCGGGTAGCGTGCGCGGGACGGCGGTGCGGCTGGGTCGCGGGGGCACGCCGGACGGCTGGTGGCAGCTGGCGTGCCGGCCGCCCGCGCTGGCGCTCGCCGGGCTGGTCCGGCGCTACCCCGGATACCGGGAGAGTTCGGTGCTGCCGGTGCGCCGGCGGGAGCCGCCGGCCGCGTCGTACCAGGGGGTTGTCGGCAGACGACGGCGCCCGCTCCGGCCACGGAGCGGGCGCCGCGCGAGCGTGTCCGACGGCTCGGGGTCAGGCCGTCACGGGCAGCTCCGAGACCTTCGGGTCGCCCTCGTCGGCCGTGTAGTCGTCCGGCGTGGTGGCGTCGGCACCGTCGGGCGCCTTGGCCGCCTTGAAGATCAGCGTGGCGATCACCGCGACCAGCAGGTTGACGATGACCGCGACGAACCCGGTGTAGATCGTCCAGTCGGTGTCGAAGCCGAGCTTGGACAGCGCGAACGCCGACCCACCGAAGTGCAGGTGTCCGGTCTTCGGGTTCGGGATCGTGTAGAGCATCCACATCCCGATCGCCATGCCGGCCACCCAGCCGAGCACCAGCGCCCACCGGTGGAACCACCGGGTGAGCAGGCCCAGCGCCACCGACGGCAGCGTCTGCAGGATGATCACGCCGCCGATCAGTTGCAGGTCGATGGAGAACTGCGGGTTCAGGAACACGATGAACAGCAGCGCACCGAACTTCACCAGCAGCGACACGATCTTGCTCACCCACGCCTCGTGCCGCGGCGACGCGTCCTTCTTGATGTACTCGCGCCAGATGTTGCGGGTGAACAGGTTGGCCGCCGCGATCGACATGATCGCCGCCGGTACCAGCGCGCCGATGCCGACGGCGGCGAACGCGACGCCGGCGAACCAGCTCGGGAACATCTGGTCGAACAGCCGCGGCACGATCGTGTTGCCGTCCTTGCCGATCGGCGTGGTACCGGCCGCGATGGCCATGAAGCCGAGCAGCGCGATCAGCCCGAGCAGGAACGAGTACGCCGGCAGCGCGGACATGTTGCGCTTGATCACGTTGCGGCTCTTGGAGGCCAGTACCCCGGTCACGCTGTGCGGGTACAGGAACAGCGCGAGCGCCGAACCGAACGCCAGGGTGGCGTAGTTGAGCTGGTTGTTGGCACCCAGCACGGTCGAACCGGTCGGCGGCGTCGTCGCGGTGAAGTGCTTGCTCGCCGCGTCGAAGATGTGGCCGAACCCGCCCAGCTTGTACGGGATGTAGATGACGGTGACGATGATGACCGCGTAGATCAGCAGGTCCTTGACGAACGCGATCAGCGCCGGCGCCCGCAGCCCGGACTGGAACGTGTACGCCGCCAGTACCAGGAACGCGATGACCAGCGGCCAGTGCGAGCCCAGCCCCATCGTCTTGAGCACCGCGGAGATGCCGACCAGTTGCAGCGCGATGTACGGCATCGTCGCCACGATGCCGGTGATCGCCACCAGCAGCGCCAACGTCGGCGAGCCGAAGCGGGCCCGGACGAAGTCGGCCGGGGTGACGAAGCCGTGCCGGTGCGACACCGACCAGAGCCGGATCAGGACCAGGAACATCAGCGGGTACACCACGACCGTGTACGGCACGGCGAAGAAGCCGGCCGCGCCCGCACCGAACACCAGCGCCGGCACCGCGACGAAGGTGTACGCGGTGTAGAGGTCGCCGCCGACCAGGAACCAGGTGATCCAGGTGCCGAAGCTACGGCCGCCCAGACCCCACTCGTCCAGGTGCATCATGTCGCCGGGCTTGCGCCACCGCGCCGCCCAGAAACCCATCGCCGCCACGGCGCAGAACAGCACGACGAAGATGACCAGTTCGGTCACATGCCCGGCACTCATCGGCGTTCCTCCTTCGTCGGAACCCCGATCGGGCACGACGCACGATGCCCATGACTCGCTCGCTCACGCTCGCTCGCCACGCGGCACTCATGATTCGCTCGCTGACGCTCGCTCATCGGGACCGCCTCCGCTTTCCGACCTGGTAGACGATCGTGGTGGCGCCGACGCCGAGGATGATGAACGCGATCTGGAGCCAGTAGAACATCGGGATCCCGGCCAGTCGCGGATGGTCCCGGTTGAACAGCGGTGTGATCAGCGGGATGACGATGGGCAACAGCAGCAGCCAGTTCCAGGCGCTGCGGTCGGACCGGCGGGGCACGTCGCCGGACGTCGGTTCCCCGGCGGCGCCGTCCGAGCCGGACGCGCCGCCTGATTCAGGTTCGGTCACGGTGAGACCGCCTCCTCCTCCCGGAACGGTGCGGCTGGGGGTTCACCCGCACCGAGCGGTATGACGCCCGTCACGCGACGGGCAGGCGCATCGTAAGCCCGCGTCCGGCCCGGCGAAACCCGTTCGACGCACCGACTCTTCCGCCGAACGCCGGCCGGTACGTCGCGTAACCTGCCGGCATGCGGACGGTGGGGGCGGTGGCGTTGCTGCTCGCCGTCCTCGCGTTCGCGATCGTGCGGCCGCGCCGGCTGCCCGAGGCGGTGGCCGCGGTACCGGCGGCGCTGCTCGCGGTCGCCCTCGGGCTGGTGCCGGTGCGGCTCGCGGTGCACGAGCTCGGCTCGCTCGGCCCCACCGTCGGCTTCCTCGCCGCGGTCCTGGTGCTCGCCCAGCTCGCCGCGGACGCCGGGGTGTTCGACTTCGCCGGTACGCTCGCCGCCCGGGCCAGCCGCGGCTCGCCGCGCCGGCTGCTGACGGTGGTGTTCGCGGTGGCCGCGGTGGTGACGGCGGCGCTGAGCCTGGACGCCACCGTGGTGCTGCTGACCCCGGTGGTGTTCCGGACCGCCGCGCTGCTGTCGGTGCGGGCCAGGCCGCACGTGTACGCCTGCACCCACCTGGCCAACTCCGCCTCGCTGCTGCTGCCGGTGTCGAACCTGACCAACCTGCTCGCGTTCGCGGCGTCCGGGCTGGGGTTCGTGTCGTTCACCGGGCTGATGGCGGTGCCGTGGCTGGCCGTGATCGCGGTGGAGTACCTGGTGTTCCGCCGGTTCTTCGCGGCCGACCTGGGCACCCCGACGCACGCGGTGGCGCCGCTGCCGGGCCCGCGGCCGCCGGTGTTCGCGCTGACCGTACTGGCCGCCACGCTGGTCGGGTTCGCGGTGGCGGAGCCGTTCGGGATCGCGCCGGCCTGGGTGGCCGCGGCCGGCGCGCTCGTCCTCGCCGCCCGCCGGGTACGCCGGCCGGCCGCACTGCTGCACCTGGTGCGAGCGGCGAACCCGGGCTTCCTCGCGTTCGTGTTCGGCCTGGGCGTGGTGGTCCTCGCGGTGCGCCGGGCCGGGCTCGCCGACCTGGTCGACACCCTGGTACCCGGCGGTACCGGGCTGCTCACCCTGCTCGCCGTCGCGGTGCTCGCGGCGATCCTCGCCAACCTGGTGAACAACCTGCCCGCCACGCTGATCCTGGTACCGGTCGTGGCGGCGCGGCCGGGCCTGGTGCTCGCGGTGCTGCTGGGCGTCAACATCGGGCCGAACCTGACCTACGTCGGATCGCTCGCCACGTTGCTGTGGCGCCGGATCCTGCACGCGCACGACGCCCGGCCGGCCGCCGGCGAGTTCCTGCGGCTCGGCGTGTCGACGGTACCGGCGGGCCTGGTCGTGGCCACCGTCGCGCTATGGTGCGGGCTGCGGCTGACCGGAATCGGGTGATTCGATGCGCATCGTGGCCTGGCTGCTGCCCGGTACCTGGGAGTCGGTGGTCGACGCCGCGGGCGCCGTCGCGGACGCCGACGACGACCTCGTACTGCTCGCCACCGCCGACGACCGGCTGGTCGAGCTGGCCGGCGGGGCGGACGAGGCGCTGCTCGGCCGCGGCGGACCCGACCCGCTCGACCGGCTCGGCGCCGAGCAGGACCGCGCCGCCGACCTGCTGCTCGCGGCCGCGGCGAGCAGGCTGGGTCGCGACGCCGACCGGCAGGCCCGCCGGTCCGGGCACCCCGAGCGCGACGTGGTGGCCGCCTGCGAACGCGCCGGCCTGCTGGTGCTGGCCCGGGACGGCGACCACACCAGGCTCGGCCCGCCCAGCATCGCGCCACCGACCCGGTTCGTCCTGGATCACGCGCCCTGCCGGGTCCTGCTGGTCTGGCCGGACGAACCGCCGAACCTCACCACGCTGCCACCCCCTCCCCCGGCTCCCCCACGCCCACCCACCCCGCCAGCGCCGCCCCGTCCACCCGCGCCGCCGGCGCCGCCGCGGCCACCCGCGCCGGGTCGCTGACGTGCACGGGGTCGTGTCGGCGGCAGGCGGTACGGTGCCGGGATGGGTGAGCAGCAGGCCGCGCCGCGGCGGGACGCGTTGCAGGAGCCGAGCCCGGCGGTCGGCGATCTGAACGAACTGTTGGTCGGGTTCCTCGACGGGTACCGGGAAGCGTTGGCCCGCAAGCTGGCCGGGCTGAGCGACGAGCAGCTGATGGTCAGCCGGGTGCCGTCCGGCTGGTCGCCGCTCGGGCTGGTCTGGCACCTGACCAACGTGGAGCGCCGCTGGCTGCGCTGGGGTTTCGCCGGCGAGCGGCTCGACGACGTGTGGGCCGACGCCGACCCGGACGAGACGGACGCGCCGTGGCGGGTGCCGGCCGGCGCCACCGCGGCGAGCCTGCTGGCCGGGCACCGGGACGAGGTCGAGCGGTGCCGGGCCGCCGTCGCCGGGCACCGCATCACCGACCGCGGCGCGGACACCGGCCGGTTCGCCGGCGACGAGCAGGCACCGACGCTCGGCTGGATCTACTGCCACCTGATCCAGGAGTACGCCCGGCACCTCGGCCACCTCGACATCACCCGGGAACTCGCCGACGGCAGCACCGGCGAGTAGCCGGGCCGGCCGTCACCGGCCGGTGAAGGTGGGCGGTCGCTTGGCGCGGAACGCGGCGATGCCCTCCCGGCCGTCGGCCGAGGCGTACAACCGGGCCAGCGCGGCCTGCTCGGCGGTCAGCGCGGCGTCCAGGTCCTGCCGGACGCCGTCGTCGATCACGCGCTTCGCCTCCCGTACCGCGAGCGGGGCGCCGGCGGCCAGCTGCCCGGCGAGCTCCGCGGCGGCGCCGGCCAGCTCGTCCGCCGGGACCAGGCGGGTGAGCAGCCCGCGCCGGTCGGCCTCGTCCGGGTGGAGGGTGCGGCCGGTGAGCACCAGCTCCTTGGTCAGCCGGGTACCGAGGGCGCGGGCCAGCCGCTGGGTGCCGCCACCGCCGGGGATCAGGCCGAGCTTCACCTCTGGCAGCGCGAACCGGGCCCGCTCCGAGGCGACGATGAAGTCGCAGCACAGCGCGAGCTCGAAGCCGCCGCCGAACGCGTACCCGTTGACCGCGGCCACGGTGGGCTGCGGCAGCGCGGCGAGCTCTCCGAACACCGATCGGGACAGCCGCTGGTAGGCGTCGAACTCCGCCGCGCTGGCCCCGTCGTACTCGCCGATGTCGGCGCCGGCGACGAACCCGCGGCCGGTGCCGGTCAGGACCACCGCGCGCACCGTGTCGTCGGCCCGGACCGCGCGCAGCCGCTCCCCCAGCTCGGCGACCATCGACCGGGACAGGGCACCGAGCGCCTCCTCCCGGTCGATCCGGATCGTCAGCACCGCACCGGCGCGCTCGATCACCAGGTGGCTCATCCGGCCGCTCCCCGCCGCGTCGAGTGACTCATCCGACCGCTCCCTGCTCGCGGAGCGCCGCCAGCTCGTCGCCGGTGAGGACCTCGGCGAGCACCTCGTCGGTGTGCTGGCCGGCGATCGGCGGCGGCAGTCGCAGCTGCCAGGGCGTGTCCGACAGCCGTACCGGGCAGCCGATCAGTTCCAGCCGGCCGTGGCTCGGGTGGTCGACGGTGACGACCAGGTCGTGGCCCTGCTCGCGCAGCTCGTCGACCGCCTCCGCGGTGGTCCGCACCCGGGCGCACCAGATGCCCGCCGCGAGCAGCGACGCCACCAGCTCGTCCGCCGGCCGGCGCGCGGTGGCCGCCTCCAGCGCCGTCTTGATCGCGTCCCGGTCGGCCCAGGCGTCGGCGTCGGCGAGGCCGTCGACGCCGAGCAGCTCGGCGACCTTCGGCACCGGCGCCATCGCGATCGCGACGTGGCCGTCGGCGGCGGCGTACACCCCGAACGGGGCGGACAGCCACGCCTGGCCGACCCCGGCGGCCGACCGTTCCCACGGCCGGTGCTGGTTGACCATCGCGGAGATCTCCTGGCACTGCAGCGCGATCGCGGTCGAGTACAGGTCGACCTCGACGCGCTGCCCGATGCCGTGGCGTTCCCGCGCCACCAGCGCGGCGAGAATGCCGTTGGACAGCGTCAGCGCGGTCGACGCGTCCACGATGGACGTACCGGCCGGGGTCGGCGGGTCGCCGGCCCGGCCGCCGGCCGCGGCGAGCCCGGACATCGCCTGGATCAGCAGGTCCTGGCCGGGCCGACCCTCCTTCGCGAACACCGTGTCCTGCCCCCAACCGGAGCCGGAGCAGTAGATGATGTCCGGCTTCACCGCGCGCAGCTCCTCGTAGCCGAGACCGAGCCGGGCCAGGACGCCGGGGCGGAAGTTCTCCACCACCACGTCGCAGGTCGCGGCCAGCCGCAGCAGCGCGTCCCGGCCGGCCGGCGACTTCAGGTCGACCGCGACCGACCGCTTGTTCCGGTTCATGGCAAGGAACGCGGCGGAGTCGGGTGCGCCGGTGGCGCTCCCGGCCGAGCCGGTGGCGGCGCCGTCGCCGGCCGCACCGGTGGCCGGCGGGTCGCCGGCGGCTCCGCCGGTGCCGACCAGCTCGCCCATCATCTCCAGCCGGCGCTCCCACTCGCCCTCCCGGCGCTCGACCTTGATCACGTCGGCGCCGAGGTCGGCGAGCAGTTGGGTGGCGTACGGGCCGAGCATCATCTGGGTGAAGTCCAGGATGCGAATGCCGTCCAGTGCCCCGGGCATCAGCGGTCCCCTCTCTACGATGCCGCCGCGGCGGCGGGTTCGGTGCTCGGCACGTACCGGCGGCGGTCCCGGCCGAGCACGGCGAGCAGGATGGCCGGTATCGCGACGACGATCGCGGACACCACGAACGACAGCTCCCAGGAGCCGGTGGCGTCGACCACGTAGCCCAGCACGATCGGCGCGATGATGCCGGCGATGTTCGCGATGAAGTGCACGAACCCGGACACCGAGCCGAACCGCCGGAACGGGATCACCGGCCCGATGATCGCGAAGAACTGCGCCCCGACGATGTACAGGATGAAGACGGTGACGGCCATCAGCGCCACCGCACCGTAGGCGGAGCGCACGATGCCGACCGGGCCGAACGCGCAGGCCACCAGCAGCAGGCCGACCACGGTGGTCCACTTGCGGGAGTTGAACAGCCCGATCCGCCGGCCCAGCGCGTCGGTGAACACCCCACCGAGCGCGAGGCCGACGAACCCGCACAGCCACGGGATCGAGCCGGTCACGGCGATCTGCGACAGGTCCAGGTGGTGCGCCTCGTGCAGGAAGTCGGGGAACCAGGTGAGGAACGTGAACAGCACCCAGGTGTAGCCGAAGTAGGTCAGCGCGGTGGCGAGCACGATCGGCATCCGCAGGTACCCGAACAGGCTGCGCTCCGGCTCGCCCGCGCCTGCCGCGGCCTGCTCGTGCGCCGCGGCGTCGGTCCGCATCTCCTCGACCTCGACGCGCTTGACCCACGGGTGGCCCTCCGGGCGGTCCCGGACGACGACCCACCAGCCGAGCAGGAACAGGATCCCGATGGCGCCGAGGATGATGAACGGGGCGCGCCAGTTGCCGCCGAACGCCTCGATCAGCGCCACCACGATCGGGGTACCGACCGCGCCGCCGAGCGGCGTGGAAGCCTGGGACAGCCCCAGCGAGGTGCCGAGCTTGCGCTGCGGGAACCAGTTCGACATGGTCTTCGCGGTCACCGACGCCTGCGGCCCCTCGCCGAAGCCGAACAGGAAGCGGATGATCATGAAGCTGACGAAGCCGAACCCGGCGGCGGTCAGCGCCGTGAACAGCGACCACCAACCGACCGCGAGCGCCATCACCTTGCGCGGGCCGAACTTGTCGGAGGTGGCGCCGCCGATGAAGCAGAACGGCGCGTACCCAAGCGAGAACACCGCGGCGATCCAGCCCCAGGTGCCCTTGCTGAAGCCGTACTCGGCGATGATCAGTGGTGCGGCCACCCCGATCGCCGCCCGGTCGGCGTAGTTGAGCCCGAGCACCAGGAAGTTCATGCTCAGTACCGCCCAGCGGTACCGGAACCGGCTCTCACCGGTCGTCGTTGCTGTCATGGCTGCACCTTTCGGTGACGGAGGGGGTCACTCGCCGACGCGACGCTCGTACCGGTCCCAGGCCGCGGCGCGCAGCGCGCGGCGGGCGACCTTGCCGGTACTGGAGGTGGGCAGCACGTCGGCGATCTCGACCTGCAACGGTTTCTTGTAGCTCGCCAGCCGGTCCCGGCAGGCCTGGACGACGTCCGCTGTGGACAGTCGAGCACCGGCGCCGGGTACCACCAGCGCCGCGACGGCCTCGCCCCACCGCTCGTGCGGTACCCCGAAGACGACCACGTCGGCGACCTCGGGCAGTTCGGCGATGGCACGCTCCACTTCGGACGGGTAGACGGTGAAGCCGCCGGAGACGATCACGTCGGAGATCCGGTCGACCAGGTACAGGTAGCCGGCCGCGTCGATGCGGCCGATGTCGCCGGTCCGAAACCAGCCGTCCGGGGTGCGCGCCGCGACGCTCGCCGCCGGCCTGCCCCAGTAGCCGGGCAGCACGCAGGCGCCGCGCAGCCACACCTCACCGACCGCACCGTCCACATCGGACACGTGTTCGCCGGGGTCCGGGACGGCCACCCCGTCGACGCCGGGTTCGGTGGATGGCTCCGGGCCGACCGGGACGATGCGGACCTCGACCTCCGGGGTCGGCCGGCCGGCCGAGGCGAGCCGGTCGCCGCCGGCCGCATGGTCCCGGGCGTCCAGCACGGTGACCGGAGCGAGCGCCTCGCTCAGGCCGTAGCACTGGTAGAGCACCGAGCCGAACGCCTGCTGCGCCCGCGCCGCGGCGGGCGCCGAGATGCCCGAGCCGCCGTACGGGATCGCCCGCAGCGAACCGAGATCGGTACGTCCGGCGGCCGCCTCGGTGAGCGCCTTGAGCATCGTCGGCACGCTGGGCAGCACCGTCGCGGCGTGCCAGGCCACGGTGTCCAGCACGGCCGCGGCGTCGAACCGGCGCACCGGTACCGACGCGCCGCCGCGCAACGCGACCGCGGTGCCGACCGAACCGCCGAAGTGGCTCATCGGCGCCGCGTGCACCGCGACGTCACCGGGCCCGAGCGGCGGCAGCGCGGCCCAGAACCCGCGCAGCATCGCCACCCAGCCACGCTGGCTGACCATCGCACCCTTCGGCTGCCCGGTCGAACCGGACGTGTACATCAACGCGGCGAGGTCGTCGACGCCGGGCAGCGGCCAGTCGGGCCACCGGTCCGGTACGCCGGGCGCCGCCAGCTCGGCCGCCTCGGCCACCGAGAGCACCACCGTGCCGGCCCCGCCGTTACCGCCGGGCTGCCACGTGCCCTCGCCGGCCGGTGCCGCGATGCCGGCCCGGTCGGTACCGGCGGCCAGCGGTGGCGCACCGCCCTCGTCCTCCGGTGCGAGGCCGGCCGGTGCCGCACCGCCCTCGTCCTCCCGTGCGAGGCCGGCGGGTGCCGCACCGCCCTCGGTGCCAGCCCGTGCCGCGCGCGCCGGCGCCTCGGTGCCGGTGGGGCCGGCGGCGAGCAGCGCGCGGACGGGTGCCGCGGCGTCGTTCTCGCAGACCACCAGCGCCGCGGCGCAGTCGGCCGCGATGCCGGCGATCTCGCGCGGGTGCAACCGTTCGGACACCGCGACCCGGACCAGGCCGCTGCCGAACAGGGCGTGCTCGCAGACCATCAGCTCCGCGCAGTTGGCGAGCGCGAGCAGCACCCGGTCACCGGGCCGCAACCCGAGCCGCGCCAACCGGTACGCGGTGCGCCGGGCCGCCGCGCCCAGGTCGGCGAAGTCCCGCCATCCGGCCGGGCCGAGCAGCGCGGGGGCCGTCGCGTACCGTTCGTGCGCGCGCCGGGTCAGCCCGGCCAGGGTGGTGTCGGTCATCGTCGCTGCCACCGTTCCCGGATCGCGGCGAGGATCGCGCGATCGCCGTCGCCACGCCGGATCCCGGCATGCAGCGCCTCGCCTGCGGCGCGCTGGAAGGCGGGGTAGCCGGCGTCCCGGCCGCGCAGGAACGACCGGTCCAGGGTGGCCAGCGTGGCGACGTAGAAGTCGGTACTGGCGGCGTTGACCACCGGGTCGGTCCACGCCGCGCGGTGGCCGGGCTGCCCACCGGCGCTCGCGTACTCGCCGGCCTGGAAGTCCGGATCGACCACCGCGGCGGCGAACCGCAGCGCGGCGCCCGGGTCGGTGCAACGGGCCGAGACAGCCAGCCCGACACCGCCGAGCATGGTGCCGACCGGGGCGCCGGTGGCGCTCGGCGCGTCGGCGAACCGGACCAGCCGCCGGCCGGCGGTCGGCCGGGCGTAGCTGACGTAGCCGAAGATCAGCGGTGCGTAGCCGATCCGGTCGCCGGTCGCCATCTCGTCCAGCACCTGGATCGGGTCGCTGTCCAGCGACGCCGGGTCGACCACGGCGAGCACGGCGCGCAGCTGCGCCAACGCGGCGGCGGCGACGTCGGGCTCGATCCCGTCGGCCGGCCACCACCCGGGCCGCGAGTCCGGCCCCGTCGCATCGACCACACCTGGCCCGGCGGCCGCCCCGGCTCCGCCGGACACCCCGGAGCCGCCCGACCCGCCGGCTGTGGCGGGTCCGCCCGCGGCGCGCTGGTGGCACAGCGACAGGAAGGTCGACCACAGGTGGGTCGGGTTCGCCGGCAGCAGGCCGGTCACCGCCCCGCCGCGCAGCAGCTCCAGCGCCTCGTCCCAGCGGGTCGGCGGCGACGGCAGCAGATCCGGCCGGTACGCGCTGACCTGTGCCGCGGCGTCCATCGGCAGCGCCCACTGCCGGCCCTGCCAGGTGTAGCTGGCGAAGCTGGGTCCGACGCTGCCGGCCCGCTGCGCATCGAGCACGCCGGGCGGCAGCGCCCCGTCCAGCGGCAGGAACGCGCCGGTGGCGGCGGCCTGGCCGACGTGCGGGTGGTCGACGGCGATCAGGTCGTACTTCGCGGCGAGTTCGGCCACCGGCACGTCCTCGAACTCGCGCAGCGACCGCGCCTCCCAGCGGATCGGTACGCCGAACCGTTCGGTCGCCGCGAGCAACGGCGCCAGGCCGCGCCGGTGGTTCCAGGTCATGCCGCGCAACACGGGTCAGCGCATCCCTTCGGGTCGGGTGGTGGAGCCTCGGACCAGCAACTGCGGCGGTGGATCGGCGAGCACGATCCCCCGGCCGGCGGAGCCGCCGACCGGGTCGCCCCCGCCACCCGGGTCACCCATCGCGGCGGAGCCGCCCCCGCCGGCCGCGCCGTCTGCGGCGGTGCCGGCCGGGACGGGGCTGCCTTCGCCGGACAGCAGCAGCCGCACCGCCTCGGCGCCGAGCCGGTCCAGCGGCAGCCGGACGGTGGTCAACGGCGGTGCCCCGTGCGCGACGAACCAGGCGTCGTGCACGGCGATCACCGACAGCTGCTCGGGCACCGCGACGCCGGCCTCCCGGGCGGCGGCGAGCGCGCCGACCGCCACCACCACGTTCGCCACGAACACCGCGGTCGGTCGCGGGTCGGTGGCGAGCAGTGCGGCCATCGCGGCGTGGCCGGCCGGCGCGTCCCACTCCCGCTCGACCGTCCACTCCGGACGGACGGGCAGGTCGTGGTCGCGCAGCGCGGCGAGGTAGCCGGCGTACCGGCGCTCGGTCAGGTCGGCGCCCGGCCGACCTCCGACGTACCCGATGTGCCGGTGGCCCTGCCCGATCAGGTGCTCGACGGCCAGCCGCGCGGCGGCCTCGTCGTCCAGCCGCAACGCCGGTACGCCGGCCCGCGGGCGGCTGTTGACCAGCACGGTCGGCAGCTGCCGGGCCGCGCGGGCGACCAGCTCGTCGTCGTAGTCCTCGCCGCTGCCCTGCCACATCAGCCCGTCGATCCGGCCGGTACCGACCAGCTGGGCGAACGCGTCGGCGTTGGCCGCGAGCTCCGGCGCGTCGGACAGCAGCAGTACCTGGCCGGCGGCGGTCGCGGCCGCCTGCGCGCCGCGGATGATCTCGGCGTGGATGGGGTTGGACACCTCGTGCACGACCAGCCCCAGCGCGCCGGCGCGCGACAGCCGCAGCGCCCGCGCCGCGCCGTGCGGCTGGTACCCGAGCTGGGCGGCGACCTCGTGCACCCGCTGCTGCGTCTCCGGGCGCGCCCGTACCGTGGTGTCGCCGGACAGGATGCGCGACACCAGCGAGACCGACACCTCGGCCCGCTTCGCCACGTCGGACAGGCTGGGTCGGCGGCTCATCGGGGGTCCTTTCTCGCCGGGCGCCGCGCGGGCACCCCGGCACCCGCTCGCCGTCGCCGCTCCCGCCTCGCCGGAACATCGCCGAGGCACCGCGGGTTCGCGCGCCGATCCGCGCTCACGAGGCGTCCCCGGCCGGCCGTCGCTGCACCAGGTAGAGGTGGGTGAGCACGAGCACCACCGCGTCGTGCTGGTTGGTGACGGTGACCAGCTCGTCGACGAAGCCGACGTCGGTGCGGCTGCGGTGGTCGCGCAGCGCGGTGATCCGCGCCTCGACGTGGATCGTGTCGCCGATGAACACCGGCGCGACGAACCGGATCCGGTCGTAGCCGTAGCTGACCGAGGCCGGGTTGATGTCGCCGGCGGTCATCCCGACCGCGACCGACAGGACGAGCGTGCCGTGCGCGATCCGCTGGCCGAACTCCTGCTCGGCACACCATTGCGCGTCGACGTGGTGCGGGAACCAGTCGCCGGTCTGCCCGGCGTGCAGGACGATGTCCGACTCGGTGATCGTCCGGCCGGTGCTCACCCGCCGATCCCCGACCGCGTGGTCCTCGAAGTACCGCGTGACTGTCTGCACGACGCCCATCCCCATCGGGTGAACAAACGTTTTACCTGAGTGGTTCAACGTTTTACCTGACGGCAACCGGCCCGGTCAAGCCTCCGTACGGGGGTATCCCGCGGTGCGCGGCCGGCACCGTTCGTCAGACCGTGGCGCTACGGTCTGGGCATGTGCCGAAGCATCAAGACGCTGCGCCCGCCGTACGCGACCGAGGTCACCGACGCCGACGTGCGTGCCGCCGCCCTGCAGTACGTGCGGAAGATCAGCGGCTTCCGCGCCCCGGCGGCGCACAACCAGGAGGCGTTCGACCGCGCCGTCGCCGAGATCGCGCACGCCACCCAGCACCTGCTCGACCACCTCGAGGTCCGCGGCCAGGCCGCCTCCTGACCCGACCCGCCGCCGGATCGACGGCGCCGGTCAGTCGGTGCCGACGATCCGGTCCCGCGGGAGTTCGGCGAGGACCCGCAGCGACCGCAGCAGCGCCCGCCGGTCGGCGGCCGGCAGCGCGGCGAGCAGCCGTTCCTCGTTGCGCTGGATCTCCGCGCTGACCGTGTCGCGCAGCCGGCGGCCGGCCGCGGTCAGCGACAGCAGCCGCACCCTGCGGTCGGCCGGGTCGGCCTCGCGCCGGATGAGGCCGCGCTGCTGCAACTCGTCCAGCACGCCGATGATCCGGGTGCGGTCGGCGCCGATCGCGTCGGCGAGCACGGCCTGGGTCCGGGTCGGCGTGCCGCGCAGGTGGCTGAGCACCACGTAGCCCCACATGGTCAGCTCGTGCGCGGCGAGGACCGGCTGCTCGGCCGCCATCAACGACCTGCCGAGCGGCACGATCATCGCAGCCAGGTCGGGTCGGTTCGCGGGCTCGGCCATACCGGGAATCTACGCCTTGACAAATCATGTGCTTGAGCACATCGTAAGCACATGCACATTGATTCGCTGATCGAGCTGGACGGCCGCGCCGTGCGCGCCAGCGCCGACGTCGTGCGCCGGGTGACCCCCGCCGACCTGGCCCGGCCCACCCCGTGCGGCGACTGGGACGTCGCCGCGCTGCTCGCCCACATGACCGCGCAGCACCGCGGCTTCGCGGCCGCCGCGGCCGGACACGGCGGCGACCTCGCCGGCTGGCAACCGGTGCCCGCGGCCGATCCGGTCGCCGCCCACCTGGCCGCCGCCGACCAGGTGCTCGCCGCGTTCGCCGCACCCGGCCTCGACGGCCGGCGGTTCGTGCTGCCGGAGATCACCCGCGCGCCGGACTTCCCCGCCACCCAGGCGATCGGCTTCCACCTGGTCGACTACGTCGTGCACGGCTGGGACGTCGCCACCGCGCTCGGCATCGACGCGCCACCACTCGACGACGCGGTGCTCGCGGCGGCGCTGCGCATCGCCCGGGCCGTACCGGACGGCGCGGACCGGCTCGCCCCCGGCGCCGCGTTCGCCCCGGCCCGGCCGGTACCGACCGGCGCCGACGCGCTGACCGAGATCCTGCTGCTGCTCGGCCGCCACCCCGTACCGGCCTGACCGCTCCAGCGGGCGGAAGCGCGCCGGCCGGGTACGGCACCGTGGCCCGCCCGCGCCCCGGCATCGCGCGCCGGGCGCAGCCGTGGCGCCGCACCCGCCGGTACGGCACGGGCACGGCGCCACGACCGACGGCGTCACAGGCGCATGGTGTCCGGGAAGACGAAGTAGTAGAGAAGGCCGACCAGCACCAGCCAGACCAGGATCACCAGGGTCCAGCCCAGGTTGTACCGGATGACCTCGCCCTCGTTGCGGACGAACCTGGTGGTCGAGACGCCGACGCTCGCGGTCTGCGGCGCGACCGGCTTGCCGACCTCGGCGCCGACCGAGTTCAGCGACGGGAACAGCAGCGGCGGCGCGCCGAGAATGCGCGCCACCGACAGCTGGAACGCGCCGAACACCGCGTTGGACGAGGTGTTCGAGCCGGACAGGGCGACCGCGATCCAGCCCAGCAGCGGGGCCACGATGATGAACGCGACGCCGAGCTTGGCGAACCCGTTCGCCATCGAGTTGGCCATCCCGGCGAAGTTGAACACGTACGCCAGTCCGAACACCAGCGGCCCGACCAGCAGCGCGCCCCACATCTGCCGGAACGTGTCGGCGAACACGGTACGGATCTGGGCCGGCCGCGGCCGCAGCACGGCGGCGACGATCAGCGCCGCCACCAGGATCGCGGTCCCGGCGATCGCCGGCGCGAACGACCAGTTCACCGACAGCGGCTTGTGGTCCAGCGATCCGACCGCCTCGATGGCCGGCTTGAACGGCACCCACTTGGGCAGCGGCGACCACGGCCCGGTCCACGCCACCACGACCACGATCAGGATCCCGAACGGGATCAGCCCGCGCACCGCGGTCCGGATCCCCGGCCCGTGAGACTCCACAGTGGACGCTGGCAGCTCCACCCCGCCGTAGCCGAGGGTCCGCTTGGGCCGCCAGAACCTCAGCAGTACCAGCAGCGCGACGAAGCAGACCAGCGAGCCGGTGATGTCCGGCAGGTACGGGCCGACCCACTGGGACACCGGGAACTGGCCGGCGATGTAGGCGAGCGAGCCGACCACCGCGAGCGGCCAGCCGTCCCGCAGGCCGCGCCGGCCCGCGACGAGGTAGATCAGGATCCACGGCGGCAGCAGCGCCAGTACCGCGACGATCTTGCCGATGGAGGCGGACAGGTCCATCAGCGGCAGCCCGGTGACCGCGGCCAGGCCGACGATCGGGGCGCCGAGCGCGCCGAACGACACCGGCGCGTTGTTCGCGATGGCGGCGACCCGGATCGCGGCGAGGTCGGCCACACCCAGCCCGATCAGGATCGGTGCCACCACCGCCCACGGGTAGCCGAACCCGACGAGCCCCTCCATCAGCGCGCCGAACGCCCAGGCGAGCAGGATCGTCTGCACCCGGATGTCGGCGGTCGCCCGGTGCACCAGCCAGTCCTTGAACGCGTCGAACGCGCCGGTGACCCGCATGATGTTGTAGATGATCACGCCCCAGAACACGATCCAGTCGACGGACCAGACACCGCTCGCGGCGCCGAGCCCGTACGCGGCGAACGCGTCGCCGACCGGGGCGTGCCAGGCGAAGATCGCGAGCAGCACGGTGACCACGGAGCCGACCAGCACCGCGCGCCAGGCGGACATGCGTACCACCGCGAGCAGCACGAGCAGCACCGCGACCGGTACCAGGGCGATCAGGGTGGATCCCAGGACCCCGCCGAGCGGGGTCAACGGTTGGTGGAAGGACTGCGCAAGAGCGTCCATGGGCCTCTCCCTGCCCTCGGGCGTCCCCCGCAGCCGCCGCGAATGAGGATCTTGCCCATCGTGCACCCGGACCCGCGGCGGGCGAAAGACCCGCACACCGGCTGATTCCGTTCCCCTCCGGGCGGCCGGTTCCGGTCGCGGCGCCCGGCGATCGGCGCGACCATGACGGTATGAGCGAGCCGGAGAGCGCCGCCGAGTTCGTCCCGGAGGACGCCGATCTCGCCGCGCTGCGCACCGCGGCGGCCGGCTGCCGCGGTTGCGAGCTGTACCGGGACGCCACCCAGACGGTGTTCGGCGACGGCGCCGCGGCGGCCCGGGTGATGCTCGTCGGCGAGCAGCCGGGCGACAAGGAGGACCGGGCCGGCGAACCGTTCGTCGGCCCGGCCGGCCGGTTGCTGGACCGCGCGCTCGCCGACGCCGGCCTCGACCGGGACCGGTGCTACCTGACGAACGCGGTCAAGCACTTCCGGTTCACCCGTGCGCCGGGCAAGCCGCGGCTGCACAAGAAGCCGTCGGTGGGCCACATCAACGCGTGCCGTCCGTGGCTGACCGCCGAGTACGCCGCGGTGCGACCGGCCGTGGTGGTGGCGCTCGGCGCGACCGCGGTACGCGCGGTGCTCGGCACCCGCTACAAGGTGACCGCCGATCGGGGCCGGTTGCTGCCGTGCCCGCAGGCGGGCGCCGACGCGCGGGCGGTCATCAGTACCCACCCGTCGGCGATCCTGCGGGCACCGGACGACGCCCGCGACGAGGCGCTCGCCGCGCTGGTGTCCGACCTGCGGGTGGTGGTCACTGCGATTAACGGCTCGTACGGCGGGTAGCGAACCGCTGGGGGTGAGCAGGATGAGCGAGGAGAAGCCGGAACCGGTGGCGCGCACCGGCGCCGACCAGCCGTGGGATCCGGAGGACCTGGCCGAGGCCGAAGGCGAGGACCCGACGCCGGAGAACGTGCGCAGGGCAGCCGAGGAGCTCGACGAGGAGGGTCCGGCCGCGATCGAGAAGACGGTGCCCTGACGTGCCGGACCCGATCGCGACGCGGTGCCTGCGGCTGGCGTGGGAGGGCTGGTGCGCGGGCACCCTGCCGGTCGGCGCGGTCGTCACCGACGCCGCCGGTACGGTCGTCGCCGCCGAACGTGGCCGGATGTTCGGGTCCGCACCGGGGCCCGGCCGGCTCGCCGGCTGCGCGATCGCGCACGCGGAGATCAACACGCTGGCGCAGCTGCCCGTCGCGGGCCAGCGCCCGGACCACACCCTGCACGTGAGCCTGGAGCCGTGCCTGATGTGCGTCGGCGCGGCGGGCATGGCCGCGCTCGGGCGGCTGCGTTTCCTCGGCGCCGACCCGTACGCCGGGGCGAGCCGGCACTACCGGCGCACCCCGCACCTGGACGAGCTGCCGCTGCGGGTCGACGGGCCGGTGCGCGGCCCCGCCGGCGCGCTCGGCAGCGCCCTGCACCTGGCGTACTACCTGCGCACTCAGCCGGACGCACCCGCCGTCGCGGTGCACCGCCGGGTGATGCCGGAGCTGTTCGACCTGGCCCGGCGGATCGTCGCCCTGGACGCGCGGCAGCCGGACGCCTCGGCCGCCGGGCTGTTCGACCTGGTCACCGAGCACCCCGCATGCACCGAGCACCCCGTCGGACAGCTCGCCGGCGCCGAGCACCTCGCCGGCCAGCACGCCGGCACCGAACATCCCGACGGCCGGCACGCCGTAACCGGAGACCCTGCCGGACGGCTCGGCGGCGCCGGAGATCCGGCCGCCGGGGAGCAGCCCGCCGGCGAGGAAGCGGGCCGACGGTGACCGAGGACGGCGCGGTCCTGGTGGTGGACGCCGGTTCGGCCAGCCTGCACGTGTCCGTGCTGGATCGGGCCGGCACCGTCGTGCGCACGCACGACCTGTCCGCGCCGGACGAGCTGGCCGAGCTGGTACCGCGGCTGCCACCGGTGACGGCGGTCGGCCACCGGCTGGTGCACGGCGGCCCGGAGCTGACCGCGCCGGTCCGGGTGGACGACACGGTACGGGCCGGGTTGGACGCGGCGGCCCGGCTCGCTCCGCTGCACGTGCCGCCGGCGCTCGCCGCGCTCGACGCGGCGCGTACCGCGCTGCCGGACCTGCCGCACGTGGTGTGCCTGGACACCGCGTTCCACGCCGAGCTGCCGGCGGCGGCGCGCAGCTACCCGCTGCCGCACGGCTGGGACACCCGGTACGGGCTGCGCCGGTACGGCTTCCACGGCCTGTCGTACGCGTGGGCGCTGCGGCAGACCGCCGCGCTGCTGCACCGGCCGGCCGACGACCTGCAGGTGGTCCTGGCGCACCTGGGTGGCGGCTGCTCGGCCTGCGCGGTCCGGGACGGGCACAGCGTGGACACCACGATGGGCTTCACCCCGCTGGAGGGCCTCGCGATGAGCCGCCGCAGCGGATCGGTCGACCCGGGACTGCTGCTGTGGCTGCAGACCGAGCACGGCCTGTCCGCCGCCGAGCTCGCCGATGCGTTGCAGCACCGGTCCGGACTGCTCGGCCTGTCCGGCAGCTCCGACGACACCCGCGACCTGGTCCGCGCGCGTACCCGCGGGGACCGCGCCGCGGAGCTCGCGCTCGCCGTGTTCACCCACCGGGTCCGGGCGGGTGTGGCCGCGATGGCCGCCAGCCTGGACCGGCTCGACGCGGTCGTGTTCACCGGCGAGATCGGTACCGACCAGCCCGAGGTGCGCGTCGAGGTGTCCGCCGGGCTGCGGGTGCTCGGCCTGCCCCGGACGCTGAGCGGTCCGGCCGAGCCGGTCGAGCCGACGATCGTCTCGCCCACCGGCGCGCGGGTGCCGGTGCTGGTGGTACCGACCGGCGAGATCCAGCAGATCGCGATCGAGACCCGCACCGCGCTCGCGCACCGCTGAACCGGTCGACCGCGCCGCACACCTCGCTCCGGACGCCACCGGCGTCGAGCCGCCCCGACCGTCGAGCCGCCCCGAACCGCCGCCAGGAGCACCGGGATCGAGCGGCGGCGGCAGCGGTCCCGCGGCGTGCCCGGCGGTACCGGCGCCGGGCACGCCGTGCCGCGGGTCAGAACCGGCGGGTGTCGTCCTCGGTCCGGTGGCCGAGCGCCGCCCACACCTCCGACACGGTGCGGTACCGGCGGTCCGCCGGCAGCGCCCGCAGCGCCGCGACGGTGGCGTCGTCGGCCTGGTGGCGTGCCGCGGTGGCGGCGAGCCGCTTGGCGTCCGCCGGGAACTCGCCCGGGTCCAGCAGCCGGGCCAGGTCGCTGCGGCCGGCGACGTCGTCGCCGTCCATGCCGGGCGGGGTGCCGCCGACGCCCTCCGCGGTCGGCAGCAGCTCCGCCTCCGGACCGCTGCCGTCCGCTGGTTCGGTCTCCCGCCACGGCTCGGCCCGCGAGCTGTGCCCGGCCTCGACGTACTCGCGGGTCTCGCGGGCCAGCTCGGTGTCCCGGTGGCCCGCGTGCTTGCTGTTGCCGAGTTCCATACCGACTCCTTGCTGATCGCCGACCGCGGTGGCCCCGCCGGCCACCGCGGGGTACGGACGAAGTCAGGAACCGGTCGCCGCCGGTTCGCCCACCCGGATGCTCAGGTGGCCGTCCACCGCGTCCACGGTGGCGTGCTGCCCGGCCGACAACTCGCCGGCCAGCAACATCGCCGACAGCCGGTTCTCCACCTCGCGCTGGATCGTGCGGCGCATCGGCCGGGCGCCGAACGCCGGTTCGTACCCGTGCTCGGCGAGCCAGTCCACCGCCGCCGGCGTGACCTCCATCGTCACGCCCTGACCGTGTACCCGACGGGCCGTCTGGTCCAACATCAGCTCGGTGATCTGGCGCAGTTGCTCGGTACCGAGCCGGCGGAAGACGATGATCTCGTCGATCCGGTTCAGGAACTCCGGCCGGAACGAGTCGCGCAGCCGGCGCATCAGCCGGTCCCGAAGCCCGGCGTCGACCGGCTCGTCGGCGCCGTCGGTACCGGACCGCCCGGAGCCGAAGCCGAGCGCGGCGCCCTGCCCGGAGATCAGGTCCGAACCGAGGTTGCTGGTCATGATCAGCACCGTGTTCTTGAAGTCGACGGTACGGCCCTGGCCGTCGGTGAGCCGGCCGTCGTCGAGCACCTGCAGCAGCATGTTGAACACGTCCGGGTGCGCCTTCTCGATCTCGTCGAGCAGCAGCACCGAGTAGGGATGCCGGCGTACCGCCTCGGTCAGCTGCCCCGCCTCCTCGTACCCGACGTACCCGGGTGGCGCGCCGACCAGCCGGGACACCGTGTGCCGCTCGGAGAACTCGCTCATGTCCAGCCGTACCATCCGGTCCTCGGAACCGAACAGCGCCTCGGCCAGCGCGCGGGCCAGTTCGGTCTTGCCCACCCCGGTCGGGCCGAGGAACAGGAAGCTGCCGATCGGCCGGTTCGGGTCGGCGAGACCGGCACGGGAGCGGCGGACCGCCTCGGCGACCGCCTCGACCGCGTCGTCCTGGCCGACCACCCGGGCGTGCAGCCGCTGCTCCAGCTTCAGCAGCCGGTCGCGCTCCTCCTCGGTCAGCTCCGCCACCGGGATGCCGGTCGAGCGGGACACCACCTCGGCGATGTCCGCGGTGGTCACCTCCGGCACCGAACCGCCGGTCGCGGCGGTGCCGCGCACCTCGTCGATCTGCTTCTCCAGCGCGACGATCCGGTCCCGCAGCTCGGTGGCCCGCTCGTACTCCTCGCCGGCGACCGCCTGGTCCTTGTCCCGGCGCAGCGCCTCCACCTGCTCGGTCAGCTCCCGTACGTCGGTGTCCGGGGCCAGCGCGCGCAGCCGCACCCGGGCCCCGGCCTGGTCCATCAGGTCGATCGCCTTGTCCGGCAGGAACCGCTCGGTCAGGTACCGGTCGGACAGCTCGGCGGCGGCCACCAGCGCCTCGTCGGTGAACCGCACCTGGTGGTGCGCCTCGTACCGGTCCCGCAGGCCGCGCAGGATCGCCACCGTGTCGTCCACGCTGGGCTCGGGCACCATCACCGGCTGGAACCGGCGGGCCAGCGCCGCGTCCTTCTCGATGTACTTGCGGTACTCGTCCAGCGTCGTCGCACCGACCACGTGCAGCTCGCCGCGCGCCAGCGCCGGCTTGAGCATGTTGGAGGCGTCCATGCTGCCGCCGCCCTCGCCGCCGCCACCGGCGCCGACCATGGTGTGCAGCTCGTCGATGAACACGATCAGCTCGTCGGCGTGCGACCGGATCTCGTCGATCGCCTGCTTCATCCGCTCCTCGAAGTCGCCCCGGTAGCGGGTGCCGGCGACCATCGACGACAGGTCCAGCTGCACCACGCGCCGGCCGGCCAGCACCTTCGGCACGTCGCCGTCCGCGATGCGTTGCGCCAGCCCCTCCACGATGGCCGTCTTGCCGACGCCGGCCTCACCCACCAGTACCGGATTGTTCTTGGTCCGGCGGGACAGCACCTCGACGGTCTGCTCGATCTCCTCGGTACGGCCGACGACCGGGTCCACCCGGCCGTCGCGCGCCTCCTCGGTCAGGTCCCGGCCGTACTGGTCCAGCGTCGGGGTGGACGATCCGCCGCCGCGCCCGCCGGGCTCCATGCCGCGCTCCATGCCGCGCTCCAGGCCCGGCCGCGGGGCCGCACCGGATGCCAGCTCGGCCGGGCCGATCCGCATGCTGCCGAGCACCCGCCCGGCCTGCGACTCCGGGTTCGCCGACAGCGCCAGCAGGACGTGCTCGGGCCCGATGTAGGTGGCGCCCATGCTGCGGGCGATCTGGTGCGAGTCCAGCAGCGCCCGCTTCGTCGCCGGGGTCAGCGAGTCCGGCCCGCCGTCCGCGCCCGGCCCGGACGGCTGCGCCTCGATCCGCTGCGCGATCGCGTCCGGGTCGCCACCGGCCGCGGACAGCAGCTGCCGGGTCCGGTCCAGCTGGGTCGCCGCCCACAACAGGTGGTCGGTGTCCAGTTCGGCGTCCCCGTGCCGCTGCGCCTCCCGACCGGCCGCGGCGACCAGCTCGCGGGTCTCGGCGCTCATCAGCCGGCCGATGTCGATCCGCCGTACCGGCCGGCGCAGGCCACCGCCGCCGAGGAACTGGGACAGCAGCTGGCTGAGTGGATCGGGTACCTCGTCCGGCCCCAGGTAACTGTTCGACACGTCTCCCCCTTCGCAGGGGCCGGCACCGGCCCGCCCGCCGGGCGCCGGCGCGGTACCAGACCGGGTCGCGTCGGGCGGCCCGCGCACGCGACACCCGCCGGCACTGCCAGGCGCCGGCCCGTGACGTCCAGGACCGGCGCCACTACCCCGGGGGTTGGCGACACGGACCCTAGCTCCGACGCTAGCGGGGTACCCCGCGGCGGCGTGGGCATTCGGCCAGCCTGACAGCCGCCGCGCTGCCAGACTTGTCGGAGTGGATGCCGAACTGGCCGAACTGGCGGACGCGGCCGGAGTCGCCACCGAATACCGGGACGATGCCGATCGTCCGGTTGCGGTCGACCCGGCGGTGGTCGTCGCGGTGCTCGCCGAACTCGGCATCGACGCGTCCGGCCCGGGTGCGATCCGGGCCTCCCGCGCCGAGCTCGCCGACCGGCACGCCGGGCCGGTCCCGGCCACCCTGACCGTGCCGGCCGGTACCGCCTATCCGGTGCCGGCGGGCACGCTGAGCGCGCAGGACGGTACCCGGTGGCGGATCGGCGACGCGCTGCCGGCCAGCCTGCCGCCCGGCTGGTACCGGCTGCGGTACGCCGGCGGCGAGTCGACCGTGCTGGTGGCGCCGGGCAGCCTGCCGCCGGTGCCACCGTGCTGGGGGCTCACCGTCCAGCCGTACGCGCTGCACTCGGCCCGGTCCTGGGCCATCGGCGAGTACGCCGACCTGCGCGAGCTGGTCGCCGCGAGCCGGGCCCAGCTGTGCGCGGACGTGCTGGTCGCCGGGCCGCTGTGCGCGCCGCGGCTGGGGCCGCCGGTCGAGCCGTCCCCGTACTCGCCGGCCAGCCGCCGCTACGCCAACCCGCTGTACCTGCGCATCGACGAGCTGCCCGAGTACGCGGCGGCCGACGACGCGACCCGGCGGCAGGTGGACGCGCTGCGCCCGGCGACGGGGCCGCTGATCGAGCACGACGCGGTGTGGGCGGCCAAGCAGGCCGCGCTGACCCTGCTCTGGCCCTACCGGCTGCCGACCGCGCCGCCCGACCCGGCGCTGGCGCAGTACGCGACCTGGTGCGCGCTGGCCGAACGGCACGGCGGCGACTGGCGGCGCTGGCCGGCCGAACTGCGCCGGCCGGACTCCCCGGCGGTACGTCGCGCCACCGGCGAGCTCGCCGACCGGATCGGCTTCCACGCCTGGGTACAGCGACGCTGCGCCGACCAGCTGGCCGCCGTCGACGCGGCAGCCGGCGCGATGGCCGTCGGCGTCCTGCACGACCTGCCGGTCGGCGTCGACCCGGCCGGCGCGGACGCCTGGGCGCTGCAGGACGTGCTGGCCGGCGGCGCCTCGGTCGGCGCCCCGCCGGACGCGTTCACCGCCGCCGGGCAGGACTGGGGTTTCCCGCCGTGGCGGCCGGACCGGCTCGCCGAGGTCGGCTACCTGCCGTACCGGCAGATGCTCGACGCGCTGCTCGCGCACGGCGGCGGGCTGCGGGTCGACCATGTCGCCGGGCTGTCCCGGCTGTGGTGGATCCCGCGCGGCGGCTCCCCCGCCGACGGCACGTACGTGCGCTACGACGCGGCGGCGATGTTCGGCGCGCTGACCCTCGCCGCGTACCGGGCGGACGCGGTCGTCGTCGGCGAGGACCTCGGTACGGTCGAGCCGGCGGTGACCGCCGCCCTGGCGCAGCGCGGGATGCTCGGCTGCGAGGTGCTCTGGTTCGCCCGCGACGACGCCGGCCGGCCGCTGCCGCCGGAGGCGTGGCCGGAGCGGGCGATGGCGAGCATCTCCACCCACGATCTGCCCACCGCGGCCGGCTTCCTCACCGGCGAGGCGGTCCGGGTACGCGAGGAGCTCGGGCTGCTCGCCGATCCGGCCGCGGCCCGGCACTCCGCCGACGCCGAGCGGCGCGCGCTGCTGGCGCAGCTGACCCGGCGCGGGCTGCTCGCCCGGCGCGCCGAGCTGGACGACGCGATCCTCGCGATGCACACGCTGCTGCACCGCACGCCGTGCCGGATCAAGGCGGTCGCGCCGACCGACGTGCTCGGCGAGCTGCGCGCACCGAACCTGCCGGGCACCACCGACCGCTACCCGAACTGGCGGATCCCGTTGCCGGTCACGGTGACCGAGCTGGTCGACGACCTGCGACTGCGCCGGGTGGCTGCCCTGCTGCGCCCGCCCACCACCGCGCCGCTGCCCGACGATGCACCCGACCCGGACGTCCCGCCCGGACCGGCAGCGATGCCGGCGCCGGACGCGGTGCCGGACAACCGAACCAGGGAGGACTGACCCGTGAACCACGCAACGGCCGGTGCGCTGGCCGACCTCGACCCGTTCGCGCTGTACGACGGGGAGGCCCGCCGGCTGGACGAACACTTCGCCGGGCTCGCCGGCGCCGACTGGGACCGGCCGTCGCGCTGCGCCGGCTGGTCGGTCCGCGACGTGCTGGCCCACCTGGCCGGCGAGGAGCTGTACAACCACGCCTGTCTGGACGACGACCTGGCCGGACTCAACCGGCTGCTCACCGACGCCGGCGTGGACGGCCTGGACGGCTTCAACCAGTGGACCGTCGACGAACGCCGGGACGTACCGGTGGACACGGTGCTGTCGGAGTGGCGCGCGGCGAACGGTCGGACCCGCGCCGAGCTGCGGGCCCGCGGCGCCGACGCGCTGCTGCCGACCCAGGCCGGCCCGTACCCGGTGGGGCTGCAGGCGCTGCACTACGCCTCGGAGCTCGCCACCCACGCCGACGACGTCGGCTACCGGACGCCACCGGCGGACGAACCGGACCGCACCGACTGGCGGGCCCGGTTCGGCGCGTTCGTGCTCGCCGAGCAGGACCGTCCGGTGCTGGTCCGGGAGGCCGACAACCGCTGGCACGTGGAGGTCGACGACCCCGGGGCGGTCACCGCGCAGCTGTCCCCGGCGGAGTTCGTCGAGGCCACCGTGGACCGGCTGCCCGCCGACCACCCGCTGCCGGCCGCGCTGCGCACCGCCCTCGCCTGCCTGGCCTGACGGCCGACCGGTCAGTGTTGTGGCGTCACGATCGCCTTGATCGCGGTCGGGTCCGCCGAGGCGGCCAGCGCGGCACCCACCTCGGCCAGCCCGAAGTGGCCGGTGACCAGCGCGTCCAGGTCGACCCGGCCGGCCGCGGCCAGCGCGATCGCCAGCGGCCAGGTGTTCGCGTACCGGAACGTGCCGGTCACCCGCAGCTCCCGGCCCTGGATCACCGGGATCGGCACCGGGATCGTGTCGGCGCCCATCCCGACCAGCACCACCGAGCCGGCCGGGCGTACCGACCGGATCCCGGCGTCGACCGCCGGCGCGGCGCCGGAGCAGTCGATGAACACGTCGACCGCGTCGCCGGCGGCGAGCACCGTACCGGCCGGGACGGTACCGGTGGCGCCGAGCCGCCGGGCCGCGTCCAGCCGGGGCGCCGCCACGTCGGTGGCGATCACCTCGATCGCCCCGAACGCGACCGCCACCTGCGCGGTCACCAACCCGATCGGCCCGGCGCCGGCGATCAGCACCCGGCTGCCCGGCCCGACGCCCGCCTTCCGGCAGGACCAGATGCCCACCGACAGCGGCTCCAGCAGGCCGGCCGCGTCGTCCGACACCGCTTCCGGCACCGGGTAGGCGAAGTCCGCCGGCACCGCGACGTACTGGCAGAACGCGCCGTCGACCGGCGGGGTGGCGAAGAACCGCACGTCCGGGCAGAGGTTGTACCGGCCGTGCCGGCACGCCTCGCAGCGCCGGCACGGGATGCCCGGCTCCAGCGACACCCGCTGGCCGAGCCGCTGCGCCGGGACCTCCGCGCCGACCCCGACGACCCGGCCGCCGGCCTCGTGCCCCAGCACCAGCGGTGCCTGGACCACGTAGTCGCCGATCCGGCCGTGCCGGAAGTAGTGCACGTCGGATCCGCACACCCCGACCGAACCGACCTCGACCAGGACCTCGTCGGCGGCCGGCACCGGCACCGGCCGGTCCTCGACACCCAGCTCACCCACCCGGTACAGCACGCTGGCCCGCATGGTGGTCGGCAGCGCTGCCACGGTGCGCACGTCGGTCATCGTTCCTCACCTTCGCCGGTGCTCGTCGCCGGCCCGGATCGCCACGGTGGACCGGGCCCCGTGGAGATTGTGCCGGCTGGTACCGGTCGGTGACACACTTGCCGGCCGTCGAGGGGCTATGTAGGGTCCCGGCGTGGCCCAGCTTCGCGTCACCACCGCGGTGGCAGCCGTGCTCACCGTGTTCCTCACCGAACCGGACAGCCCGCGCTACGGGCTGGAGCTGATGCACGCCACCGGCCAAGCCAGCGGCACCCTGTACCCGATCCTGACCCGCCTGCACCGGGCCGGCTGGGTGGCGGGCGAGTGGGAGAGCGCCGACGCCAGCGAGATCGGCCGGCCACCGCGCCGTTACTACCGGCTCACCCCCGAAGGCGTCACCGCCGGGCGGGACGCCCTCGCCACGATTCGCCGTTCCCTCGGCATCACCGGCGCTCCGGCGACGGGGCTGGCCTGACAGGCGCCACCGACCGGCCGCGGCGCCGGGCGACCTCCGGCGGTGGATCGCCGCCGGCCGCCGGTGCGGCGGGCTCTGCCGCGGGTGCTCAGTCGGCTCTCAGCGGAATCGGCCCTGGGCGAACACCGCGGACGACACCACTGCCCGGCCCGTAGGGTCGAAGCGTCACGCGATCAGGTCAGGGCAGAAGGAGCAGGTGGTACGAGATGGTCGACCTCGGCACGATGCACGGGCGGTCCGGCGAGACGCCCGGCACCGGCATCGACGGCGAGCTGTTCCAGCGGCTGCTGCGCAACCGGATCATCTTCCTCGGCGACGAGGTCAAGCAGGAGAACGCGAACATGATCTGCGGCCAGCTGTTGCTGCTGGACGCCGAAGACTCCGACCGCGACATCCACCTGTACATCAACTCGCCGGGTGGCTCGGTGACCGCCGGCATGGCGGTGTACGACACGATGCAGCTGATCCGGGCCGACGTGGCCACCTACGCGATGGGCATGGCGGCGTCGATGGCCCAGACGCTGCTGTGTGCGGGGGCGCCGGGCAAGCGGTTCGCGCTGCCGCACGCCCGGGTGATGATGCACCAGATCTCCGGCGGGGTCGGCGGCACCGCGGCCGACGTGGCGATCCAGGCGGAGAACATGATGGCGATGAAGCGGGAGAACCAGGAGGTCATCGCCCGGCACACCGGTCAGCCGGTGGAGCGCATCGCCGAGGACGCCGACCGGGACCGCTGGTTCACCGCCGACGAGGCCCGGGAGTACGGCATGGTCGACCGGGTCCTGGCCACGATGCCGACCCCCTGACCGAGCACGTTCCGCTGCCGTCCGTCCCGCCGCGATCGAGTCGCGCCGGGCGGACGGCAGCGCCGTGTCGGCGCCCGGCCGTGCGGTGCGCCCGCGGCGGCGTCTCCCGCGACCGCGGCGATCGAGCCACGCCGCCGGCGCGGTGGATCCGTCGGCGCCGACCGCGCCGCACCGTGCCGCCGTGACCTGCGTTCCGCGGCCGGCGCCCTCGCTGCCCGGCGGCAGTTTCCGGCCAAACAACGCAGAGCAGGATGTTTCACGTCGCGACACAGACACACAGAACCGAAAGCGCTTCGACAAATATTGACATCGAAGTCGGTCCACCAGTACGAATAAGGGCCATGCCGGACCGCCGCCCCAGCCGGCGGTGCGGGCAGCTCCACCGATCCCCCGTCGGGCCAGACCCCGGCCGCGACGGTCGTTCGAGGAACGGAGTCCCCCAGGCATGTCCTCCGCACACGAGTCCCCCGTCCCGGAGCCCCTCTCCCCCGAGTCCGCCGCACCCGCACAGCCCTCCGTACCGATCCGCCGCCGGACCCTGCTGACCGGCGGCGCCGTCGCGCTCGGCGCGGCGGCCCTCCCGTCGGTCGCCGCGCCGAGCGCGGCCCAGGCCGCGCCTGCGACCTCGTCGGACACCCCGAGGCCGGAGTGGACCGACCCGCCGAACGGCTTCCCCGAGTGGACCAACAACATCGGCATCTTCGACGTCAACTCGGAGCCACCGCACGCCACGCTGATGCCGTACGCGGGGCTCGGGCAGGCACTGACCGCCGACCGGCGCGACTCGCCGTGGCGCCACGACCTCGACGGCGACTGGAGGTTCGCGCACTCCGACACGCCGGACGCGCGGATCACCGACTTCCACCGCACCGACTTCGACGACCACGACTGGCCGACGGTCCCGGTGCCGTCCGACTGGCAGCTGCACGGCTACGACCACCCGATCTATGTCAACATCACGTACCCGTGGTGGGGCGCGAACGGCAGGAACGAGAACGCGCAGCCGCCGGCGGCGCCGACGAGGTTCAACCCGGTGGGCCAGTACCGTCGCTCGTTCACGCTGCCCGGCAACTGGTCGGGTCGGCGGATCTTCCTGCACTTCGAGGGCGTCAAGTCGGCGTTCTACCTGTGGGTCAACGGGGTCAAGGTCGGCTACCGGGAGGACTCGTTCGTACCGAGCGAGTTCGACGTCACGCCGTACCTGGTCGAGGGGCGCAACCAGGTCGCGGTCGAGGTGTACCGCTTCTCCGACGGCGACTGGATGGAAGACCAGGACATGATCCGGGTGTCCGGGATCTTCCGCTCGGTCTACCTGTTCGCCACGCCCACGGTGCACCTGCGGGACTTCTGGCTGCGCACCCCGCTGTCGGACGGGTACACCGCGGGCGAGCTGGACGTGACCGCCAGCGTGCGCAACTACGGCGACGCCACGACCGGCACGTACACGGTGGAGACCCAGCTGTACGACGCGCACCGCCGGCCGGTGTGGGCGGCGCCGCTGCGCCAGTCGGTGGACCTCGGCGCCAAGCCCGCCGGCGAGGACGTGACGGTGCGCGACGCGAAGGCGGTGTCGAAGCCGAAGCTGTGGTCGGCCGAGCAGCCGAACCTGTACACCGCGGTGCTGGTGCTGCGCGACCCGCACGGCCGGGTGATCGAGACGCTGTCCAGCCGGGTCGGGTTCCGCGAGTTCGCCATGCTCGACGGGCTGATGTGCATCAACGGCAAGCCGATCTCGATCCGCGGCACCAACCGGCACGAGATGGTGCCCGACCGCGGTGCCGCGCTGACCCGCGAGGACCTGGTCGGCGACATCACGCTGATGAAGCGGATGAACATCAACGCGCACCGCACCTCGCACTACCCGAACAACCCGCTGTGGTACGAGCTGGCCGACGAGTACGGCCTGTACGTGCTGGACGAGACGAACCTGGAGACGCACGGGGTGCGCGACCAGTTCCCCGACTCCAAGCCGGACTGGACTGCCGCGGTGGTCGCCCGCGCGCAGCACATGGTGCACCGGGACAAGAACCACGCCTGCGTGGTGATCTGGTCGCTGGGCAACGAGGCGGGCGGCGGGTCCAACTTCGTCGCGATGCACGACTGGATCGCCTCGTACGACACCACCCGGCTGATCCACTACGAGGGCGACAACCGCGCCGCGGTCTCCGACATGCGCTCGCACATGTACGAGAGCCCGGCGAGGATCGCCGAGCGGGCGGCGGACGGCACCGACACCCGGCCGTACATCATGTGCGAGTACGCGCACTCGATGGGCAACTCGACCGGCAACCTGGCCGACTACTGGGACGTGATCCGCGCCCACGACGTGCTGCAGGGCGGGTTCATCTGGGACTTCGTCGACCAGGCGCTGACCTGGCCGACCCCGAAACGCCGGCAGGTCACCGAGACCGGCCCGGCGAAGCTGCACACCGAACTCGCACCGGCGGCGAGCTTCGACCGCGACGACGGACTGTCCGGCGGCGCGGTGTTCGACACCGATCCGTCGCTCGACCTGACTGGGTCGCTGACCGCCGAGGCGTGGATCACCGCGACCGCGCCGGGCGGCCACCAGCCGATCGTGGCCAAGGGCGACACCGCCTACTCGCTGAAGCAGACCGACGAGACGATCGAGTTCTTCATCCACGCCGGGTCCAGCTGGATCGCCGCCACCACCGACCTGCCGGACGGCTGGGTCGGCACCGAGCACCACGTCGCCGGCGTGTTCGACCACGCCGCCGGCACGCTCACCGTCTACCTGGACGGGGTGGCGGCCGCCACCCGCAGCACCACGGCGGTACCGGACGTGATCGCCGCGCCGATCGCGATCGGCGCGGACGCCGACCACGACGAGCGCATCTTCGCCGGGACGATCCGTGCGGCGCGGGTGTACGCCCGGGCGCTGAGCGCCGCGGAGCTCGCCGACACCGGCCGCGGGGTCGACGACCCGGGCGTCCGGCTGTGGTTCGACGCGGCGACCGCCGGCTACACCGAGCAGCAACCGGCCGAGAAGACCTACCTCGCCTACGGCGGCGACTGGGGCGACAACCCCAACGACGGCAACTTCTGCGCGAACGGCATCCTGCCGGCCAGCCGCGAGCCGAACGGCAAGGCGGTCGAGGTCAAGAAGGTGTACCAACAGATCCTGGTCGCCGCGACCGACGCCGTGGCGCAGGGCCGGGTCCGGCTGACCAACGAGATGCTGTTCACCAACCTCGACGCCTACGACGGGCACTGGAGCCTCGCGGTGGACGGCCGGGTCGTCCAGCGCGGCCGGCTGTCGACCGGCCAGCTCGACCTGGCGCCGCTGGCGAGCAGGACGATCACGCTGCCGCTGACGGCGCCGACCCATCCGGCCCCGGGCAGCGAGTACTTCCTGCGGGTGTGGTTCACCACCCGTGGCCACAGCGTCTGGGCCGGTCCGGGGTTCGAGGTGGCGGCGCAGCAGCTGCCGGTCGACTTCGGCAGCCCGGCGGTCACCCCGGTACCGGTGGCGACGCTGCCGACGCTGACCGTCGACGAGGGCGCCGACTCGGTGACGGTCACCGGCGACGGCTTCCGGCTGACCGTGGACAAGAGCTCCGGTGCGCTCTCCTCGTACCGGGCGAACGGGATCGAGCTGGTCACCGGTGGCCCGGCGCCGGAGTTCTGGCGCGGCCCCACCGACAACGACAACGGCAACGGGCAGCCGTCCCGCAACGGCACCTGGCGGCGGGCCGGTGCGGACCGGACCGTCACCGGGGTGGCGGTGAGCCGGCCGGCCGACCAGGCGGTCCGGATCGCGGTCACCGGCACGCTGCCGACCAGTACCCGCTCGGACTACACCACCACGTACACGGTGTTCGGCAGCGGCGAGGTCGCGGTCGACAGCACGCTGCATCCCGGTGCCGCGAGCCTGCCCTACATCCCGGTCGTCGGGACCATGCTCACGCTGCCGGCGGGTCTGTCGAACGTCGACTACCTCGGCCGCGGGCCGGGCGAGAACTACTGGGACCGCAAGTCCGGCTCCGAGGTCGGCCGCTACTCGTCCACTGTGGATTCTCTGTGGACCGAGTACGTCCGGCCGCAGGAGAACGGCAACCGGACCGACGTGCGCTGGGTGGCGTTGACCAACCGGCACGGCGCCGGGCTGCTCGCGGTCGGTGACCCGCTGCTGGAGTTCTCCGCGCTGCGCTACACGCCGGAGGACCTGTCCGCGGGCGCCCGGCACAGCTACCAGCTGACCCCGCGGGACGCGGTGGTGCTGCGGCTCAACCACCGGCAGATGGGCGTCGGCGGGGACAACAGCTGGGGCGCGCAGACCCACGACGAGTACAAGCTGTTCGCCGACCGGGACTACGCCTGGTCGTACCGGCTGCGCCCGTTGCGGCACGTCGCGGACGCAGCGACGCTCGCCCGCCGCCCGGCCGCCACGCCGTGACGGTCCGCCCCGGCCGGCCGCGCGCACCGCGGACCGGCCGGGGCGCCGGGTCGGCACGGACCTCGGCCCGACCGCCGGGTCGTCGGCGCCGAGGTGGGCGCTAGGCGGTC
>NZ_BOPO01000109.1 GCF_017312725.1 Actinocatenispora comari | reverse complement strand
CAGCGCGAGCGGTGGCGCGGCCGCGTCCGACGGCGGTACGGCCGGGTCGGGCGGCGGCGGGCGGCGGCGCAAGCGGCGGCGCCGGCGGCGCGGCCCGGGCGCGACCGGCGAAGCGGCGGCGGCGCCTATGGGCGGTACAGCCACCGGGACGGCACCGGGCGAGGACGGCGCGCCCACCGCGCGGTCGGCCGCGAAGAAGCGGCGCAAGCGGCGGGTCGACACGCCACCGCCGGGGCAGATCCGCGGCCGGCGGCGTACCCGGTCGGGCCGGATCGAGGAGGTGTCGTCCGGCGGGCTGGTGGTCGACGTGCGCGACGACGGCACGTTCGGCGTGCTCATCGGGAAGCACGACCGGCGCGGCCGGCTGATCTGGTCGCTCCCGAAGGGTCACGTGGAGTTGGGTGAGACCCTGGAGCAGACCGCGGTGCGCGAGATCGAGGAGGAGACCGGGGTCTCCTCCGAGGTGCGGCACCGGCTCGGCGAGGTCGACTACTGGTTCATGCTGCACGGCGAGAAGATCCACAAGACCGTGCACCATTTCCTGTTGCGGTTCCTCGACGGCGAGCTGTCGGACCGGGACCGGGAGGTGGTGGAGGTCGCATGGGTGCCACTCGACGACATCCCGCAGCGGCTCGCCCACCCCGACGAGCGGCGGCTGGTCGCGCAGGTACCCGACCTGCTCGCGAAGTCCGGCGCGTGACGGCCGCAGCGGAGACCGGGCATGAGCGAGCACGACGAGCGAACCATGAGTAACCCCCAGGGGCGGGTGTACCGCAGCGGCGACGACCCGCGCATCCAGCATCCGGTGCCGGACGACGCGACCCGGCCGGCGGACGACCGCACGGCACGCTACGACGCGCCCGGGTACGAGCCCGGCCAGCGCGGATACGAGCCGGACCAGCGCGGATACGAGCCGGGCCGGCGCGGGTACGAGCCGGGTCAGCAGCAGGCGGAGCCGACCCCGCCGGGGCCGACGGCCGCCGGCGACGGGCTGTACCGGTCGTCGTTCGCCGTCGAGCAGGAGGTCGCCGCGATGTCCGCGCCGCACGGTGCGGTACCCGATCCGGCCGCGACGGCGACCATGCCGCCGACCGGTGACGTACCGCCGACCCCCGAACCGGAGGCCGGCGGCGACCGCGGCGTGATGCGCAACAGCGCGATGATGGCCGGCCTCAACCTGGTCAGCCGGGTCCTCGGCTACGGCCGTACCGTCGCGATCGGTGCGGCGCTCGGCCTGACCGTGGGCAACGCGTACACCCAGGCGGTCTACTCGCCGCAGATGCTCTACGAGCTCCTGATGGGCGGCACGCTGACCAGCGTCGTGGTCCCGCTGCTGGTCCGGGCGCGCAAGACCGACCCGGACCGCGGCCAGGCGTTCACCGAACGGTTCGTCACGCTGGCGGCGACGATGCTGCTGGTCATGTCGGTGATCGTCACGGTCGGCGCCCCGGTGGTGTCCTGGGTGCTGGCCCGCGGCACCCCGATCCACGACACGGTCACGTCGCTGAGCTACTTCATGCTCCCGGCGATCTTCTTCATGGGCCTGTCGGCGATGTTCCAGGCGGTGCTGAACACCCGCGGCTCGTTCGCGGCACCGACCTGGGCGCCGATCCTCAACAACATCGTCATCATCGGCTTCTTCGTGATGTTCGCGCTGATCTGGCCGGACAAGCCGACGCTCGACACGATGACGCTGCCGAAGATCGCGCTGATCGGGTCCGGCTTCACCATCGCGATGTGCGTGCAGGTGGTGGCGCTGACCCCGGCGCTGCGCAAGGTGGGGTACCGGTTCCGGCCTCGGTTCTCGTTCCGCGGCATGGGGCTGCGCGAGATCGGCCGGCTGGCCGGCTGGGCGCTGTGCTACGTGGCGATCAGCCAGGTCGGCATGCTGGTCGTCGTCAAGATCGCCGGACTGACCACCCGCGGCGACGACAACACCGGCACGATCGTGTACGACTACGGCTTCCTGCTGATGATGACGATCAACGGGATCGCCGCGGTGTCGGTGATGACCGCGCTGATGCCGCGGATGAGCGCGGCCGCGGCGGACCGGCGCTTCGGCGACCTGTCCGACTACCTCTCTCTCGGTACCCGGCTCTCGGCGGTGCTGCTGGTCCCGGGCACGGTGGCGCTCGCGGTGTTCGGCAGCCAACTGGGTGTCGTGCTGTTCCAGTACGGGCACTTCGGCGCCGCCGCGGCCCACTCGGCCGGCCTGGCGATCGCGATGGCCGGGTTCGGGCTGGTCCCGTTCGCGGTCAGCCAGCTGCAGATCTTCACCTTCTACGCGATGCCCGACACCCGTACCCCGGCGCTGGTGAACGTGCCGGTGGTGCTTGTCAAGATCGCCTTCGACGTGGCGGTCTGGTTCCTGGCGCCGATCGACTACGTGGTGCCGCTGCTGTTGGTCGGCAACGCGGTGTCGTTCGTCGTCGCGGCGATCGTGTCGTACGCGTTGCTGCGTCGCCGGATCGGTTCCCTGGGCCTGCGCCGGGTGGCCAGCACCCTGCTCCGGTTGGTACTGGCCGGCGCGGTCGCGGCGGTCCCCGGCTGGCTGGTGGCGAAGGCGCTCGGCCCGGTGCTCGGTCACGGCCGGATCGCCAGCCTGGCCGAGCTGGCCGCGGGCGGTGCGGTGCTCGCGATCGTCTACTTCGGCCTCGCGTACGCGCTGCGGGTTCGGGAGATCAACCAGCTGGTGAGCATGGTCCGCAGCAAGGTGGGCCGCTGAGCTACCGGCGGCACCACAGCACCGAACCGGCCAACGAGCCAGGACAGCAAGGTGGGCCGCTGAGCCACCGGCGGCTGCCTGCTGCGGTCAGCGGGTCTGGTAGGCGGCGCGGAGGAGTTCCTCGGTACCGGCGATCAGCTGCCGCACCACGGTGCCGTCGTGCCTGATCAGGTAGCCGCGGTCGATCCGGTGCACGAGCAGCGCGTCGGACGCCGCCGCCGGTTCGGGGCGCAGCGCCTCGGCGTCCGGGTAGGCGAGCCACGCGTGGTAGACGGTGCTGCCGACGCCGATCCCTTCGCTGGTGCGCTGCTCCGGCGGGAGTGGCCACAACAGCACCCGCCGGTCGGAGTCGAACACCATCGACGCAACCATGGGGACAGCATGACCAGTCCCTTGGGCGGTTGCCATCCGATATGCCGTGTTACCGCCCAGTAGTGCCGTTTACTGAACGATCTTGTCCGGCAACACCCGTTTCGCCGTGCCCGAGACGACTGAGAGGCTCGCCACAGCGACCCGTCGTGGCGGTGTCAACGACGGCGCCGCGCGGTCCCGAACAGGCTGCGGAACACCTCCCGGCCGGCCGTCGAGGCGGCCGACCGCAGGAACCCGCGTACCTCCGTACTGCCCAACACCTTCTGCACCATGCCGGGGTCGTCGCGCTCGGTCCGGCGCTTCTCCGGCGCCGACCGCGACTCCGGCGTGGCCTCGTCGGCCGGCGCGAGCTTCGCGGCGAGCAGCTCGTACGCCGACTCACGGTCGACCGGCTCGGCGTACCGGGCGTACCGCGGCGACTCCCTTACCCGTCGGTCGAGCTCGGCCGGGTCCAGCGGCCCCATCGTCGAGGTCGGTGCGGGCAGCCTGGTCCAGGCGACGGGTGTCGGCGCACCGGTCTCCGACAGCACCGTCACGACGGCCTCGCCGATGCCCAGCGAGGTCAGCAGCTCCGCCAGGTCGTACCCGGACTTCGGGAACGTGGAGACCGTGGCGCGCAGCGCCTTCGCATCGTCCGGGGTGTACGCCCGGAGCGCGTGCTGGACGCGGTTGCCCAGCTGGGCGAGGACGTCCGGCGCCACGTCCTTGGGGGTCTGCGTCACGAAGAACACCCCGACCCCCTTGGACCGGATCAGCCGTACGGTCTGGGTCACCGCGTCGACGAACGCCTTGCTGGCCCCGTCGAACAGCAGGTGTGCCTCGTCGAAGAAGAACACCAGCTTCGGTTTGTCCAGGTCGCCGACCTCGGGCAGATCGTGGTAGAGGTCGGCCAGCAGCCACATCAGGAACGTCGCGAACAGGGTCGGCTTCGTCTGCAGCTCCGACAGTTCCAGCACGCTGATCACACCGCGTCCGTCGTCGGCGGTGCGCAGCAGCTCGCGGGTGTCGAACTCGGGCTCGCCGAAGAAGTCCTCCGCGCCCTCGTCCGCGAACGCGATCAGCTTGCGCAGCAGGACGCCAGCGGTCTGCTTCGACAGGCCGCCGAGCGCGGCGAGTTCGGCCGCCCCCTGCTCGCCGGTCAGGTACGTCACCACGCTGCGCAGGTCCTTGAGATCCAGCAGCGGCAGACCGTGCTCGTCGGCGAAGTGGAAGACCAGGGCCAGCGACGACTCCTGGACCTCGTTGAGGTCCAGGACCCGGGACAGCAGCAGCGGGCCGAACGACGAGATCGTGACCCGGATCGGGATCCCCGGGCCGCGCCCGCCGAGGCTGTGGTACTCGGCCGGCACGGCGGCGGGTGCCCAGTCCTGGCCGATCGACCGGGCCCGCGCCGTGATCTTCGCGTTGCCGACCCCGGGCTGGGCGATACCGGACAGGTCGCCCTTGACGTCCGCCAGGAAGACCGGCACCCCGGCGGCCGAGAGCTGCTCGGCGAGTACCTGGAGGGTCTTCGTCTTCCCCGACCCGGTGGCGCCGGCGACCAGCCCGTGCCGGTTGACCATGCCGAGGGGAATGCGCACCTTCGCTTCGGCGGCCACCGTGTCCGGCCCGGTCAACAAGGCACCGAGGTCGAGACAGGGCCCGTCGAACGAGTACCCCTCCGTGACGGACTGGACGTTGTCGACTCCCGCCATCGCACACCCCCGTGACAGACCTCTCGTCCTCACGAAGAGTAAGTACTAAATCACATCGCCGCGGCGGCATCGTGAAGTCCGTCCCGCACCGCAACCCGGATCGCCCGCAACACGTGTATGCCTTTCGTACGTCCGTGTCATTGCGCAGGTGACACAGAGGTTGCGGGGTTTGACAAGTGGGCGACTCGGGAACAAATACCATCCGGCCCGTCGAGTACCGGAGCGCGACGCGATACGGTGGCAGCGGCTCGTGCGACCGTTCGTGCTGCGACGGTGCGGCACGGACCGTGATGGTCGAGGTTTACCGGCACGGTCATCGAGTCGCCGGAGTTGAGCAGGGTGCCGCATGCGCCCGTCGCGGAGGACCTAGGCTGTGAGTGAACGACGGGTCGCACTAGAGCCAGCCGCTGCCCGGGGGCCAGCCGGAGGGAGGACTGGGTTGACCCAGGTCGGAGCACCCGCGGTTGGCGAGGTGCTCGCCGACCGGTACCGCCTCGAGGAGCACATCCACGACGACTCCACGGGGCGGCAGGTGTGGCGCGGAGTGGACGTCATCCTCCGCCGCCCGGTCACCATCGTCCTCAAATACCCCGGCGGTGATTCCGCCAACGACATGCTGCAGGCGGCCGTCGCCGCCAGCCGGGTGGTCCACCCGCACACCGTCGGTGTGTACGACGCGGTCGACGAGGGCGAGCGCGCGTACGTGGTGCGCGAGTACGTGGACGGTCATCCGCTCCGCGAGATCGTCGCCACCGACGGCCCGCTCGACCCGGTCCGCGCCACCGCCGTCGCGTACGCGATCGCCGACGCGCTGGCCGCCATCCACGAGACCGGCGTCGCGCACGGCAACGTGCACCCGAACACGGTGCTGCTCGGCGCCGAGCGGATCGTGCTGGCGGACGCCCGCGCCTCCGCCGACGCCAGCCAGGAAGGCGACATCCGCGGCCTCGGCGGCGTTCTCTACTGCGCGCTGACCGGCACCTGGCCGGCCGAACTGCCCGGTGACTTCGGGCTGCCGCCGGCACCGACGGTGGACGGCAAGCTGGCCGCGCCCCGCCAGGTCCGCCCGGACGTGCCGAACTACATCGACGCGCTGACCATGGACCTGCTGGACGACCAGCTGGCGGCGCCGACCGCGGCCGAGCTGTCCGGCGAGCTGGCCCGGCTGAACATCGCCAACGAGGTCAGCGGCCCGCTCGACCTGGTCACGGTGGAGACCCCGGACCCCCCGGAGAAGCGGCCGCGGTGGAAGAAGCTGACCGTCGGCATCGCCGGCCTCGCGGTGATCTCGCTGCTCGGGCTGCTGATCGGCACCAAGTGGCTGAACAGCAACACCTCCGACGGCAGCGGCGGCCCGGGCGGCACCTCGACCAGCCAGTCCACCCCCGGCGGCAACAGCGCGCCGACCGCGATCAAGCCGGCCAACATCCGCATCGTCGACCCCGACCAGGGCGACCGCACCGAGCTGGACGGCGCGCGGAGCGCGATCGACGACAGCGCGACGACGCAGTGGGAGACGCAGGACTACAAGCAGGCCAACTTCGGCAACTTCAAGCGCGGCATGGGCATCCTGCTCGACCTCGGCAAGGTGCGCGACATCTCCACCGTGTCGGTCGTACTCAGCGACGGCGGCGCCACGGTCGGGCTGCGGATGGGCAAGTCCGACCCGGCGAACGGCGGCGCCAGCACCACGGCCACCGACGACTCGGTGGTGTCGAGCTACAAGCAGGTGCCGGGCGCCGAGCAGCAGGTGGTCCAGGTGACGAAGTCGTGGACGCTGAGCGGCGTCAAGACCCGGTACCTGATGGTGTGGATCACGAAGCTGCCGCAGGCGCAGGACGGCGGCTACCAGCTCGGCGTCAAGGACATCAAGGTCCGCGGGCAGTGACCGGCTCCCCGCGGGCCCGGCTGGCCGTCCGGGGCCGGCGCGATCCGGCCGAGTGACCCGACCGTGCGACACGACCTGCCGACGGCGAGCGGGATGGACCCGCGTGGCGACACCGAGCTGCTCCGGGCGCACGTCGCCGGCGACCCGGCCGCGTTCGAGACGCTGGTACGCCGGCATGCCGACCGGCTGTGGGCGGTGGCGCTGCGCACCCTCGGCGACCGCGAGGAGGCGGCCGACGCGGTCCAGGACGCGCTGATCTCGGCGTACCGGAAGGCCGACCGGTTCCGCGGCGACTCGGCCGTGACCACCTGGTTGCACCGCATCGTGGTCAACGCCTGCCTGGACCGGGCCCGGCGCCGGCAGGCCCGGCCCACCGTGCCGCTGCCCGAGTCGGGTACCGCCGAGCCGGTGGCCACCGGCCCGCAGGTCGCCGACCAGGACACCGCGCTGACCGTGCAGGCCGCGCTGGCCGAGCTACCGCCGGACCAGCGGGCCGCGCTGGTGCTGGTCGACGTGTACGGCTACCCGGTGGCCGAGGCGGCCCAGATCCTCGGCGTGGCGCCGGGCACGATCAAGAGCCGGTGCGCGCGGGGTCGGTCCCGGCTGGCCGGTCGGCTGGGTCACCTGCGGAACCAGACGGCGCCGCCGGACGTCAGATCGGAGACGGCCGACAGCGAAGACGGCGGTACGCAACGGGGGAGGGGGGCGACGTGAGCGACGATCTGCGGCCCCCGTCGCCCGACGCGGCACAGCACGACCCGGACTACCTGGCCGAGGTGCGCCGGATGGTGGCGGCGGCCCGGCTCGGCCGGGCGGTCGACGACGACCTGCTCGCCGACTACGTGGGCGGCGCGCTCGCCGGTACCGGGGTCGAGGAGCAGGTGGCGGAGCTGATCGCGACGCGACCGGAGTGGCGGTCGGCGCACGCGGCGGCGGTCCCGGCCGAGGCCGCGGTACGGGCCGACCTGGCGCACGTCGGGGCGGCCCCGGTGACGGCGCCGCCGGAGCTGCTGTCCCGGCTCGCCGACGGTTTCCGGCAGCAGACACCGCCCGACCACCCGGTCGTACCGCTGGATCGCGAGCGGCGGGCCGCCCGCCGGCGCCGGGCGCAGTGGCTCGCCGGTGCGGCCGCGGCGGTCGTGGTTCTCGCGTTCGCCGGCATCGCCGGGGCGAGCCTGCTGACCGGCGACGGCGAGAGCGGTTCGGCCCGCAGGACCGATTCGGCGCCGAACGGGGCGGCGCCGTCGCCCGGGGACACGAGGGGACCGAACCACGCGCAGGTCGCGCCGAAGGACGGCCGGCCGACCGACGGCGTGCGGCTGGCCGCGAGCGGTACCGACTACACCACGAGCACCCTGGGCCAGGCGGGTGACCAGGCCGGACAGCAAGCGCTTTCCGGTACCGCGGCGGCCGCGGTGCCGAGCGCGTTGCGGCCGCTGGCCGATCCGGCCCGGCTGGACAAGTGCCTGCACCAGCTGGGCGCCCCGGGCGCCTCGCTGGTGGACTTCGCGATGTTCCGCAGCCGGCCGGCCGCGGTGGTCGTCGCCCCCGCCGGCTCGGCCGAGCAGATCTCGGTGGTCGGCCCGGAGTGCGGCACCGATGGGGCGCACCTGCGCTACCAGACCACGGTGGTCTCGCTGCACGCGTCCTGACCGGACGTTCGGCGCCGCGTGACACAGACCGCAGCGGGGAATCTCGGTCCGTACGATGGCGTTCTGTCGGCAGAGGCTTCGATCCGGCACTGGCAGCCGGCTTCGGGCACGTCTAGGAAGAGGGTCGTGTGGTGGCAGACGTCCGAAACCTGATCATCGTCGGGTCCGGGCCGGCGGGCTACACCGCCGCGGTGTATGCGGCTCGGGCGAATCTGAACCCGCTGGTCATCGAGGGCGCGCAGTCCGGTGGTGCGCTGATGACCACCACCGAGGTGGAGAACTTCCCCGGTTTCCCGGACGGCATCGACGGCCCTGACCTGATGGACAACATGCGCAAGCAGGCCGAGCGGTTCGGTGCCGAGCTGCTGACCGACGACGTGACCCGGGTCGAGCTGGCCGGCGACGTCAAGCGGGTCTGGGTGGGCGACACCGAGTACCAGGCGAAGGCGGTCATCCTGGCCACCGGTTCGGCCTGGCGCCCGCTGAACGTGCCGGGCGAGCAGAGGCTGCTCGGCCACGGCGTCTCGTCCTGCGCGACCTGTGACGGGTTCTTCTTCCGCAACCAGCACATCGCGGTGGTGGGCGGCGGCGACTCGGCGATGGAGGAGGCGACGTTCCTCACCAAGTTCGCCGAGACCGTGACGATCATCCACCGCCGGGACGAGTTCCGGGCCAGCCCGATCATGGCAGAGCGCGCGCTGAAGAACGAGAAGATCAAGGTGATCTGGGACTCGGTGGTGACCGAGGTGCTGGGCACCGACAAGGTCGAGGGCGTGAAGCTGCGCAACGCGAAGACCGGCGAGGAGTCCACCCTGGACGTCACCGGGCTGTTCATCGCGATCGGCCACGACCCGCGCAGCGAGCTGTTCGCCGGGCAGGTCGCCATCGACGACGAGGGGTACGTGCGGGCCGAGTCGCCGACCAGCCGCACCGATGTGACCGGGGTGTTCGCCTGCGGCGACCTGGTCGACCACTCGTACCGGCAGGCCATCACCGCGGCGGGCACCGGTTGTGTCGCCGCCCTGGACGCCGAGCGTTACCTCGCGTCCGTCGAGTGAGCAAGATCCTTTCGAGAGGGGTACCAACATGAGCAAGGCCGTCACCGACGCCAGCTTCGACGCCGACGTACTGAAGGCCGACAAGCCGGTTCTGGTCGACTTCTGGGCCGAGTGGTGCGGGCCGTGCAAGAAGGTCTCCCCGGTGCTCGAGGAGCTCGGCCAGCAGTACGCGGGCCAGGTCGAGATCGTGAAGCTCAACATCGACGAGAACCCGAACACCGCGCGCAACTACGGCGTGATGTCGATCCCGACCCTGACCGTGTTCAAGGGCGGCGAGCCGGTGCAGTCGGTGGTCGGTGCGCAGCCGAAGAGCGCGCTGGCGAAGTTCATCGAGTCCAGCCTGTAACGTCCGACGGCTCGGACACTAAGTCGCATGTAGGGACCGGGTTGCCAGTAGGGCCACCCGTCGCCGGGTAGCGGGCAGCCAGCCTGCCGCCCGGATCCGGGCGGGGCACCCGGTCCCGAATTGCTACCCCTTCGGCACGTTGCGTCGTTTCGGTACGAACGACAACGAATGACGCATCCCTCGCGGCCGGTGGGCGTCGGCCCGTACGGGGCCAAGCCGGACCACGGAGTACGCTCCGATGTCTGTGATGCTCGCGCCGCGGTGTCCGCGGCCAGCATTCACCGTGGCCGTGCTGCGCCGCCACGGAGTCGATGCCGCGAGGGAGGCACCACGTATGCGTCCGATCCGACCGGGTGACCGCGGTCCGGCGGCAGCTGAGATCCGCACCGTCCTCGTCCGGCTCGGGCTGCTTCCCGACGACACCGGTGACGATCGCTACGACGCCACCGCCGAGCGCGCGATCCGCGCATTCCAGCAGTCCCGCGGGCTGATCGCGGACGGCGTGGTCGACGACCAGACCTGGCAGGCGCTGGACGGCGCCCGCTGGCAGCTCGGCGACCGCCCGCTGTTCGCCGCCCGACCCGAACCGCTCACCGGTGACGACGTCCGCACCCTGCAGGAGCGCCTGCTCGAGATGGGGTACGACGTGGGCCGCGCCGACGCGGTCTTCGGTGACCGCACCGCGCACGCGCTCGGCAAGTTCCAGCGCGAGGTGGGGCTGACCTCCGACGGCTCGTTCGGTCCGGCCACCATGGCGGCGCTGCGCCGGCTCGGCCGGAAGGTCACCGGTGGCCGCCCGCAGCTGCTCCGCGAGTCCGCGCTGCTGCACAACGCCGGCCCGGCCCTGGTGGGCAAGCGGATCGTGATCGACCCGGGCCACGGCGGCGATGACACCGGTGTCACCGTTCCGGACGGGATGCTCCGCTGGACCGAGGCCGACATCGTGTACGACCTGGCCTCCCGGCTGGAGGGCCGGCTCGCCGCGGCGGGCGTCCAGGTGCACCTGACTCGCAACCGGGACACCTGGTTCCCGGAGCGGGAGCGGGCCCGGTTCGCCAACGACCTCGGCGCCGACCTGCTCATCTCGCTGCACTGCGACGGCCACCCGAATCCCGCCGCGCAGGGCGTCGCCGCGTACCACTTCGGTGGGCCGGTCGGGGTCACCTCGACGGTCGGCGAGCAGCTCGCCGGGCTGGTCGAGCGGGAGGTCGCCGCGCGTACCGGGATGCTCGACTGCGGCGCGCACGCCAAGGGCTGGGATCTACTGCGGCTGACCCGGATGCCCGCGGTGCGGGTCGAGATCGGCTACCTCACCTCGCCGGACGACCGGGCCAAGCTGATCGACCCGGTGTTCCGGGACCGTGCGGTGGAGGCGATGGTCGCCGCGATCCAGCGGATGTACCTCACGAAGGACTCCGACTTCCCGACCGGCACCTTCGACGTCAGCTCGCTGCGCACCGCCCTCGCCGCCCGCTGACCGTCGGTCCCACTGACCGCAGTCCGGCCGGCTTTCCCGGTACGGGAAGCGTTCGCTGTCCCGATCGTCCGGTGCGCCGGGTGCCGGCTGGTCGGATGCTGAGGCCGCTGGTCGGGCCCCGGCAGGCTGGCCGGTCGGGTGTTGAGGCTGGTCAGTGCGGCAGGGCGGGGTGCAGCAGCGCCTCCGGGCGCATCGAGCCGAGCAGCTTGTCCAGCGCCGCTTCGACGTCGCTCTTCCAGGACAGCGCGGTCCGCAGGTCCATCCGCAGCCGCGGGAACCGGGGATGCGGCCGGACCGTCTTGAACCCGACCGACCGGAAGAAGTCGGCCGGTACCACGCAGCGGTGCTCGCCGGGCAGCGCGGCGCTGGGGGCCGCGTCGTGCTCGGCGCCCCGGTCGGCGGCGGCCGGGCGCTCCCGGCCGAACGCCTCGATCGCCTTGATGCCGCGCCGGGTCAGGTCACGGGCGACACCCTGGACGAGCATCCGGCCGAGGCCGCCGCCGGCGAAGTCGGGCACCACGTACGCGGCCATCAGCAGCACCGCGTCCGGGCTCACCGGGCTGGTCGGGAACGCGACCGAGCGCGGCACGTACGCCGGCGGCGCGAACAGAACGTAACCGGCCGGTGCCTCGTCCACGTAGATCAACTTGCCGCAGGAGCCCCACTCCAGCAGCGTCTGGGACGCCCACGCCTCCTTGGAGAGCTCGGCGTCGCCGGCGCGCACGGCGCGGTCCGCGGCGACCGGGTCGAGCTCCCAGAACACGCAGCCGCGGCAGCGGCCGGGCAGGTCTTCCAGGGTGTCGAGGGTGAGATTCACCAACCGTCGAGACACCGTCACCCCCTGCTGGACCGGTACCGGCGGGTGGTCCCGGCGTCGGTACCGCGTTCTCTCGGGGTGGAATCCTACGCGGTCTGCGTCACGTAGCGCAGCGGTTGCTGCACGTCGACCGGTAGAGTGTGGCAACCGTGCGCCGCGGGTACGGACCCGCCACCGCTGCCGGAAGCTTCCCCGGGCGCCGGGTCGAGCCAGAGGCTGTCTCGACGTCCTCGACCGGGGACTCGCGGCAGGCCCTGAACGCCGGCCCCGGGCTGGCGAGGACGCAACGAGGGGGCGCCGTGTCCGGCACGACACTGGACGACTACACCGATCTGTACGCGCAGCGGGTGCACGGGATGAAGGCATCCGAGATCCGCGCGCTGTTCTCGGTCGCGAACCGGCCCGAGGTCGTCTCGCTGGCCGGCGGCTCCCCGTTCACCGCCGCACTGCCGCTCGACGCGATCGGCGACCTGGTCGCCGAGCTGATCCGCCGGGAGGGCGCACCGGCCCTCAACTACACCGGCGGCCAGGGCGAGCTGGCGCTGCGCGAGCAGATCTGCGCGGTGATGGCCGAGGAGGGTATCGACGCCTCCGGCGGCGCCTCACCGGACGACGTGGTCGTCACCACCGGCTCGCAGCAGGCGCTCGATCTGGTGTCCCGGGTGTTCCTCGACCCCGGCGACGTGGTGCTCGCCGAGGCGCCCAGCTACGTCGGCGCGCTCGGCGTGTTCCAGGCGGCGCAGGCCGACGTGGTGCACGTATCGATGGACGACGACGGGTTGGTACCGGCGGCGCTGGAGCAGGCGATCGCCGCCGTCGCCGCGTCCGGCCGCCGCGCCAAGTTCCTGTACACGGTGCCGGCGTTCCACAACCCGGCCGGCGTGACGCTGGCCGAGGAGCGGCGCGAGCAGATCCTGGAGATCTGCCAGCGGCACCGGCTGCTGGTGCTGGAGGACAACCCGTACGGGCTGCTCGGGTTCGAGCAGGACCCGCCGGCGCCGCTGCGCGCCCGCGCCCGGGAGGGCGTGCTCTACCTCGGGACGTTCTCCAAGACGTTCGCCGCCGGGGTGCGGCTCGGCTGGATCCTCGCGCCCCACGCGGTGCGGGAGAAGCTGGTGATGGCGTCCGAGGCGGCGATCCTGTGCCCGGCCACGTTCAACCAGCGGATCGTGGCCCGCTACTTCGCCACCATGCCGTGGCGCGACCAGCTGAAGGTCTTCCAGGAGCTGTACCGCGAGCGCCGGGACGCCACACTGTCCACTTTGGACGAAGCGATGCCGGCCGGGGTCAGCTGGACCAGACCCGCCGGCGGCTTCTACATCTGGGTCACGCTGCCCGAGTCGCTCGACTCGAAGGCGATGATGCCGCGCGCGATCAACGCCCGGGTCGCCTACGTTCCCGGCACCGGCTTCTACGCCGACGGGTCGGGCGCGCGGCACATGCGGCTGTCGTACTGTTTCCCGCCGCCGGACCGGTTGCGCGAGGGCGTGCGCCGGCTCGGCCGCGTCATCGAGGAGGAACTCACGTTGCGCTCTACGTTCGGGGCCACCGGCAGCGCCGGCGTACCGCGACGCGTCACCGGCGACGTACCGCCGGGGATCGCGTGACCGCCGAGGTGCCGCCGCGGGTGCTCGTGCTCGCCGGCGGCCTCTCGTACGAGCGGGACGTGTCGCTGCGGTCCGGTCGCCGCGTCGCCGACGCGCTCGCCGCCGCCGGCCTGGACGTCGAACTGCGCGACGTCGACGTGACGCTGCTGCCGTACCTCTCGGCGGAGCGACCGGACGTGGTGTTCCCCGCCGTGCACGGCAGCCCCGGCGAGGACGGCTCGCTGCCGGGCGTGCTCGACGTCGTCGGCGTCCCGTACGTCGGGGCGACCGCCCGCGCGGCCCGGCTCGCCTGGGACAAGGCCACCACGAAGTCGATCCTGTCCGACGCCGGCATCGCCACCCCGCCGTGGGTCACGCTGCCGCACTCCACCTTCTCCGAACTCGGCGCGCAGAGCCTGCTCGACCACATCGTCGCCCGGCTCGGCCTGCCGCTCGTGGTCAAGCCGGTACACGGCGGATCCGGCCTCGGCGTCGCCGCCGTCCGCTCCGCCGACGCGCTGCCCGCCGCCATGGTCGGCGCCTTCTCGTACGCGCCGACGGTGCTGATCGAGCGGTACGTGCCCGGCGTCGACGTCGCGGTCAGCGTGCTCGACGAGGGCGACGGGCCGCACGCGCTGCCGGCCGTCGAGATCGAGCCGCCGGACGGCAACTACGACTACGCCGCCCGCTACACCGCCGGGATCACCACCTGGCACTGCCCGGCCCGGCTGCCCGAGAAGGTGCTCGACGAGGTCGCCGAGACGGCGGTACGGGTGCACGCCAGCCTCGGGCTTCGCGACCTGTCCCGGATCGACATGATCGTCGGCGCCGACGGGGACATCCAGGTACTGGAGGCCAACACGGCGCCGGGGATGACCGAGACGTCGCTGTTGCCGATGGCGGTGGAGGCGGCGGGGCGGCGGCTTGGCTCCGTTCTGCACAATCTCGCGGCGCGGGCGAGTGGTCGGGGGCGCTGAACGTTCCGGGTTCCGGGTTCCGGGTTCCGGGTTGCCGCGTTGCCGGGTGAAGACCACCTCTGTTTGTTGTTGCACCCCTTGTGGGAAGTCGTGGGGAGGGGGCTTCGCCCCTCCCCACACCCCTCCCCGTCAAGGGGGCCTTCGCCCCCTTGACCATCCCCCGTCGGGGACCCGGAGACGAGATCCTGACCCCGCCTGGCCGCTTCGGAACGTCGGGTCCCGGTGATCGGTGCCGACGCCGCCTGGACGCTTCGAAAGGTCCAGGAACGGTGATCGGTGCCGACGCCGCCTGGCTCGGTTCGGAGCGTCGGGGACGGTGGTCGGGTTGGGCGTTGCGGGGTCGGCTCGAGGTGGCCGGAGGTTGGGGCCGCTCGCGGCTGGGATCGGCCGGGCGGCGGCTGGCTGGCTCGGAATCGGGGGGTGGAGTGCGCCTCGGTGGGCTCGCGCGGGTCGTAGCGTGGGGGATGGGAGGCGATCTTGGTGCGTGGGGCGGCGGTGGGGCCTCCGATGCCGATGACGTCCTGGTGGGTTCCGGCCGGGGTGTTGCTGGGCACCGTGGTGGTCGTCGGCGGGCTGGTGGCACTGCGGCGGCGACGTGGGTGGCCGCGACACCGTAGCCCGGCGGTGGTCCTGCTCGTGCTCGGACTGCTCGCCGCGATGCTGACCGGGCTCAACAGCTACGCCGGGTACGTGACCACGCCGAGCTCTGTCCCGGCGGTACTCGGTTTCACGCATCCGCCGCGGGTGCACGGGGACCGGGATCTGCCGGCCGGGCACGACTCGACGGTGGTGTCGCTCCGGCTGGGCTCGACACGGCTGGCCGTACCGACCCAGACCGTGCACGTCTACCTCCCGGCCGGCTATCGCGGTGACTCCCGGCGGTACCCGGTGCTCTACCTGTACGGCGGGTGGCCCGGGCGCAGCAACGACTGGCTGATCGCCGGGCGGCTGCCCGCGGTGCTCGACGAACTGATCGCCCGCGGCCGGGTACGGCCGATGATCGTCGTCATGCCGGACACGACGCTCGGCGGGCTGCACGACACCGAGTGCCTCGACGCGGTGTCCGGCCCGAAGCTCGAGTCGTTCCTCGCCGGCACCGGCGCGACCGATACCGTGCCCGGCTACCTGGACCGGCACTTCCGGACCATCGCCGACCGGCGCGGGCGCGCCCTCGCCGGCATGTCGTCCGGAGGCTTCTGCGCGCTCAACCTCGGGCTGCACCACACCGGCGAGATCGGCTCGATCGCGGCGCTGGAACCGTACCCCTCGGCCGGCGCCGGGCCGGAGTCGGCGGCGCTGAAGGGGCGGCCGGAGCTGGTGCGGCACAACCGGATCCTCGACTACCTGCCCGCCATGCGGTTCGTCGCGCCGGTACCGGTGTTCCTGGACTGGCCGCGGCGCGCGTCGGCGCAGGAACGCCGGGACAACGCGCGGCTGGCGGCGGCGCTGCGGGACCGCGGCCAGCAGGTGACGACCCGTACCGAGGACTCGGCGCACACCTGGCACCTGGCGCAGCTCGCCGCACCGGCGATGCTCGAGTTCGTGTCCGCGCACCTGGCCCCGCCCGGCACCGTCACCCCGGACGGCGCCCCGCGGTGACCACGTAGTCGAGCTGGTACCGGAACTCACCGCCGGCGAGCGCGGCCTCCCACTCCCGCCACTGACGCCGGTCGAACAGCCCGTCGGAGACCATCAGCTCGCCCCAGGTCGTGATGCCGAACGCCCGGGCCGGATCGGTGAGGACCAGCCGCCACCGCCGCACCGCGACGTCGGTCAGCCCGGCCGCCGTGAACACGGCGGCCGCACGCTCGGCGAAGTCCGCGTTCCGTACGTGCGTGCGCCGGAACCGCGTCACCACCGCCGCGAGCGGGCAGCCACCGGCGTCGATCGTCAACGTCGACTGGTCCGGATCCGCCACCACCACCCGCCCGTACGGCTCGGTCACCCGTACCGTCTCGGCGAGCGCCCGGACCGGATCGGCCAGGTGCTGGAACACCCGGTCGGCCCGCACGGCGGTGAATGCGCCGTCCGCGAACGGCAGCGCGGCCGCGTCCCCGACGGCCATCCGGCGCCCACGCGTCGCCGCCCGCCGCGCCATCACCACCGAGTTGTCGACGCCGACGAACGTCGTCTCCCCGCCCGGCCCGGCCCCCAGATCGAGCACCCTGGCCGTACCCGTCAGCTCCCGCATCACGTCCCGGTAGGCCCGCACCACCGCCCAGGACTCCAGCCCCTCCTGCACCCTCACCAGTTCCTCGGGCCGCTCCGTGCCATCCACCCGGTCCCACACGAATCCCACGACACCAACCCGATCACTACCCGCGAGAGGCCCACGCGCCATGAGCCCAGATCTGCACTTCCCAACATCCCGAACGCCCAGGCCCATGCTCCCAGCACCAAACCCACCCGCCCAAAGCAAACCAGACCCCGCACCAAGACCCCACCCCCAGTGGAACAGGCGGCGTCCAAGCCGATCACCGGTCCCCGACGTTCCAAGACCGCCAGGCGGCGCCAAGACCACAACACCCCCAACGCTCCGAAGACAGCCCGGCGGCGTCCAAGCCGATCACCGGCCCCCGACCTTCCGAGACGGCCAGGCGGAGTCCGGACCTCGTCCCCGCTTCCCCGACGGGGGATGGTCAAGGGGGCGAAGGCCCCCTTGACGGGGAGGGGTGTGGGGAGGGGCGAAGCCCCCTCCCCACGATTCCCCACAAGGGGTCAAAACAGCGAACAGAGGTGGCCTTCACACCACCGCCCCGAGCGAACCCGGCCACCCCACGTCCAGGCCGACGCGCCCCAACCCTCAGGCAGCGTCGACCTCCCGCTCGAACCACTGCACATCCCAGTACCGCCCGAACTTCCGACCAACCTCGCGGTACACCCCGATCGGCTGGAACCCGAGCCCACGATGCAACCGCAGCGAGGGTTCGTTCGGCAGGCACACCCCGGCGTACGCGCGATGCACGTCGGCCGCGGCGAGCTCGTCGAGCAGGCGGCGGTACAGCAGCGATCCGACGCCGCGCCCGGTGCGCTCCGGCGCCAGGTACACGCTCAACTCGACCGACGTCTCGTACGCCGGCTTGGGCCGGAATCGGCTGCTGGATGCGTAGCCGAGCACCACGCCGTCCTGCTCGGCAACCAGCAGCCGGTACCGCCTCTTCGTGTGCGCGTCGAACCAGCCTCGCCGCTCCTCGACCGTGGCCGGCTCGATGTCGAACGTGATCGGTGTCGTGAGTACGTAGTGGTTGTAGATCTCGGTCAACCGCGGCAGGTCGTCCAGCCGTGCCTCCCGTGATCGGATCTCGGTCTCGAGCATCGAGCACCTCCCGCGGCCATGGCAACACCCCGATGTGTCCCGGATGTTTCGCCTCGGTTCCCGGTGAGCCCGGCATCGGTGCCCCCGCTCACGTTTCACGTGAAACCGATCGGCGTCGGCGCGGCGAAGGTCAGCACGGCTGGGCTGGCTGCCCGATGGTGGAACGCGGATCGCCGCCCCGGAGCAAGGTTTCACGTGAAACGCCGAGTTCCCTGCAGAAGACGTCGACGTCCGCGGTCGCGCCCGAACACACGAACGGCGGCCTTCGCGGAAGCGAGGGCCGCCGTCGGCGGGGTAGTACCGGTCGGCTCAGTCGCTCGCCCGGCCGTTGATGCCCATGATCCCGACGATCCGCTCGAGGTCGTCCACGGTCGCGAACTCCACGACGATCCGGCCCTTGCGCCGCCCCAGATCCACCTTCACCCGGGTGTCGAACTTGTCCGAGAGCCGATCGGCCAGCTCCGTCACGGCGGGGGAGTGCGCGGCCGGCTTCTTGTCCCCGGCCGGCTCCTTCCGCTTCCCGGCCGGGCTCGCGGCGGTCAGCGCGACGATCTCCTCGGTCGCCCGCACCGACAGCCCCTCGGCCACGATCCGCTTGGCGACCTCGTCCTGGCGGTCGGCATCGTCCATCGCGAGGAGCGCCCGAGCGTGCCCGGCGGAGAGCACGCCGGCCGCCACCCGCCGCTGAACCGCCGGCGGCAGGTTCAGCAGCCGGATCGTGTTGGAGATCTGCGGCCGGCTGCGGCCGATCCGCTTGGCCAGCTCCTCGTGCGTGGCACCGAACTCCTCCAGCAGCTGCTGGTACGCGGCCGCCTCCTCCAGCGGGTTCAGGTTGGCCCGATGGACGTTCTCCAACAGCGCGTCGCGGAGCATGTCGTCGTCCGGAGTGTCCCGCACGATCGCCGGGATGTTCTCCCGCCCGAGCGACTGGGCCGCACGCCAGCGGCGCTCACCCATGACCAGCTCGTACCGGCCGGAGCCGAGCTCGCGGACCACGATGGGCTGGAGGAAGCCGACCTGCTCGATCGACGTCCGCAGCTCCTCCAGCGCCTCCTCGTCGAAGACCTGCCGTGGCTGCTTCGAGTTCGGCTCGATCGCAGCGACCGGGATCTCCCGGAACCGCGCACCGGGTACGGGCGCGAGATCCGCATCCTGCTGGGGGCCACCGGCAGGCCGGTCCTCGACCGGGGCGGCCTGCATCGGCGCCGGCGACATCGCGGGCGACGGCGCCGGGGGAGCGGACACCGGCGCCTCCTGCGTCGCGGTGGACGCATCGGTCAGTCCGGTGGGGATGAGTGCGCCGAGCCCACGCCCGAGGCCACCGCGGCGATTCTTCATGCCTTCCCTCCCGCGGCCGCACCGCGCTCGGCGAGCTGCTTGGCGGCGTCGAAGTAACTGGTCGAACCGCGCGATCCGGGATCGTAGGTCAACACCGACTGCCCGTACCCGGGTGCCTCGGAGACCCTGACGCTCCGCGGGATCACCGCGTCGAGCACCACGTCACCGAAGTGCTCCCGTACCTCCTGCGCCACCTGGTCGGCGAGCTTGGTACGGCCGTCGTACATGGTGAGCAGGATCGTGGAGATCCACACCGAGGGGTTCAGGTGTGCCTTCACCAGCTCCACGTTGCGGAGCAGCTGCCCCAGCCCCTCCAGCGCGTAGTACTCGCACTGGATCGGGATCAGGACCTCCTCGGCGGCGACGAGCGCGTTCACCGTCAGCAGGCCGAGTGAGGGTGGGCAGTCGATGAAGACGTAGTCGAGCGGCTCCTGGTACGCGGCGATCGCGCGCTTGAGTCGGGACTCGCGGGCGACCACCGAGACCATCTCGATCTCCGCGCCGGCCAGGTCGATGGTGGCCGGCACGCAGAGCAGGTTCGGGATGCCTTCGACGGTCTGCGCAGCCTCGGCCAGCGGCAGCCCGTCGGTCAGGCAGTCGTAGATGCTGTTGAGTCCGGCGTGGTGCTCGACGCTGAGGCCCGTCGACGCGTTGCCCTGCGGGTCGAGGTCGATCACCATCACCCGGCTGCCGTGCAGCGCCAGCGCGACCGCGATGTTGACCGCGGTCGTCGTCTTGCCGACGCCGCCCTTCTGGTTGGCGATGCACATGATGCGCCGGTGCGCCGGCCGGGGGATCAGCGCCGCGCCGGACGGGTTGAGGATCTGTACCGCCCGCCGCGCCTCCATGGCCAGCGGGAGATCATCCTCGTCGAGGTCGGTTTCACGTGAAACCGCGCCGGACGGCTGGGTCGGCACCGCGCTCGTACGCTCGCTCGCCAACGGGTCCGGCACGACGGCCGAGCCGCTGCCACGGACGGGGGAGTCCTCGCCGACCGCCGTTCCCTCGTCGTACGACTCGGGCCGGCGCGGCGTGCCATACACCGTGCCGGTGGAACGGGGCCGAGCTCGTTCAGTCGATCCACCAGGCCCGTCGAGCGGGTCGGTTTCACGTGAAACAGAGACCTCGGCCAGCGCCTTCCGGATTCGCTGCTGGCTGACGTCGTACCCAGCCTGCGACGGCTCGGCAGGTCGGTCCTCGCGCACCATGCTGCCCTCGTTCGGTCGATTGGGGGAATCACCGGCACCCATCGGGGAGCCTGCCACAGCGGCGCCATCGCGCCGACTCGACCTCCGTCGCGAAGCGACCGGGCTTCGCCGGCGAGGGGGCGCGGGCGAACCGCTGTGACCGATGTCCGTCGTTCCGGTGTTCGTACCGATGTGCGGCAAGCCTACGGCGATCAGCCCGGCATGACCATCGTGCGTTGCCGAAACGCCGCGCCGCGGAGACCCCGCAGCCGCCTGCCCAGTCGTACCGAAGGGGCCGCCCGCACCGCGAATCGACCCGCCACCGACAGCCCCGTACTGCCCGAAGATCATGTGTTGATCCGCCCCCGCTTCTTCTTGCCGTTCACCCCGCTGCGCCGGACCACCTCGACCACGGTGGTGGCCGGCTCCACCAACCCCACGCCGCAGTGCAGCACCCGTGGCTCGTCCCCGCCCGCCCGACGGATCTGCGCCGCATGCTCGGCGATCTCTTCGCCCGCCGACGACCCCTTCATCGCCAGCAGTCGGCCGCCGATCGGGAGCAGCGGCAAGCACCACCGCACCAACCGATCCAACGAAGCGACCGCGCGCGCCGTCACCACGTCCGGCTGGGCGATGTGGCCGGCCAGCTCCTCGGCACGACCGCGGGCCACGGTGACCCGTGCGAGCCCCAGTTCGTCGACGACCTCATCCAGGAAGGCGGTTCGCCGCGCCAGCGACTCGATCAGCACGATCGACAGATCGGGGCGGGCCACTCCGAGCACGATACCGGGCAGACCCGCGCCGGATCCGACATCCGCCACAACCGACCCGACCGGGAGCAGCTCCGCCAGCACCGCGCAGTTGAGCAGATGCCGGTCCCACAACCGAGGTGCCTCCCGCGGCCCCACCAGGCCGCGCACGGTGCCCTCGGTGGCGAGCAGTTCCGCGTACCGCTCGGCGAGCGGCAGCCGCGCCCCGAACACCTGTCGCGCGGTCTCGGCCAACGCCGGCGGCAGCGCACCCGCGCCGGCGATCGGATCGGTGGATTCAGCCATGTACCGATTCTCGACGTCTGGCGCACCCGCATCCCGACGCCGTGCCGACCAAGTCACCAACATCTCAGCTGGCGTCCAGCCCCGCTCGGTCGCCCGAAGCAGACCTTGACCCCAGCAGTTCCATAAACGCCCAAAATTCTACAAACAGGGCACGAAAATCCCGCGACCAACACCATCAACCGTCAATTCGACACTGACGAAACTCCAACACCCCGGTTCCGAGCCATCCACCCGATCACCGACCCCAACCTCCCGGCCCACCCGGCGCCCCAGCAGGATTCCGCCCACCAACCCGACCCCCGACCGCGCCGAGCCGTTCAAGCCGCCCACTCCCGATGCCCCGACGCGGCCAGCGTTCGAGGGAGCCAGGCGGCGTCAGCAACCAACACCGACACCCCGCCGTTCCGAGACGGCCAGGCGGCGTCCCGCCCGAACACCGGTCCCCGACCTTCCGAGACGGCCAGGCGGCGTCC
>NZ_BOPO01000108.1 GCF_017312725.1 Actinocatenispora comari | reverse complement strand
CCGGGCCCTCGGCGGCGACCGGCGACCGGCTCGCCGCCGGGTCGGCCGGGGTCGGCACCGGGCGCGGCGCGCGCCGCGGCTCGTGCAGCGTGGCGGCCAGTACCAGCAGGATCGCGGCGAGCAGCGCGCCGGCGCCGATGCCCGCGGGCCACCGCCAGCCGTACCTGTCCTGGTCGATGTGGCCGGTCACGGCGAGGCCGGCGCCGGCGAGCAGCACGCCGATGATCAGTCCGGCGAGCACCGCCGGTACCCACCAGACTCCGGCCCGGCGTCGCGGTCTCGCCGTCGTGTCCGCCACCTGTCGTCCCCCTTCGTCGCACCGCGCAGGCGCGCGGCGCAGCCCCGGTGTCGGCCGGCGACCGCTCGGCGGCCGCCGGGAGAGGTGGCGCGACGGGAAGACCGGCGCGCGCCGGCCGAGGGGCCCCGTCGACGGTACCCGGGCGAACCGGACACCGCGCCGGCGATCATACGCCGCCCGCCGGCCCGATCACCCGCCCGCCGACACCCCGCGAACGCCACGCCGCACCGCACCGGGCCACGCGTTGTCGTACCCGGAGGCTCAACGATCGACTCGCGCCGGAGACCCTGCCTGCCGCCGTTCCGGGCGGCAGGCGGCGAACGGTCGTACCGCTGGTCAGTGCGGTGGGGTCTGCAGCAGGCTGAGGAACTCGACGAGCAGGGTGGCGCGGCGCTCCGGCGGCAGCGTGGCGAGCAGCGTGTTGACGATCGCCATCGACTCGGGCAACCCGTCCGGGCCGAAGCCGGCCGCGGCGGCGAGCCCGGCCATCGTCTCCGGCCCCAGGGTGGCCGGGTCGAGGTCGGCGACCGCGGCGGCGAGCTCCGACGGTACCTGGATCGGGCCGGCGGCGCGGGCCGCGGCGACCGCGTCGGCCAGCGCCGGGCCGAACTGCGCGACCTGGTCGGCGACCGCGGCGGTGACCGACAGGTGGATGCTCGCCGGCAGCGGCGGGTACGGCAGCTGCGGCTGGGTGTGCCAGCCGCGCGCGGCGAGCTGGTCGGCCAGCACGTACGGATCGGGGTCGGTGCAGGTGAACACGACCACCGAGGTCTGCGGCTCGGCCAGCAGTCGCAGACCATCCACAGTGGACACCGCAGCGGCCAGGCCGGTGACCGCGGACAGCGTGCGCTCGGCCAACCTCAGGTACCCGTCGTCGCCGAGGTGGCGCAGCGTCGCCCAGGCGCCGGCGACCGGGCCGCCGGAGCGGGTCGAGGCGACAGTGGCGTTGAGCATCGGGTACCCCGGCCAGCCGGCGAACCCGAAGTACTGCGGGCGGCGCAACGCGGCGTCGCGGTGCAGCAGCACCGACACCCCCTTCGGCGCGTAGGCGTACTTGTGCAGGTCGACCGAGACGCTGGTGACGCCGGGCAGTTCGAAACCGAACGGCGGGATCGGCCGGCCCAGCCGCCGCAGGTACGGCAGCAGCCAGCCGCCGAAACACGCGTCGACGTGGCAGCGCACCCCGGCGTCGGCGGCGACCGCGGCGATCTCGGCGACCGGGTCGATCACCCCGTACGGGTAGGCCGGCGCCGAGCAGGCCACCAGCACCGTGTCGGGAGTGATCGCCGCGGCCATCGCGGCCGGGTCGGGCAGCAGCGTGCCGGGATCGATCGGGACCACGTCGAGGGCCACCCGCAGGTACTGCGCGGCCTTGGCGAACGCGGCGTGCGCGCTGGCGGGCACGACCAGCCGCGGGGTGGCGAGGTCGGGGTGCGCGTCCCGGGCGGCCTTGACCGCGAGCAGCAGCGACTCGGTACCGCCGGAGGTCACGTTGCCGACCACCCCGGCCGTCGGGTCGACACCGGAGGTCCCGTCGCCCACCGGGCCGGCCGTCGCCACGGCACCCGCGGCCCCCTCGCCGACACGGCCGGCCAGGCCGGAGGTGACCTGCGCGGCGGCGGCGACCAGGTCGTTCTCCATCGCCAGCAGGCTCGGGAACGCGGTCGGGTCCAGCCCGTTGACGTGCGCGGCCAGCGCGTACGCGGAGGCGGCCAACTCGTCCAGGCCGCCCACCGCCGCGTCGTACACGTACGCGAAGAGCCGGCCGCCGTGGGTGGGCAGGTCGTGCCCGCGCAACGCGCCCAGCTCCGCCAACACCTGCTCGGCCGGTATGCCCCGGGCCGGTAACGCCGTCATCGCTGTTCCTCCTGATCATCGGTACTGGCAGAGCCACGATCCGCTCCCCCACCGCCCGGCTCGGCGCCACGCGGAACGCGTCCGGTGCCCGGCGGGCGGGCACCGAGCTCGGCGCCGCCGCCCGGCGGGTACCGGCGAAGGGCCAGCAGCCCGAGCAGCATCACGACGGCGGGCAGCACGGTGAAGCCGACCAGGATCCCGGTACGGGCGCTCGCCGGCTGCGGCACACCGCCGCCGGTGGACGACACGTACCCGGTGGCCGACAGGAGCAGGCCGAACACGCCGGGGCCCAGCGCCAGGCCGAGCGTCTCGCCGGCGGTCCACAGGCCGGTGAACACGCCGGCCTGGCGCCGGCCGGTACGGGCGGAGGCGGCGGCGATGGTGTCGGGCAGCATCGACAGCGCGAACGTCTGCTGCCCGGCGTAGCCGATGCCGACCAGCGCGGTGCAGCCGTAGGCCCAGCCGGCGCCGAGCGCGCCGGCCGCGGCGAGCAGCAGCCCACCGGCGGCGAACAGGACGCTTGCGGTCAGGTACCCGGAGCGCTTGCCGAGGTGACGGCCGAGCCGGGTCCACAGCGGCATCACCACCAGGGCGGGCCCGACGAAGCAGGCGAACAGGATGGAGTTGGCGCCGGGGCGGTCCAACACGTGGTCGGCGAAGTACCGGACGCCGGCGAGCATGGTGCCGATCGCGACCGCCTGGATCACGAAGCAGGCGAGCAGCCGCACGAACGGCGGGTGCGCCGCGGCGACCCGCAGCTGGGCGCGCAGCGTACCGGCGGCGGTGGCGATCCGGCCGGTCGGTGCGCCGGCGGTGAGCGCGAACGCGGCGAGCGCGCCGACCGCGATGAGCGCGCCGACCCCGACACCCATCACCCGGTACCCGGCGAGCCCGCCGACCGCGTCGACCACGGCCGGTGCGAGCGCGCCGCTGACCAGGATCGCCAGCGCCAGGACCACGATGCGGGCACCGGCCAGCCGGGTGCGTTCGGTGGCGCTCTCGGTCAGCTCGGCCGGCATCGCCACGTACGGCACCTGGTAGGACGCGTAGGCGGTGGCGGTGAGCAGGAAGACCACCGTGACGTACGCGGCACCGGCGGCGCCGCGCGCCGGGCCGGCGAACAGCGCCGCGAACAGCACGGCGACGGCGATCCCGCCGCCCAGCAGGTACGGCCGGCGGGCGCCGAGGCGGGTCACGGTGCGGTCCGAGAGCCGCCCGGCCAGCGGGTTGGCGACGATGTCCCACGCCTTGGGCAGCAACACGAGGATGCCGCCGAGGCCGGCGGCGACGCCGAGCGTGTCGGTCAGGTAGGGCAGCAGGAGCAGGCCGGGCACGGTGCCGAACGCGCCGGTGGCGAGCGAGCCCAGCGCGTAGCCGACCCGTACCCGGGTGGGCAGCCGATCGTCGACCACCGCCACCTCCGCCGCTCGATCGTTCGTGAGAATTCTTCATGCTTTGCGCCTGGCCGCCGATGTTATGGCCACCCGGCCGCGCACGCCATCCACTGCACGTATCGTGCTTGCCAGGACACGCAATGTCTCCTGGATGGGTCAGGCGTGCCCGACCTGGAAAGTCATCGGCAGCCCCGCCTGCCGGCGCGACCGCGCCCGAGACCGGTGCGGCGATCGCACCGCCTCGCCGGCTGCCGCACGTCGAGGAGGCGAGTGTCACGCCAGCCGGTATCGCCGCCGGACATCCGGCCACCGCCCAGGCCGGCCTGTCCATCCTGGCCGCGGGCGGCTCGGCCGCCGATGCGGCGGTCGCCGCGGTACTGGCCAGCTGCGCCGCCGAGACCGTCCTGACCGGCCTCGCCGGCGGCGGCTTCGCCACCTACTACGACGCCGAGCACCGCACCGTGACCTGCCTGGACTTCTTCGTCGCGGTACCGGGGCTGGACGGCGACGTGACCCCGACGCCGATGACGCCCGTGTCGATCACGCTCGGCACCGTGCCCATCCCGTACGAGATCGGCGCCTCCAGCGTCGCCGTGCCCGGCGTGACCGCCGGCTGCGGCGCGCTGCACTCCCGCTGGGGCCGGCTGCCCTGGTCCAGCGTGGTGGCGCCGGCCGTCGACCTGGCCCGCCGCGGTACCGAACTGCCCGCCGCACAGGCACACACGCTGCGCGCGCTCGCCCCGGCGATGCTGCCCGCCGACGGCGCCCAGGCGTACGCGCCGCGCGGCCGGCTGCTCGACGGCGGCGAGGTGCTGCGCCACCCCGGCCTGGACAAGGCGATGGCCATCCTGCGCGACGAGGGACCCGACGCCTTCTACACCGGCCCGGTCGGCCGCGCCATGATCGACACCGTACGAGCCGGCGGCGGCGCGCTCGGCCCCGCCGACCTGGCCGAGTACCGGGTGCTGGAGCTGCCGGTCGGCCATGCCGGCTTCGCCGACGCGCACGTGTACGGCCGGAGCGACGACCTCAACCACACCATCGACACCCTCGCCGCGCTCGACGGCGCGGTGCTCGGCGCGGACCGTACCCGCCGGGCGGTGCTGCTCGCCGACGCGCTGCGCGACCATGCCCTGCAACGGCTCGGCGACACCACCAACATCTCCGTGGTCGACCCGGACGGCAACGCCTGCGTCGTCACCACCACCCTCGGCCTCGGCGCCGCCGTCTGGCTGCCCGGCCTTGGCGTGCACCTCAACTCGATGCTCGGCGAGGGCGAACTGATCATCGGCGCGCTGCCGCCCGGCGCCCGGATGAACAGCATGATGTGCCCGCTGGTGGTCACCGCCACCGAAGCCGGTCGGGCCCACACCGGCGTCGCCGCCGAGGTGCCCACCGGTACCGGCAGCGCCACCTCGCCCGGCGCCGGGCTGCCCGACGACACCCGGGTCGAGGTCAGTACGGTGTTCGGCCCCGACCAGCCCACCGCCCGCGAGTCGGTCGCCGAGCTGGGCGACGTCACCGCCCCGATCCCGGTACCCGGCGACGGCTCCCGCTCCGACGCCGGCTCCCGTTCCGTTCCCGGTTCGGAGGCCGGGGCAGGCGCCGAGCCGTCGCCCGCTCCCGGGCCGCACGGGGACCTGCTGCTCGCGGTGGGTGCCGCCGGGGCGTCCCGGATCCGTACCGCGCTGGCGCACACCCTGCTCGGCGTGCTCGTCGACGGGCTCGACCCGGAAACCGCGATCGGCCGGGCCCGCTTCCACGTCGTCGCCGGCACCGCGCACGCCGAACCCGGGGTACCCGACGACGAACTCGCCGCCCTCGCCGACGCCGGCTACCAGATCCACCGCTGGCCCGACCTGGACCACTACTTCGGCGGCGCCTCCGCCGTCGGCCGCACCGGCGCCGGCGGCGACCCCCGCCGCGGCGGCATCGGCATCCACCTCTAGCCCGACCGCGGCACGACGTCATACCAGCCCTGTCGAATCGACAGGTTCGGTGACGGTGGGTTGCCACTCGGCCGTCAGGTCTCGGCACGAGACGACAACGGAGCCGTTGACCGTCTTGTTTTCGTCGGAGCAGCCGCTCGCGGTCGGCAGTATCCCGTCGAGCTGAACATCACCCAGGGACTCGCCGGCGTGCCCGCCAGCATCGGTGCGCACGGCCGCCAACGAGCGGGAACGGAGAGTGGCGGCATTGCGGATCCGCTTGGTGCGCCCGTTGTCGGCCAGGTCGTCGACAATCGCGCGGTCGATTGCCTGAGAGGCCATACGCAGTTGCAGCCAGTTCGTCCAGCTGGTCGGCTCGATCTCCTCGGACGCCAGCCGCCCCACGACTGCTCGTCGCAGCATGGAGACCTCGGCCGATCTCTCCGCTGCCTTGTGCCGCAAGAGTTCTGGCACTACCGACGTCCATGCCGGGTGCAGCGCGTCGGGCAGCATCGAGATCGCCAGATAGGCAACGGACAGGACCAGCTGCGGATCGGGTTCGTGCCGCAGCGCCGCCAGCAGCAGCGGATGGTGGTCCTCGGATCCCAGTGCCTGTCGGTAGAGCTGCCAGCGACCACGGTCGGTTTCGACGTCGCCCTGAAACCTGAGGCTTTCCGCCAGCTCGTCGCGAGACTCACCGCTCGCATCGCACCTCGACACGTCGCTGCGATCCGGCACGCCGCCACTGTAGCCGTCGTCGGGGCACCGGATGACTCCGTTTCTGGCCGTGTCCTGTTTCAGGCCTGGCTGAAGCACCTGGAGCGGCGCCTCGCCGGCGCACAGGATGGGCGGCACCGATTCGTACGACCACGAAGGAGAAGCCATGCAGCTTCGCATCACGGCGCCGACCAGGATGGGTGGCAGGTTGCTGCGGCTCACGGTGCTGGTGGCGGTCGCGTTCGTCGCGTTGGTGATGGTGACCAGCCAGGCCGCGCAGGCCTCCTCGATACGCAAACTCCACAACGAGTGGACCGGGCGCTGTGTCGGGGTGGCCAGCAGCATGACGGCGCCGTACCCGAGTACCTGCGCCTACGGCAGTGCCCAGTCCTGGGTCACCACGACCGTGGCGACGCAACGGGACACGTTCAAGAACGCCATGACGTCCACCTGCCTGGACGACAGCAGCAAGGGTCTGCGGCTGGTCACCTGCAACGGACTGGACTACCAGGTGTGGCGGGTCACCTGGTACGGAGCCTGGGCGGAGTTGCGGAACGTCTACACCGGTTACTGCCTGGACGACACCAGCGGCAAGGGGTTGCGCGCGGCCCCCTGCAACGGTGGCCAGTGGCAGCGGTGGCAGCTGCCGCTGGTCTAGCCACCACCTGAGACGAGCCGTGCCGGTGTCCGTGTCGTCGGACACCGGCACGAACTCGTACCGCCACCCGCTGTCGAGGCGACGCAGGTCCCGACCGGCGATGAGTTCCGGGCGCGGGCGTCGTCGGTACCGGTATGACGCGAATCATTGCGGACATCTCGATGTCGCTCGACGGCTTCGTCACCGGTCCCGACGCCGGTCCGACCAGCGGTCTCGGTACCGGTGGGGAGCCGTTGCACAGTTGGGCTTTCTCCGACGACCCGGACGACCGGCAGGTGCTTCGGGACGGGAACGCCCGCTCCGGCGCGGTAGTGCTCGGCCGCCGGCTGTTCGACGTGGTGGACGGGCCGGGCGGCTGGGACGACGAGGTCGGCTACGGCGCCGCCGAGGTCGGCAAGCCGGCGTTCGTCGTCGTGACAAGCACACGGCCGGAGTCGGTGCGGCTGGCCGACCTCGACTGGACGTTCGTCACCACCGGGCTGGCCGACGCCGTCGCCGCGGCCCGGCAGCGCGCCGAGGCCGCCTCGGCGGTACGCGGCACCGACCTCGACGTGATTCTGATGGGCGGCGGCGCCACCGTCGGCTCGGCGCTGGCCGCCGGCCTGGTCGACGTGCTGTCGCTGCACCTGGCCCCGGTGGTACTGGGTGCCGGCACGCCGCTGTTCGTCCCCGGCGCCGGGCGCACCCTGGTACAGCGCAGCGTGCTGGCCACCTCCACCGCCACTCACCTGACCTACGACGTCGGCTGAGGACGGTCGCGGGTACGCCGAAGGGAGAGTTCCGATGCACGTGGGACCGATCATCGCGGTCAGCGATCTGGACCGGGCACGCGAGTTCTACCAGGGCGGACTGGGCCTGGCCGGTGAGCCGACCCCGGGCGGCTGGCTGCTGCACGCCGACGAGGGCACGGTGATCTACCTGCTCGCCGGGTTCTCCGACGCCGGTACGGCCAGCTGGCCGGTGGCGAGCTTCCGGGTCGCCGACGTGCGGACGACGGTCCGCACGTTGCGGTCGCGCGGTGTGGCGTTCCTCGGGCCGGCGGACCTGCCGTTCGAGGTCGACGCCGACGGCGTGTCGTCGGACACCGACGGCGTGCGGGTGGCGTGGCTGCGCGACCCCGACGGGTCGGTGCTCACCGTCTTCAGCCGCACCGACGAATCCCCGGCCGCGGCGCCGGTCAGTCGACGGTGAGGCCGTAGACCGAGTAGGGCGGCATGGTGATCGTGGTCGTCACGGTGCCGCCGTCGACGTTCGCGGTCTCGGTCCGGGTCGGCGCGGTGGCATCGTCGTCGGGGCCTGCGAGGTAGTGGGTGAGCCGGACGGTGCCGGTCTCGTCGAGGTTGGTCAGCGTCACCGACACGGTCACCGTCGCGGCGCTGTCGTTCATCGCCCACGCCGACTCCCGTCCGGTGGCGGTGACCGCGGACGACGACGCGCTGATCCCGTCGTCGGCCGTGTTCATGATGGCGTTCTCGCCGACGCCCAGGCCCATGTCCCTGGACAGCAGCCGGAAGGTGGCCGCCTTCGGGGTCAGGGTGCCGTCGCTCTCGATGAAACGGAACTGGTGGCGCAGGTACGCGTCGTAGGAGCCGGTCTCGTCGTTGCTGCCGAAGAGCATCGCGCCGGTCACGCCGGCATCCATCATGCCGGACAACCGCATCCCGGCGTACGAGATCGCCTGCGGGCTGTCGCCGTCGAGCGGGTCGTCGGCGTCGAACGACGGGTCGTGGTTCCACTCGGTGACGAACAGCGGCATGTCGGGCCGCCCGGCCGCGTCGCTGGCGTCGTGCCAGGCGCCGGCGTCGCTGTTCCAGGTGGAGCCGTAGGAGTGCCAGTCGGCGAACCGCACGTCCGGCGCGATGCCCGGGTCGGCCAGCAGCTGCTGGTACCAGTCCGGGTCGGCGCTGGCGCTCTGCGGCCCGACCGGCGTGTCGGTACCGACCTCGTTCATGCCGGCGAGCGCGGCGCGGTAGATGTCGGCGTACTCGTCGTAGGACATCTCCAGGTCGGGTTCGTTGGCGATCTCGAAGTAGTCGACCCGGTCCCAGTAGTGCGCGAAGACCTGCTTGTACGCCTCCTTCAGCGCGTCGAAGTCGGTGACCGGCAGCGAGTCGTCGCTGCCGTCCCAGGACGGCACGCTGCCCTCGGTGCCCATCCATTCCGGGAAGCCGTGGATGATCAGCATGTGCTCGAGGCCGGCGGCGCGGAACGCGTCGACGTCGCCGTCGGTCGTCGTCTCGGTCGGATCGGCCGGGTTCCAGTTCCACTCGGCGGGGCTCTGGTCGAAAACGTCGCGGCTGGGCACGATGTCGTAGAGGTACACGTCGGAGCGGACGATGGTGACGCCGGCGTCGGCGATCTCGCCGGCGTAGGCCGGGTCGAGCTTCGGCCAGGACGACAGGCCGAACATCAGGTTGCTGGAGGTGGCGATCTGATGGTCGAAGTCGACGGTGAGGGAACCGGACGTGGCGCGCGCGGCCTGCGCCGCGGTGGCGGAGCCGGTGACCGCGAGGACGGCGGCGAGGATGCCGGCGGTGAGGGTGGCCTGGAACCGTGTCATGACGTGACCTGCCTTCTCGAGCGGGGCCCGAGGCGTGCCGTCGAAGCGGTTCCGGCCGTACCGGGCGCGCCACGACAGCACGCCCCGGGTCACCGGGTGCCGATCCCGGTGAGCATGCCGGAGATGAAGCGCTTCTGGAGCACGACGTAGAGGACGACGATGGGCAGCGCGACGATCACGCCGGCCGCCGACAGCAGCGAGTAGTCGGTGAGGTGGGCGCCCTTGAAGAAGGCGAGCCCGAGCGGCGCGGTGCGGTGGTTCTCGCTGGTGACCAGTACCAGCGGCAGCAGGAACTCGTTCCAGGTCCACATCGCGACCAGCACGCACATCGTCGCGATGGAGGCGATCGAGGGCGGCACGATGACCTGCCAGAGCATCCGGACGTCACGGGCACCGTCGAGCTTGGCGGCCTCGATGATCTCGCCGGGAAACGACCGGAACTGGTTGCGCATCCAGAAGACCGCGAACCCCAGCGACTGCGCGGTCTGCGGCAGGATGAGTGCCTCGTAGGTGTCGGTGAGGCCGACGTCGCGCAGGTTGAAGTAGAGCGGGATGACGAACGCCTCTTCCGGCAGCATCAACCCGGCCAGCAGGACGAAGAACAGCACGTTGGCGCCGACGAAGTCCAGCCGCGCGAAGGCGAACCCGGCGAGTACGGCGAGGATCGCGGTCAGCAGCACGACGGCCAGCGTGACCACCGCGCTGGCGAGCAGGTAGCTGGCGAAGTGCCCTTCGGTCCAGGCGGTGGCGAAGTTGCCCAGGTCGATCCGGGTGGGCAGGGCGAACCCGCCGTGGTTGCGCGACGACGGGGTCACCGCCGAGAACAGCACGCCGATCAGCGGGATCACGGCGAACAGCGCGAAGGCGGTCAGCACCACGTAGTCGAGCGTCTTCTCGCGCGCCGACAGTCTCATCCGACCTCCTTCGGGTTGAGCCGGTGGATCAGGGCGGTGACGATCATGATCACCACGGTGAGCGCGATCGCCACGGCGGCCGCCGAGCCGACCTGCCCGGTACCGAAGGCCCGGTGGTACGCCTCGAATCCCGGCACCGTGGTCGAGTTGCCCGGCCCGCCGGAGGTGGTGACGTAGACCAGGTCGAAGGTCTTGAGCGCCGAGGTGACGGTGAGGGTCAGCGCCACGGCGACCTGGCCGCGCAGCGACGGCAGCGTGATCGCGAAGAACTCCCGTACCGGGCCGGCGCCGTCGATGCGGGCCGCCTCGTACAGCACGGGTGGGATGTTGCCGACGCCGGACAGGAAGAGCACCAGGCACAGCCCGACGTTGAGCCAGGTGCCGACGAACCCGACCGCGACCAGCGCCAGCGAGTAGTCGGCGAGCCACACCCGGGCGAGCGAGCCGAGGCCGATCAGCCGCAGCCCCTCGTTGAGCAGCCCGTCCGGGGAGTAGATCGACACCCAGATCGTCGCGACGACCACCGAGGCGATCACCTGCGGCACGAACAGCACGGTGCGGTAGACGCTCATCGCGCGCAGCCGGTGGGCCCGGGAGATCAGCGCGGTCAGCAGCAGGGCGATCGCGATCGGCAGTGCCGCGTAGAAGACCATCAGCACCAGCGCGTGACCGAACGCGGCGCGCAGCGTCGGATCGGTGACCACCGCGGCGTAGTTGGCGACGCCGGCCCAGGTCGCCGCCGACAGCCCGTCCCAGTCGTAGAAGGAGTACTGGATCGTCTGCAGGAACGGGTAGCCCAGGAACACCGCGAACACGGCGAACGCCGGCAGGATGTAGAGGTACGCGACGCGGCTGCGCCGGCGGCCCCGCGTCCGGCGGCCGGCACGCCGCCCGGCACCGGTGGGAGCCGGTGCGGGGCGGCGGGTCCGGGACACGGTCATCGGTTGCTCGTGCCGAAGGCGGCGTAGTCGGCCTGCAGTTTCTGGCAGAACGCCGCCGGGGTGAGCCGGCCGGCGACGAGGTCCTGCGCCGCGGCGGTGAGCGTGTCGTAGAAGGTCGGCGTGGTGTAGTCCAGGTACGGCGTGATGCCGTTGGCCCTGGAGATGGTCCGGTACTCGCGGGTGATGTCGGCGGCCACGCCGGCGGGCGGGGTGTCGCTGTCGGGTACCACGACCGGCAGGTTGCCGTTCTTGATCAGCGTCGCGGTCGACGAGCGCCCGGCGATGAAGTCGATGTAGGCGGCGGCCGCGTTGGCGTGCCGGGTCTTCGAGGTGATCGACCAGGACAGCCCCTCGCCGCCCATGGTGACCTGGTTGGCGGCCCCGGGCGGGGTCAGCGCGGTGAAGCCGACGTTCTTGTCGTGCAGGGTCGCCTCGTACCAGGTGCCGGTGACTAGGAAGCCGGACTTGCCCTGGCCGAACGAGGCGACCGCGTCGTCGATGCTGATGCCGTTCGCGCCGGGCGTGAGGTAGCCGGCGCGCTGCCAGCGCTGGATGGTCTTCGCCGCGTCGACCTCGCTGGCGTCCGTCCAGGCGCCACCGGACGACTTGACCAGGTCGTTGACCTTGGCACGGCCGGCGAGCGCGGAGAGCACGAAGCCGTACAGGTGGATGCCCGGGTACTTGTCGACGTCGCCGTAGCCGAGCGGGACCTTGCCGGTCGCCTTGACCTTCTTCAGGTCCGCGGTGAGTTCGGCGACCGTCTTCGGTGGCGTGCGGATGCCGGCCTCGGCCAGTACCGACTTGTTGTAGTAGAGGCCGACCAGCTCACCGGTCTGCGAGACGCCGTACAGGTCGCCGCCCTGCCAGGTCTTCCCGTCGCGGGAGAAGGAGTTGAGCTTCAGCAGGCTGGACGGGTAGTAGTCGCGCCAGCCGTACAGGTCGGCGTAGTCGTTCATCGGGCGCAGCAGGCCGGCTTTGACGAACGCGCCCATGTCCGGGTACCCCTGGTTGGCCTGCACGACGTCGGGCGGGTTGTCGCCGGACAGCGCGAGCTTCAGGGTGGTCTTGAGATCGGTGAACGAGCGGGAGACCCGCTTGATGGTGACGTTCGGATGCTTGCGGTGGAACGCGGCGTTGAGCTGTTGCTGCGCCTCGTCGATGCCCTTGTCGGTGTTCTGGTCCCAGACCGTCAGGGTGATCTTGCCGGACCCGACGTTCCTGGAGACCGGGCCGAGGCTTGCGGTGTTGCTCGCGCGGGGTGCCGGGCCGGGTGCGCAGGCGGCCACCGCCGCCAGTACCGCCGCACCCACCAGCAGCGGGATCGTCCGGATCCTCGTCCTCTGCGGCCTTGTCATCTGCGGTCCTCTCGTGCTGCGAAGAAGGCGTCGTGTTCGAGGTGCGCGTGCAGGAAGCCCCAGTCGCCGTCGGGGCGGTGCCGGGTCAGGAACTCCGCGAGGTCGCTCGGGCGGGGTGCGCTGAGCGCGCCGCCGTGCCCGGTGACCGAGAGGGCGGCGTGCAGCGTGGCGTAGCGCAGCCGCTGGGACAGCGTCCACGGGTGGCGGGCGGCGGCCATGAGGGTCGCGACGAACACGTCCCCGGCACCGGTCGGGTCGACCACCTCGACCGGGATCGCCGGCGTACGGGTGAGGGTGCCGGTGGCGGAGTCGACGGCCACGGCGCCGTCGCGGCCGCAGGTGACCACGACCAGCGGTACCCGCTCCGCGAGCAGCTTCGCGGCGGTCGCCGGGTCGTCGGTGCGGGTGTAGCGCATCGCCTCGACGTCGTTGGGCACGAACACGTCGACCTCGGCGAGCCGGTCGAGCACCCCGGTCGGCCAGCGCCCGCTGTCGTCCCAGCCGACTCCCCCGACGATGCTGGTACCGCTGCGGCGCAACCGCCCGACCCAGGCGGGGAACGGGTCTTCCAGGGCGAGGTGGGCGGCCGCGAACCGGCCCGCCCCCTCGGGCAGGTCGATCGGCCCGAGCGGTTCCTCGTAGGTGACGAAGCTGCGGTCGACGGGCCCGGTCAGCGCCACGCTCACCGGCGTCTGCCGCCCGGGTACGGAGGTCAGCAGCGTGCTGTCCAGCCGCGGTTCGGCGGCGAGGACGGCGCGGACGTGGGCGCCGAGCGGGTCGTCACCGATGCGGCCGACGATGGTGGTGGCCGCGCCCGATCGGGCCGCGGCGACCGCCCGGTTCGCCACGCCGCCGGGGGTGATGGCGAAGCCGTCGGCGTGGACCTCGGCGCCCGGCTTCGGCGCTTCGACCCCGGTGAACACCAGGTCGCAGAACACGTGCCCGGCGAACAGCAGGCCGCCGGGGTCGGGGGGTGGTTCGGGCACGGGCCCTCCTCGTCGTCGCGGGTCCGCGGGAGGCGCTCGACGGATCGCGTGAACCGGCAAGTCACGCAAACCCGAGCACCTGCCGTGCGCGTCACAGTAGCTTGACGATCGAATTTTGTTAAGTCCGCGCAGGATTGCTGACCAGGTTTGCTCGATGTCGCGCATCCTGGGCTACAGTGAGGCGCATGATCCTCCGGGAACGGCAGAACCACATCCTCAGCGCACTGCAGACCGACGGCGCGGCGTCGGTGCGCCAGCTCGCCGAGCAGCTGTCGGTCAGCGAGTCGACGATCCGCCGCGACCTCGAGATCCTCGACCGCAACGGCGAGCTGACCCGTACCTACGGCGGGGCGGTGCTCAAGCCGCGCGCCACCATGCAGGACAACGGGCCCGGCGAGATCGAGGAGCCGTTCGACGAGACGGTCGACGCCGAGCTCAAGGTGCGGCTCGCCGACGCGGCGGCCACGATGGTGCCCGACCACAGCGTCGTGCTGCTCGACATCGGTACCACCACCCCGATGCTCGCCCGGCGGCTGCACGGCCGCGACATCACCGTCATCACCTCCAACCTCGCCGTGTTCGACGAGCTGCGCGACGACGAGGCGGTGCGGGTGGTGCTGCTCGGCGGCGTGGTGCGGCGCAACTACCGCACCCTGGTCGGCTCGATCGCCGAGCTGGCGCTGCGCCAGGTCAGCGCCGACATCCTGTTCCTGTCCTGCACCGGGGTGCGGGCCAACGGCGCGGTGGTCGACAACATGGCCGTCGAGGCGCCGATCAAGCAGTCGATGATCGCCGCCTCGGACAAGGTCGTGCTGCTCGCCTCCGAGGCCAAGTTCCCCGGCTCGGGGGCGCTGCGGCTGTGCTCGGTCGAGGACGTCGACGTGCTCGTGACCACCACCGAGGCACCGGAACAGACGCTGGCGCTGTGTCGCCGGGCCGGCGGAGAGGTGGTCGTGGCGTGAAGCTGAGCATCCTCGGCGGCGGCGGTTTCCGCACCCCCTACGTCTACCAGGCGCTGCTGCGCGACCAGGGTTCCCCACGCATCGACGAGGTCACCCTCCACGACCTCGACGAGCAGCGGCTGCACACGATGGTCGCGATCCTCACCGAGCTCGCCGCCGGGTACCCGGACCCGCCGCTGGTGAAGCCGACCACGAGCCTGCCCGCGGCGGTCGAGGGCAGCGACTTCGTGTTCGCCGCCCTGCGCGTCGGTGGTCTCGAGGGGCGCCGGTGCGACGAGCACGTGGCGCTGGACCTGAACGTGCTCGGGCAGGAGACCACCGGCCCCGGCGGTCTCGCGTACGCGATCCGGACCGTGCCGGTGATGGTCGAGGCCGCGCGGGTGATCCGCGAGCTCGCCCCGGATGCGTACGTGCTGAACTTCACCAATCCCGCGGGCATCATCACCGAGGCCATGCAGGCGGTGCTGGGCGATCGGGTACTGGGCATCTGCGACACGCCGTCCGGGCTCGGCCGGCGCGTCGCCGAGCTGCTCGGGCTCGACCAGTCCCGGGTGCGGCTCGACTATCTCGGGCTCAACCATCTCGGCTGGATGCGCGGCATCCACCACGACGGGCGCGACGTGCTGCCCGGCCTGCTGGCCGACGACGCGGCGCTCGGCGCGCTGGAGGAGGGCGAGATCTTCGGGCTCGACTGGATCCGCGCCCTCGGCTCCATCCCGAACGAGTACCTGTACTACTACTACTTCAACCGGGACGCGGTGCGCCGGATCGTCGAGTCCGGCCAGACTCGCGGCGACTTCCTGGCGCGCACCCAGGACGAGTTCTACCGCGCCGCGCACCGCCAGGGCGCCGGCGTGGCCGACCGGTGGCGCGACACCGTCGCCCGGCGCAGCGCCTCCTACATGGCCGAGGCCCGGGGCGACGCGGCCGGCACCGGGCACGTCGGGCGCCCGGAGGCCGACCCCGCCGATCAGGGGTACGCCGGGGTCGCGCTGGGCGTGATGACCGCGATCAGCCGCAACGAGCGGCAGACCATGATCCTCAACGTCCGCAACAACGGCACGATCGCCGGTCTGCCGGACGACGCGGTGGTCGAGGTACCGACCATGGTCGACGCCAACGGTGTGCATCCGCTCGCCATCGGCCGGCCCGACCTGCACCAGCTCGGGCTGATGGCACAGGTCAAGAACGTCGAGCGGGCCACCATCGCGGCCGCCCTGAGCGGCTCGCGATCGGCTGCGGTGACGGCGTTCGCGCTGCATCCGCTCGTCGACAGCGTCACGGTGGCGCGGTCCCTGGTCGCCGGTTACGTGGCGCGGATCCCACAGGTTGCCGCGGTACTCACCGGTCGGTGACCGACCATCAACGGCCGAACACCTTCGGCTCGGTGCCCGGCCCGTTCGGTGACCGGCCGGGTCGCGGCTCCGCACCTCGCCGCCACGACCCGGCCGCCCGCCGGCATCAGCCGTCGTTCACCGCACCAGCGGGTGCCAGCCGTCCCGGTAGGCGACGCCACCCGGACGCAGCCGTACCTCGTCGTGCCAGGCGCCCGGGATCGGTTCGGTACGAAGGGTTTCCGGGCGTTCGGTGACCACGCAGACCCGTTCGCCGGGCCACCACCAACCGCAGGAGCGGGCCAGGTCGGCCCAGTCGACGAGCTGCGCCAGCGGGCCGGGCTGGTAGCGGGCCAGACCGACCCGTCGCAGCATGTCGTAGTAACCGATCCACGGCACGTCGTGCTGCCCGTACCAGCACACCGGCAGCGGCCGGCCGGGGCTCAACGCGGCGCGTACCGGTTCCCGGAATCCCTTGGCGACACTGCGCTGCAGCGCACCGTGCACGCTGCGGTGCAGCACCACGTTCAGCGGCGTGCCGGCGGCCAGCGCCTCGCGTGGCGGCAGCATCGGCCAGGGGTCCTTGGACTTGGGTGGACGCGCCGGTGCCAGCTCCGGATCGCCCCGGTCCACGCTCGCGCTGAGCGCGGCGCGCAACCCGGACGCGGCCATGGCCAGATCGCTGGCCAGCGGCGGTGAGACCGACGCGGGCCGGCGGATCACCTGGTAGAGGTCGTCGATCGTGGGCAGCCCGTCGAGGTACGGCAGCGCCGCGTGCGGCGAGTCGACCCAGTGAAAGCGTGGAACCGGCCGGCCGATCCGGGCGTAGATCCGGCGCAATGCACGTTCGGCGGTGGGCCGGTCGGCGGGATCGGTGCGCAGCGCGTGGCCGAGCCACTCCTGCCGGATGTCGACTGCTTCCTGCCAGAGCCGAAGGCTGTTGCCGGCGCCCGATCGCGGGCTGTCGCCGGTTCCCGGCCGAAGGCCGGCAGCGCTGGTGCGGGAGGCAGGGGAACGAAGCGCGGCGTCCAACCGCGCGGGGGCGCTCATCGCGCCTGGGCGTCGCCGCCCTTCCTGGTGAAGATCATGCGTCGATCATGCACCCCACCCGCAACCCCGCGCAACCGCCCCACGCTCGAGCGCCCATCCCCGCCGACGATGCGGGGAGCCGGAACGAAGGGTGTCGGTTGGGGGTGGTTGTCGCTATGCTGCGCGCGGTTGCGGCGGTGGGAGGGGTGATGTCGGTGTTGCGACGGGTCGTGGCGGTCGGCGCGCTGGTCGGATTGCTGGCCGGCGGCGGGATCGCCGGCGTGGCGCAGGCGGCGCCGGGCGGCGGAGCGGCCCCGGCAGCCGGGGCGCCGGGCGGTGCGGCGGCGCCGGGGTACGTCGAGGACGGTACGGACGATCCGGTGGTGGCGGCGCCGCCGGTGTCGCGGCCGGACAGCCGGCACTGCACCGTGACGCTGGCGAAGGACTTCGACTCCAACGCCGCGGACGGCAGTCAGCAGTTCTACTCCGGCACGCTGGCGCCGCCGGCGGGCTGCCGGGGGCCGTGGGCGAAGGTCGTCCTGGATCAGACGGTGACGGTCAGCGGCCGGCAGTACGACCGCAGCGGTGACCTGACGATCGGCGGCGCCGAGGTGTGGTTCGGCACCACCGAGGAGCCGTCCGGCGCGGTGCCCACCACCTACCACGTGGCCACCGACGTGACCAGGTTCGCGGCGCTGCTGCGGCAGCCGCAGCCGTTCCGGGGCGGGATCGGGAACTACGTCAGCGACGTGTACACCGGCAACTACCGGCAGACGGTGACGCTGACCTACTACGTCGCCGACCGGCGCCACCCGGCCGCGACCACGCCGGACGCGGTGTACGGATTCGGCTCCCAGCAGGCGAAGCCGGTCGGTGAGACGGTCCACTTCGGACTGTCCAGGCTGCCGCGCAACATCACCCGGGCCGCCGTCGAGGTGACGTTGAAGGGCAACGGCTGCGACGAGCAGTGGTTCTCCGCGGTTCCCGACGACGTGGCGGCGAGGTACCCGGACGCCGGGATGTGCGGGCACGGACCCTACCGGGAGGCGGCCGTCGCGCTGGACGACACGGCGGCGGGCGCGGTCACCACGTTCCCGCACATCTACTCGGGCGGGATCGTACCGACGCTGTGGCGGCCGGTACCGGCGATCGGCACGTTCGCGCTGTATCCGGAGACGCTGGACGTGACGCCGTTCGTCGGCCGGCTGGTCGACGGCGCCCGTCACGACCTGGCGGTCACGGTGCCCGGTGCGAACGACAACTGGGACGTGGTGGCGACCGTACTGCTCTACACCGATCACCACGCGGCCCGCACGTCGGGTGCGCTGACCACGCACCAGGTGGCGGCGAGCGCGCATCCCACGACCACCGAGAACCCGTTGTCCGACAACGGAACCCGGGTCGACGTGCGGGCGTCCCGGCACGACGTGACGGCCGGCTACGTGGACACCTCCGCCGGCCGGGTGCGCACCACCGTGCGATCGACGCTGTCGTACCGCAGCGTCGACGACGTGACCGCGGCCGGGATGGCGCAGTCGATCCGGCAGACGGTGACCGGCCGGCAGACCTCCACGTCCACAGTGGACGGTCGTCGGGTGGCGGCGAGCCAGCACGACTTCTCCTACCCGCTGGGCGTCGACTACAGCGCGGCCGCCTACACCGACGACCAGAACTTCTCGCTGACCGGTACGGTCGAGATGGCGCGGGTGGTGCGCACCGCGGTCGCTGGTCGGCACGGCTGGCGGACCACCGCACGCGGGCGGGAGTGGTTGCGCTCCACCGGCATCCTGACCCGCACCGACGGCGTGACCACCGCCTCGGACGGTTCGTCGCGCAGCACCTACGACGGGCTGGACGACGCGGGCCGCCCGTACCACCATCGCATCGTCACCGACCACGGCCGGATCCGGTCCGACGTGACCCAACCCTGATGTACGACCTGATCCAGTTCCTGCGCGCCCGGTTCGACGAGGACGAGCAGCTCGCCCGCCGCGCCCTGACCGGGCCGTGGGAGACCGTGGCGATGGGCGGGATCGTCGGGGTGTACGCCGTCGACGCGCACGAGATGGTGTCGCTGGCGGACTCGACCGACGATCTGGCCGCGGCGCCCAACGCCGACCACATCGTTCGGCACGCGCCGGACCGGGTGCTGGCCGAGCTGGCGATCAAGCGGCAGCTGCTCGACACGGCACCGGGTGTGGTGGCGCCGCTGCTGGCCCGGGCGTACCACCACCACCCGGACTTCCCGGCCCACTGGCTGCCGCAGGAGTGAGCCGGGCCGGGCGACCCGGTTCGTCGGGGCGGACCGGGTAGCCGCTCGGAATTCGTCGGCAGGACCGAAACGGGCGGCCGGGTACCGGGGCAGACTGGCGCGATGCAGACACTGTTGCGCAACGGGCGGGTGATCGATCCCGGTACCGGCACCGACCGGGTCGCCGACGTGCTGGTCCGCGATGGCACCGTCGCCGCGGTCGGTACCGGGCTGGCCGTGCCGGCGGGCGCGACGGTGCTGGACGTGACCGGGCGCATCGTCGGGCCGGGGTTCGTCGACCTGCACAGCCACGTGCACTCGATCGCCGGCCAGCGGCTGCAGGCGCTGGACGGGGTGACCACCGCGCTGGACCTGGAGGCCGGGCTGCTGCCGGTGGCGCGGGCGTACGCGGACGCCGCGGCGGCGGGTCGCCCGCTCCACTACGGGTTCTCCGCGTCCTGGGGTGCGGCCCGCGCGCAGGCGCACCTGGGCGTCGAGCCGGACGCGCGGTTGGCGACGCAGCTGGCGCTGCTGGGCGATCCGGGCTGGCAGCGCACCTCGTCGGCCCCGGAACGTCGTCGCTGGCTGGGGTTGCTGGAACGGGAGCTGGCCGACGGCGCGCTCGGCATCGGCGTGCTGCTCGGGTACGCGCCGCGCACCGACCCGGCCGAGTTCCTCGCCGTGGCACGGCTGGCCGCGGCGGCCGGGGCCCCGACGTACACGCACGTCCGGGAGCTGGTCGAGGCGGACCCCACCACACCGGTCGACGGGTCCGAGGAGATCGCGATCGCGGCGGCGGAGACCGGTGCGGCGATGCACCACTGCCACGTCAACAGCACCTCGCGCCGGCACATCGACCGGGTGCTGGCGATGCTGGATGCGGCCCGGTCGGCGGGCTCGCGCGTCACCGTCGAGGCCTACCCGTACGGGGCGGGCAGCACCAGCGTCGGCGCGTACTTCCTGGCGCCGGAGCGGTTGTCCGCCTGGGGCATCACCGCCTCGAACCTGGTACTGGTCGAGACCGGGGAGCGGATCGCGGACGAGGCGCGGCTGCGGGAGGTACGGGAACGCGATCCGGGCGCGGAGTGCATCGTGGAGTTCCTGGACGAGCGCGACGAGGCCGACCGGGCGCTGCTGCGGCGCTCGCTGGCGTACCCGGACGCGATCGTGGCGAGCGACGCGATGCCGGTGCTGTGGGGCGACGGGGTCATGGAGTCACGGCAGTGGCCGCTGCCGGCCGGCGGCTCGACGCATCCGCGTACCGCGGGCACGTTCGCCCGGTCGCTGCGCACGATGGTGCGCGAGTCCGGCACCTGGAGCTGGGCGGAGGCGTTCCGACGCTGCGCGTACCTGCCGGCGCGGGTGCTGGACGAGACGGCGCCGGCGGCACGGGCCAAGGGGCACCTCGGCGTCGGCGCGGACGCGGACGTGGTGGTGCTCGATCCCGAGCGGATCACCGACACCGCCACGTATCTGGACTCCGTACGTCCCTCGGTGGGCGTGGTGCACCTGCTGGTCGGCGGGGAGCCGGTGGTGCGGGACGGCGGGCTGCTGCCCGACGCCTACCCGGGCCGGCCGCTGCGCGCCGAACCCCGCTGAACCGAGCACCCCTGAACCGAGCACCGCCGAGCCGAGAACCCTGAGCCGAGCACCGCTGAGCAGAGCGCTGTCGAGCCGACACGCTGCCGCCGACGCTGCCGTATCGGCGGTGCCCGCGCCTCGTCGCGGGGCACCAAACGGCACGGCGACTCCTGTCTTGCGGGACGAACTCAGCCGCGCTGGGCGCGCCTAGGGTCGGTGGATCCTGCGACGAAGGAGCGGACATGTCCCAGCTGTCAGAGGTCGGCGGGTGGGTCGAGGAGCGGCTGCCGAAGCTGCTCGCCGACAACAGGGTTCCCGCGGCGGCCGTGGCGATCATGGTGGGCGACGAGGTCGTCGACACCGCGTCGGGCGTACTGAGCAAGGCCACCGGGGTCGAGGCGACGGCCGACTCGGTGTTCCAGGTCGGGTCGATCACGAAGCTGTGGACCGCGACGATGATCATGCAGCTGGTCGACGAGGGCCGGTTGGAGCTGGACGCGACGGTACGCAGCCACCTGCCGGAGTTCCGGATCGCCGACGAGGACGCGGCCGCGGCGATCACCGTACGGCAGCTGCTGTGCCACGTCGCCGGGTTCGAGGGTGACATCTTCACCGACACCGGCCGCGGCGACGACTGCGTCGAGAAGTTCGTCGCGACCCTGGCGGACGACCCGCAGCTGTTCGCGCCGGGCGCGATGTTCTCGTACAACAACGCCGGGTTCTGCGTGCTGGGCCGGCTGGTGGAGGTGCTGCGCGGCAAGCCGTACGAGCAGTGCCTGCGCGAGCAGCTGATCACGCCGCTGGGGTTGACGCACACCGCGCACGGCCCGCACGAGGCGATCATGTACCGGGCCGCGGTCGGGCACATCGCACCCTCCCCCGACGCGGATCCGGTACCGGCGCCGGTGTGGGCGCTGGCGCCGTCGAACGCGCCGGCCGGGTCGATGCTGACGATGCGGGCCCGCGACCTGCTCGGCTTCGCCCGGATGCACCTGGCCGACGGCACCGCCCCGGACGGTACGAGGGTGCTGAGCGAGGCGAGCGCCCGGGCGATGCGGGAGCGCCAGGTGGAGCTGCCCGACCTGGGGCTGATGGGCGACGCCTGGGGGCTGGGCTTCGAGCTGTTCGACTTCCCCGGCGGCCCGGTGGTCGGCCACGACGGCGGGACCATCGGGCAGAACGCGTTCCTGCGGATCGTCCCGGGCGCGAACGTCGCGGTGGCGCTGCTGACCAACGGCGGCAACCCGATGCCGCTGTACACCGAGATCGTCGGCACCGTGCTGCGCGAGCTGGCCGGCGTGACGCTGCCGGCGATGCCGGTACCGGCGGAGGCGCCACCGGCGGTGGACGCGAGCCGTTTCGTCGGCACGTACTCCTCGTCGGTGGCCGAGCAGGTGGTCAGCCAGGACGGCGAGGGCCGAATCTGGTTGGAGCGCACCCCGAAGGGCATCTTCGTCGAGCTGGGCGAGCCGGTGACCACGGTGGAGCTGGTGGGGTGGCGCGGGGACACGTTGCTGCCGCGCGAGCCGGAGCACGGCATGCACCTGCCGCACGCGTTCGTCGGCAACGGCTCCGGGCCGGCCCGGTACCTGCACACCGGCCGGGCCGATCCGCGGGTGTCGTCGTGATCTCCGCCGAGATCCGGTCGGTGTTCACCGCCGCCGGCGCCACCGGGTTCGTGCACGCCCGCGAGATCGGGGTACCGGACGGGCCGAGCGTCGCGGTGGCCGCCGACGAGCCGGTGGTGCTCGCCTCGGTGTTCAAGATCCCCGTGGCGGTGGCGTACGCGCGGGAGGTGGCCGCGGGCCGGCTCGATCCGCGCGAGCGCGCGACGGTGACGGCGCCCTACCGGATCGGTGGCATCGGTACCGCCGGGTGCGCCGACGACGTGCAGATGAGCTGGCGCGACCTGGCCCGCAACATGCTGACGATGAGCGACAACGCCGCCACCGACGTGGTGTTCCACCGGGTCGGGCAGGCGGCGGTCGACGCGGTACTGGCCGACCTCGGCCTCACGCACACCCGGATCCGCGGTTGCTGTGGCGACCTGTTCGCCTCGGTGGCGCACGACCTGGGAATCGAGCCGGGCGCCGACCCCGACGCGGCACTGGAGGCGGCGTCGGCCGAGCAGGTGTGGCGGCTCGCGGTGCTGGACCCGACCCGTACCACGGCGTCGACGCCGGCCGAGATCACCGCGCTGCTGGACGCGATCTGGACCGACCGGGCCGCGTCGCCCGAGGCGTGCGCGCAGGTCCGGGCGATCATGGCCGAGCAGATCTGGCCGCACCGGCTCAGCAGCGGCTTCCCCGACGGAGTCACGGTGGCGGCGAAGACCGGCACGCTGCCGGCGGTCCGCAACGAGGCCGGCGTGGTCACCTACCCGGACGGGCGGGCGTACGCGGTCGCCGTGTTCACCCGGGCGGCGAGCCTGGCACACCGGCAGCCGGCGATCGACGCCGCGATCGGTACCGCCGGGCATCTCGCGGTCGAGCAGCTGCGCCAGGAACAACCCGTACCCGTTCCGGATCTGGCTGGAGGTGGCCGATGAGGCCCGCACGTACCGTCGTGTGTCTGCTCGGGGTGGGTGCGCTCGCGCTCACCGGCTGCTCGACCGGCGGTGCCGCCGGATCGGGCGGCACGCTGGCCGACGGCAAGACGTTCACCATGTCGGTGGCCACCGACCCGGGCAACCTGGACCCGACGCTGACCACGCTGTCGGTGACCCGCGGGGTGGACCGCTTCCTGTACAGCCGGCTGGTCGAGGTGCAGAACGACGGGTCGGTGCAGGCGGGGTTGGCGGCGAAGTGGACGGCCGACACCCGTACCGCGACGTTCACCCTGCGCCGCGGGCTGACCTGCGACGACGGGTCGCCGCTGACCGCCAAGGACGTGGCCGACAACATCAGCTACCTGGGCGATGCGAAGAACAAGTCGCCGCTGACCGGGCTGTGGGTGATGCCGGGCACCAAGGCCACCGCGAACGAGGCGAGCCACACGGTGACGGTCACCAGCGGCAGCCCGGACCCGTTCCTGCTGCTGAACATCGGCTCGGTGTCGATCGTGTGCGGCAAGGGCCTGCACGACCCGAAGCTGCTCGCCAAGGGCGGCGCCGGTACCGGCATGTTCAAGATCTCCGAGGTGGTACCCAACGACCACTACACGCTGACCCGGCGCAAGGCGTTCACCTGGGGTCCGGGCGACTGGAACCCGAAGCAGAAGGGGCTGCCGGACAAGGTCGTCGTGAAGGTGATCCCCAACGAGACGACCGCGGCGAACCTGATGCTGTCCGGGGAGCTGAACGCGGTGTCGGTCAACGGCCCGGACCAGCAGCGGCTGTCGGCGCAGAAGCTGTTCCACGCCGACGTACGGGCGCCGCTCGGGCAGCTGTTCTTCAACCAGGCGGCCGGCCGCGCGACCAAGGACGAGGCGGTACGCAAGGCGCTGGTGCAGGCGCTGGACCTGCCGCGGGTGGGCAAGGTGCTCACCGACGGGCACGGCAAGACCGCGACCGGCCTGGTGACCGTGACACCCGACCCGTGCCGGGCGGACACCGTGCAGGGCAACGTACCGGGGTTCGACGCGGCGGCGGCGAAGGCGGGGCTGACGGCCGCCGGCTGGACGGTGGGGCCGGGCGGTACCCGGGTCAAGGACGGCAAGAAGCTGTCGCTGACCGTGCTCTACCAGACCGGGATCGGGTCGACGGCGGCGGCCGCGGCGGAGCTGGTGCAGCAGACCTGGCACAAGCTCGGCGTGGACGTCAAGCTCAAGGCGATCGACAGTACCGGGCTGAACGAGGTGCTGTTCAGCTCCGGCAACTGGGACGTGTCGATGTCGCCGATCACCATCGGGCTGCCGAGCACCATCGTCCCGTTCGTCTCCGGTGCGGTACCGCCGAAGGGCACGAACTTCTCGCACATCGACAACGCCGACTACACCAAGCACGTGCAGCAGGCCATGACGATGGCCGGGAACAAGGGCTGCGGCGACTGGGCGGCGGCCGAGAAGTCGCTCTACCAGCACGTCGACGTGGTGTCCTATGTGGACTCGATGGTGCCGACGTTCGGCAAGAACGCGAAGTTCGTCTCCAACGACGGCATCGACCCGGCCTCGATCCGCATGTACCAGTGAGGACCAGAGAATGACCACCGAGCTGCGACCGGCGCTGCCGGCCACCGCGGTACGGGCGTGGCGCAGCCCCTGGCTGCTGTTCGCGCTGCGCCGCCTCGGCCGGTTCGCGATCTCGCTGTGGGTACTGGTGACCGCGTCGTTCCTGATGATCCACCTGGTGCCGGGCGATCCGGTACGGGCGGCGTTGGGGATGAACGCGCCGGCCTCGGTGGTCCGGGCGCGGCGGGAGCTGCTGGGCCTGGACGACCCGCTGCCGGTGCAGTACTGGCACTACCTGCAGGGCCTGGTGCACGGCGACCTGGGTGTGTCGGTGTCCAGCAACGAGTCGGTGGCCAGCGTGATCGGCCAGCGGCTGCCGGCCACCGCGCAGCTCGCGGTCCTGGCGTTCCTGCTGGTACTGCTGATCGCGGTGCCGCTGGGCGTGACGATGGCGGTGGCGACCCGGGGCGGTCGGCGCCGCGGCGGCGAGCTCGGGTTCGCGGTGAGCGCGGTGGTGCTCGCCGCGATCCCGGAGTTCCTGCTCGCGGTGGCGCTGGTGTACCTGTTCGCGGTGAACCTGCACTGGTTCCCGGTCGCCGGCCAACAGGGGCCGCTGTCGTTCGTGCTGCCGGTGGTGGCGCTCGCGGTCGGCCCGGCCGCGGTGCTGGCGCGCATCGTGCGGGTGGAGATGCTCGCGGTGCTCGGCCAGGACTTCGTCCGCACCGCACGGGCGAAACGGCTGCGGCCGCGCCGGATCTACCTGCGACACGCGCTGCCGAACGCGGTGACCGCGACGCTGACGCTCGCCGGGCTGATGCTCACCTCGATGGTGGCCGGCACCATCCTGGTCGAGAACGTGTTCGCCTGGCCAGGCCTGGGCGCGAAGATCGTCTCGTCGATCCTGGCCAAGGACTACCCGATGGTGCAGGGCATCGTGCTCGTCTACGGGGTCGGCGTGCTGCTGGTCAACCTGGTCGTGGACGTACTGCTCGGAGTGCTCGATCCGCGTTCGACGATCCGGGAGGCCTGATGCGCCGGCTGCGCGCGCTCCTGCGCACCCCGCTCGGGGTGTGCGCGGTGGTCCTGCTGCTGCTCGTACTGGCGCTGGCGGTGGCGGCGCCGCTCGTCTGGGGCGCCCAGGCGACCGCGGTGGACACCGACGCCATCCAGCAGGGCCCGTCCGGCGCGCACCTGCTGGGTACCGACGCGCTGGGCCGCGACCTGTTCGCCCGGACGCTGGTGGCGACCCGGCTGTCGATCGGGCTGGCGCTGCTCGCGATGCTGATCGGCGTCACCGTCGGCACCCTGCTGGGTACCGCCCCGGCGGTGCTGCCGCGCCGCGCCGGCCGGGTGATCGTGGCCGTCGTCAACATCGCGGTCGCGTTCCCGGGGCTGCTGCTCGCGCTGTTCTTCGCGGTCGTCTTCGGCGTGGGTACCACCGGCGCGGTGCTGGCGATCGGGTTCGCCACCGCACCGGGTTTCGCCCGGGTCGCGCAGACCCTGTCGGCGTCGGTCGCCGGCCGCGACTACGTGGCGGCGGCCCGGATCGCCGGCGTCGGCCGGCTGCGGGTACTGGTGCGGCACGTGCTGCCCAACATCGCCGAGCCGCTGGTGGTCAACGCGACGATCGGCGCCGGTGCGGCACTGCTGTCGTTCGCCGGCCTGTCGTTCCTGGGCATCGGGGTGCAGGCGCCGTCGTACGACTGGGGTCGGTTGCTGGGCGACGGGCTGAACCGGATCTACACCAACCCGGCGGCGGCGCTCGGCCCGGGTGTCGCGGTGGTGGTGGCGGGGTTGGCGTTCAACCTGTGCGGCGAGACGATCGCCGCGGCGCTGGGGCACCGTACGCCGCTGCGCCGGCTGCTGTCGCGCACGTCCGCACCGGCCGCGCCGGTGCCGGCCGGGGCCGACGACACCGATCCGGTGCTGCGGGTCGAGGGCCTGTCGGTACGGTTCCCGACCGCGGTGGGTTGGGCCGAGCCGGTGCGCGGCGTGACGTTCACGCTGGGCGCGGGCGAGGCGGTCGGCGTGGTCGGCGAGTCGGGCTCGGGCAAGAGCCTCACCGCGCTCGCGGCCGCCCGGCTGATCGAACGGCCCGGTGTGGTGGCCGCCGACCGGCTGGAGTTCGCCGGCCGCCCGTTGCTGTCCGCCCCGGAGCGGGAGCTGCGCACGCTGCTCGGCACCTCGCTGGCGATGGTGTTCCAGGACCCGACCACCTCGTTCAACCCGACCCGGCGGATCGGCCGGCAGCTGGCCGAGGTGGCGCAGGAGCACCAGGGCCTCGGCCGGCGCGGTGCGCTGGCCCGGGCGGTCGAGCGGCTGGCGCAGGTGCGGGTGCCGGCGCCGGCGAAGCGGGCCCACCAGTACCCGCACGAGTTCTCCGGCGGCATGCGGCAGCGGGCGATGATCGGGATGGGGCTGATGGGTACGCCCCGGCTGATCATCGCCGACGAGCCGACCACCGCACTGGACGTCACGGTGCAGCGCCAGGTGCTGCGGCTGCTCGACCAGGTACGCCGGGACACCGCCGCGGCGGTCCTGCTGATCAGCCACGACATCGCCGTGGTGACCCAGACCTGCGACCGGGTCCTGGTCATGTACGCCGGGCGCATCGTCGAGGACCTGCCCGCGGCGGAGCTCACCGAGCGGGCCCGGCACCCGTACACCCGGGCGCTGCTCGCGGTGGTACCCGACCTCGCGGCCGACCGCGACCGGCCGCTGGGGGTGATCGCCGGCCGGCCACCGGAGCCGACCGCGCTGCCGGCCGGGTGCGCGTTCGCGCAGCGCTGCCGGTACGCCACGGACGAGTGCCGGTCGGCGGATCCGCAGCTGACGCCGGTCGGCGACGACCACCGGCTCGCCTGCTGGCACCCGGTCACCGACTCCGGCGCCGACACCACCGACGCCCGCATCTCGGTGGAGGGATCACGATGAGCGCGCGCACGCGAGCGAACCCGTGCGACTCGGCGCCGCATCGGGGTTCCGGTGAAGGAGGACTCGCGATGAGCACGCTGGCGTTCGAGGACGTGCGGGTGCGGTACGGCACGCACCGGTCCGGGCTGACCGCCGTCGACGGGGTCGAGCTGACGGTGCCGTCCGGCAGCGTGGTCGGCCTGGTCGGCGAGTCCGGGTCGGGCAAGTCGACACTGGCACGCGCCGCGGTGGGGCTGGCGCCGGTGACCGGTGGGCGGGTGCTGCTCGACGGCACCGACGTACGCCGGCTGCCGCGCGGTCGCCGGCCGGTCCAGCTGGTGTTCCAGGACCCGTACTCGTCGCTGGACCCGCGGATGACGGTCGGCGAGTCGATCGCCGAGGCGCTGCCGCGCCGCGCGTTCGGTGGCCGGCAGGCGTTCCGGGACCGGAAGGCGCGGCACGGCGAGGTGGCGCGGCTGCTGGAACTGGTCGGGCTGGACGCCGGCCGCTCCGGGGCGCTGCCGGGTGAGCTGTCCGGCGGGCAGCGGCAACGTATCGCGCTGGCCCGGGCGCTCGCGGCGCGGCCGGAGGTGGTCATCGCCGACGAGATCACCTCGGCGCTGGACGTCTCCGTCCAGGGTTCGGTGCTCAACCTGGTGCGCGAGCTGCAGCGCGAGCTGGGGCTGACGATGCTGTTCATCTCGCACAACCTGGCCGTGGTGCGCTACGTCAGCGACTACGTCGCCGTGCTGTACCTGGGGCGCATCGTCGAGGTGGGCCCGGCGGAGCGGCTGCTCGCCGACCCGCAGCACCCGTACACCCGGGAGCTCGTCGAGGCGGCGCCCTCGGCGCACGGTTCGCTGCTGGCGGCGCCCGACTCGCCGGTCGCCGACGCCGAACCCGGCGACCCGCACCGACCGCCGGCCGGCTGCCGGTTCCATCCGCGCTGCCCGGTCGGCCCGCTGGTAGAGGAGGCCCGGTCGATCTGCACGACGGTCGATCCGGCGACCGTCGCCGCCTCGCGCGAGCACCGGGCCGCCTGCCACTTCGCCGCGGCTGTCGGCGACACCGACACTCCGGTACCGAATTCGGTTGTCCGGACAGGGTTTCCGAGCGCGCGAAGCGACACGCTGGAGTAGCACCGAGGTGGTGGGCCGTTCCCGGGTCGGAACCGCCCATGCCAGCTGACGAGGAGGACCAGATGGCCGGACGTCCGAGCATCGACGACCTGTACGCGACGGCGCTGCCCGAACAGCCCGCCGCGGCGCCGGACGGCAGCATCGCGTACGTGCTGCGAACCGTGCGGCGCGACGCCGACCGGGACCGGCGCACGCTGTGGCTGGTACGACCGGGGCAACCGGCCCGGCAGCTGACGTTCGGCGAGTCCGACGGCGCGCCGGTGTTCTCCCCCGACGGCAGCCGGCTGGCGTTCCTGCGCGCCGCCGACGGCCCGGCGCAGGTGTGGCTGCTGCCGGTTGCCGGCGGCGAGGCCGAGCAGCTCACCTCGCTGCCGCTCGGCGCCGGGACCCCGGTGTGGAGCCCGGACGGTACCCGCATCGCGTTCGGCGCGCCGATCGATCTGCACGCGGTACCCGGCGAGGACACGGAGGCGACGGCGGCGCGGCAGCGGGCGCCGATCGTGACCGACCGGTTGGACGGCAAGGCCGACGGGGCGGGGCTGCTGCGCACCCTGCGTACCCACGTGCACGTGGTCGACGTGGCGACCCGGGAGGTGCGGCGCGTCACCGGCGGCGACTGGCATGCCGGCGATCCGGCCTGGTCGCCGGACGGCACCCGGCTGGCGTTTCCCGCCGCGCGCGACGCCGACGCGGACCTGACCCTGCGCATCGGTGCGTACCTGGTGGATGCGGTGGCGCGCAACGCGAAGCCGGTGCTGGTCGGCGGCGCCGACTGGCAGCTCGGTACGGTCGGCTTCACGCCGGCCGGCGACGCGCTGCTCGCCGTCGGCCGCACCGACACCAGGGCGGGCAACGCGGGACTGCTGCGCATCCCGCTGGAGGGCGGCGAGCCGCTGAACCTGGCCGGGCCGCTGGATCGCAACGTGATGCCCGGCGGGCCGGGCTATCCGGGAGCGCTCCCGCAGCCGACGGCCGACCACACCGGCGTGCTGTTCTGCGTGCGGGACAACGGATCCACTCATCTCTACGAGGTTCCGCTGGCCGGCGGCGCGCCGCGGCTGCTGGTCGGCGGCGACCGCAACGTCGCCGGCGTCTCCGCGGTCGGTGACACGGTGGCGTTCGTGGTCGGCACCTCGACCTCGTACGGCGAGGTCGGCACCGTCGACCGTGCCACCGGAGAGATCACCGTGCACACCGAGCACTGCCCCGCCGACGCGGTCCGCTACCCGCGCGAGGAGCGCGAGTTCACCGCACCGGACGGCACCGTGCTGCACGGCTGGCTGGTACGCGACCGGGAACGCTCCGGCCCGCTGCCGCTGCTGCTGGACATCCACGGCGGCCCGCACAACGCGTGGAACGGCGCCGCCGACCCGGCCCACCTGTACCACCAGGTGCTCGCCGACCGCGGCTGGGCGGTGCTGCTGCTCAACCCGCGCGGCAGCGACGGCTACGGTGAGGCGTTCCTGACCGCCGCGATCGGCGCCTGGGGCGAGGCGGACGCCGCGGACTTCCTCTCCCCGATCGACGATCTGGTCGCCGAGGGGCTGGCCGACCCGGACCGGCTGGCGGTCACCGGCTACAGCTACGGCGGCTACATGACCTGCTACCTGACCAGCCGCGACCAGCGGTTCGCCGCGGCGGTCGCCGGCGGCGTGGTCGCCGACCTGACCAGCATGACCGGCACCTCCGACCTGGGGTACTACCTGGCCGCCGCGGAGCTGTCCGGGGTGCCGTGGCAGGACGCGGACCGCTACGCGCGGCTGTCCCCGCTGACCCGGGTGCAGGACGTGCGGACGCCGACGCTGCTGGTGCAGGGCGAGAACGACGACCGGTGCCCGGTCGGGCAGGCCGAGCAGTGGTTCGGCGCGCTGCGGGCCCGGGGCGTACCGACCCGGCTGGTCCGCTACCCGGACGAGTCGCACCTGTTCATCCTGGACGGCGCGCCGTCGCACCGGGCCGACTGGAACCGCCGCGTCGTCGACTGGGTCGAGCGGTACGCGGCCCCGCCGGCGCGGCGCGGCCGACCGGCGCTGGACGCCGCGCACTGGCAGCGCCGGCTGACCGAGCTGGCCGCCGCGCACAAGGTACCGGGCGCCACGCTGGGGATCCTGCGCCTGGGCGAGGATCCGGTGGTCGCGCACCACGGCGTCACCAGCGTCGCCACCGGCGTGGAGGTACGCGACGACACGCTGTTCCAGATCGGCTCGATCAGCAAGGTGTGGACCGCCACGGTGGTCATGCAGCTGGTCGACGAGGGCAAGCTGGAGCTCGACGCCCCGGTCGCCGAGGTGTTGCCGGAGCTGCGGCTCGGCGACCCCGAGGTGGCGAAGCAGGTGACGATGCGGCAGCTGCTGACCCACACCAGCGGCGTCGACGGGGACGTGTTCACCGACACCGGCCGCGGCGACGACTGCGTGGCCCGCTACGTCGAGGAGCTCGCCGCGGTCGGGCAGAACCATCCGCTCGGCGTCACGTTCTCCTACTGCAACGCCGGGTTTGTGCTCGCCGGCCGGGTGATCGAGAAGCTCACCGGGCAGACCTGGGACCAGGCACTGCGGGAACGCTTGTTCGCCCCGCTGGGCCTCGCCCACACCACGACCCTGCCGGAGGAGGCGCTGCTGTTCCGCGCCGCGGTGGGGCACGTGGCCGAGGGCGATGCCGATCCGCAGCCGGCGCCGGTGTGGGGGCTGCCGCGCTCGATGGGGCCGGCGGGGCTGATCACCGCCTCGGCCGCCGACGTGCTCGCGTTCGCCGCGATGCACCTGTCCGGCGGCCTGGCCGCCGACGGCACCCGGGTGCTGGGCGAGCGGTGCGCGGCGGCGATGACCGAGCACCAGACCGACGTACCCGACCCGTACCCGCTGGGCGACTCGTGGGGGCTCGGCTGGATCCGGTTCGGGTGGGACGGACACCGGCTGATCGGCCACGACGGCAACACGATCGGGCAGTCGGCGTTCCTGCGGCTGCTGCCCGAGCAGGGGGTCGCCGTCACCCTGCTGACCAACGGCGGCAACACCCGCGACCTGTACGAGGACCTGTACCGGGAGATCTTCGCCGAACTGGCCGGGGTGGCCATGCCGGCACCGTTCGCCCCGCCGGCGCGGCCCCCGTCGTACGACCCGGGCCGGCACGTGGGCGTCTACGAGCGGGCCAGCGCCCGGCTCGAGGTGTTCCGGGCCGACGGGGAGCTGCGGCTGCGGCACACCGTCACCGGCCCGCTGGCCGAACTCGCCGCCGACCAGACCGAGGAGTACCCGCTGGTGCCGGTCACCGAGGACCTGTTCGCGCTGCGCGCACCCGGTACCCAGACGTGGATGTCGGCGGTGTTCTACCGGTTGCCCAGCGGCGAGCCGTACCTGCACTTCGGTGCCCGCGCGACCCCGAAGGTGTCCGGATGATCGCCGACATCGAGCAGCTGGTGCGCTGCGAGTCCCCGTCCGACGATCTCGACGCGGTCGCCCGCAGCGCCGAACTGGTGGCGGCGCTGGGCACCCGGCTGCTGGGCGCCGAACCGGAGCGGATCGTGCTGGCCGGGCGCACCCATCTGCGCTGGCGGTTCGGTGCCCGAGCGCGGGTGCTGGTGCTCGGCCACCACGACACGGTGTGGCCGCAGGGATCGCTGGCCACGCACCCGTTCGAGGTGCGTGACGGGGTGCTGCGCGGGCCGGGCTGCTTCGACATGAAGGCCGGGGTGGTGATGGCGTTCCACGCGCTCGCCGCGCTGCCCGATCCCGACGGCGTGACGCTGCTGGTGACCGGGGACGAGGAGCTGGGCTCACCGTCGTCGCGGTCGCTGATCGAGGACGAGGCGCGCGGCTGCGCCGCCGCCCTGGTGCTGGAGGCGTCCGCCGACGGCGGCGCGCTGAAGACCGAGCGCAAGGGCGTCTCGCTGTACGAGGTGGCGATCGAGGGGCGCGCCGCGCACGCCGGGCTGGAACCCGAACGCGGGGTGAGCGCGACGATCGAGGCGGCGTACCAGGTGCTCGCGGTCGCCGAGCTGGGTGACGCGGCGGCCGGTACGACGGTGACGCCGACCCGGATCGAGGCCGGTACCACCACCAACACCGTCGCCGCGCACGGCCGGTTCGCCGTCGACGTGCGGGTCCGCAGCGCCGCCGAGCAGGAGCGGGTCGACAAGGCGATGCACGCGTTGACGCCGCGGCTGGCCGAGGCGCGGATCGTGGTGACCGGCGGGCCGAACCGGCCACCGCTGGCCGCCGACGCCTCCGCCGACCTGTACGCGCGGGCGGTCGCCGTCGCCGACCGGCTCGGTGTCGGCCCGCTGCGCCAGGCGGCGGTCGGCGGCGCCTCGGACGGCAACTTCACCGCCGGCGTCGGCACCCCGACGCTGGACGGGCTGGGCGCGGTCGGCGGCGGCGCGCATGCCGACCACGAGCACGTGCGCCTCGACGAGCTGCCCCGGCGTACGGCCCTGCTCCGGGAGCTGGTCGCCGACCTCCTGCGCGAGGAGCAGCGGTGAGCGGGCGACGGCGAACGAACCGGATGCCGAGCCGCATCGGGGTTCCGACGAAGGAGGGCGCTCCGATGAGCGAGCGTGAGCGAGCGAACCATGAGCATCGTGCGCTCCGGTGCCTCCTCGAAGCTCCGACGAAGGAGGAGCGTCGATGAGCGCGGGGACGGATCTGGCCGGGGCGGCGCGGCATCCCGGTGCCGCGGCGGACGGGTCGGCGGCACGTACCGAGACGGCGGCGATCGCGGCCGCCGAGGCGGCGGCGGCCTCGGCCGGGGTGTACGTGCGGGCCCTGGACGGGATGGCCGAGCTGCAGCGGATGTGCGAGCTGTACGAGCGGATCTGGCGGTTCGGCCCGGACAGCATGCCGCTCAGCGTGGAGCTGGTGCGCGCGATGTCGAAGGCGGGCAACTACATCGCCGGCGCGTTCGACGGGGACGAGCTGGTGGGGGCCTGCGTCGGGTTCTTCGCCCCGCCGGCGCACCGGTCGCTGCACAGCCACATCGCCGGGGTCTCGCCGCGTACCCGGGGGCGCAGCATCGGTTTCGCGTTGAAGGTGCACCAGCGGGCGTGGGCGTTGGGGCACGGGATCGCCGAGATCGCGTGGACCTACGATCCGCTGGTGGGGCGCAACGCGTACTTCAACATCGGCAAGCTCGGCGCGCGCCCGGTGGAGTACCTGGCGAACTTCTACGGGCCGATGCACGACGGGCTCAACGGCGCCGACGAGACCGACCGGCTGCTGATCGAGTGGCGGCTGGAGGATCCGGGCGTGGTCGCGGCCTGTGCCGGTACGCCGGGCCGGTTCGACGCGGCGGCCGAGGAGGCGGCAGGCGCCCGGTACGCGCTGCGCCGCTCTGCCACCGGTGAACCGGAGCCGGCGACCGCCGGGACGCCGACGGTGCTGGTGGCGGTCCCGCGCGACATCGAGGGGCTGCGCGGGTCCGATCCGGCCTGCGCGGCGCGCTGGCGCGAGGCGGTCCGCGAGGTGCTCGGTGGGTTGCTCGCGGCCGGTGGCCGCATCCGCGGGTTCGACCGCGGCGACTGCTACATCGTCGACACAGGAGGGCATTCGTGAAGCTGACCGGGGTGGAGCTGCGCACCGTCGAGATGCCGCTGGTGGCGCCGTTCCGGACGTCGTTCGGCACCCAGCAGGTACGCGAGATCCTGCTGCTGCGGGTGGTGACGCCGGAGGCGGAGGGCTGGGGCGAGTGCGTCGCGATGAGCGATCCGCTGTACAGCTCGGAGTACGTGGCGGCGTGCGCCGACGTGCTGCGCCGGTTCCTGGTGCCGACGCTGGGCCGGATCCGTGACCTGGACGCGACGCGGGTGGCACCGACGCTGGCCGGGTTCAAGGGGCACCGGATGGCGAAGGCCGCGCTGGAGATCGCGGTACTCGACGCCGAGCTGCGCGCCCGCGGTGTGCCGCTGTCCCGGGAGCTGGGCGCGGTACGCGACCGGGTCGACTGCGGCGTGTCGGTGGGCATCATGGAGTCGATCCCGCAGCTGTTGGACGCGGTCGCCGGCTACCTGGACGCCGGGTACCTGCGGATCAAGCTGAAGATCGAGCCGGGCTGGGACGTCGAGCCGGTCCGCGCGGTACGGGAACGGTTCGGCGACGGCGTGGCCCTGCAGGTAGACGCGAACACCGCCTACCACCGCACCGACGGCCGGCACCTGGCCCGGCTCGACCCGTTCGACCTGCTGCTGATCGAGCAGCCGCTGGACGAGGAGGACGTGCTCGGCCACGCCCAGCTGGCCCGGCAGCTGACCACACCGATCTGCCTGGACGAGTCGATCGTGTCGGCGCGGGCCGCGGCGGACGCGATCGCGCTGGGCGCCTGTTCGATCGTGAACATCAAGCCCGGCCGGGTCGGCGGGTTCCTGGAGGCGCGGCGCATCCACGACGTGTGCGTGGCCCACGACGTGCCGGTGTGGTGCGGCGGGATGCTGGAGTCGGGGATCGGTCGGGCGGCGAACCTGGCGCTCGCGGCGCTGCCCGGCTTCACGCTGCCCGGCGACACGTCGGCCTCGGACCGCTACTACGCCCGGGACGTGACCGAGCCGTTCCGGCTCGACCAGGGGCAGCTCGCGGTACCGACCGGGCCGGGCATCGGCGTCGACCCGATCGCCGAGGCGCTCGACGCGGTCACCATCCGTACCGAGTGGATCGCGGCCTGATCCTCGTCGCGGCGCCCCGGCCGGACTCGAACACGTTCGGGTCCTGTCGGGGTCGACGAAGTCCACCTAGGATTTCGTCATGCTCGCCCAAACCCGGGCCCGGCCGCACGCCCTACCGTCGGGGACGTGCTTGTCGCCGTGACCGCCGGACGACCGCGGGCTAGCCTGGGCCGGATCCTGGAGGATCTCGGCGCGACCCTGCTCGAGCTCGTCGCGGGCGACCCCGAGTCGGTCGACGAGGTCGGCGGGGTGGTCATCCACGACCCGCTCGACGAGCCGGCGACGCCCCGGCGCGCGCTGGTGCTCGGCGTCGGGATGCACGAGCCGGCGGAGATCGCCGCGCTGCTGACCGAACTGGGTGAGCACGGCGCGGCCGGGCTGGTGGTCCGCGCGCCGGTGGCGCCCGACGAGCGGCTCTCCGCCGCGGTACGGCGGTCCGGGGTGGCGCTGCTGGGTCTGACCCGCGGCGCGTCCTGGACCCAGCTCGCGGCGATGCTGCGGTCGCTGATCGCCGAGGGCGACGTGGGCGACACCGGCCCGGAGACGCTCGGCGGGATGCCCTCCGGCGACCTGTTCGCGCTGGCCAACGCGATCTCCACGCTGCTGGATGCGCCGGTCACGATCGAGGACCGCAACTCGCGGGTGCTCGCCTTCTCCGGTCGGCAGGACGAGGCCGACCCGTCCCGGATCGCCACGATCCTGGGTCGCCAGGTGCCGCAGCGGTTCACCCGCGTCCTGGAGGAGCGCGGCGTGTTCCACGAGCTGTACCGCAGCGACGACCCGATCGCGGTGGCGCCGATGCCGGTCGAGCCGCCGGAGATCGCGCTGCCCCGGGTGGCGCTGGCGATCCGCGCCGGCGACGAGATCCTCGGCTCCATCTGGGCGGCGGTGCGCTCCCCGCTGTCGGCCGAGCGCACCCAGGCGTTGCGGGACGCGGCGAAGCTCGTCGCGCTGCACCTGCTGCGGCTGCGCGCCGGCGCCGACGTGGAACGCCGGCTGCGCGCCGACCTGGTCGCGACCGCGCTGGAGGCCGGGCCCGGCGCCGCGGACGCGCTGACCCGGCTCGGGCTGGCCGAGCAGAGCTGCCTGGTCCTGGCGCTCACGCCGGTCGGCCGCGCCGAGGACGAGGGGTTGACCGCCACGCACGCCCAGCTGGTCGCCGAGCGGCAGCGGCTGGCCGACGCGTTCTCGATGCACCTGAGCGCGGTGTACCCGCGGTCGGCGGTCGCGCTGATCGGCGACGTCGGGTACGGCATCGTCGGCTGCCGGCCGGACCGGGGCGACGCCGAGCAGCGCGCGGTACGGGTGACCCGGGAGTTTCTGGGCCGGATCGGCAGCAGCCGCCGGGTGCTGGTCGGGGTCGGTTCGGTCGCGCACGACCACGCCGGGTTGGCCCGGTCCCGGGCCGGCGCCGACCGGGCGCTGCGGGTACTGCGTCGCGGTCGCGAGGCGACCGGGGTCGCCCGGATCGCCGACGTGCACGTCGAGGCGCTGCTGATCGAGCTGGCCGACCTCGCCGCGGCCCGCGGCGACCAACCGAGCGGTCCGGTGGCGCGGCTGCTGGCCTACGACGCCAAGCGGCGCACCTGCCTGGTGGAGACGCTGCACGCGTGGCTGACCGCGTTCGGCGACGTGGCCGCCGCCGCTGCGGCGCTGCACACCCACCCGAACACGTTCCGGTACCGGCTGCGGCGGCTCACCGAGGTCGGCGGCATCGACCTGACCGACCCGGACGCCCGCTTCGCCGCCATGCTCGAACTGCGCCTGATGGACTTCCCGCCGCCGTCCTCGTGACCTGGGTCTCGAACCGTCGTTCGGGGGAAGCCAGCCCCCGCCGGCGAGGTTGGCGACGGTGCCGGCGGGCGCCGGTACTCGCGAGGAAGGCGGTGGCGGCGCGATGAAGGCGGTGCGGTTCCACGAGTACGGCGGGGTCGACGTGCTGCGCGTCGAGGACGTGCCGCGCCCGGAGCCGGGACCCGACCAGCTGCTGGTCGAGGTCCGGGCGGCCGGCATCCAGCCGGGCGAGGCGCACATCCGCTCTGGCGGGCTGCACGCCCGCTGGCCGGCGACGTTCCCCTCCGGGCAGGGCAGCGACCTGGCCGGGGTGGTGGTCGCGCTCGGCTCGGAGGTACGCGGGTTCGCGGTCGGCGACGAGGTGCTCGGCTTCACCCACCGGCGGGCCAGCCACGCGCAGTACGTGGTGGCCGACGACGTGCACGTGGTGCACCGGCCGCGGGGCCTGTCCTGGGATGTCGCCGGGGCCCTCTACGTCGCCGGTACCACCGCGTACGCGACGGTGTTCGCCACCGATCCCACGCCGTCGGACACCGTCGTGGTGTCCGGCGCGGCCGGCGGGGTCGGCTCGCTGGCCGTGCAGCTGGCGCGCCGGCGGGGAGCGACGGTGATCGGGCTGGCCAGTACCCGCAATCACGGCTGGCTGGCCGAGCACGGCGTGGTGCCGGTGGCGTACGGGGACGGGGTCGGCGACCGGATCCGGGCCGCGGCCGGCGGTCGGGTGGACGCGTTCATCGACACGATCGGCAACGGGTACGTCGAGTTGGCGGTGTCGTTGGGGGTGCGGCCGGAGCGCATCGACACGATCCGCGACTGGCAGGCGGCGGCGAAGGTCGGCGCCCGTACCTACGGCGAGGGTTCGGCGGCGTCCGCGGTGGTGCTGGGCGAGCTGGCCCGGCTGGCCGCCGGCGGCGAGCTGGAGGTGCCGATCGCGCGCGCCTACCCGCTGGAGTCGGTCCGCGAGGCGTTCCGTGACCTGGAGCAGGGCCACACCCACGGCAAGATCGTCCTGCACCCCTGACGTGCCGCTAGCCGGCGCGCACGTCGTGCAGGTGCGCGACCCGGCCGTAGGAGCCTTCGGGCGGCGCGGCCACCAGCTCCAGCACCCGGCCGGTGGCCGCGACGACGGCCTCGGACCGGGTCTCGGCGTCGTGGGTCACCTGGTCGGTCCAGATCTCGGTGACCCAGATGGTGTCGGGGTCGTCGAGTGCGGTGTGGATGCCGCACCACTCCAGGCCGGGGGTGTCGAGCCGCAGCAGCTCCGCCAGCCGCGCGACGAGCTCGTCGCGCTGGCCCGCCTTCGCGGTCATCTTCCCGTACACGCTGAACCTGCTGTCCGCGGTCATGGCGTCTCCTCTGAACTGGCCATCAGTGTCTCTTTATGAGACATCACTGTCTTACAACGAGACCTTCTTGTCAACCTGCCGGTACGATGCGGCCATGAGCAAGGGGGACGCCCTGCGGGACCGCACCGCGGCCGCGATCGTCGACAGCGCCGCGGCGAGCCTGGCCGAGCGGGGCCGGATCGTGAGCATGAACGAGGTCGCGCGCGCCGCCGGGGTCAGCCGCGCCACGCTCTACCGGTACTTCCCGAACCGCGAGGCGCTGCTGCGCGCGATGGCCACCACCGGCGTCGAGGAGCTCGCGGCCCGGGTGGCGGACGCGGATCTGCAGGGCCTCCCGGTCGACCAGGCCATCGCCCGGCTGGTACGCGGGTTCATCGCGGTCGGCAGCAAGTACGTGGCGCTGTCCGCCGGCCAGGCCAGCACCGACGACCATCCCGACGTCGACGCCCTGCTGACCGAACCGGTACGGGACCTGTTCCGGCGGGGGATCGCCGACGGCGTGCTGCGCCCCGGCCTCGCCCCGGAGCTGCTGACCGAACTGCTCAGCGGCCTCGTCAAGGCCGCGCTCGGGATGGTCGCGGACGGCCAACTCGGCGCCGAGGAGGCTGCCGCGGGCGTGGTCGCGGTGTTCCTCGACGGGGCCCGTGCCGGTACCCGGTCACCGGAGCCCGCCCGATCGTCGCGGGCGCGGTAGCCGGCGCCCCGGCGGGCCCGGCCCGGCGCCGAGCCACCGGTGGCGCCGCGCCCGCTTCCCCGCCGGCCGGGTACGGCCCGGGTACGACCCCGCCGCGTCGCCGTGATCGGCGAGGGCGGGGCCCGGGTTGTCAGGCCAGCGCGATCAGGGTGATGCCGGTGAGCACGACCAGCGCGCCGGCGACCCGGCGCAGCGGCTGCGCCTCGGCGAACAGCCACCAGGCGAGCAGCGAGCCGACCACGATGGACGACTCGCGGGCCGGCGCCACGATCGTCACCGGCAGCCGCTGCATCGCGACCAGTACCAGGATGTAGGCGGCCGGGGACAGCACGGCGACGGTCGCGATCTCGCGCCAGTGCCGGGTGAGCGCCGGCCGGATCGCGTCCCGGCGGCGCACCGCGGCCGGGGTCAGCAGCGCGGCCTGCATCGTCACCGCGAGCCCGAAGTACACGATCGGGGCGATGTCCCAGCGGGTGACGGCGTGGTCGTCCCACAGCGTGTACGCGGCGATCATCGCGCCGGTGGCGGCGCCGTACCCGAGGCCGTTGGCGAGGGGGCGTCCGGCGTGTTGGCGCTTGAGGGTGGTGACCACGGTGATGCCGGCCAGCACCAGCGCGGCACCGGCGAGCGCCGGCAGGCCGGGCCGCTCCCCCAGCGCCGCGACGGCCACGACCATGGTCAGCAGCGGACCGACCCCGCGGGCGACCGGGTAGACCACCGTCAGCTCGGCCCGCCGGTACCCGGCCTGCAGGACCAGCGAGTAGACGATGTGGATCAGCGCGGAGACCAGCGGGCCGATCAGCAACCGCCACGACCAGGCGCCGGGATCGCGGGCCAGGGCGAGCAGGGCCAGCGGCAGGCACAGCACCGCGCCGAGCACCATGTAGCTCCACACGAACACCGACCCGTCCCCGTGGTACCGCTTGGCGGCCAGGTTCCAGATCGCGTGCAGCACCGCGGCCGCGAGCACCAGCCCGATCGCCGGTGACATCAGCGCGCTCCGCGGCCGCGGTCCGGGCGCGCGACGAGCGGCGTCACGCCGTACCGTCGGGCAGCTCGATGCCGAGGCGCTCGGCCCGGCGGGTGCGGTCCATGTCGGCCCGGGCGACGGCGGCGTGCAGCAGGTCGACGACGGCGAGGTGGGCCAGCCGGCTGCTGGCGGCGGCGAGTTGCCGGCCGAGGTTCTCGCCGCCGGCGATCAGCGTGACGTCGGCGGTGCGGGCCAGCGGCGAGGCGGTGAAGCTCGTGACGGCGACGACGCGGGCGCCGGCGGCCTTGGCCGCCTCGACGATGTCCATCGTCTGCGGCGTCACGCCGGTGTAGCTGACGGCGACCAGCACGTCAGCGGCGGTCAGCAGCCGGGCCACCACCATCGCGGACAGGTGGTCGGCGGAGGCCTGGGCGATCAGCCCGATCGAGGTGAACCGGAACGCGGCGTCGAGCGCGACCGACGCGGAGGTGCCGGACCCGGCGACGAGGATCCGGCCGGCGCCGTCGAGCAGCGTCACCGCGCGCTCCAGCTCGGCGGTGTCGAGGGTGCCGCGGATCGCGGCGATGCTCGCGGCGTGGCTGGACAGGATCGCCTCCTGCAGCTCGCCGGTGGTGGCGGCCTCGGACAGCTGCCGCGGCGGCACGAAGATGCTGACGCCGCCGGAGGCGCGGGCGAGGGCGAGCTTGAACTCGCTGAAGCCGTCGTAGCCGACCGCACGGGCGGCCCGGACGACGGTGGCCGGGGAGACGCCGGCACGTTCGGCGGCCTCGGCAGTGGTGGCCGACACCAGGAAGGTGGGCTCGTCGAGCGCGAGCCGGACCACTGCGGCGTCGCTGCGCCGCAGCCCCGGCAGCCGGGCCTGCAGCCCGGCCCGCAGTCCGGCGAGGTCGAACGGGAAGGAGGAAGTCACGTTTCCAAACTACACGATGATTGGAAACAGAGTTTCCTCGACGGCAGGCACCTTCAGTCAGCGCCCGCATCTCGACATAAACCTTCCAACGGTGTACGAAGAGTTCAGTTCGGACGTCGGGAGGCCACGATGCGGTATCCGATCCGTGCCGGCGCGGTCGCGCTGGCGCTGCTGGCCAGCACGCTGTTCGGCGCCGACCCGGCCGCGGCCGGCCAGGCCCCCGTCAGTACCACCATCGGCAGCTCGCCGGTGGACATCGTGTTCAACGACCCGGTCGACCACGGCGGGCAGGACACCGCCCAGCTGCAGAAGATGATCGCGCTGATCAACGGCGCGCCGGCCGGCTCCAGCATCCGCATCGCGCTCTACTCCATCAGCGCGAACATCGTGTACGACGCGATCGCCGCCGCGGTGTCGCGCGGCGTGCACGTGTACGCGGTGCACAACGGCGAGGACCAGAAGTCCACCGACGACTCTCCCGCCGCGCTCGCCACGTTGCTGGGCGCCAACCACCACTGGTGCGACCACGGGAGCGCGTCGCTGGCGTACGGCGGGGGCTGCCTGTCGACCAGTTCCACCGGGCTGATGCACGCCAAGTACATGCTGTTCTCGCAGACGGCGGACGCCGCGGGCACCCAGCACCAGTGGGTGACCTGGTTCGGCTCGCCGAACATGACCTACGCGTCGGGCGCGAACGAGTTCAACAACTCCTTCACCGTCTACGGCGACAAGACGCTGTACGACGGGTTCAGCACGCAGCTGTGGGACCCGATGTGGGCGGAGAACTCGTACCCGGACAACGACTTCTACGTCGCCTCCGCGCCGCGCGGCTACTTCGGTTCGGCCGCCTCCAACGTGCAGGTCTACGCCTCGCCCGAGCAGACCACCGATCTGGTCGTGAACCGGCTGAACTATCTCGACGCCGACGACAGCTGCCGGGTGCGGGTGATGGAGGCGTCGATCACCAGCGGCCGGATGGCGGTGGTGAACAAGCTCGTGTCGCTGCACCAGCAGGGCTGTCACACCTGGGTGGACGTCGGCTCGATCGACAGCCAGCCGCTGTCGACGCTCAAGGCCGCCGGGATCCCGGTGCACACCTCCCCGGTGCACGACAAGGCGATCATCGTCTACGGCCGGTATGCCGGGTCCACCGCCGACCGCACCCTGGTGTTCACCGGTTCGCACAACCTGACCGCGTCCGCGCTGCGCTACAACGACGAGATCCTGGTCAAGGTCGAGGACAGCCAGGCCATGTACGACGCCTTCTACGCCCACTTCAACGACGCCTACAACACCGGCAGCAGCCTCTGACCGGCGCCGGTGTGGGTCTTTGCGGTATCGCCGTCGGCGGGGCGCCGGGGCCGCTAGCGTCAGGGGCGGCCGAGGGCGGGGGTGACTGATGACGGCGACGCTGATCACCGGGGCGAGCGTGTGGGACGGGATCGCCGACACGGCGGTGCCGCGGCAGGTCCTGGTCGTCGGCGACCGGATCGAGCGGATCGCCGAGACGATCGACGCGCCGCCCGGCGCCGAGACCATCGACCTGCCCGGGCACACCCTCACGCCCGGATTCATCGACTGCCACACCCACGTCGGGTTGACTCCGAACCTGCTCGAGCTCGGGCCGCTGTCCAGCCCGGCGAAGACGCTGCGCGCGCTGCCGATCCTGGAAGCCTTGCTGGACAACGGCTTCACCACGATCCGCGATCTGGGCTGCGGCGACGTGGACCATCCGACCATCGACCTGCGCAACGCGATCGCCGCCGGGTTGGTACGGGGGCCGCGGATGCTGGTGGCGCCGCACATCCTGTCCGCCCGCGGCGGGCACGGTGACTTCAGCGCCAACCTCGCCGACCAGTACCAGCCCGGCATCCGCGGGCTGGAGTTCGCGACCGCCGACGGGCCGGACGAGATCCGTACCCTGGTGCGGCAGGAGATCCGGGCCGGCGCCGACTGGATCAAGTTCGCCGCGACCGGCGGATTCAGTTCGCCGTCCGACGATCCGAACACACCACCTACAGCCAGCAGGAGATGGACACGCTGGTCGCCACCGCGGCCGACCTCGGCGTGCCGGTCACCCCGCACTGCTACGGCGACGAGGCGGCCCGGCGCGCGGTGCGGGCCGGGGTGCGCAGCATCGACCACGGCAACCTGGTCTCCGCCGAGGGGCTGGCGATGATCGAGGACGCCGGGGTCTTCCTGGTGCCGACGCAGTACACCATCCTCACCGACGCGCGCCGAGCCGGCGACGACGCGTACTGGCGGGGCAAGCCGCCGTACAAGCGCGCCAAGTTCGTGCGCTACGGCGCCGAGCTGGAGGCCGCCGCCGAAAGTCTGGCCGCCAGCGACGTCAAGATCGCCTTCGGTACCGACGCCGGGATGTTCCCGCACCGGGACAACTGGCGGGAGTTCGGCGCGATGGTCTCGACCGGGATCAGCCCGCTGCGGGCGCTGCGCGCCGCCACCAGCGTCGCCGCCGAACTGCTGCGGTTGGACGAGGTCGGCGTGCTCGCCGCCGGCAAGATCGCCGACGTGGTCGCGATGCCGGGCAACCCGTTCACCGACATCCAGGTCACCGGCCGGGTCGACTTCGTCATGCGCTCCGGCACCGTCCACAAGCGACCCGCCGGCTGATCGCGAGCCACCGCCGGCCCGGGTCCGGCGGGCGATGTCGTTTCACCGCCCGCCGTGCGGTCGCGGCGGGCTTGCGGGCCGGGGCACAATCGCGGCCGTGACGATCTCTCTCGACCAGGCGCGGGCGGTACTGGCCGCGCAACCGTTCAGCCGGCTGCTCGGCGCGGAGCTGATCGCGTTCGCGCCGGGGATGGCCGAACTGCGCATCCCGCTGCGCGACGACCTGCTCCAGCAGTTCGGGTACGTGCACGGCGGGGTGCTGGCGTACGCGGCGGACAACGCGATCACGTTCGCCGCCGGCAGCGTGCTCGGCCCCGCGGTGCTCACCCGCGGCCTGGCCATCGACTACGTGCGGCCGGGCACCCCGGACGTGCTGCGCGCGGTCGCCTCGGTGCTCACCCACACCGACCGGCAGGCGGTCTGCCGGGTGGAGCTCTACACCGGTGTCGGCGCCGACGAGACCCTCTGCGCGGCCGCGCAGGGCACCGTCAACACCAGCAGGCGCGTCGGCTGAACGCACGGCTCGGTGCATGAAACGCACCCGAGTCGGGCAGTACGAGAGAGGGAGGCAGCTACCGCTCGGGGCGGCTGCACGAGCGCCGCCCGGGGCCCGGGGAGGCGGAGTCATGAAGCTCTCGCACGGGACCAGGAACTGGAGTGTCGCCTGCGCGGCGGCCGGTTGCGTGGCACTGCTCGGATCGGCGGGCTGCACCGGCGGCGGTGGTTCGCCCTCGGCGGAGGGCACGCACACCGCGGCACCGACGCCGAGCACGACCGCGGCGCACCCGGCGGCAACGGCGACACCGAGTACGGCCACGTCGAGCCCGGCGACCTCGGCGGCGACCGGTGAACCGGCCGGCAGCCCCGGGCACGGCATCGCCACCTGCACGACCGGCCAGTTGCGCGTCACGACCGGGCAGCGCACCGGGGCGATGGGCTCGGTGCAGGTGCAGCTGGTCTTCACCAACCGGGGTGAGCGCAGCTGCGTGACCGCGGGTTATCCGGGTGTCTCGTTCGTGACCGGCGACCAGGGGCGCCAGGTCGGCAGCGCCGCGAGCCGTCAGGGCGGCAGGTACCAGAGCGTGACGCTGGCGCCGGGCGGCACCGCGCACGCCGCGTTCCGGTACCCGCAGGTCGGCAACCTTCCCGCCGGCACGTGCAAGCCGACGACGGTGCGGGGGCTGCGGGTGTACCCGCCGGACCAGACGGCCGCCGTCTACGTGCCGCTGGCGGTCCGGGCCTGCGGGACGCACGGGGTCGGCGTCGGCGAGATCACCGCGATGCGCTCCGGTACCGGCACAGAGCGGTGAGGTGCCTGCCGGCCGCGTCGGATGCAGCCCGGTCCCGCACCCGCGGCGTGGCCCCGACCAGCGACGACACCGAAGGCGGGTGGCCGCGGTGGATGCCGGGGCACGTGTCCGGTGACATCGGCACGTCGGGTTGACGGTGCCGGCCGCGCGTGCTGTACTCGACATGGTTCCACGGTTTTTGTGGTCGTTTTTTTGAGGGCGCTCGCAAGAATTGACAGCGGGCGCGGTTTCTTTTCTCGAATTTCTTCGTGAGCCGTGTGCGTTGACCGGCGTACGTGCCAGTGCTGCGCCGTAAGGCAATATCGAGGGAGACACATGCCTCAGGGCACCGTGAAGTGGTTCAATGCCGACAAGGGTTTCGGGTTCATCAGCCCGGACGACGGCGGCGAGGACCTGTTCGTTCATTTCTCCGCCATCCAGGGCTCCGGTTACCGCAGCCTGGACGAGGCGGCTCGGGTCGAGTTCGAGGTCGAGCCGGGCAATCGCGGCCCGCAGGCCGTGCGAGTCTCGGTCGTCTGATTCGTGACGAAAGGGGCGTCCGTTCGGCGGGCGCCCCTTTCCTGCTATCGAGCCACGGGCGCCGCCGGACAACGGTTCGGCGCCGGCCCCGACACAACCAGGGAGCGGCTATTTCCACGTCAGGTACGGGTACGACGCAGGACCGCGCGGAACGAGCAACCGAGTTCACCGGCTCGTACCAGGCGGTCGCACGGGTGGTGCGGGAGCTGGGTCTGCTCCGCCGCGCCCGCTGGTTCTACGCGCTGGTGTTCGCGGTGCTGTGCCTGACCGTCGCCGGTGCTGGTGTCGGCTTCGCGCTGCTGGGCGACTCGTGGTGGCAGTTGCTGATCGCCGGCGTGCTCGGCGTCGTGTGCACCCAGTTCGCGTTCCTGGCGCACGAGGCGTCGCATCGGCAGATCTTCGCCTCCGGACCGGCCAACGACCGCGTCGGGCGGCTGCTCGGGACGCTGCTGGTCGGCATCAGCTACTCGTGGTGGATGGGAAAACACACCCGGCATCACGGGAATCCGAATCGGGTCGGCAAGGACCCCGACATCGCTCCGGGTGTCGTGTCGTTCCGGCCCGAGGACGCCGCCGCCCAGCGCGGATTCCTGGCCATGATGAACCGGCGCCAGGGCTATGCGTTCTTTCCGCTGCTGACCCTGGAAGGCGTCAATCTGCACGTCAGTTCGATCCGGTTCCTGTTCGGCCGCGGCAGGGTCACCGGCCGGTGGACCGAGATCGGGTTGATCGCCGCGCACCTGGCGCTGCTCATCGTGCCGGCGTTCGTGTTCCTGTCGCCGGGCGTGGCCGCCGCATTCTGCGGTGTGCAACTTGCCGTCTTCGGCGTCTACATGGGCGCGTCGTTCGCGCCCAACCACAAGGGCATGCCGGTGGTCGGCGCGAACGAGAAACTCGACTTCTTCACCAAGCAGGTACGAACCTCGCGCAACATCCGGGGGCGTTTCTGGGCGAGCGCGCTGATGGGCGGGCTGAACTACCAGATCGAGCACCACCTGTTCCCCAGCATGCCGCGGCCCTACCTGGCCCGCGCCCGCGCCATCGTGCGCGAGTACTGCGAGGGCAGGGACATCCCCTACACCGAGACGTCACTGCCCCGCTCGTACGCGATCGTGATCCGCTACCTCAACCAGGTGGGGCTGGCCGCCCGCGACCCGTTCGAGTGCCCGATGCTCGCCATGCGCCGCTGACCCCACCGTCGCGACCTCCGTACCCCGGCACCGGCTGCCGGGGCGCGGATCAGGCCGGGCGGCGGATGCCGTTGATCGCGTAGTCCCACACGCCGCCGTCGATGGCCTCCCGGGCCAGGTCGAGGTGCCCGGTGTGGGCGACGTTGTCGTTGAGCAGGTGCACCAGCACGCCGAGCACGGTGTCCTGCCGGTAGCCGCCCCAGGCCCCCTCCGGCCACCAGCCGGGCGCGTCGGTGCTGTCCCGCGGGGCGACCGCGGCCAGGCCGCGCGCCGTGTCCTCCCGCAACCGCTCCAGCAGCTGCGGGAACGGCAGGTCCGGATCGTTGTCCCACTCGTCGTCGTCGCGAAACTGCATCGGGTTGCCGGCGATGACGTGGTGCAGCCAGAACCAGGTCGAGTCGTGTACGTGCCCGACCAGGCCGGCGATGGTCCAGCCGGACCGCGCGGCCGGGGTGCGTACCTGCTCCTCGGTCAGCCCGTCGACGGAGCGGCAGATGCGGTTGGTGGCCTGCTGGATCCAGGCGATCAGTTCGGTGGTGACCGGGTCGGGCTGGCTTCGATGCTGTGTCATGCCCGTAGGTCGAAGCTGCGGCCGCCCGCTTCGACATCGCGGCGGAGAAATCTTCGAGATCGCGGATCCGGAGATCGTCGAGGACGGGCGATGTCGAGAACCCGGCGACCGGCCCCGACATGATGGTGGAGGCGATGCGCCTCCGGACCGATCCGACGCGTCAAGGAGCACTCGATGAAGTACGTCATCCTGATCCACTCCAACCCGCAGCCCTGGGGCCACCCCACCTCGGACTACCTGCCCGAGCACCAGGCGCTGCCCGAAGCCCAGCGCACGCGGCTGAACAAGGACTTCGAGGACGGATTCGCCCAGGTGATGGAGCGGGGCGAGTTCGTGCACGCCGAGGCGCTCGGCGCGCCGGCCACCTCCCGGCTGTTCCGGTGGCGCGACGGCGACCGGGTCGTCTCGGACGGCCCGTACGCGGAGGGCAAGGAACACTTCGCCGGGTTCTTCCTGATCGACGTGGAAAGCCAGGAACGCGCCGAGCAGATCGCCGAACTGTTCGCCGGGCCCGGCGAGACCGTCGAGCTGCGGCCGGTCATGAGCGTCGGCCCCGAGGACTGAACGCGGTGTCCGAGGCGCGGTACGAGCACGTGTGGCGGCAGGAGGCGCCGCACGTGCTCGCCGCCCTGTCCCGGCGGTACGGCAGCTTCGCCGACTGCGAGGACGCCGTACAGCTGGCGCTGGTCGCGGCGGCGCAGCAGTGGCCGCGCGACGGGGTACCGGACAACCCGGCCGGCTGGCTGCTGCGGGTGGCATCGAGGCGACTGGTCGACCAGCAACGCTCCGACGCCGCCCGCCGGGCGCGGGAGGAGAAGGCGGCCCGCCTCGACGGCGCCGCCCCGGCCGAGGTGCCGACCAGCGGCGACGACATGCTCGACCTGTTCGTGCTGTGCGCGCATCCGGCGCTGACCCCCACCTCGCAGCTCGCGCTGATGCTGCGCGCCGTCGCCGGCCTCACCACCGCCGAGATCGCCGCCGGACTGTTCGTACCGGAGTCGACGGTGGCGCAGCGCATCAGCCGGGCGAAGGCGACGCTCAAGCGGGCCGGTGCCCGGTTCGCGCCCGCACCGCCGGCCGAGCTGCCGGTGCGCATGCTCGCGGTCCGGCACGCCATCTCGCTGCTGTACACCCGGGCCCACCTCGCCGCCGACGGCCCGCAGGCCACCGATCCGCTGCTCGCCGAGACGGCGGTGCGGCTGGCCCGTACGCTGCTGCACCGCGCCCCCGCCGACCCGGAGAACGCCGGCCTGCTCACCCTGCTGCTGCTCACCCACGCCCGCAGCCCGGCCCGGCTGGACCGCGCCGGCGACCTGGTACCGCTCGACGAGCAGGACCGCGGCCGCTGGCAGCGCGCGCTGATCGACGAGGGCGTCGCGCTGCTGGAACGCACCCTGCCGGTCGGGTACGTCGGTGCCTTCCAGCTGCGCGCCGCGATCGCCGCGGTGCACGACGAGGCGCCCGACGCCGCCGCCACCGACTGGCCGCAGATCCTCGCCCTGTACCGGATGCTCGACCGCGTCGAGCCTTCCCCCGCCACCGCGCTCGGGCTCGCCGTGGCCACCGCCGAGGTACACGGTGCCGCCGCCGGGCTCGACCTGCTCGACCAGCTGCCCGACACCAGCCACCGCGCGCACGCCGCCCGCGGGCACCTGCTGGCCCGGCTCGGCCGTACCGAGCAGGCGCGCGCCGAGTTCCGGCGGGCCGCCGAGCTGACCCGCAGCATCCCCGAACAGCGCTACCTCAACCGTCTCGCCGGCAGCGGCGAGCCCCGCGCCACCGGCCGGTAGCGACGGGGCCGTCCGCGTCGGACCGGTCTAGAACGGGTTGTTGCCGCGGAAGCGGGTGTCGTACTTCGCGATCTGCTCCTTGCCCCTGGTGCGGACCGAACCGATGGTCTCGGCGCCCGGATCGGGTCGCCGCCACCGGCGCCACAGCCGCTGCCACCACGCACGAACGCCCATCTCGCACCCCTAGCTGTTCTGGGTCATGACGTTGGTGACGCCTGCGTGCAGCCGTGAGGCTGGTGGGCGGTCTCCGATGGCGGTGTGTGCTCGATGGTAGTTGTAGTGAACGTTCCATACGTCGATGGCGGCGGCGCGTTCGGCTTCGCTGGACCACGCTCGGGTGTAGAGCAGTTCGTCGGCCAGGATGCGGTTGTAGCGTTCGACCTTGCCGTTGTGTCGGGGTGTGAACGGTCGGATGCGTTGGTGGCGGGCGCCGTGGCTGGCCACGATGCGGGTGAAGCGGTGCGCGCGGTAGTTGGCGCCG